>VXTR01000086.1 GCA_009837355.1 Chloroflexota bacterium | reverse complement strand
TCACAGTCTACACCCCAACCGGCATCCCGACTTTTGAGACAGGCTCTTTTGGGCAGTGAACGCCCAGCCCCATCAGGGCGAGCGGTTCGTTGACCGGGCCGTATTCCCGCCTACCGGACAACTCCCTAAAGGACATGCCGGCCAGCAGGTTGAACGTGAAGGAGCAAAGCGCGATGGATGCCCAGGACGAAGGGATGGGCGACGCCAGGGGCTTGCGGGAGTTCGCGCTGCGGAGGCTCCTGCGGGAATTGGTCGAAAAGGCGGGCAGGGCGGAGACTGTGGAAGGCCTTGGCGAACACCAGGAAGTCGTTGGCCCGGCGGTTCATCCTGCGCTGGCTGCGCCGGGCGCTCGAGCTGGGGGCGTGGTGGAATTAGCGGACATGGCTGCCGTCAGCGCCGGGGCCGGCCGCGCGGCGTGGTGGCTCACGGTTACGTTAGAGATGTCGGCGGCGAGCGGCCAGCAAGCGCTGAGCAAGCGATCTCCGGCGGGACGGACCAGGCGCTTGCTAAATCCGTTCCCTGCGACGCGGGCGCCGGCGATAATCAACGCAGTTTACGGTTTTTCCAGCCTTTCCCGAACGAAAGCTGGCGGGTCCGTCCCCGACCCGGACCGTTCGCCTGGGATCGAGCCTCGCTCTCCCCGCGTAGGTTTCAACGGAGACCAACGCCACCCGTTGCGTGACGCGGATCACGGAGTTGAGCCCCGCTCCTCCGGCGTCCACGTCGATGCGGGACATCATCCTGCTCTCGCGGTTGGCAATCGCCGCACAGGGAGGCTTCACCGGAAGGCTGTGGTTCAATTCTGAGTTCTGCGCTATAGATGGCATGGGGGCGTCGCCTTTGACCTGGCGCTCAACGCCGTCTCGCTGGGCGTCTTGCTCTTGCTCGTGACGCTGAAGCTGCCCACGGCGGTTGAGTGGTTGCTGGAAGGGCTTGGCTTCGGACTGGGTTGGTGGAAGCGTCCCGGCGCCGCGGCTCTCTTCTAACACCCGCCGGTCATTCCGGTCGCGGCGCCCCTTTCTGCCGCCGCAGGTGCGCCCGCGCAATCAGCCGGGCCAGAATGCGCAGACCCTCCCGGACCTGCTCCCGCTGCTGGGGCGAGTAATCGGGTCTATGCTGCCGCTCTGGCGGCTCGGCGTCAGTTCGCTTACCCCGTTGCCCGGCGGGTTGATTCCCTCGGCTCGACCTTCGCCGGTACCGGTTCCCCTGATTCGATTTCGTCATGTTCCTCCGTGTTCTGCGGCCCCGGCGCCGAGCGCGTCGTGGTGTGGTGGCTGGCCGCGTTCCTCTGCCCAGCGCTTCCCCTGGCCTTCCCCGCCGGCTCATGAACCCCGCCGGGCAAACCCTGGGGCCGGACGGCGCCGGCGATGCCGGCTCGGTGGTCGCTCCGGTGAAAACGGCATTCAGCATGGTCACCGGTCTCCTTGTCTGCTTCCGCCCCTCGTTGGTTGAAGGCGTGCCGGAGACGCTCCGCCACTGCCGTAGAGTGTGAACGAACAACTTCCTCCGCATAACCTCGCGCGCGCCCCCACCATCCTGCGGGGGCGCGCCGGGCCTTACGCAAACGGCCCCTCTCATGGTGTCATTGGGGTGTACATGAGTCGCGTCCAGTGGCAGATATGCAAGTCGGGACGTATTGAACCTGCAATCGGGGGAAATCGGCCCCCTACCGGACGTTTCCTGTTAACGGTTTTCGTAAGGACCCGTTCCAAGCTCCGGGTACATATCGCCTACCTGAAACGTGCATTTTTGTCCGAGGGGAAATCGAAGGCCGCGTGCAATCGTCCTACCTGAAACGAACATTTTTGTATGGGGAGGCGGGAACATGACGACGGAGACGCCGGGCATCCACCGGAGCGAGAGCATCGAGGACCTGCACCACCTGCGGCTGATGGCCCTGCTGGACGAGCTGGTGCGCGACAAGGGACCGCGCCAGGCGGCGGCGGACCTGGACGTGGACCACCGCACCCTCACCGCCAGCCTGGAGAGCGGCCAGCTCGCCCGGCGGATGCGGGTGGCCCTGGACCGGGCGCTTCTTGACGGGGCCGGGTCGCCGGCCCAGGAACAGCGGCAGCGCAACGACCTGTTGGCCGAACGGCTGGAAAGGGTGGAGGAACTGGCCGGGGAGACCGACGTGGGCCTGGCCGCCGTCCAGGGCGAGGTTGCGGCGCACGGACAGGCTTTGCGGAGCATCGAGGCAAGGCTGGCGAAAGTGGAAAGCGCGAAGGCTCCGCCGAGCGCAACGCCTGCCGTCAGTTCGAGCCAGCCGCCTTCACCGCCGCGCCGGCCGCGCCGCGAGTTCCCCGAACTGGCCACCCTGGAACCCGCCGCTGACGACGAGCAGGTCTTCGGCGACGCCTGGCCCTTGATCCAGGAGTGGCGGGTGCTGCGGCAGCGCCACCCCCACCGGGGCAAGGGCCTAGACTGGCTGCGGGAGGAGGAGCGGCTCATGACCGTGGAACTGGCCCTCCTGGAGGACCATGGCCTGACCCTGCCCCCTCAGGACTATCCCCTCACGGGCCTGGACCGCAACAACCACACCAACTGGCGAAGCACCACCCTGGCGGAGACCCGCCGGGCCCGGAGGCGGCGGGAACGGTTGCGGTGGCCGCTCCGGGCGCTGGCGCTGCCGTTGCGGCTGTGGCGCAGGTAGGTATCCGCCCCGAAAGGGCCGGTTCCAATCCGGTTAACACTTGCCCGGTGGGGCGCGCACGGCCTATCCAGGGCCGTCGAGAAGGCCGACAATATCTATGTTGTCAGGCTTTTCCAGGTTTCCCGCCATAGAAACCTGGGGGTCCCTCCCTCAGCCCGGGCTTTGCCGCAAGGCCGGCCCACGAGGGAATGCTGCCGACCCGGAGTGTTCAAGTCCTCCGCAAGCAGCGCGGGCCGGTGGTTGGAGTGCTCAATCCCTTCTTCCCCGGCCTCGTCCAACGGGTTGGAGTGTCAAGCCCTCCTCCCGTTGGGCAGTCCGGCGGCTGGAGTGTTCAAGTCCTTCTTCCGCCGGACACCGTTCAGCGGTTGGGAGCTGATCCCTCCCGGTTGCTGGACACCCGTCCGCTGATCGGAGTTGATCGCTCCTGCCAACGGGCGAAGGGTCTGGAGCGATTGATCCCGCTCCGTTCCCAACCCAGGCTGTGGAGTCTGCGGGTTCCGCTCGCGGTACCCCAGCCGGAACCCAAACCCGGCCGGGGCAAAGCTGTCCTGGTCAACGTCAACAACCACAGCGTCAAGGAGGTGATAAACCGAAACAAAACGGCATCCCGGAGATTACCATCATCCGGCTACATTTGCGGAGCGGCTGACGCCCTTCGCCCTACCTTCACCCTGCCGCTGGAGCAGATAGCAAGCTCCGGCACGCTCTATCACGCTGCGGAGCGGCTGCCCAACCAAGGCAGACACCGACGCTGCCTCCACTTGCCCCGGCCAGTCGTAATTGACCCGGACCGGACGGCCTCTGACGCAGCACGGTTGCCACTGGCGCGACCGGCGGCCTGCCCGCGTGCGTTCGCCCAATCCCCACCCGCCAGTTTCCGCCAAATCCAGCCCTGGCCGTACTGTGCTTGCGCCAGCGCTCTGAGTAGCGACGCCGGCCCTGGACGCGATGCGCCTTCTGCACGGGCTGGTTTGACCCGCCGAACACCACCGTGGGCGCATTGCGTCTCGCGCCGGGTGGCCCGGACAGGCAACGGCGCCATCTCCAATATGGTGCCACGAATGGCAGGAGCCGGGCCAAGTGCCAGCGTTGTCGCTGGCGTCGGCAACCGGGCCGGCAATCAGCAGAACGTCAGCGACAGCTGCGACGACTACCAGCACAAGAACATCCAGGAGGTGATCCACAGCAACAACGACCATCGTGAGTTCCCTGCCGTCCAAGGCCGCTTGAAGCAACCGCTGAACCGGCGGTAACTACCCAAGGCCCGCCACCCCAAGCGTGGCGCGGCGGCAACCGGGGCGGCTGCGTGGGCCGCCCCTGACAACCGAATAGGCGCCTACGAGCGGGGCCGTCTCTCCCATCTGCGGGGAGGCGGCCCCGCTCTTCGTGTTTCGCCACCGGCGGACACCACAGCGGCGAATGGACCGCACCCAACGACCCGCATCTTGAACCGGAGAGCGGGGTCGGTCCATTCGGGCCGGCCCCGCTTTCCGCCTCTCGGAGGAAACGACATGAAGGCCAACACCACGAACACCGTCAACTACAACACCGAACCCAACGTCCAGACCAACGGCGACGACAACGCAACCCGCGCCAACTACAGCGAGGATACCACCACCACCGCCACAGTCGAATCCGGCGCCGACACTGGCCGGGCCGAGTCCCACCTGTCCGTGGCCGCCAGGGAGTGTAGCCTCAACATCAAGGAACTGGCCGCCCTCATGGGCGTCGGTCCCTCCCACCTGTCCCAGGTCGCCCGGGGCAGGAAGAACCTCACCCCCTTCATGCGCGGCAGGATCGAGGCCGTCCTGGGCTGGGTCCCTCCCCAGGGCGTCGTCCACCGCCAGGGCGGCGTGGTCCGTGGTGGCGAGAGCACCTACCTGCGGGAGCGGGCCCGGGAACGAGGCATGACCCTGCGGCAGGTGGCGGACCGGGCGGGACTGACCTATGGCTACGTAACCCAGGTGTCGCGGGGCCAGCGCAATCTCAGCCCGGCCGCCCAGGCCCGCATGGAGACGGTGCTGGACGCTCCGGTGAAGGTTGAGGTCGCCCAGAGCCCCGCCATTGACCCCAACGTCCTGTGGGAGCGCATGGACGCCCACGGCTGGAGCCAGAACGAGACGGCCCGGCGGGCAGGCATCAGCATCGGGATGCTCTCCCAGGTGATGAACGGCAAGCGCACCCCGTCCGGGGACTTGCTGCGGCGGCTCCACGAGGTATTATTCGCGCCGTCTGCGGCGGAGTTGGTGGCTCCGGTGGAGTTGAAGGTCATGGCCTGGAAGAAGGGCGGGCGCAACGGCGTGGTGATCAAGGGAGCCGGCGGGCCAAGGAGCAATGGCAGGCCCGGCGACGGGACCATCCGCGTGGGTGGCAAGGTGCCCTGGGGAGCCGAGGTCCAGTTCGCCTACACCAGCGGCTATGACAGCCACGGGCGGGTGTCGGTGAACCACCTGGTGGACAAGAGGGGCTGCTCCGCCATGCTCAAACAGCCGGCGCAGATTTCCGATTAGCGGCGCAGGGGAGCGCAATTCGGGCGGCGGCACTGGAGTCATTCTCCTACAGGACAAGGGTTCAAGGCTGCCGCCGCCTCCTCCGTTCGCTATCCCCTAATCGCCCCGCAGCCGGCGCAACTCTTCCTCCAACTCCCGGTTGCGAGCCTCGGCGGTGTCGGCGCGGGCCTCAGCCTGAACGCGGCCTTCCTGTTCGAGCAGGCGCGCCTGGCCCTCGCTCTCCAGCGTGGCAATGGGGGCACTTGTTGCCGGGTCGTGCAAAACCAGCCGTCCTTCCTCCCAGCGCAGGTACAGCCCCAGTGCCCGGCTGTACCCCTGCAACACCCCGCCTGCCAGTTCCTCTATCTCCATAGGTTGGTAACGGCCGTCCACCAGCACGTCCCCGGCCAGCTTGGTCCCGTGGTGCTCCCCCGTCTCGTCAAAACGCCAGTACTCTGGGATGCCCAGCGTCTGGTAATACTCCCGCTTATCTCCTACGTCATTCTCCCCCGTACTCTCCGACGCCACCTCCAGCACCCAGTCCGGCGCCTTCCCCTGCTCCGACACCACGTACCCGTTGTTCTCCCGGTATATCTCCGGGTCCACGCCAAAGGCCACCAGCAGGTCGGGATACCGCGCTCGGCGCTTGTCGAAATCGGCGTCCGGGGCGATCCAGTGGTCGGCGCCCACTAGGGTGCTCTCGTAATTCCCCAGATGCACGCGCAAGTCGTTGGACAGGCCCCGGTGGAATAATTGGTCGTATTGAGTCACTTCATCAGGCTCGCGATCGGGTATGTCGGGCAGCCGGAAACGGCCAGGGGCCTTGGGAATCTTGCTACTGGTGTTGGTGGTGGTCATGCCGAACCTCGGCGGATCTAGCGTTGGGGTCTCAGTTGGCGATGGGCTTGCCTATTGGGGACATTATACCAGCGCCGGCCTCGCACCGGCAGGCCGGTGAAAATACCCGAACCCGCCGGGGAACTCCCTTGCGTCGGGCAGCGAATTTGAGGATAATCATTAGGGCAATTGCCGCTCACGCCAGGATGGCCCGCAGACCCACAGGGTCAGGCCTGTCAATTGTGGCTGAGATAGGTCCGGAACCCAAGTGCAACTTGGAGATTACCCATCATGCGCCCCCTTAAAACCCCATACCTACCCCTTTCAGCCTCCAAGCCCCCCCCCGGTTTTCCTGTGTAGATCCTACTCGTTGGATGTTGAGGTGTCCGGTGGCATCGCGGATCGGGCTGCCCCGGAAGGGAGCCGACGACTATGACCGATTCTTACATAATGGGATATTCCGAGGCCTACCTGCGAATTCTCTCTTCGCGGAGCACGGCAGATACCTGTAGGTATCTAATGCCGTGTCTGAAGCCCGGCCTCCGGGTACTTGACGTGGGCTGTGGTCCAGGATCGATATCGGCGGGATTGGCCGAGGCGATAAGGCCGGGCGAACTGCACGGGATCGACATAGATCCCTCGCAGGTGGAGATGGCCGCACAGGAGGCTGTGGATCGGGGGGTGACCAACGCGAAATTCAGCGTCGCCGACTTAAGAGACCTGCCCTTTGAAGACAGCTCGTTCGATGTCGTCCATTGCAATGACACCCTAGCCTTCATTCCAGACACTGAGGCCCCTCTAAATGAAATGAAGCGGGTGCTGAAATCCGGCGGCATCCTGGGCTGGCGTGAGATGATCATGGACTTGTTCATGACTTATCCGGACCCGGACCCACATCCCGCGTCTCAGGCATATGCCATCTTCGCCGACACTCTCGAGGCCGACGATGGGCACCCGCAGATGGGCAAGGAGTTGGCCGAACACCTTGACCAGGCCGGATTCGCCAACATCCGGATGTCCGCCTCGTTCGAAGTGTTCGCCGGTACCGAGCGGCTGAAACTGCTCTATGACCTGAGCGAACAGTGGTTTTTCATGCCTGATGTCCAGATTCCCGCTACCCAGTACGGGGCAGCCACTCCACGTATGTTTGAAACACTCAAGCAGTCAATAGAACGCTGGTACCATGCCACCGGAGCCATTGGCGCGTTCGCCTTTGGAGAAGCGCTGGCCGTCAAGCCATAGTTCGGGGACGTGGGGTGACACCACGCGAACTTTGCCTTCCTGTATCTGATGGCAGTGGAGAGCCTTACGGGAGTACTCGGGAAAACGGCCTCACTGCCTTCAATCGATTATGATCATCCTGTAGCGACAGGTCCCTAAACAGCAATTCGGACAGGGCTGTCTACATTTGGGCAAGGGATAATTCCCATGCTGTCCCACGTCCTCGTCCCCTGGCTGCATCGCTTTCCCGGCCCGGATAAGCTTTGAAAAGCGTGGCCCTTGCGCAAGGCCGGCTTGGGCGGGATCGCTCATCGGCAAACTTCCACAGATTCCCCGTTCCATCTCGTTCAGGAACACTTAAGTTGGGCCTTGACCAATCTCGCCGTGTCCGGGGCGGAGTGGCCCTGGGACTCAGAGATGGGCGGAGAGCAGGGTTTCGACGATGTGCGCCAAGGAGCGCTCCTGAGTCTCACTCAGGGGTCGCAGGAGCTCGGCCAAGGGATGCTCTAGTTGAGATTGGCACTCCCTGAGCAATGCCAGCCCATCGCGAGTCGCACGGAGCCTCACCTCCCGACGATCGTTTCTGGACCGGCGTCTGGACAGCAGTCCCTTCTGAAACAGGGACTGCACCACCCGGCTAATAGTGTACGCGCCCGACTCGACTATGCCGGAGACTCCGACGGCAGTGATTCCAGGGTGCATCGCGCAGATGGCTAGGACCCGCAATTCGAGGAGAGAGATTTCCCGGCTGGCCAGTTCCTGTTCAATGAGGTTTCTCACCAACTGCCCCAAATCACTGAGCCTCAGCGGCAGACTGCCCAGCAGCTCCTGCGGATTCGGCTCTCCGGCTTCCGTTGGCCTGTGCTCGCCCACGAACCTCTCCTTCTCTTCTCGATTCACGTCAACCGGCAGCCTTCTGCCGGGTTTCGGTGTCCTTCATTCTGGTCTGCGTGTCCTTACCCACTGCCGTCCGCGCATATGACGGGCCACGGCCCCAGGGAGCGCTCCAACTCCCAACAGCAATTGGGTGTGATCCAGTGAGGGCGCCGACTGTTTTGTGGGTGGCCCGGATGATTTATCTGAATCATTCTACCAGTCACGGAAAACGGTATCGAGTCGCGAAGGGCAAGCAGTGCTTGCAATAAGATCGCATTGGTAATAGAATGTATCTCATAAGGTTGCATATGCAACTACTATCTGCTGTCTTCAATCTCGTCCGTCGCGCCGCTTGGTCACTGTGGATCGACTGAGGCATTTTGAGTAGGCGACAGCATAACGCCGGAGGCCAATTCCCATGCGCAGACGACTGAACAGTCATTTCCCCTTCCTCCTGTTCCCTCCATTTCAAATCCGATTGTTCCATAGCCGTCTGCCCACGCGGTGGCTCCTGATAGTGGTGTTGGGAGTGCTGGCTGCCGCCTCCCTGCTTCCTCAAGACGCTTCGGCGAACAAACCTCCCCCCGGCCCTTGCGAGGATGGCTACGTCGCGCCCACTCCGGTCGAGGTTGAGGTGACCAGCGTCCCCATTACGGTAACGTCAACCACCGCCGACTACTTTGTGCTTTACGTTAAGACTAACAACCTTGTACGGAAAACAACGGGTCCCGTCTTTAGTTCAACTTCCACTCTCCCGATATCCGTTACACTGGGAGAGGACAGCACGACGACCCTCGCCGACAACCTGTCGCCATTGCCGGCCGACCGCTATCGCGTGGAGAAGTACTCGGTCGCGCAGCCTGGAAACGTGGACGGCGATTGCTTTGACGACCTCACCGAGCTGGCGGACTTGGGAGCCTACAATCCCGTCAACCCGGGCCGGAAAGTTGGGAAGGCTCACGGAGCAGTCGCGATTGACTCTCTGTCGGCGTTCCAGAATTTGTCGCTGCGCGGAGATTGGAAGGGTGGAGACCTTGACCATCTCGGGAACCTGGAGTGGGTCAATTACGTCATTGCCAAGGCGCAAACCGACGAACCGGCCTTGCATTTCATCAATTCGAGTCTCGGCGTAAGTCACGGCACTTTTCATAACGCCACTGGAGTCTCGTCTGATTGGGTTTACACCAGGGGATCGATCGTGTACCACCCCAACGTACCGGCCCCGGACGGGTCGTTGGGCATCTATCGCTTCAGTTTTGACGGGCTCGATCCCGGCGAATTCCAGGATGTACAAAAGTACAACGAGGTCCTGGCGGCTTCCATGCCGGTGCTCAAGAACAACCTGTTTTACTACCCCACAACGGACATACAAGTTAACAATTACAACCTGCGCAAGAGCAAGTTTGACGCTTCCAGGGTCAAAGTGCTGACGCAAGCGGACATCATGGGCGACATCGTCTACATTCCGATGAACCAGGGCGAGGGGTACGGTCGCCTGCGGTTGATGGAAGAAGGCGAACGCCCCAGCCCCTTTGACATCGCCATCTATGAGGCTCTGCCCAACGATCTGCCCCGCGTGGCCGGCACCATCACGACCGTCCCGCAGACCCCGCTGTCCCACGTCAACCTGCGCGCCATCCAGAACAACCTGCCCAATGCCTTCATTCGAGACGCATTGACGGAGGAATCCATCACTGCCCTGCTCGACAAGTACGTCTACTACGCCGTGACCGCTGACGGCTACACGATTCGCGAGGCCACGAAGGCGGATGTGGACAAGCATTTCGAAAGCCTGCGTCCCAAAAACACTCAGACCCTCCAGAGCGACTTGACGAAAAAGACGATTACCTCTCTGGACAACGTGAGCTTCGCTGACTGGACCGCCTTCGGCGTCAAGACGGCCAATGTGGCCGAGCTGACCAAGTTGGCCTTGCCCGACGGCACTACCCCCGTCGGGTTCGCCGTTCCCTTCTACTTCTACGACGAGTTCATGAAGCAGGCAACGGTGGGCAAGGAAACCATTCTGGGCAAGAAGAAGGCCCCGGATGAGGAGAAAATTACCCTTCCTGCGGAAACCACGCTGGCCGAGGCGGTGGCGGCCATGCTGGCCCACTCGCACTTCCAGACCGATGCCGATATCCAGGAGGAGATGCTGGATGACCTACGCAAGGCCATCAAGGGCGCCGAGTCGCCAGACTGGATCATCACGGCGCTGGAGAATCTACACGCCCAATACCCGGATGGCCAGTCCCTGCGCTATCGTTCCAGCACCAATAACGAAGACCTGCCCTCCTTCAGCGGAGCCGGTCTGTATTCGTCCAAGACCCAGGACCCGGACGAGACGACCGAAGAAGGCATCGACAAGTCCATCAAGCAAGTCTGGGCCAGCCTGTGGAACTACCGTGCCTTCCTGGAACGGGACTTCCATCGGGTTGACCACACCACCGTAGTCATGGGCGTACTGGTGCATCCCAACTACTCCGACGAAACCGTCAACGGCGTTGCGGTCAGCTATGACCCCATCACCTTCCAGGACGATGCTTACTACGTCAATTCACAGAAGGGCGAGGACCTGGTCACCAACCCGGAGGCCAATTCCCAGCCCGAGCAACTGCTGCTGGGAACCACCGGCAAGGCCACGATCCTGGCCCGTTCCAACCTGGCCCTTCCAGACGCGCTGCTGATGAGCGACTCCCAGATGGTCCAACTGCGCAGCAACCTTGAAACTATCCACAATCATTTCAAGACGCTCTACGGCATCGAAGACGGTGAAGACTTCGCCATCGAGATTGAGTTCAAGGTTACGGCGGCCAACAAACTCGCCATCAAGCAAGCGCGTCCCTGGATCTTCCCCGAGCCGCTGGTGCTGCCGAAACCCAAGGTAACCGTTGCCATCGGTTCTGCCTCGGTCACCGAGGACGGGACGCTGGAGCTGACCGCGACGCGCAGCGGCGGCATCCAGTCAACGCCACTCACAGTTGAGCTGTCTTGGAGCGAAACCCGGGCGATGCTGCGGCCTAGCAACCCGGCCGCCGTGACGATCCCCGGCAATCAGACCAGCGCCGCCATCACCGTCCCGATGGACGATGATGAGGAAGACGAACGTGCGAGTGTGGTGACCGTCAGCATAGCCGCCAACGACCGCTACGTCATCGGGACGCCCGGCTCGGCATCCGCCACGGTCACCGATGACGACCAGACGAGAATCGGGGTGAGCAGCGCAGCGGGGACGGTCACGGAAGGATCACCGGTCGTTTTCAACTTTTCCCGCTCGGGCAGCGTCCTGGAGCAGTCGCTCTCGGTAAACATCACGGTCAACGATTCCGGCAGCCGGCTTCAGGGCGCCGCACCCACGACAGCTACCTTCCCGGCCAACAGCGCGACCGCTTCCATATCGCTCCCGACCGCCAACGACGGGGTTTGGGCGGCCCCGAGCGATGTCACCGTCCAGATTGTCTCTGACAGCGGCTACGGCATTGATGGGTTGGGCAAAGCCCGGGTCACCATCAAGGACGACGATCCACGCCCCCCAACACTGCTCTTTGACCTCAACCACAAGGTGCCTGATGGAATAATCTATCACCTGAACACTGATACCGCTGACGTCAGCGGTGATCTGACTATATTCATCGACGGACCTGATAAGAGTCACTTCATTGACTATGCCCAGCTTTCCGGATTCATCGTGATGTATTGGCAGCGGTATAGTCATCCCGCTGACGCCAATCTCGATGGGGTGTATGAGATTGATCTCACGGCGACGGCCAGTCAAGGTGGAAGCACGACGGTGCGCCTGCGTTTCACCGTGACCAACGACGAACTGGAGTCCCTGGCGCAGCAGCGTTGGGACCAGCTCAACCAGGACCAGCGCGCCACTCTCCTGCCGGAGGCAGCAAGCGAGTTGCTCAATCCTAAATTCGCCGATCTCGCATCCGACGTGCAGGCCAGTGCGCTGCGGCTCGCCCGGCAAGGACTGCTCCCTTCGCCAGGCCCCACGATCAGCATTGCCGATGGCGGCGACATCACCGAAGGCGGCGACGCCAGCTTCACCGTAACCGCCAGCCCGGCGCCGGCGACCGCCCTGCCCGTCAGCGTCACCGTGTCCCAGACCGGCGACTATGGCGCAGCCACGGGATCGCAGACGGTAACTATACCCACCGGCGGCAGTTACACGTTGACCGTCGCCACTAGTGACGACGACATGCATGAAGCCGACGGGGCAGTCATGGCCACCTTGGACCAAGGCAACGGCTACGTGAAGTCATGGGAAGCGGGCGTGGCGACGGTGGCGGTGTCCGATGATGACGACCCGCCGCCCACACACCCGGAGATCAGCGTCATTGCGGGCAGCGAGGTCACCGAGGGCGGCGACGCCCAGTTCACCGTCACCGCCAGCCCGGCACCAAGCGCGCTGCTGACGGTCAACGTGACGGTCGGCCAGGTGGGCGACTTCGGCGCGAGCACCGGCTCCCGGACGGTGAGCATCCCCACGTCGGGCAGCGCGACGGTGACCGTCGGCACCACCGACGACAGCACCGACGAGCCTAACGGCTCGGTGAGCGTGGCTGTGGACGCCGGCGACGGCTACACCGTGTCCAGCACGCAGGGTTCGGCGCCCGTGAACGTGGCGGACAACGACGAGCCGCCCCCGGCGACGCCGGAGGTAAACATCAGCGGGACGACTAGCGGCGAGGAGGGCCAGGACGTGACATTCACGCTGGTGGCGGCTCCGGCGCCGTTTGCGCCGCTGACGGTCAGCACCACGGTCTCGGCTAGCGGCGACTACGGCGCGGCCATCGGCTCTCAGACCGTCACCATCCCCACGAGCGGCAGCGCAACGATGACGCTCAGCACCACGGACGACGACGAGGACGAACCCAACGGCTCGGTGACGCTAACGCTGAACACGGGCAACGGCTACACCGTCGGTGTGCTATCGACGGAAACCGCGTCGGTGCTCGACAACGACGACGCGCCGCTGGTGGTGGTGGGACCCGAAATCAGCGTCACGGCGGGCAGCGGGGTCACCGAGGGCGGCAGCGCCAGCTTCACCGTAACCGCCAGCCCGGCACCAAGCGCGCCGCTGACGGTCAACGCGACGGTCGGCCAGGTGGGCGACTTCGGCGCGACGACCGGCGCGCAAACGGTGAGCATCCCCACGTCGGGCAGCGTGACGGTGACCGTCGGCACCACCGACGACGACGCCGACGAGACCGACGGCTCGGTGAGCGTGAGCGTGGATGCCGGGGACGGCTACACCGTGTCCACGACGCAGAGCACCGCCACGGTGAACGTGGCCGACAACGACGACCCGCCGCCGGCGACGCCGGA
>VXTR01000058.1 GCA_009837355.1 Chloroflexota bacterium | reverse complement strand
GGGCCTGGCGGTGTGCAAGGGGATCGTGGAGGCGCACGGGGGCCGCATCTGGGCGGAGAGCGCAGGGCCCGGCCGGGGGGCGGAGTTCACCTTCACCCTGCCGACGGCGGAGCAGGTCGCCGGGGCGGGCGACCGGAGCGAGCGGCAGGGCGTGCGGGTGCTGGCGGTGGACGACGACGGGCAGGCGCTGCGGTTCGTGCGCGACGCGTTGACGGACGGAGGGTACCAGGTAATCGTGACCACCGAGCCGGAGGAGGCGCTGGAGCTGATGGAGCGGGAGCGGCCCCACCTGGCGCTGCTGGACCTGGTGATGCCCGGAATCGACGGGCTGGAGCTGATGCAGGAGATCCGCCGCATCGCCGACGTGCCGGTGCTGTTCCTGTCGGGGTACGGGCAGGACCAGGTGATTGCCCGGGCGTTTGAGATGGGGGCGGACGACTACATCGTCAAGCCATTCTCGCCGACGGAGCTGGCGGCGCGGGTGCAGGCGGCGCTGCGTCGGCGGACCGGGCCGGCGCGGGTGACGCCGACGGAGCCGTACGTGCGGGGCGCGTTGACCATCGACTACGCGCAGCGGCTGGTGAGCGTGGGCGGCCGGCCGGTGCGCCTGACGGCCATCGAGTACGACCTGCTGCGGGAGTTGTCCATCCACGCCGGGCGGGTGCTGACGCACCAGCACCTGCTGCAGCGGGTGTGGGGACAGACGCAGCCGGGAACGCCGCGGGTGATTCGCACGCACCTGATGAGGCTGAGGCGCAAGCTGGGCGAGGACGGGGACAATCCCAGGTACATCTTCGCCGAGCCGCGGGTCGGGTACCGGATGGAACGGCCCGACGCCGCGCCGGTCACGACATAAAACGTCGTTGTTACGGGAGGCATATCCGGCTGCAATCGGCGAGGCAGTAATACGCCCGGGCGGTTTTTGGTGTGTCTTTATCATTACAAATGACACCATAGCGATAACAATATGGTAACATTCTCCCAGGTTGAATTGACACGAGCGCCGGGTCGCCGGGCGGAACAGCGGAGCGCGGGTTCGCTGCGGCGTTGGCGGCTCACATTCACCAGGGGGTGGCAAGTTGAACTGCGAGGAGCTGCTCAGGGAGAACGCGGCGCTGCGGGACCGCCTTTCCCTGGAGGAACGCCAGACACTGGAGGAAAGGCAGGCGCGGGAATACCTGGAGACGCTGGTCAACACCTCGCCGGTGGGAGTGGTGGTCTTTGATGCCAGCACCGGCGCCCTTTTGTCCTTCAACCAGGAGGCCCGGCGCATTGTGGACTGCCTGCGGGACCCGGAGCAGACGGCGGAGCGGTTGCTGGAGGCGCTGAGCTTTCGACGCGCCGACGGGCGGGAGGTGTCCCTCAGCGAGTTTCCCCTGACCCGCGCCCTGAGCGCCGGCGAGACGGTGCGGGCCGAGGAGATTGTCATCAGCGTGCCAGACGGGCGCAGCGTGACCACGCTGATCAACGCCACGCCCATCGCCTCGGAGGAGGGCGCCATTGAGACGATGATGGTCACCATGCAGGACCTGACTCCCCTGGAGGAGGTCGAGCGGCAGCGGGCCGAGTTCCTGGGGACGGTGAGCCACGAGCTGCGAGCGCCGCTGACGTCGATCAAGGGTTCCGCCGCGGCGCTGCTGCGCACGCCGTCAACGCTGGACGCGGCGGAGATCCAGCAGTTCCTGCGCATCATCGACAGCCAGGCCGACCACATCCTGGACCTGATTGGCGAGCTGCTGGACGCGGCGAGGATAGAATCGGGCACCCTGTCGGTGTCGCCGGAACCGTCGGACCCGGCGCTGCTGGTGGACCGGGCCGTGGGCTTCTTCCAAAGCAGCGGAGACCGGAGCAACGTCAGTATTGGCCTGCCGTCGGATCTCCCCCGGGTGCTGGCGGACCGGCGTCGCATCGAGCAGGTGCTGTCCAACCTGCTCACCAACGCCGCCCGGTACTCCCCGGAGTCCTCCATCATCCGGGTGAGCGCCCACGTGGATGGGGTGCACGTGGCCATTTCGGTGGCCGACGATGGCGTGGGGGTCGCCCCGGAGCGACTGCCCTACCTCTTCCGCAGGTTTTTTCGAGCTGAAAGCGATGAGCAGGACGGCATGGGAGCCGGCCTGGGGCTGGCCGTCTGCAAGGGTATCGTGGAGGCTCACGGAGGCCGTATCTGGGCGGAGAGCGAAGGCCCCGGCCGGGGCGCCCAGTTCACCTTTACGCTGCCGGCAGCGGAGGAGGTCGTCAGCCTTCCTCGCCGGTCCGGGGAGAACGGACGCCAGCCGGTCTGCGTGCTGGCCGTGGACGACGACGCGCAGGCGCTACGGTTCGTGCGCGATGCCCTCACTGACGAGGGCTACCGGGTAACGGCCACGGTTGACCCGGAGGAGACGCTGGGCCTGATGGAGCGGGAGCGGCCCCAACTGGTTCTCCTGGACCTGGTGCTGCCCGGAGCCGACGGTGTTGAGTTGATGCAGGATATCTTCCGCATCGCCGACGTACCGGTAATTTTCCTGTCCGGGTACGGTCAGGACCAGGTGATTGCCCGGGCTTTCGAGATGGGCGCCGACGACTACATCGTCAAACCCTTCTCGCCCACGGAGCTGGCGGCGCGGGTGCAGGCGGCGCTGCGCCGACGGACCGGGCTGGCGAAGATGACGCCGACGGAACCCTACGTTCGGGGCGATTTGACCATTGACTACGAGCAACGCCTGGTGAGCGTGGCCGGCGAACCGGTGCGCCTGACGGCCACCGAGTACGACCTGCTGCGGGAGTTGTCCATCCACGCTGGGCGAGTGCTGACGCACCAGCACCTGCTGCAACGGGTGTGGGGACAAACGAAGCCCGGAACACTCCGGACGTTCCGCACCCACCTGACGCGGCTGCGGAGCAAGCTCGGAGAGGACAGTAACAACCCCAAGTACATCATCGCCGAGCCCCGCGTCGGGTACCGCATGGAAAGGCCTGACATTAAGGCACAGGGCTAGGAGTGATGGCCTGGCAACCCGGGACCGGGCTTGCCATCACTGTGGAGGAGAGTGGTCGAGGGGAAGGTGAATCGTAACCGTGGAGCCTTGTCCGAGTCCGTCGCTGACCACGGCAATCGTGCCGCTATGCGCTTCGACTATGGCCCTGGTGATGGCCAGTCCCAGACCGCTGCCGGCTATCCCGCGGATGCGAGAATTGTCGGTACGGTAGAAGCGGTCGAAGAGGTGGGGAAGGTCTGCGGCGTCGATGCCGATTCCGTCATCGGCGATTGCGATGGCCAAGGCGCGGTCGTCTTGCAGGCCGGCGCTGATTGCGATGCTCCCGCCGGCATCGGTGGAGTGGAGGGCGTTGCTCACCAGGTTGCCCAGGGCCTGGCTCATGCGCATCCGGTCGAGGGGGACGTGCGGGAGGTCGGCGGGAGCTTGCAGCGAGAGAGCGACCTGTCGAGCCTGGGCTTGCGGCTGCCAGCGTTCCACCTCTGCAACTAGCAGGTGGTTAACCGAACCTGCTTCCAGGTTGAGCCTCAACTCGCCGTGGTCGGTTTCGGCAAGCCAGTCCAGGTCGGTTACCAGGCCGCGGAGGCGGTCCACTTCCTGGATAATTTGAGCGGAGGCGTCCACAGGGGTCTGAAGTCCGTCGCGCAATCCTCTTGCTTCCAGCAGGATGACACTCAAAGGCGTGTTCAACTCATGGGAGACGTCGTTGATCAGCCGCCGGCGGAGTTCGCGCTGGGTTTCCAGGGCAGAAGTCATCCGGTTGAAAGCCGCGCTCATGCGGCCCAATTCGTCAGAGGAAGTAACCGGCAGCCGGGTGGTATCGCCGTGGGCGATGGCCTGGGTCGCCTCGGTCAAGGCGGCCACCGGCGCCGTAATCCGTTGGGACAGCCAGGCGGCCAGGAGGATGGCGACGCCGACGGTAAGGACGCCGGCGATGAGGGTGATATAGAGGAGAGCGCTGAGGAACCCGTGGGACTCGGAGGACAGGAGCTCCTGGTTCACGTCAACATAGACGTGACCGACGGTGCGGTTGGCGGTCAGGTCGAGCACCGGCGCGCGATGCCCGGTGAGTCCGGTTACGAAGAGTCCGGGCCGCAGCTCGGACAGATTGTCTTTCACCACGCGCTCGTCGGCGTCAACGACAACGATTCGCACCGGGTCCTGGTGGAACAGCTCGGTGTGGGCTTCCTCACCACCTTCGCCCCGTTCTCTTTGCGGAGCAGGACTGTAGATATATCCGGCCTCGGACAGCGCAGCATCCACCGTTTGCCACCCGGAGGCGGTGTACTCCCGGCTGAGACGTTGGGCCAATTTGACAGCTTCGTCATCGCCGATTTGAGCTACGAAGATGCCCAGGCGGGACTGGGTGGCGTAATAGCCGACGCCAACGCTGACCAGGACGGTGAGCACAACGACGATGACGGTGGCGCCCATGATGCGCCAGCGCAGGGGCATTATTGCTCCTCCGGCACGAAGCGGTAGCCGGCGCCATAAACGGTGTGGATGGGCTGTCGGCCATCCCGGTTGATTTGCCGGCGCAGGCGGGCGACGTGGCTGTCGATGGCGCGGTCATAGGCGTCGAAGTCGTTGTTGAAGGTCAGCGAAATCAGCCGGTCGCGGGAGAGGACCTGGTTGGGATGGCGCATGAAGGTTGACAAGAGAGCGGTCTGCGCCTGGCTGAGGGATACTGGCTGTTCATCGACGGTGACGACGCCGGTGGTTTCGTTGAGGGTGATGTTGCCGCCGGTGAGGACCTGCTGGACTTTGCCCTTGGCGCGGCGGAGCACGGCCTCGGCGCGGGCGATGACTTCGTCAGGGTCGAAGGGCTTGACGATGTAGTCGTCGGCTCCGCTATCCAGTCCGATGATTCGCTCAGGAGTGGCTTCCCGGGCAGTGAGCATGATGATGGGAACGTCGGACTCGCGGCGCAGGATACGGCACAGTTCGACGCCATCGAGACGGGGGAGCATGAGGTCGAGGATTATCAGGTCGGGAGCCAAGTCGCGGGCCAGGGCGAGGCCTGATTCGCCGTCGTGGGAAACCTCAGCGGAGAAACCGGCGCGCTCGAAGTACACCTTGACCCAGTTGGCAATCCTGGTGTCGTCTTCGATAATCAATACTGTGCCGCTCATGGTTAGTTCTCCGGGAACGGGGTGGGACGCGGCGTCCTGGTGAGACGCCGCGTCCGTCCGGTGATGCGCTCAGTGGTCAGATTATATCTGCATTAGAGTTCATCGCCGTCTGCTAGATAACTGCGACTTTGGCCTATCCGCCACCGCTGCGCTCGCCGCCAGAGCCGTGTTCGCCGCCACTGCCTCCGCCGTGCTCGCCGCTGCCGGAGCCGTGTTCGCCGCCGCTTTCACCGGCCGGCTGGCTGCCTTCGCCGCCGCCGCCGACCTCGGCGTGGGCAATCCAGCCGGTGAACGGTTCCTGGGTCGAGGGCAGGTTGACCGAGAGGACCTGGCCGGGGGCCATGTCAACCGGAGTGGTGGGGCCGAGTTCCGTACCGTTGGACAGGTGGACTTCGATCCTGACGTTGGTCAGAACGCTGGCGGTGGTGTTCTCCACGGTGCCGACGAAGGCGTTGCTGGCTGCGTTGTAGTTGAGGATGAGCCGGGCTCCGGCGCGGACTGCGTCGAAGGTGGCATTGGGGGCCAAAGTTGCGCCGCTACCTTCTTCGCTGCCGGAGCTGCCGGATTCGGCACCGGACTCGCTGCCGCCTTCACCGCCGGGGCCGTGTCCCTCGCCGCCGGCTCCCTCGCTACCGCCGGATTCGCCGCCGGTGTGGGGCTGCGGGCCGGGGCCGGCGCAGTCGAACACTTCCAGGTGAACGACGTAGCCGTCGAAGGAAACTCCCGCCAGGTTCGGCTCACTGGAGACCGAGACGCTGGTGGTTGCCTGCTGTCCGGGGTTCAAGTCGCCCAGTTGGTCGGGGCCGAGTTCTCCGACAGTGGTGTTGCCGGACTTGAGGTGCGGTTCGGCCTGGACGTAGCACTGGGTCTGCGCGAGGGTGTTCTGGACGGTTGAGTGGACAGTCTGGGCGCTGGCGTCGTACCAGGCGGAAACGGCGAGTCCGCCGAGAACGCCGTTCCAGGTCTGGTCGAGAGGGATGACGGGGCTAGACATGGCCGCTTCCCTGGCGGCCTCGCTGCCGGCTCCGCCGCTCTCCTGGCCTTCGGGGCCATCCGGCCCGCTTTCGGCGGCGGACTGGCTGGCCACGGCAGCGACGGGTTCACGGCCCTCGCCGGGTTCGGCGTTGTTGGCGCAGCCGGCGACTATGACTGCGGAGAGCATAGCCACCAGGACGGCTCCCACCAGGAGCAGCTTGGTCAGTTTGTTGCGTATCATCATTCCACCTCCTTTGGTGAAGCATCCATTTGGGTTACTACTCACGATAGAGGGGAAATGTCGCAGAAATATGTTAGAGATAGTGCGTTCGGCGGCTACGTGCTAACCTGCGGTTATGCGGTTTCCGTGGGCCAACGTTGCGCTGAAAACGGCCCAGGCGGTAAGCACTGCAACGGCAAAATCCGATAGTAGCTGTACGACGTATACTGACAAATGATGAGCGAAACGCAGAGCACTGCCACCTATCGCCAACAGTGCGCGTCGGCACTGACGCATCCGGTTACGCTGGGGGCGTTGGGGATACTGCTACTCAACGACCTGGTGTTCAAGGCGTTATGGTCTAACCCCTGGACGACGGGGAAGCTGAGCGATCTGGGGTGGGTCATCTTCGCATCGCCGCTGCTGGCATGGGTGCTATCGCTGGTAGCCCGCGAAAACCGCATTGCGCAACGGGCGGTGTGGGTTGTTGCCTACGCAGGGCTGCCATTGCTATACGCGGCGTTCAACACGTTCCCGACGGTACACGACACAATACTGCAGGGGTTGTCGCTGGCCTCGGGAGGAACTGCCGGCTCCCCTCTTGACCCGACTGATTCGTTGGTGATCCCGCTAGGGCTGGTCGTGGCGGTGTGGGTCTGGTGGCAGAGCAGTGGCCCGCCGGGAATACGCCGGCAGCATATTGTGATGGCAGTCGCCGGGATAGCGGTTGTCGCCTCTATAGCCACTTCGTACCCTGAGCCTAACTACGGCGGGGTGTCCGGCTTCGCGTTGACGGAGCAAAACACAGTGCTCGCCCAAACCGGTTCATCGGGCAGCTATGCCGGATACTCCAATCAGGTTGTAGTACCACCCTCCGCTCGTCAACGATACGTTGCCGGGCTCGAAACCTTAGATGGCGGATTCACCTGGAAAAGGTCTCCCGACTACAATGGGACAGAGTTGGAATTTTCCGAGCAAAGAAGCGTGGATACGCCGCGGGGACGATTTGTTATCACTTCCAACGGGGTAGCGCACACCGACAACACCGAGACCGCTAGAAAAGAGGTCTATTCGACCGCTTACCTGTCCAGGGGCGCGAGCGAATGGACTCAAATCCAAACCAGCAGGTGGCGCCTCAAGAATCAAACCGCTTCCAGGCATCCAGAGGCCATAATTTATGACCCACAGTCCGGCAACGTTATAGTTGCTATGGGTTTGCAAGGGGTAGTGGTCGGCACGCCTGACGGCAAATGGACGCCGGTGGCCGTGGGGAGCTACCGTCCCACTGTCTATTCACGGCAGATCAGAATGCAGACTTTGCTCGAAGCCCCTAACTTCTGGTATTCCGTGATTCTGCTGCCATTAGCCGGAACCGCCGTCACCGTCGCCTTGACTCTGCTATTCGCCAGGAGGTTTTCCGACTTTGCTCCTTCGAATGACTGGTTCGCGCTGACTATGCCAATCACAGCAGCGATGCTAGGCTTTCTGACGTTCCTTTTGGCACTATACCTACTTCTGACCTTTGATGACTTTCCAACGCCCACTCAATTGGGCTATTTTGCGGGTCGTGGCGCTTTTACGTTTATTGGGTGCGTACTGGTGATTGTTGCGATGTCGCTTTGCCTCCACCCAATCAAGCTTTGGCACGCTGAGGGGGTGGCGTTGGTCACACGGGTAAATGTAGGGTTGGTGTTTCTGGCGATGCTGGCTTGCACCGCGCTGCCGTTCATAATGTGGATACAGCTCAATGTTTCGCCGGCGTTCGTCCACGTTTCCGTGAGTGTTCTGGTCTTCCTCACGGGCTTTGCGATGCTGTGCTACTTGCTATCGAAACGCCGGCTTGAACCGAAAGCGTCAAGTCCGCCTCCGACTGATACGGAGACGTAGCCCTCCGACATCTGTAGGCTGTTGGACAGGTTCGTTATGCGGTTTCCGTGGGCCAACGTTGGGCTGATTGTGCTGGTCGTCGCCGAGCTGGTGACGGGCTACCTGGGGCTGACTCATTCCAATCCGGAGTGGATTGCGGCGATGCACTTGCATCGCATCTTCGGCTTTGCGATTTTGGCGCTGTTCGTCTGGAAATCGCGCAATATCCTCGGCTCGTTGAAGTCCGGATACAACTGGCGAGTGGCCGGGCGGGAGATGGTGTGGTCGCTGATCCTGTTGGTTGGCCTGCTGACGGTGCTGGGGTTGGGGCTGGCGTGGAGTCATTTCGGGCGCTATTACTGGCTGGGGTTCTCCGGGACGACCATCCACATGAACCTGGCGTGGATGCTGATTCCGCTGCTGCTGTGGCACTCGCTGCGGCATCGCATCAGCTTTCAGAGGCGATACCTGGCCGACCGGAGGAACCTGCTGCGGGCCGCCGGGCTGGGGCTGGCCGGGCTGCTGCTGTGGCGGACGGCGGAGCTGGCCGGCATATTGTCGGGCGGGCCGGGGGCACAGCGTCGCTACAGTGGTTCTTACCTGGAGGACGGGCCGGACTTTCCGGTTACGATGTGGCTGAACGACAAGGTTCCTCACGTTGACGCGGAAGGCTGGCGGCTGACGGTGGACGGCCACGTGGAGCAGCCTTTTGAGCTGGACTTTGCGGAGTTTCAGCAGTGGCGGCACGGGGTTACGGCGACGCTGGACTGCACGGGCGGGTGGCATACGACGCGGCAGTGGGAGGGCGTCCCGGTGAGCGAGTTGCTGGCGCGGGCCGTGCCCAAACCCGGCGCGGCGAGCATCACGATACGTTCGCGCACGGGGTATTTTCGGCGCTATTCGCTGGGCGAGTCGGAGCGGGCCGTGCTGGCCGGTTGGGTGGACGGCGCGCCGTTGTCGGCGGGGCACGGTTTTCCGGCGCGGATGGTGGAGCCGCACAAGCGGGGCTACGACTGGGTCAAGTGGGTTGACTCCATCACGGTGAACGACACGGGGAAATGGTGGCAGCCGCCGCTGCCGCTGACGTGAGCGATGCAAGGCATCGTTGCAGTCGGGGTTGGGGCGAGGCGGCGGCTATGCTAAAATCAGCGATAAGAATCACTCTCTCCCATCCGCAGCGAGGCGATTTATGACCAACATCGTGCTTTCCAATACCAACTACAACGTCGTCGGTACGCGGCCAATCCGCCACGACGGGGCCGACAAGGTGACCGGGCGGGCCAAATATGGCGCCGACTTTGAGATGTCGGGGATGCTCTTCGGCAAAGTGCTGCGCAGTCCTCATGCGCACGCGCGCATCAAGTCCATTGACACGTCGGCGGCGGAGGCGCTGCCGGGCGTGCGCGCAGTAGTTACCGGGGCCGACCTGCCAATCGCCGCCAAGGACAATCCGCCGTTGTCGGCGCGGGCGGCCAGCGACAACATCCTGGCCGGGGCCAAGGCGCTGTTCCGCGGACATCCCATCGCCGGCGTGGCCGCCGACTCCGCGCACGTTGCCGAGGAAGCGGTTGCCCTCATCAAGGTTGACTACGAGGTGCTCCGGCCCAGCACGAACGTGCTGGACGCGATGAAGGACGACGCCGAGCTGCTGCACGAGGAGCTGACCACCACCGAGTTCGGTGAGGAGACGGACAAGCACAGCAACGTCTCCAACCGCTTCGTACACGAGCAGGGCGACGTGGAAAAGGCTTTCGGGGAGGCGGACTACGTGGTGGAGCGGGAGTTCAATACCCGGACGGTACACCAGGGATACATTGAGCCGCAGAACGCGTCGGCTCTGTGGAACACCGACGGCCACCTGACCGTCTGGACCAGCACGCAGGGCGCTTTCGTAGCGCGGGACGCGCTGGCTGGAGTGCTGGACGTGCCGGTGTCCCAAATCAAGGTGGTTCCGATGGAAATCGGCGGCGGGTTCGGCGGGAAGATTCCGATTTACCTGGAGCCGGTGGCGGCGCTGCTGTCGAAGAAGACGGGCCGGCCGGTGAAGATGCAGATGAGCCGCACCGAGACCTTTGAGGCCACCGGGCCGACGGCCGGCGCCCACGTCAAGATCAAGATGGGCGCGAAGAAGGACGGCACGCTGGTGGCCGCCGACGCGGTGCTCATTTACGAGGCGGGGGCATTCCCGGGGTCTTCGCCGGTGTCCGCCGGGGCGCAGTGCGTGTTCGCGCCGTATGACCTGAAGAACCAGCGCGTTGAGGGCTACGACGTAGTTACCAACAAGCCACGCTCCTTCGCCTACCGGGCGCCGGGAGCGCCGATTTCGGCCTTCGGCGGCGAGCAGGTGGTTGATGAGCTGGCGGCGAAGTGCGGGATGGATCCGCTGGAATTCCGCCTGAAGAACGCCAGCAAGGAAGGCAGCCGCCGGGTGGACGGGCCGCAGTTCCGGGTCATCGGCAACGTGGAAACGCTGGAAGCGGCCAAGGACTCGGACCACTACAAGTCGGAGCTGACCGGCCCCAACCGCGGCCGGGGCATCGCCAGCGGATACTGGATGAATATCGGGTTGGCGTCCAGCGCGAGCATTAGCGTGAACGCCGACGGCACCATCGGCTTGGTGGAGGGTTCAACAGACATCGGCGGCTCGCGGGCGTCCATCGCCATGCAGGCGGCGGAGGTGCTCGGCATCCCGGCGGAGGACGTGCGCCCCAGCGTGGCCGACACCGACTCGGTGGGCTACACCTTCCTGACCGGCGGAAGCCGCACCACGTTCGCGACGGGCTGGGCGGCCTACGAGTGCGCCCAGGAAATCAGGACCAAGATGATCAACCGCGCCGGGCAAATCTGGGAAAAAGACCCATCGGAAATTGACCTGGCCGACGGAATCTTCAAGCACAACTCCGACGAAGACCTGCAGATGTCCTTCAAGGAACTGGCGGCGCAGCTGGGTCGCACGGGCGGCCCCATATCCGCTCAGGTCAGCGTCAGTCCCGGCGGAGAAGGCGGCGCGTTCGGCACGCACCTGGTGGACGTGGAAGTTGACCCGGATACGGGCAAGGTGGAGGTTCTGCGCTACACGGCAGTGCAGGACGCCGGCAAGGCTATCCACCCCAGCTACGTGGAGGGGCAGATGCAGGGCGGAGCCGTGCAGGGCATCGGCTGGGCGCTCAACGAAGAATACTTCATGAACGACACCGGCGACATGGTGAACTCCAGCTTCCTGGACTACCGGATGCCCACGGCACTGGACCTGCCGATGATCGACACCATCATCGTGGAGAAGGCCAACCCCGGCCATCCCTACGGGGTGCGTGGGGTCGGTGAGGTTCCGATTGTGCCTCCGATGGCGGCGGTGGCCAATGCCATCCACGCCGCTATCGGCGTGCGGATGGAGCAGCTGCCGATGTCTCCGGGAGCCATCCTGGAAGAGCTGTGGGGACAGAACGGCGGTTAGGCTCGCACAAAGCGACGGATACAAAGGCCGGCGGCGGTGGGACTATCGCTGCCGGCCATTTTACGAACAGCACAGTGAGGCGAGGACATTATGACCCGAGTACCATTTGCAACTCGCGACAGCATGGACGCCGCCGGGCAGGCGGTTTGGGACGACATTGAAACCTCGCGCGGCGGGGTGCAGCGGAACTACGCCGCCCTGCTGAACAACCCGCAGGCGGCCAGCAACTTCGCCCATCTGGGTGGGTACGCGCGCTTCGAGACGCCGCTGCCGCCACGGGTCAAGGCGGTCGCGATCCTGACGGCGGCGCGGGAAGCCTGCGGGCATTACGTGTGGACGGTGAACCAGCCGGCGGCGCGCAACGCCGGGCTGACCGACGCCGACATTGCCGCCATTCACGAGTACCGCTCCCCAAACGGGTTATCGGGGGATGACGCTGCCGTGTCGGGTTTCGTGATTGAGTTGCTGCGTCAGCACCGGGTGTCCGACGCCAGCTTTGAGGCCCTGCGGGGCATCATCGGCGACGCGGGCATCGTTGACCTGTTGGTGGTGGTTGCCTACTACCACGGCCTGGCCCACGCATTGCAGGCGTTGCAGGTGGAGCTGCCGGAAGGGACGGCGGACGCGCTGACCTACTGACTCTTTTCCTCAAACACTGCAACTGCCGTCGCAGCGGCCGAGCAGGCGGCTGATGCCCATGCGGTTGCGGGCGAACCAGCGATAGAAGGCGTCGCAGGCCGGGCGAGCCGGCCACCATCCCGTCCAGGCAATCAGCCAGCCCACGCCGGCCAGCCGGTAGGCTTCTCGCAGGCTGGCCATGCCCACCGTTACGCTGCCGTCGGGCTTGATGCCGTAGAGGGCGGAGCGCACCTGGGCAGCGTCCAGCCCGTAGGCGGCGGGGTCGAAGTCCGCCGCCATGATGTCAACGGCGTCGATGGCGTCGGGCCGGCGACGGTGGAGGGTCAGCACTTCCCGGCTGCACAGAGGGCATTCGCCGTCGTAGAGCAGCCGATATCGGGCGTCCATTGGGTCATCTCGACTCAGTTGTCGGCGGCGGTGAGAGTGGCGGCGTCGGCGGCCATCTGGGCGGCCTGGGCGGCGGCGAGGGCAGCCACGTCGGTGCCAACGTCCTGCACGCCGTATTTCTTTTCCAGCTCGTAGATGGCGTCGAGGCTGAGGACGGAGGCAACGTCCCAGCGGGTGCCGTAGCGGTCGGGGTTGACCATGCCGTCGCTGATGAGTTCCTCGTAGGCGGCGCGGACCTGCTTGTAAATGAGCCAGATGGTGCTGCCGCAAATCATAATCTTGTAGCCGAGCTCGTCCATGGTCTGGGTGGTGGCGAGGTCGCCGTTGTACATGCGGGGCACGTCGGGCAGGTCGGCGGCGTAGCGCTGGATGTCGTCCTGGGACTTGATGCCATCGACGAAGACGAGGTCGGCGCCGGCGTCAGAGTAGGCGCGGCAGCGGGCGACGGTGTCCTCCCAGCCGTTGACGGCGTAGGCGTCGCAGCGGGCGATGATGACGAAATCGGGGTCGGTGCGGGCGTCCAGGGCGGCGTGAATCTTCTGGACGTGCTCCTCGATGGGAACCACCTGCTTGCCGGCGAAGAAACCGCACTTCTTGGGAAAAACCTGGTCTTCCAGGTGGATGGCGGCGACGCCGGCGGCCTCGTACTCGCGCACGGTGCGGTGGACGTTGAGGGGGTTGCCGTAGCCGGTATCGGCGTCGCAGATGACGGGGATATTGACGGCGTCGGCGATGTACTTGGCGTTGGCGACCATTTCGGTCATGGTGAGGAGGCCGACGTCGGGGAAACCCTTTTCGGCGGCGGTGCCGGCTCCGGTCATATAGACGGCCTGGTGTCCCACGTCTTCGGCGATGCGGGCGTGCAGGGCGTTGAGGACGAAGGGGGCGACGACCATGCGGTCGGACGCGAGCAGTTGGCGCAGCTTGGTGGTGGCTTTCATAATGGCATTACCTCCGGGTGGGTTTTAGATGGACACGAGACAGCCGGCCCGCTAATAGATGCGGTCGGTTTCCTCCACCAGCGGCGGGAGGATGGATTCCAGCCAGGGCACCATGTCCCGAAGGACTTCTACGGGAATTTCGTGGCCCATGCTGTACTCGTGGTAGGACAGGTTGTAGTCCTCGGCGTCGAGAAACTCCCGCGTCCGGCGCGCGCTGTCCATGGATACCATCTGGTCATGGAGACCGTGGGCCACGAACACCGGCTGGTTGCGATGGTCGGGCAGGCGGGGGCGCAGCACCTCCGGGTCCGGCAGCGACGCGCTGAGCGCCACCAGCGCGGCGAAGGTGTCCGGTTGGCCCAGCCCCATGCGGTAGGTCATGCCGCCGCCCTGGGAAAAGCCCAGCAGCGCGGCCCGGCCGCCGTCGGCTCGAAACTCGCCGATGACCTGGGTGAAGAAGGCGTCCAGGAACGCCTCGGCCTGCTCGTAGTGTTCCTCGGTGGCCTGGCCCCGGGGCGGATGCCAGCCGTAACCGACCATGCCGGGCGCCAGCTCGAAGGGGATGGGCGCGTTGGGGCAGACGTACACGTAGCCCTTGCGGTTAATGGACGGTGCGAGACCGGCCAGGTCCTGCATATTCGCGCCGAAGCCGTGGAGCATCACCACCAGGGGGTAGTTGGCGTCGGCGTCGTAGTCGTCGGGGAAGATGGCCAGGTAGTGGAGGCCCTCGCCGGCGACCCGGCGCTGTTCAGCGTGCATAAGTTGGCTCCTGCCCTAGGTTCGGTTACAGCGCCATTGTAACGCAAAGCGAGCCGGACACGCCGGCGCAGCTTAACGCCGTCAACAGCCGGGCTGCCCGTAGTTGCCGCAGCAGCCGCGCAGGGAGCTGACTTTGAGCTTCAGGTTGGACCACACCAGCGCAAGCACCTGCCGCCAGGGCAACCCCGTCCCTCTCAGGTTGGCGAAGGCTGAGCCCAGGCTGTCCGGCCGGTTATGGTGGTGATGGTGCGGATGTGGTTCCCGGTGGTCTTGCTCTGGCATGTTATCAATTCCCCTGGGAAGTCAGGCGCGGAGCAGGCTGTCCCTGGCGGGAATGTGGCTCGACAGGCTCACCACGACCGGGGGGTGTGCGCTCATGGGAGCCGGGCACGCCGGCGCAGCTTAACGCCGTCAACAGGCGGGATGGCCGTGGTTGCCGCAACAGATCCAGCCGTTGCCCGCCCTGAGCCGCAGATTGGACACTACTTCTCCCGGCAGCCGCCACCAGGGGAGACCGGAGTTGCATACGTTGATAATGGCGATCCGGATACCGTAGAAGATAGCCCGGACGCCGTAGTGCGGATGCGGGTCCTGGTGGTCGTGATCCGGCATGTGGGCGGTTCCGTTGGGACGTCAGGCGAGGGCGGCGGCGTTGGCATCGGGGCCGCCGCCGAAGACGCCGAAGGGGTTGAGGGAGCGCGGAGCGTCGTAGGCATCCATGCGCTCGGTGCGCTTGAGCCAGCCCACCACCAGGTAGGTGAGGGGTGTGGCCGCGATTTCGTACAGCGATTTGGCAATCCAGGCGCAGACGGTCGCGTTGAACACCGGAAGCCACGAGCCATCTTCGCCAATCCACAGCCCGGAAATGCCGAAGGCGATGGTGAAAAACAGGATGGAGTCCACGCCCTGCCCCAGGATGGTGGAGGATATAGTGCGCAGCCAGAGGAATCGGCCCTGGGTCCGGTTTTTGAGGAGCACCATGACCGCGGCGTTGGTGAACTCGCCGACGATGTAGGCGACGAAGGAACCGAGGAGTATCCAGCCGGTGGCGCCCAGCAGGGTTTCGTAGGAGGCTTCGTCTTCCCAGAAGACAGCGCCCGGAATGATGTTGCCCAGCCAGAACAGGAACACCATAAGCAGGTTGCAGACGAAGCCCAACCAGATGACGCCCCGGGCAACGCGGAACCCGTACACCTCGGTGAGGATGTCGCTAATGATGTAGCCGACGGGGAAGCAGACGATGGCCGCCGACACCACGAAGAGGTTGCTGCCGATGAAGTTGAACGGCAGGGTGAACAAGCTCACCGGCTTGATGGCGATGATGTTGCTGACCAGCAGCACGGTGACCGCCAGGGCAGCGATGATGACCAGTTTGCCGGAGAACTGCATTTCGTCCTGCCCTGGGGGTTGCCGCTACAGCAACGGGAGGTAACGGGCGATTTCGTAGTCGGTTACGGCGGAGCTGTACTCGTCCCATTCTTTCTTCTTGTTGCGAATCAACGCATCGAAGACGAACTCGCCGAGGGTTTCCTGGAGCAGAGGGCTTTCCTCGGCCAGGGTGATAGCCTCGCCCAAGTTTCGGGGGAGCCTGGTGATGCCTCGGGCCGTGCGTTCCTCCGGCGGCATACTGGACACGTCGGCGGTCACCGGAGCCGGCAGGGGGTATTTCTCTTCAATGCCCTTGAGTCCGGCGGCCAGCAGTGAACTGAATGCCAGGTACGGGTTGCAGGCCGGGTCGGGGGCGCGGTACTCCACGCGCAGCGACGTTTCGTAACCGGTCTTGTACGAGGGAACGCGGATCAGGTCGAGGCGGTTGGACATGGTCCAGGAGACGTGAACCGGAGCCTCGTAGCCCGGCACCAGCCGCTTGTAGGAATTGACCCACTGATTGGTGACCAGGGTAATCTCCGGTGAATGGCGCAGCAGGCCAGCGATGAAGCGTTTGCCGGTTACGGAAAGGTGGAGGTCGTCGTCGGTGTCGTAGAAGGCGTTGGTGTTGCCGCGGAAGAGGGACTGATGGGTGTGCATCCCGCTGCCGTTCTCGCTGCGGAAGGGCTTGGGCATAAACGAGGCGTACACGCCCTGCTGCTGGGCCAGTTCCTTGATGACCAGGCGGGCCGTCATGACGTTGTCGGCCATGGTGAGGGCATCGGTGTATTGCAGGTCGATTTCGTGCTGGCTGGGCGCGCCCTCGTGGTGGGAATACTTGACGGGGATGCCCATCTCGGCGAGGTTCAGCACGGTGTCCCGGCGGAGGTCCGAAGCGGGGTTGCTGGAGAGCTGGTCGTAGTAGCCGTAGGTGTCCAGGGGGTCCGGTGATTCGGGGTCGCGCAGGTAGAAGTATTCCAGTTCCGGGCCGACGTAGTAGATGTAGCCGAGGCTGGCCAACCGCTCGAGGTTGCGCTTCAACACCTGGCGGGGGTCGCCGATGAAGGGTTCGCCGCGAGGAGTGCGGATGTCGCAGAAGATGCGGGCGACGGCGTTCTGGCGGGGCCGCCAAGGGAGCAGGGTGAAGGTGGTGGGGTCGGGAAAGGCGCGCAGGTCGCTTTCTTCGTCCGTGGTGTAGCCGTCGATGGCGGCGCCGTCGAAGCCGACACCGAGTTCCAGGGCGTCCTCCAGGTCGTCCACGGTGATGGCGAATCCCTTGAGGTTGCCCAGTATGTCGGTGAACCAGAGGCGGACGAACTTGACGTCGAAGTCGCGGGCGCTGCGGAGGACGTATTCGCGTTCGGCGGCGTGGTGGTCGGTCAGCACGGGCGCTCTCCTGCGTAAACGGGATGTTGTAGGGGCGAAAAATCATTCGCCCCTACAGATTCGTCGTGTGGCAATTGTACCACTCGGCCAGTGGCACGGGACCGGCCCGGCCGGTTGGTGGTTACTGGCTGGTGCCTTCGCCGTGCTGGGTCAGGTCAACGCCGATTTCTTCCTCGGTGTCGCTGACGCGCAGGCCGATGGTGTACTTCAGGGCCAGCAGGATGATGCCGGACACCACGAAGGACCACCCGAAGGCGGCGCCGATGCCGATGAGCTGATACAGCACCTGCTCGATGCGGGAAACGTCGGCGTCCAGCGCGCCGAAGCCGATGCCGACGAACAGGCCGGTGGCCAGCGCACCCCACATCCCGCCGATGCCGTGAATGCCGAACACGTCCAGGGAGTCGTCGATGCGGAGCTTGTGAATCAGCTCGACGGCAAAGAAGCAGGCCGCGCCGGCGCCGGCCCCGATGATAATGGCCGGCATCACGCCGACGAACCCGGCGGCCGGGGTAATCGCCACCAGTCCGGCCACTGCGCCGGCTGCCGCGCCGCTGGCGGAGGGGCGCTTGGTGACGAACCACGACACCACCGACCAGGCGGACATGGCGGTTGCCGCCGCAACGTTGGTGACGACGAAGGCGTTGGCCGCGTCCCAGCTGGAAAGGTTGAAGCTGCTGCCGGCGTTGAAGCCGAACCAGCCGAACCAGAGCAGGCCGGCGCCGAGGAGCACCAGGGGCACGTTGTGGGGAATCATGGCCGAGGTGCCGAACCCGGAGCGTCGCCCGACGACGAAGGCAGCCGCCAGGGCCGCCGTGCCGGAGGCGATGTGCACCACGGTTCCGCCGGCGAAGTCCAGGGCGAACCCGGCCTCGCTCATGCCCAGCACGCTGCCCAGGTTGCCCAGCCAGCCGCCGCCCCAGACCCAGTGGCACAGGGGAGCGTACACGATGGTTACCCAGAGAGCGGCGAAGATGACGTAGGAAGAAAACTTGAACCGCTCGGCGAAACCGCCGGCAATGAGCGCGACGGTGATGATGGCGAACATGCCCTGGAAGACCATGAAGGCCTGTTCGTCGGGATTGACGCCAATCATGCCGAACTTGGTCAGGTCGCCGACGAAGCCCAGGCCGCCAACGCTGTTGCCGAAGGCCAGGCTGTAGCCCCACAGGACCCAGAGCACGCTGACCACGCCGATGGCGGTGACGGAGTGCATCATCGTCCCGATTACGTTCTTGTGTCGTACCAGCCCTCCGTAGAACAACGCCAGCCCGGGCACCATGATGAATACCAGGGCCGACGAAATCAGGAAGGTGAATACTTCCAGTTCGCTGAACTCCATTAGGTTGTCTCCTCACAACAGCGGATGATTGCCCTGTGCGCTCCGCCGTCCCGACGCCGGGGTTCGCCCGAGGGCGGATTGGCCATTCCGTCGGCGGCGTGATTGGCCGGCAGACGCGAGCAGAAAAACACCCGTTGAGTGTAGATTTGCGGTGTTACGGACAAATGACGGAAATGTTACAAAGTTGTTACGCCCAACGCTGGCCGTCAGCAAATAGCGGGGGCCGGGGGTGGCCACTACCCCCGACCCCCGCCGTGAGGAGAGGGAATGTTCCTGGCGCAGCCGCTAGCTGGTGGCCGCCGACTCGGGGTAGGTCTGGATGCCGTGCTCGGAGATGTCCAAACCTTCCAGTTCCTCGGCCTCGCTGACGCGGACGCCCATGGTGAACTTGAGCAGGTAGAACAGGGCGAAGCCGGTTACCAGGGACCAGACCACCACGGCGACGATGCTGACAATCTGCGGGACGATGAGTTCTGCGCTGCCGCCGACCAGTCCGCCGTCGTTGGCGAAGATGGCGATGGCCAGCAGGCCCCACAGTCCGGTTACGCCGTGGACGCTGATGGCGCCCACCGGGTCGTCGATCTTCAGCACCCGCTCCATGAACATCACGGAGCCGTACATCACAGGCGCGGCGATGGCGCCGATGACCACGGCGGCCCAGGGGTCAACGAAGTTCACCGGGGCGGTGATGCCGACCAGTCCGGCCAGCGCGCCGTTGCAGGCCATCAGGATGTCGGCCTTGCCCTTGGCAATGAGGGTGATGTAGAGGGCGACCACGGCGCCGGTGGCGCCGGAGAGCAGCGTGTTGACGGCGTTGAGGCCGATGTCGTCGCCCCAGCCGATGTTGAAGCCGAACCAGCCGAAGAAGAGGATGAAGGTTCCGGCAACAACGAATGGAGTGCTGTGGGCGGGCAGTTCCTGGGCTTTGCCGCCGATGAACTTGCCCATGCGGGGGCCGACCACGAAGGCGCCGGTCAGCGCGACAAAGCCGCCCACGGCGTGCACCACGCCGGAACCGGCGTAGTCCAGCGCGCCCATTTCGGCCAGCCAGCCGCCGCCCCAGACCCAGTGGCCGTAGATGGGGTAAATGAGCGCGGAGACGATGAAGCTGTAGGCCAGGTAGGTTTGCAGCTTGGTGCGCTCGGCCATGGCGCCGGCCACGATGGTGGCGGCGGTGGCGGCGAACACCATCTGGAAAATCCAGCCCACGTAGTCGCCGCTGGACAGGAACCACCCGGTCAGGCCGATGAATCCGCCGGCGGTGTCGCCCAGCATGAAGGCGAAGCCGAAGGCCCAGAAGCCCAGGGACGCGATGGCGAAGTCCATAAAGGACTTGGTGAGGTAGTTGGTGGTGTTCTTGGAACGGATGAGACCGGCGCCGAGGAAGGCGAAGCCGGCCTGCATGAAGAAGACCAGCGCCGCGGCGACGACGGTAACGATGTTGTCGGAGTAGCCGTTGAGCCACTCGGTAGTTGGCCCGTCGTCCTGGGCGAAGGCGATGTTGAAGGACGCCAGCAGGCCGATTGCCAGCAGGCCCACCGCCAGGGCGAGCAACGTCCGACGCAGCGAGAAGGGGTATTCTTTCACCGCCGCAACACCGTGGCCGAGCACCTGGTGACTGAATAAGGATTTGGTAGCCGAGAGCATCTTTTTGCCTCCTTTCGGTTTTGAGGCGTCGTCACGTCCGCCGGCGGCGGATGGGCGGCGTCCCTTTTGAATGTGACGGGAGGTATGCTACGGCTGGCGTGTTAACCGACGATTGCGGCGTGATTAACAAACTGTTGCGAACAGGTAACTTTTGTGTTTCAGGCCGGCGCCCGTGTCAGCCGGCCGGTCGTGTATAATGCCGTCAGCTCTCCGCTTTTATCTAGTCTGAGGTGTAATCATGGCCGAATACGCGCATCCCGAATCCCTGGTTTCCACCCAGTGGGTGGCCGACCACGGCGGCGACGCCAACGTGCGACTGGTGGAGGTTGACGTAGACACGTCGGCCTACGACGAGGGCCACGTCGCCGGCGCCGTCAGCTTCAACTGGCAGTCGCAATTGCAGCAGAACGTGGTCCGAGACATCGTTTCCCGCAGCGAGATGGAGGCCCTGCTGAGCGGCAGCGGCATCGCGCCGGACACCACCGTCATCCTGTACGGCGACAACAACAACTGGTTCGCGGCTTGGGCGTTCTGGCAGCTGAAGTACTACGGCCACAACGACGTGCGGCTGATGAACGGCGGGCGCGCCCTGTGGCTGGCCGAGGGCCGGCCGGTCACCACGGACGTGCCGTCCCACGCCGCCACGCAGTACAGCATCAGCGCCGAGAACGGCGACCTGCGGGCGTTGCGGGACTACGTGTTGCAGGCGGTGAACAGCGGCAGCCACGCCCTGGTGGACGTGCGCTCGCCCGACGAGTTTTCCGGCGCGCTGAACGCGCCGCCCAACGTGCCGCAGGAGGGTTCGCAGCGCAACGGGCACATCCCGGGCGCGGCCAACATCCCCTGGGGCCAGGCGGTGAACGAGGACGGTACGTTCAAGTCGGCGGACGACCTGAGCGCGCTGTACGGCGGCAAGGGCGTGGACGGCTCGCGGGAGACCATCGCCTACTGCCGCATCGGGGAACGCTCCTCGCACACGTGGTTCGTGCTGAGCCAGCTGCTGGGCTACGACAACGTGCGCAACTACGACGGTTCGTGGACGGAGTGGGGCAGCATCGTGGGCGCGCCCATCCAGCGGGACGTGTAAAGGAGAGCGCTGCAGATGCCCGAACACAATCTGGCCGTTATTGCCGGGGACGGCATTGGGCCTGAGGTTATCGCCGAGGGGCGCAAGGTGCTGGACGCCATCGCCAGCCAGTCCGACGGCCTTTTCTTCCGCACCACCGAGTTTCCCTGGGGCAGCGACTACTACCGGGAAACCGGACTGATGATGCCCGAGGACGGCCTGGAACGGCTTTCGTCCTTTGACGCGGTGCTCTTCGGCGCCGTGGGCGATCCAGACATTCCCGACCACGTTACGTTGCAGGGCCTGCTGCTGCCCATGCGCCGGGCCTTCGACCAGGCCATCTGCGTGCGGCCGGCAGTACTGTATCCCGGCGTGGAGTCGCCCATCGCGGGCAAGTCGGCCGGCGACGTGGACATGGTCATCTTCCGGGAGAACACCGAGGGCGAGTACGCGCCGGTGGGTGGTCGGCTCTACGCCGGCACGCCTCACGAAACGGTCATCCAGAGCGGCGTGTTCACCCGACGGGGCACCGAGCGCATCATCCGGGCCGCCTTTGAGTACAGCGTGCGGCGAGGCGGACGGAACAAGGTTACGTCGGTTACCAAGTCCAACGCGCAGGCGTTCAGCATGGTGTTCTGGGACGAGGTGTTTGAGGAGGTGGCGGCCGATTATCCGCAGGTGGAGACCGAATCGCTGCTGGTGGACCGGGCCGCCATGGACCTGGTGCGCTGGCCGGAGGACTTTGACGTCATCGTGGCGTCCAACCTGTTCGCCGACATCCTGTCGGACATCGCGGCGGTGGTTACCGGCAGCATGGGGCTGGCGCCCAGCGCCAACATCAACCCGGAGCGGCGCTTCCCGTCGATGTTCGAGCCGGTGCACGGCGCGGCCTTCGACATCACGGGGCAGAGCAAGGCGAACCCGCTGGCGACGATTTTAGCCGTGGGGATGATGCTGGACCACCTGGGCGAAGAGGACGCGGCCCGCCGGGTCAACGAGGCCGCGCTGCGAGTCTTGAACGACGGCGAAATCCTGACTGCCGACCTGGGCGGAAACGCCACCACGCAGCAGGTGGGGGACGAGGTGGTGCGGCTGCTGCAGAGTTGACGGGTGATGGCTACTGTTCGGCCCTGGCGTCAAGGACGATATTGACCAGCGCCTCGATATCCGGCAGGTAGCCGTCGAGGTGCTCCTGCTCCATCCAGTCGTTGTAAAAATTGGAGTGGCAGGATTCGGCCACGCCGAATGTCGCCCGGATAAATGGATTGCCCATCTGCTCGGCAAGCTGAAATGCCGCGTGTCGTCGATTGGCATACTTGCTATGGGGAATTCCGCGGCTGGCGCAGTAGGCCATGAGCGCCTGGCTCGTGGCTCCCCAGAGCTTTTCTGAACCCTGCACCAGGTCGCCGGCGGCAATCTCGTGCTTGGCGTCGTCAAGGAGTTGGCGGGCCAAGCGGGTGTGTTTTTCCGTCTGTGTTTCGGGGTCGGTCATATTACGGTCACCATCATCAAACCAAGCATGGAACCTGCTCAAAAGAGAGGCTATCCGAAGCCATTGTAGCAAACCCGGCCCCTTATAGGCTAAATTGGGCCGACCCGTTCCGACACGTCCCGCGCCGCCGCCAGGTACACCGGGCTGGGGTTCAGGGCGTACTCGCGGAGGCACGCCTCGGTGAACTTTATGGAGTGCGCGCCGGCGGCGGCCACCGCCCGGTCGATCAACTCGTCCCGGTCTTCTTCAGGAGCATCCCATTTGGCAGCGTCCCGGGGCGGTGCTGTTGAGTACCAGCAATAGATTCCGGCGCACGCCTGCCAGGCGAAACGGGCGGCCTGGCGAGCGTCCGCATCGTGCAGGTACGGCGTCAGCATCCGCAGAGCGCTGGGAGCGGTAACCGTGTGGACGAATGCAATCAGGTTCTTGGGATTGGCCAGGTAGATTCCGGCGCAGGTTTCGGTGAGTTTGGACAGGAATTCCGAAACGTCGCCGGAGGCGTCGGACAAGTCAATCACCGGCTCAAACTCCTGGTGGCCCTCGAGGCCCTTAATCTGCTCGCTGATTGGGCCCGCGCCGTCGAAGGTAAGGTCGTGGAGCCGTTCGACCCGGCGCAGAGCGTCGGCGGGAGAAAGTCCGGCGTTGGATGCAGAGGGCGCGCCGGGCAGCGTGTAGTAACGGGTGGCCCAGAAACCCAGGCCCTGGGCCAGCTCACAGCGGCGCTGGGAAGTGTCCTCGGAGGACAGATTCCGCGCGGCGTGGGCAGTGCGGATGAGGCCGTGGGTGGCGGCAGCCATCACCGCCGGCGCCAGGCGCGGCACCCAAACCCTGACCACGTCCCTCCAGTCGGCTTCTTCCAGTTCGTTTTGAAAGAACTCGATCCAGTCTCCGAGGCGATCACGGGCACCAAGAAACTCCCGCCATTCGGATGATGGGATGGCCAGCGATGGCGACGGGCGATCGGTCAGCCGGGTTCTGTAGTTCTCCACCCAAGGGAGGACCGCTTCGTCCCGACGCAGGGCGAATAACGCCTCCGCCGCCATGGGGCCGTGGTTGGCGTTGCCGCTGCCCAACTCAGCGCCGGCAAAGCTGAGGAGGTCCAGCATTTCATCCAGCGTAATCGCCATCATTCCTCCGACGCCGGAGCCGAATTATCGAAAGGATTGAGAACCGTTACTCCTGTTGGTTGGAAGTGGCGGACGTTGCGGGTTACTACAATCAGGCCGTGCTCAAGGGCGGTGGCTGCGATGAGCAAGTCAACTTCCCGGTTGCCAATGTCAGCAGAGAGACGGCCCCACCGACGGGCCGTAGCAACATCTACCGGCAGGATGCGGTCCGCAAACCACGCCAGGGTTCGTTCGACCCACCGGGCAAGGTCGCGGGCGAAGTCTGGGTTCAAGGGAACTTGTTGGGCAATGCCGCGCTCGATCTCCGCGAGCGTAACGACGCTCAGGTGCAGGTCGGATGGCCGCTGGGCTTTCAGCCATAAGGTGGGGCCCGGGTGCCGGTCCGGCCGGCGCAGCGCGGAGACCACGTTGGTGTCCAACAGGTACATTACCACTCCACGTCGCGGAGCTCTGGCGTGACGCTTTCAAACAGGTCGTCGGGCCCGCCCTTGGGGATGTCGAGGAGATGGTCGATAAAGTTGGAAACGCCGGCTCTCTCCGCTTGGCAAAGCCGTTGGTAATCATCGACTGCGAGCACCACTACGGCAGGTATGCCTCTGCGGGTGACGGTTTGAGGTTGGCCTTCCAGCGCGGCATTGACCACGGCGCTGAAGCGGTTTTTCGCATCTTGTAAGGTCCAGTTGACCATAGTGCCCCCGGCTAGACTGACTGGCTAGATTATAAATTGGGTCAAGGTATAGTTTCAAGGCGGAAATAGTCTCCTTCAACGCCGTTCCTTGCGCCCCCGGCCCCTGCTGGGTATCATTCCAACGGTGGACAGCCGCCACTCTATCAATCATCCCCGGCGGCCAGTCTGGAGGTTTTGGAATGTCCGTGATGGTTACCGGGGGCACCGGGTTTATCGGCAACCGTATCATCCGCAAGCTGGTGGAGCGGGGCGAGGAGGTGGTGTGCTTCGACCTGGCTCCGCCCCGGGCCAACCTGTCCTCCTACGTCGAGCAGGGCCGGATTGCGATGTACCGGGGCGACGTAACCCGCCTGGACCACCTGCTGGAGGCCGTCAATCGGCACGGCGTTGACCGCATCATCCACATGGCCGCCCTGCTGCCGCCGGACACCGAGGACCGGCCGGCCACCGGCATGGCCGTCAACATCGACGGCTGCAACAACGTCTTCGAGGCGGCACGCTGGGGCAACGTCAAGCGCGTGGTCTATGCCAGCAGCATCGCGGTGTACGGCGTGCAGGACACCTTTGGCGACCGGCCCTTGGTGGAGGACGACTTGCCCGCTCCCATCAACGTGTACGGCATGACCAAGGCGGTCAACGACTTTGCCGCCGCCCGCTACCGGACGCTGCACGGCCTGGACATCCGGGGCGTGCGCATCTGCACGGTATTCGGACACGGCCGGGTTACCGGGATGACGGGGATGATTGGCGGGTTGATGATGTCGCTGCCGGCCATCGGGCAGCCGGTGAGCATGGACTTCGACCCCATGGAAGCGTCGCCGATGATTCACGCCGAGGACGCCGCCGAGATTTTCGTGAGGGTGGCGCTGGCGGATACGCTAAATCATCACATTTACATCAGCGGCGGGGAGCTGGCGACGATTGCGGACGTGGCGGACATGGTGTGTTCGTACATACCGGACGCCAGCATCACCACCGGCAGCCGGCCGGTGCCTCACGTGTACCTAGTGGACAACAGCCGCATGATGGCTGACCTGGGCTACGAACTGCCGCCGCTGCGGATGCGGGTTCTCGACCACATCAACGACGCACGAGCAGAGGCGGGGCTGGAGCCTATAGCCGGCTGACGCTTTGCACAATTACTGACCAGACCCGAGGAGGCCAACCATTATGAGCGTTGCCATCGGCTACGTCCCCGGCGCATTCGGACAGGGAGGCGACGACCCTAACTTCCTGCGCACCCTGGTGGAACTGGGCGACAGGTATGAGTACGACTCGATCTGGCTGAGCGACCGCATTTGCAGCGACCGGTTCAGCCTGGAGCCGATGGTTGCCCTGTCGCTGGTGGCCGGGTACTCGGACCGGCTGAAGTTCGGCACCAGCGTGCTGGCGCTGCCGCTGCGCAATCCCGTCGTGCTGGCCAAGCAGGTGGCGACGCTGGACTGGCTTTCCCAGGGCCGCTTCTTCCCCGCCGTCGGCCTGGGCCAGGAAGACCCGGACGAGTACGAAGCTTGCGGAGTGCCCAAGGCGGACCGGGCGCGGCGCACCGACGAGGCCATCACGCTGATGCGCCGGCTGTGGGAAGAGGAAGACGTTACCCACGAGGGTGAGTTTTTCACCACGCACAACGTGTCGGTTACGCCGCGGACGTTTTTGAAGCCCTCGCCGCCGGTGTGGATTGGCGGACGCAGCCCGGCGGCGGCCCGACGGGTGGGTCGCGTCGGCGACGGCTGGCTGGTGTCCAGCGCGACGCCGGAGGAGGTGCGCTCGGGCCGCGAGATTGTATTCGAAACTGCCCAGCAGTATGACCGGGAAATTGAGGAAGACCACGTTGGCGTCCTCATCGGCTACTACATCTGCGACGACCGGAAGGCCGGCGAGGTCAAGTCCGAGCAGTTCGTAACCCGGCAGCGTCCCGATGCTCACTTCACGGAGTTCTCGGCCATCGGCACGTCCGAGGAGATTGGCGACTTCATCCAGCAGTACATTGACGCCGGCGGGTTCAAGTTCGTCATCCGCCCGCTGTGCGCCGGCGTGGAGTCCATGGAGCAGCTGGAGCAGGCCGGCGAGGAAATCCTGCCCCGGTTCCACGGCCCCGTCGGCAAGTAGCTGTCCGCCGAGTCGTGGACAATCGGCCGGGTTGCCCCAACTAACCCGGCATACTATGATTGCCCCGTCTCTCACTCATCACCAGGAATCCCGTTCTAAAGGAGCATCATTTACATGAAAGCAGCCCAACTAACGGCCCCCAAGCGTTGGGAATTCACCGAAGTCGATACCCCGGCGCCGGCTGACGGGCAGGTACTGGTCAAAATGGAGCAGGTCAGCGTTTGCGGCTCGGACATCAGGCACACCTACGGGCCGGTGCTGGACGAGTCGGAGTATCCGATGGCTCCCTGCAAGGGGGCCCACGAACTGGCCGGGGTCATCGTGGAGAGCAAGACCGACGCGTTCCGAGAGGGCCAGCGGGTCATTGCCATACCCTATCCAGGCACCGGCGGCCTCTGCGAGTACATCCTTTCGGAGCCGAGCCGACTGGCCCTGCTGCCCGACGACGGCGGACTGGATGAATGGGTAATGTGCCAGCCGCCGGGAACGGTGCTGTATTCGTGCCGGCAGATGGGCAGCCCGCTGCAGCAGAACATTCTCATCTTCGGCCAGGGCAGCATCGGGCTGAGTTTCACCATGATTCTCTCCCGCATGGGCGCGCGCAGCGTCATCGTGGTTGACCCGCTGGACTACCGCTTGGAGAAGTCGAAGGAAATGGGTTCCACGCACCGCATCAATCCCGACAAGCAGGACGTTCACGAGGCGGTGATGGAGATTACCAAGGGCCAGGGGCCGGATACCGTGGTGGAAGCCGCCGGTTATCCCGATTCCCTGAACGAGTGTTTCCGACACGTTCGTCAGTTCGGCCAGGTGATTATATTCGGCATCCAGAGCGACCACATGGTGCCCATTGAGCACAACCTGTGGATGGACAAGCAGCCGCGCATCATCCCCACCACCGGCGCCCGCAGCGGCGACCCCATCAGCCAGATTCAGGACATGGTTGACCTGCGCGCCCGCGGCTGGGCCGACCCCGCCGAGCTCATCACACACCGCGTCGGCTTCTCAGACATCCAGAAAGCCTACGATATGTACGAGCAGCGCGATGACAACATCATCAAGGTGGTGATGGACATCAATTCTTAGCGGCGACTACTCCCTCTCCACCAGACAGGGGAGGGTTGGGGCGAGGGTATTTCAGGTGGCTCCACCGTCTTCGGCCGGGACGCTGACCCCAGGCCAGCGAATCCGGCTGGCCCGGGAAAATCTCGCTCTGGCCATGGCCCTGTACGCCGCTTCCCATCGGGGACTCATCACCGCCGCCTTCGTTCCCGCCGGCGCAGAGCTCTACCTGGACAATGGCGAGACCGCCGATGCCAGCGTTCCGTTGGAAGTAACCGATCATCAATCGTTGCTGCGTTGCGCCGGCAACCAGGTCCGCGGCGCATTCGCCCTGTCCGCTTTACAGACGCAGCGGGAGCTGGAAGCAGCCTACCCCGGCGGCTCTCCGTTGGCGGAATCTGACGCCAACCTGTGGGCGACGCGGGCTGCCATCTACCTGATTGCCCGCTGCATGGGCCGGGACTTGATTGCCCCCACCTGGGACGTTCCGCCGGAATACCGGCAGTCGTTCACGGCGCCGGCGCTGGACTTCGCGCTGGACGCCGACGGCTTGCATGGGCAGGAAGTGCGCTGGGAGCACCTGGGTGGGCTGACCCGATACCTGGACTTGACGCTGTTTCTCTCGCTTTGCCTGGACGGATGGGACGTGTCGGAGGCAGCCGGAGTCGTCGCTTCCGGTGATTACGGAGAGACCGGGGACCTGGCCACCCGGCAATCGCGGGAAGCGACGCCGGTCAGTCCCTTCGGCGGGAGTGATGGCTACGGCAGCGGGTCGGGCCGGCTGCGTCGCGGGGTAGGGTCGTCCGGCCACGACGGAGCCGAAGCACGGGCCGGCTGGATTGCTCCCGACGGGCTGCCGGCGCCGCGTATCGCCGTGGCGTCGCAGGCGACGGAACTGGGGCCGGTTGAGGATTTCGTAACCGATGCCTGCGCCACGGGCGGTCGGGCGATGATGCTGGCCGGCGAGCTCTACGCATCATACGCGTACTGGTGCCTGGACAACGGGTATCTGGCCCACAGCCAGCGCAAGTTCGGTTTGGAGTTGGCGGCGCGAGGTTACGAGCGCAAGCGACGGGGGAAGGGACGGCACTGGTGGATCGGAGTGCAATACCGGGAATCGGTAACATAGACGTAACATCAGCGCAAAATCGGCGTAACAACCGGCTGGCATACTTCTCTGTAACGCAACGGGCAGGGATGCCCAAAACCGCAGGGAGACAGATTGAAATGCTTGCCATAGCCGCCGGCGCCGCCTTCGTTGGATTGTTCGCTCTTTGGGTCATCGTGCCCCGGTTCTTCATCCGCCGCAAGCAGGAAGGGTCCGCCGTCGTCTCGCCGTTGATGCACGACGAGGGGCTCCCACAGCCGTCGGCCGCCGACTAACCTCCCGTCCGCCATCGGCGGACAACAGCCGAACCGGATAATCCGGGGAGCGCCCGCTCCCCGGATTTTTTGATGCCCTTTTTCGATTACGGCCGGCGTCCGGATTGCTATAATGTCCTTCCGATAACGACGCTACGGAGAACTGAACCCTTTATGCCACGCACCATCGTTGGTATTGATGTCGGCGGCACTTTCACCGACATTGCCATCTTGCAGGATGGCCAACTCGCCGTTCACAAGTTGCCCTCCACGCCCGCCGACCCTTCCCGGGGCATCACCGCCGGCATTGACGAAACCGGCGTTGACCTGGCCGCCGCCGACTTTATCCACGGCAGCACCGTGGCCACCAACGCGCTGCTGGAGGGGAAGGGCGGACGCACTGCCCTGGTAACTACCCTGGGCTTTGAGGACGTGCTGGAAATCGGGCGTCAGAACCGGGCCGACCTGTATGACCTGGGCATGGAACGGCCGGCGCCGCTGGCTCCCTGGCAGCTGCGGTTCGGACTGCCGGAGCGCATTGACTACACCGGCGCAATTCTCGACGACCTTACTCCCGAATCGGTGGAGACCCTGCTGTCGCTGCTCAAGGACGCACCGGTGGATGGCGTGGCAGTGTCGTTTCTTTTTTCGTTCCTGAACCCCGTGCATGAGGAGATGCTGGCCCGGCGACTGGCGGAACTGCCCAACGGCCCCTTTATCTCCATATCGTCAAAGATACTGCCGGAGTTCAGGGAGTACGAACGCACCAGCACGGTGGTGGTGAACTCTTACGTGGGGCCGGTGATGGCCCGCTACCTGACGCAGTTGGAATCCGTGCTGGGGCGGGGGCTGCGGATTATGCAGTCGTCCGGCGGCAGCATTACGGCGAGCCTGGCCGCCGAGCAGCCGGTGCGTACCATCCTGAGTGGCCCGGCCGGCGGCGTGGTGGGCGCGTTCTATACCGGGGTGCAGGCGGGCTACCCCGACATCATCACGCTGGACATGGGGGGCACTTCGACCGACGTGTCCCTGTGCCCCGGACGCATCAAGGAGACCACCTCGGCCAACCTGGGCGGGTATCCCGTCAGCGTGCCTATGATTGAGATACACACGGTGGGCGCCGGGGGCGGCTCCATCGCCCGGGTGGACGCCGGCGGCGCGCTGGTGGTTGGCCCGCAATCGGCCGGCGCCGACCCTGGCCCGGCCTGCTACGGACGCGGCGACCGCATCACCGTAACCGACGCCAACCTCACCCTGGGCCGGCTGCGTCCGGACGGTTTCCTGGGCGGACGGATGACGCTGGACCTGGAACGTTCACGGGCGCTGCTGGGAGATTTGGCCGCCGGCGTCGGAGCATCGGCCACCGATACGGCCCTGGGCATTATCCGCGTGGTCAACTCCAACATGGAGCGAGCCATCCGCGCCATTTCGCTGGAACGGGGTTACGACCCACGAGAGTTCACGCTGGTGCCCTTTGGCGGAGCCGGGCCGATGCACGCCTGCGAGCTGGCCGGAGAGTTGGGCATTCCGCGGGTGCTGGTGCCGGGTCATCCCGGCATCCTGTCCGCGCTGGGCGTGGCCATCGCCGACGTGGTGAAGGACTACTCCCGCACCGTGATGCTGAAGGGCGACGACCTGGACCAGGCGCGGTTGGACACCGAGTTTCGAGGGATGGAGCAGCTGGCTAGGGCCGAACTCCTGGACGAAGAGTTGCCAGCCGACGACATGACGGCGCGGCGTTTCCTGGACGTGCGCTACGTGGGGCAGTCGTTCGAGCTGACGGTGGACTGTCCTACGCTGGATTCGCCGGGGGACCTTACCGACCACATTGCATCGGACTTTTACGACGCTCACCTGCAACGGTTCGGCTACGCGGACGGCGAGCTGCCCATTGAGGTGGTGAACCTGCGTCTCAAGCTGGAACTGGCCGTAGCCAAGCCGGAGCTGGAGCCGGCGGCGTCGGAGGGTACGGATGTAGCGCACGCCGCCATCGGTTCGGCGGAGGTGGTGTTCGCCGGCGGGCCGGTCAACACTACGCTATACGACCGGGACGAGCTGCGAACCGGCAATCACATTGCCGGGCCCGCGCTGCTGCTGCAACTGGACACCACAATCGTCGTGCCGCCGGGGTGGAATGGGGAGGTTGACCCGTACGGCAACCTGATTCTGGAGCCGGAGACTGTATGACCGCCAACCTTTCGCGCCTCTCCGTGCTGGCTTGCTTTGCGCATCCGGATGATGAAGGGTTTGCTTCGGGCGGGCTGCTGGCGATGCTGGCGGCCGGAGGCGCGCGGGTTACGCTGGTCTGCGCCACCAACGGCGACGTGGGCGAAATCAGCGACCCGTCGCTGGCTACCCCGGAAAACCTGTGGCGGGTGCGCCAGGAGGAACTGCGCAGCGCCATGGCCATCACCGGCGTCGCTGACCTGCGTTTTCTCAACTACCGGGACAGCGGCATGGACGGGTGGGATGACAACAACCACCCCAACGCCTACTGCAACGCCGACGCCGATGTGGTAGTCGGCAATCTCGCCGGCGTTATTGCCGAGGTCAACGCCCACGTGGTGCTGACCCACGACCCCAGCGGCGGCTACGGGCATCCCGACCACAAGACGATGTGCGCCCACGCTACCGCCGCCGTTGAGCGGGCCTCCGACCCGGACGGGTTCACGCCGTTGCTCTACTACGTGTGCTTTCCCCGCAACGTGTTCCGGCGCTGGTGGCAGGAGATGACCGACCGGGGCATCACGCCGCCTTTCGCGGTGGACGCCGTGGACTCGTTGGGGACGCCGGACGACGAAGTAACGACCACCATGGACGTGTCGCCCTGGGTGGAGACCAAGCTGGCGTCGCTGGCGTGCCACCGGACGCAAATCAGCGACGACGGCCCGTTCAGCCAGCTGCCGGAGGACGTGGTGCATACGCTGATGGGAACGGAGTTCTATCAGTTGGTTATGCCGCCGGGGGCAGTGGATTTGCTGGCTGGGCTATGATGCTAACAGCGCCGATGGCAAGGGTAATGCAGAATGCAGGAGGGCACCATGACTCAAAAGCATAGAATGACCGATGACTGGATTATCCTGCCGGGAACTACTATTGGAGGCGAAGTGGGAACATTCAGGGTTGACTTCACAATCAGGAACCGCGTTACCGGCGAGGAGCGGTCTCTGAACGGGCTGGTGGATACCGGCGCGTCATACACCATCATCCCGGCCGGGATACTGGACGAACTGGGCATTGAACGGGACGAAACGGAACTGTTCAGCCTGGCCGACGGTTCGGTGCAGGAGCTGGACATCGGATGGGCAGACATGGACTTGGAAGGTCGCACTCGACCCGTGTATGTCGTCTTTGGAACCAGCGATGAAAAAATACTGCTGGGGGCCATGGCCCTGGAAGCATTTGCCCTTGCCGCCGACGCCAAAAACCACCGCCTAATCCGCGCCGAGCTGACCATTTAGCGGCCACACTTGCGCGTACCCGCAAACCGATGAGGAACTACATCCACTATGCCCGTTGACGCTATCAGCCTGGAAGTGTTCAAGAATATGTTCATCTCCGTTTCGGAGGAGATGGGCGTTGCGCTCCAGCGCACCAGCTACTCCACCAACATGAAGGAGCGGCAGGATTTTTCCTGCGCGCTGTTCAACCCCGCCGCCGAGATGGTGGCGCAGGCGGCGCACCAGCCGGTGCACCTGGGGGCGATGCCGGCGTCGGTGCAGGCGGCCTTGCAGACCTTCCCCGAGGGTTTGCGGCCCGGCGACATCATAATTCTCAACGATCCCTACATGGGAGGGTCGCACCTGCCGGACATTACGCTGGTGGCGCCGGCGTATATCGACTTTGACGGCGGGCAGGAGCTCATCGGCTACGTGAGCAACCGGGGCCACCACTCGGACGTGGGCGGGATGGCTCCCGGCTCGATGCCGCTGTCCACCGAACTGTACCAGGAAGGGATGATTATTCCGCCGCTGAAGCTGTCGGACGCCGGACGCATCAACCAGGAACTAATCGCGCTCATCTGCCGGAACTCGCGCACTCCCGACGACCGTCAGGGGGACCTGGCGGCGCAGATTGCGTCCATCCGGGTGGGCGACACTCGCCTCACCGAAATCGCCCAGCGGTACGGGCTGGCCGACACGCACGAGCACATGGCGGCGCTGCTGGACTATTCCGAGCGGCTCACGCGCCGGCGCATCTCCGAAATACCCGACGGGGTGTATTCGGTTACGGACTACATGGACGACGACGGCCTGACGCAAGAGCCGGTGGCCATCAGCGTGGCCGTTACCGTGGCCGGCGACCTGTTGACCATCGACTTCACGGGCACCGCCGAGCAGCGGCCGGGCTGTATCAACGCGCCCCGGGCCGTTACGGTGTCGGCCAGCCTGTACGTGGTGCGTTGCGTGGTGGGCGACGAAGCGCCGGCGAACCAGGGCTGCCTGCGTCCGGTGGAAGTGATTACCCCGCGCGGGAGCCTGGTGGACCCGCAGCCGCAGCGAGGCGTGGCCGGCGGCAACGTGGAGACGTCCCAGCGCATCACCGACGTGCTGCTGGCGGCAATGAGCCAGGCCATGCCCGACAAGATACCGGCGTCGTCGCAGGGCACTATGAACAACATGATCATCGGCGGGCACGACATATCGCGGGACAAGCCCTACGTTTATTACGAAACCATCGGCGGCGGGATGGGCGCGCGGCCCGACAAGGACGGGGTTTCCGGCATCCATACGCACATGACCAATACCATGAACACGCCGGTGGAGGCTTTGGAGTTCGCGTTTCCATTGCGGCTGCGGCGGTCCGCGCTGCGCCGTGGTTCCGGCGGCGACGGATTGCACAAGGGCGGCGACGGGCTGATTCGCGACGTTGAGTTTCTCAGTCCGGCCCGCGTTACCGTGCTGTCGGAACGGCGGCGATACGCTCCGCCCGGCTATCACGGAGGGCATCACGGCGAGCATGGCGAAAACGTGCTGCTGAAAGGCGGCTACGAGGAAATCCACCTGGCCGGCAAGGAAACCCTGGACGTGGAAGCCGGCGACGTGCTCAGCATCCGCACGCCCGGGGGCGGCGGTTGGGGCGCGCCGGCAGACCACGATGGGCACAGTCATAGCCACTGATACCAAAACCGCCGGCTCCATCGCTGAAGTGCAGGAGCAGGTTGTCGCCTGTCGGCTCTGCCCTCGGCTGGTGGAATGGCGTGAGGAAACGGCCCGCGTCAAGCGCCGGATGTATCGGGATGAAGAGTACTGGGGCCGTCCGTTGGCGGCTTTCGGTGACCCGGACGCTCGCCTGCTGGTGGTGGGGCTGGCGCCGGCGGCTCACGGAGGCAACCGAACCGGGCGGATGTTCACGGGCGACCGCAGCGGCGACTGGCTCTTTGGCGCGTTGCACCGGGCGGGATTCGCCAACCAGGCCGAATCGGCGCGCATCGGCGACGGGCTGGAGCTTACCGGCGGGCTGATTACCGCCGCTGCCCGCTGCGCGCCCCCGCAGAACAAGCTGACGCCGGACGAACTGACCGCCTGCCGTCCCTACATCACCCGCGAGATAGAATTGCTCACCGATTTGCGAGCCGTGGTCGCACTGGGACGCATCGCCTTTGACGCCTTCCTGCGTGCCTGGGCTGCCGCCGGACGCACGGCGCCGGGACGCAAACCGCCCTTCGGACACAACGTTGCTACCCAGCTGCCCGACGACGGACCCCTGTTGATCGCCAGCTATCACCCCAGCCAGCAAAACACGCAAACGGGAAGGCTGACGATGGAAATGCTGGACGCAGTCTTTGAACGTGCTCGGAAGGCAGTATCATAAATAAACGGTCGATAGGGTCTGAACACACAGAGAGGAAATAGAAACCCATGAAGGTGAACGTGAAACAGCGCTACATTGCAGCCGTCTTCGCCGCAGCATTGGCCCTGGCATTGATGCTGGGCCTGGCCGCGTGCGGCGGCGACGAACCCGAACCGCAGCCGACGGCTATGGCGGCGCCTAACGTCGGGATTGCTCCGTCTCCCACCACGGCTCCGGCGGTGGCTACGACGGCGCCGGAACCTACAGCGATGGCGCCCCAGCCCACTGCGGTTGCACCGGCTCCGACGGTCGCGCCGGCGGAACCGACGGCAACTGCGCAACCCATTGCGCCGACGCCCGAACCCACACCGGCCATGTCCGTCGCCGAACGGCAGGCCGCTCTGGCAGGATACGCGGCGGAATACGCCGGCCGGCCGGGAGCGATTTTCGTGGGCGACATCTCGCAACTGATGGGGCCGCCGCCGCACGAGTCGCTGATGTTCGACTTCCCTGAATCGGCGTACACCCAGGTATCGGCGGCGGCTTTGTTCGGCCTGCCGGGCTCGCCGGGGCAATCGTTCATCTACGACAGCGACTATTACCAGGGCTTGCTTGATAAAGCGAACCTGCTCGCTCCTACTGAGCTGACCTCTTCCGGAGAGAGCTTTGAAATCCAGCACGTGTGCATCGACCGCCGGCTGCCCACCTGCGTGCTGGTGCAAACTTACTGGGCGCCCAACCTGGCGGCGCGCACCAACGGGCAGGTTCAGCTGTCGGTGACGTCTCTCGTTGAGTTGGGGCTGGCCGGGCCGGGCACGCTGGACCAGGTAGCCAACGGCTCGCTGGACATGGCGAACATTTTCACCGGTTACGTAGCCGGGGCGTATCCGGGGCTGGAGGTGCAGTCCCTTTGGGGCGTGGCCAGCGACTGGGAAAGCTCCTACCTGATGCTGACCGAACTGGCGCCGGACATCGACCGGATGATGCTGGACATCACCGGAGGCAGCCACGTGCTGAACCGGAACTGGTTCGCCGGTTCCGACCAGTGGTTCTTCAGCAAAGAGCCGATGCCGACGGCGGCGGATTTCCAGGGCCGGAAGATACGCACGCACTCGGCGTCCCTGACGGATTTCATCCGGGGAATGGGCGGCGAGCCGGTGGAACTGGGCATTGGCGAAATCTACACCGCGCTGCAGATTGGCACGGTGGACGCCACCGTAACCACGGCGCTGCTGGGGGTAACGGGCAGCCTGTACGAGGTTGCCAACTACATGGCCGGGCCGCTGATCGGGTTCGGCTACACCAACAACGTCATCAACCAGGACGTTTGGGACAAGATGCCGGCCGACCTGCGGCAGATAATGACTGAGGAGGGGGCGAAGATGGAACTGGAGGCCCTGCGGCTGGCCCCCTTCCAGAACTTCATCGCACTGGAAGCCAACAAGCAGGCCGGCCTCAAGATTCAGCCGTTCACGGATGAATCGCTGCGGCACGTTGATGAAGTGGTGCTGCCGGAACACGTCCTGCCGGGCTGGCTGCGTCGCCTGGGCTACCCGAACAGCGGAGGGGAAATCGTCAGCCTCTTCAACGAGAAAGTGGGGCCGTACTCGGGATTCCGCATCAACGCGGACGGGTCGATTGAGCGGGTTGCGGCGACCAAGGGGCCGCGAGCGCAGTAGAGAGAGGGCTACGCCCGGTCGCTTCTGAACATTCGCGGTATATAGAGGAGAAATCAAAACCAGATGATGACCAACGTGAAACAGCGCTATATTGCCGCCGTCTTCGCCGCAGCGTTGGGCCTGGCATTGATGCCAGGGCTGGCCGCGTGCGGCGGCGGCGAACCCGAACCGCAGCCTACGGCAGTTCCGACGGCGATGGCGGCACCTACCGTCGGGTCGGCTTCGACGGAGACCGTGGCGCCCCCAGAACCCACGGCGACGATGGCGCCGGCCACAGTAGCAGCGCCGGCCCCGACCGTGGCGCCGGCGGAGCCTACGGCAACGGCGCAACCCGTACCGCCGCCGCCGACGCCCACGCCGGCGATGTCCGCCGCCGAGCAACAGGCCGCGCTGGAGGCATACGCGGCGGAGCACGCTGGAGGGCCGGGGGCTATTTTCGTCGGAGACGTTTCGCAGTTGATGGGCCCGCCGCCGCACGAGTCGCTGATGCTCGACTTCCCCGAAACCGTGTACACCCAGGTATCGGCGGCGGCGCTGTTCGGCCTGCCGGGCTTGCCGGGGCAAGGGTTTATCTACGGGAGCGACTATTACCGGGGCTTGCTTGACAAGGCCAATCTGGCCAATCCTACCGAGCTGACGTCTTCCGGAGAGAGCTTTGAAATCCAACACGTGTGCTCTAACCGCAATCTGCCCCACTGCGTACTGATTGAGAGTTACTGGGCGCCCAACCTGGCGGAGCGCACCAATGGGCAAGTGCAGTTGTCTGTCACGTCTCTCTCTGAGTTGGGCCTGGCCGGGCCGGAAATGCTGGACCAGGTCGCTGACGGCACGCTGGACATGGCGGGCATTTTCACCGGCTACGTGTCGAAGGACTACCCGAACCTGGAGTTGCTATCGCTGTACGGATTGGCCAGCGACTGGGAGTCTTCCTACCTCATAGTGACCGAACTAGCCCCGGACATTGACCGGATGATGCGGGACATCAGCGGTGGAGCTTACGTGCTGAATCGTAACTGGTCCGCCGGCTACGACAATTGGTTCTTCAGCAGAGAGCCATTGCCAACAGCGGCGGATTTCCAGGGCCGCAAGATCCGCTCTTCATCTGAGTCAATGTCAGATTTCATCAGGGGCATGGGAGCCGAACCCGTGCGGCTGAGCGCCGCCGAGATGTACGCTGCTCTCCAGAGTGAAACCGTGGACACCGCCGCAACTCCGGCTATGTGGGGACTGACCCTACGTCTGTCTGAGGTTGCCGACTACATGGCCGGGCCACTGGTTCGCTTCACGTACACCAACAACATCGTCAACAAGGACGTATGGGACGAGATGCCGGCCGACCTACAGCAGATAATGATCGAGGAGGGCGCGAAGGTAGAGCTGGAGGCCCTGCGGTTGGCTCCATACCACAATTTCATCGCCCTGGAGGCCAACAAGCAGGCAGGCCTGAAGGTTCAGCCGTTCACGGAGGGAACGCTGCGGCACATCGACGAAGTAGTGGTGCCGGAACACGTGCTGTCCGGCTGGCTGGGCCGGCTGGGCTATCCTGAAAATGGCCAGGAAGTCGTGAGCATTTTCAACGAGAAAGTGGGGCCGTACTCGGGATTCCGCATCAACGCGGACGGGTCGATTGAGCGGGTTGCGGCGACCAAGGGGCCGCGAGCGCAGTAGAGGACGGCAGGGTGGCTGTGTCATCACTGTGCTAAAATCGCCCGCAGCGTCATCAAACCCGACAAGGAGACCGGCTCTCGTTATGAAGTATGACTACATCGTGGTCGGCGGCGGTTCCGCCGGCTGTGTCATGGCCACGCGCCTCTCCGAAATGACCGACAAGTCCGTCATCCTGCTGGAGGCCGGGCCGGACTATCCCGACTTCGAGCACCTGCCCCAGGATCTGAAGCAAGGCAACAACACCTGGCTGTCCGCCTACGGGCCGCACAGCTGGGACCTGCGGGGGCGGGCCAATTCCTCGCAGAGCGAGCCGATGGTCATTCCCCGGGGCTGGGCCATGGGTGGGTCGTCGTCCATCAACGGACAGGTGGTGTTCCGTGGCATCCCCGAGGACTACGACATATGGGCCGAGTGGGGAAACGACGAGTGGAAGTTCACCGACTGCCTGCCGTTCTTTCGCAAGCTGGAGAACGACTGGGACTTCGGTGGCGACGACTTCCACGGCTCGGAGGGACCACTGCCGGTGCGCCGGCCCAAGCGGGAGGACTGGCTGCCCTTCAACGCGGCGTTCTACGATGCCTGCGTTGGCCTGGGCATCCCGGAGCATCCCGACCAGAACGCGCCGGATTGCTACACCGCCATCTCGCCGCGCCCGATGAACAACATCGACGGCGTGCGGATGAGCACATCGCTGACGTTCCTAAGCACGGCGCGCCATCGCCTCAACCTGACGGTGCGGGGCAATATCCACGCCCACCGGGTGTTGATGGACGGCAATCGGGCCGTGGGAGTAGAGGTGCAGAGCGGCGGCGAAGTGTTCACCGTCGAGGGCAACGAAATCATCCTGTGCAGCGGGACCATTGGGTCGGCGCAACTGCTGCTGCTCTCGGGCATCGGGCCGGCCGACCACCTCCGGGAGATGGGCATTCCGGTGAACCACGAACTGTCCGGCGTGGGCATGAACTTCCGCGACCATCCTGCCGCTTACATCCTGTTTCGCGGCGAGGGCGAGGAACCGGACACTTTCGCGCCCAACATCCAGGTCGGACTGCGCTGGAGCGCGGACGACTCGCCAACGAAGGCCGACTTTCAGATTACGCCGACGCTTATGACCAGCGAGCACCGTCCGGCCAGCGTGTCCTATGACGGTGAAGGTTTCCACTTCGGGTTGAGCGTGGGGTTGCAGAACGCCGTGGGGTTTGGCCGCCTTTCGCTGCAATCCACCGACCCGACGGTGCAGCCTGATTTGGACTACCAGCTTTTCAGCGACCCCTATGACCGGCAGCGGATGCGCCAAGCCGTCCGCAAGGCTCTGGAAATCGCCGAAAGTTCGCCCTTCAAGGAGTTCATTGTGGAGCGGCTGAATCCCGTCGATGCCGATCTGGCCAACGACGACGCGCTGGACAATTGGATACTGCGCAATGCCTACACCCAGCACCACATCGCCGGCACGTGCAAGATGGGGCCGGACAGCGACCCCTTGGCCGTGGTGAACCAGCACGGGCAGGTGCACGGCGTGCAGGGTCTGCGCGTGGCCGACGCTTCGGTGATGCCCGACGTGATTCGGGCCAACACCAACGCCACGACGATTATGATCAGCGAGCGGGTGGCGGAGTTCATCAAGGCAGGGGTCTGAACGGGATGATGCGGCCCGAAACTATTGCGGCGCAGGCGGCTCACCGGCCGGACTCGGCTACCGGGGCTGTTGCGCCGCCGATTTACCTGTCCACCACCTTTGAGCGGGACGGCGACGGGGAGTATCCGCTCGGGTTTGTTTATTCGCGCAGCGACAACCCCAACCGCAGTTCGCTGGAGCATCTGCTGGCGCTGCTGGAGGGCGGCGATGAGGGCGGCGCGGTGGCGGCGGCTTTTGCATCGGGTTCGGCGGCTACGGCTACGGTGTTTCAGGCGCTGGCCCCCGGCGACCACGTAATCGCGCCGGATGACTGCTATCACGGCACGGCGCGGCTGCTGCGTGAGGTCTTCGCCCCCTGGGGACTGGATACGACGTTCGTCGATATGACCGACGCCGATACTGTCCGGCAGGCGGTGCGGCCCAACACCCGGCTCATCTGGGCGGAAACGCCGTCCAACCCGCTGCTGAAAATCACCGACATTGCGGAGATGGCAGGCATCGCCCAATCGGCCGGGGCGCTGTGCGTTTGCGACAACACCTGGGCCAGTCCGATGCTGCAGCGGCCCCTTTCCCTGGGGGCCGATATGGTGGTTCACTCCACCACCAAGTACCTGGGCGGGCACGAGGACGTAACGGGCGGCGCGGTGGTGTCTGCCGAGGACAGCGAGGTTTTCCGGCGCGTCCGGCTGATACAGAACGTGTACGGGGCGGTGCCGTCGCCGTTTGACTGCTGGCTGACGCTGCGGGGCATCCGAACCCTGCACGTGCGAATGCCGGCGCACTGCGCCAACGCCGGCCGCGTTGCCCGGTTTTTGCAGGATCATCCCAAAGTTGCCGCGGTGCACTACCCCGGGCTGCCGGAGCATCCGGGGCACGATGTTGCGGGTCAGCAAATGTCGGACTACGGCGGGATGCTGTCCTTCCAGGTTGCCGGCGGCAGGGAGGCGGCGATGGAGGTGGCGTCCAGGGTTCGCCTGTTCGTGCGGGCTACCAGCCTGGGCGGAACGCAGAGCCTCATCGAGCACCGGGCATCCATCGAGGGGCCGCACAGCGAAACCCCTGACGACCTGCTGCGCGTTTCCGTGGGGCTGGAACACCCTGACGACCTGATTGCCGATTTGGGGCAGGCGCTGGGCTGATACGCCAACCGCAGCGTGCGGCGTTTGTGCTACCATGCACTGACCCGCGCACCCATTGCGCTATCCGGAGGGGCGACCATGTTTGACCTGCTGATTACCGGCGGCACTGTCGTCATGCCCAGCGAGGCGGCTGAGGTAGATGTTGGGGTGCAGGACGGTCGCATCGTCGCCATCGGCGCGCCCGGCACGCTTATAGATGACGCGGCGCAAGTTGTGGATGCCAGCGGGCGCATCGTCTGCCCTGGCGGGATTGAGCCGCACGTCCACGCCGCCGCCAACGTGCAGCCGGGGGCACACCAGCAGGTCGCCGGCGTGCCCAACGCCGGCCCGTTGGAACACTCCCTGGGCGCAATCTGGGGCGGCACCACCACCGTGGTTGACTTCGCCCCCGCCCCCAACGAGGGCGAACTGGTGGGCGGCGTGCTGGATTTCATGTCGGTGTGGGAAGGCAACACCTACGCCGACTATTCCGCCCACGTCATCTACCGGAGCAGCAACACCGCCGACAGCATCGCGCGGGTCAGCGATCTCATCAACAACGACTTTCCCAGCGTCAAGATATTCACCACCAACATCCGGCCGCCGCAGGACCCGCCGCTGTCGCTGACGCCCATTGGCCGCATCGACAACGGACGGCTCAGCGACCTGACCGCGCAGCTGGCCCGGCACGACGGCGTCCTCGCCGTTCACGCCGAGGACGACGAAATCGTGATGTACAACTACCTGGTGGCGCATCAGCGGGGGATGTGGGATTGGTGGAACGCTAACCTGATTCACTCCAAGGAGGTTGAGGACGTAGCCTTCCGCGACGTGATACGCATCGCGGAGCAGAACGGCGCGGGAATGTACTTCGTGCACGTAACGGGCAGCGACGGGGTCAACGCGGTGGCCGCGGCGCGGAGCCGGGGCCTGCCCGTCTATGGCGAAGTGCTGACGCTGGCACTCTCGTTCAACGCCTGGCAGTACCGGGAACCGGACGGGATGAAGTACCACACCTACCCGTCGCTGAAGTATCCTGAAGACGGGAGCGAGCTGTGGACCGGTCTGCTGGGCAACGACCTGACCTTCACCGCCACGGACAGCAGTTTCACCACGTACATTGACAAGACGGCGGGCCTCAACGTGCAGGATATGCGGGGCGGCAACATCGGCATCGAAATCCGGATGGGCGTCAACTACACCGAGGCCGTGGTGCGGCGCGGGATGTCGCTGACGCAGTTCGCCAACATCACGGCGACCAACGCGGCCCGTTTGCTGGGGATGTACCCGCGCAAGGGGGTCATCGCGCCGGGCAGCGACGCCGACTTTGCCATCATCGACCCGAACATCCACAAGCGGCTGACGATGGACGACCTGCACCTGCGGGACTACAGCCCGTGGGAAGGCTGGGAAATCTTCGGCTGGCCCACCACGGTCATCCTGCGGGGCAAGGTGATGGTGGACAAGGGTGAGCTGCTGGGCGAACCCACTGACGGGCAGTTGGTGCGCCGCCGCATTGACCCGGCCGTGCTGCAACGGCCGGCGTTCTGACCCGCCCGTGAGCGCCAGTCCCGACACCGTCCTGCTCTGCCGATTCTGCGGCCATCTTAACGAGTCGTTGGAGGAAGGCGCCCGGTGCGCGCAGTGCGGCGCGTTCTCGGGGCTGGAGACCGTGGCATCCGGGGAGGCCCGCCGGCGTTCCCGACGCATTCGGCTGGACTTTCTGCGCAACCGGCTGGTGCGCGCCGCCCTGGTAATCGCGCCGCTGCTCGTCATCGCGTTCTGGATACTGTGGGAATATACCGGGCTGCCGCCGGACCCGCCGCAGCCGTCAACCGCCATTGGCGATACTGCCGTTGCCGTGCCGGCCGGGGACTGGCCTCAGGCCGGCGGCGGCGTTACCAACGCATCCGCCGCCGTTGCGCCGGGGTTGTCCGCCGGAGGCACGCCGGAAGTGCGATGGGAGTACGTTGCCGGGTCGCCGATTGACACTCCGCCGGCCGTGGTTGGGAGCCGGGTGTATCTGACTGCGGAGGATGGGAGCGTTGTCGCGCTGGACAAGGAGAGCGGGACGGTAATCTGGCGATACGACTCCGGGCTGCCGGCGGGGGTTACGCCGGCGGTTTCCGATGGCCTGGTGTTCGCGGTATTCAGGCCGGGCATCGTAACCGCGCTGGACGCCGAGAGCGGCGAACTGGCGTGGTCAAAACGGCTGGCGACAGCATCGCTGCCGTCGCCGACGGTGGCGGACGGCCGGCTGTTCGTGGCCGAAACGGACCAGCGCCGGCTGCTGGCGCTGGACGCCGCCACGGGCGCAACGCTGTGGGATTACCAGGTGGGCGACTGGATAATCGCGCCGCCGGCCATCAACGACAGCCGGCTGGTAGTTACCGCCAACGACGAAAGGATACACGTGCTGGACGTGAACACGGGCCGGCCGCAGATGATTTACAACGCCGGCGGCGGACGCTGGACCCGGGACGGGCCGGCGGTTACCGACGATTTGCTCCACTTCAGCAGCAACGGGGCCAGGCGGGACGGCTCCCGAGGACGGGTTTGGGGTATAGACTACCGAGGGCATCGCTACCCGCTGGAACGTCCCATCTATTACGTCCGAACGCAGTTGGCGGTTTGGGGATTCGCCAAGCATCCGCCGGTGCAGCAGGGCACGGTCTGGTCCACGAGGACAGGGGGCAAGCAGCCGCACCAGCCGGCGGTGTCGGGGCAAACCGTCGTAATCGCCGACGTGGGAGGACTGGTTAGCGGGCTGGAGGTGGAAACGGGCGCGATTCGCTGGGAGACGGACCTGGAGGCTGGCGTAGCAGCTGGCGCCACCATCGCCGGAGACGTGGCCCTGGTTGGCGACGAGAGAGGCGTCATTACGGCGCTGTCGTTAGCCGACGGTTCGGAGCAATGGACGGCAACGCTTGAAGGGCCGATAACCGCACAGCCGATCGTATCCGGAGAGTTGCTGCTGGCACCGGTGGCTACCGAAGGTGGGGTGTTGGCTGCGTTGAGTGTGAAGTCGAGCCGTTAGCGGCGTCGGGGAAAATCTTTACGGATGATATTGCAGGCGGCTGAATATCATGAAAAGCGGTTTGACAATGAAACTATCTTTGAGTAGCATCGTGCAACGCCGGCAACCCGTCGCTGGCGCGGCATTACTGACGTCGGGTTATGTCCCTGACGTTCCGGTTCGAGAGCGATAACCAAATCAGGGAGGTCTTGTTACATGGACTTGCGAAGATTCTGGCATCCGCGAATCCTGCTGGCCCTGGGGGCAGTGGCCATAGCTGCGGCCATCGTAGCCTGCGGCGGAACTACCACCACCCAGGACACCACGGGAGACAGCGGCAGCGGAGCGGCCACCGGCGGCGGCAGCGCTGCGCCCCAACAGCAGGCTGCCACTCCGACACTTGACCCCTTTGCCGGCGTCGTGGAGCCGACGCCAACCGCGCGGCTGGACGCCACCGCCACGCCGGTGCCGGTGCCTACGGCGGTAGCCGTTGACGCCCGGCCCGACTGGTGGCAGGAAGGCGAGAGCCAGCACTATCGGGGGGACTTCCCGCTGGTGGCGACCAGCAACCCCGGTTTCTGGGACGTTCACTACGGCGGTTCCATGAACACGGTGCTGATTCCCTCGGGGCCTCGCTTCAACCAGATTCTGGAATACAACCCGGTCAACCCGAATGAAATCATTGGCGATTTGGCGGTGAGTTGGGAGTTCTACGAGGACGGCGACGAGGTGGGTTACATCTTCAACATCCACCCGGACGCCACCTTTAGCGATGGTATGCCGGTCACGGCTGATGACGTTGCTTTTTCGATTGACCGCATTACGTTGGGACAGGTTGAGGAGGGCGTCCTGCGCGCCCGCACGGGCTTCCTGAACAACTTCGTGAAGCACGGCACCGCCTCGGCAGTTGACGACAAGACGGTGAAGATTCCGTTGAGGTTCCCGGCGGCGGGCTTCCTGCCCAACCTGGCCTCCGACTACATGAAGGTTTATCCCAAGCACGTGGCCGAGAACCTGACCCAGGAGCAGGCCAACACGGGCAAGACGCAGGCCGAGGCGCTGGCCGCCATCAGCGCGGGCACGCCGGACAGCCTCATCGGCTCCGGTCCCTGGATGCTGCGAGAATGGGAAAAGGATTCGGGTTATTCCTACGACGCAAACCCCAACTACTTCAAGACGGGACGGCCTTTCTTTGACGGGCTCAAGATATTCCTGATTCGGGACGTTGCCCGCCGCCTTTCGGCGTTGCAGGCCGGACAGGTTTATGGCACGTACCAGCCCGTCACCGGCAGCAACCGCCCCGAAGACATGGCACGACTGGAAGAGGATACCAACGGCCGCGTCCGCGCCGTGATCCTGGAAGCTTCGGGCGTGCAGGCGTTCTTCCTGAACCACACCAAACCGCCGTTTGACGACCCGCGGGTGCGGCGGGCGATGTACCTGGGCATTGACCGGGAGAACGCCGTTGAAAAAGCCATCCTGGGCTTTGGCAAACCCGGCACCTTCTTCGCGCCGGGCGTAGTTGAAGACCTGGAAGTGCTGAAGGCTGAGAACGTGGCTTACGGCGACCGGGAGGCGGCGCTGGCCGAAGCCCGGCAGTTGCTCACCGAGGCTGGCTATCCCGACGGTTTCGAGATTACGCACAACGTGGTGAACTCGAACCCATCGTTGTCCACAGCGGAGACGGTGGCGCCGCAGCTGCGGGAAGACCTGAACATCGACATCGTCATTCAGCCCACCGACCTGGCTACGATGTACGTCGGGCTGCGGGACGGCGTGGCGAACTTTGACGGTGTTGGAACGGGCATCATCCTGCGCGACCCCGGCGACATCATCAACCAGTTCTACCTGCAAGACGTGCTGCGGAATCCGCACAACTGGCAGAACGACGAGGTTGACGAGTTGATTGACTTGCAGAATCGGGAGGTTGACCCGGCGACCCGTCAGGGGCATCTGGAAGACCTGGCTGCAATTCTGCACCAGGGCGAAAGCCACTGGCTGCCGGTGTTGTGGTACTCCAGCGGCGGGGCTTTTGACTGCCGCATCCGCAACTTCCACTATCCGCCGACGGTGCAGTTGGTGAAGAAGTGGGACCACGTGTGGTGGGCTGGCGGCGAAGCGTCGGCGTGCGACCACAGCGCCAGCGCCGACCGCGGGTATCGGCCATAGCCGACTACGCAACTCGCACAACCAACACGCAAACCTGGCCGGCTCTGACCTTTGACGGGGCCGGCCAGCCTGCATAATGAAACGACCATACCACGCTGACCGGCTGGCAGGAGTTGAGGAATGACTCAATACCTGATTAGAAGACTACTGCTCTTCATCCCCACGATGCTGCTGGCCACCATCCTGGTGTTCGCGCTGTTCTCGATAGTGCCGGGGGACGCTGCGGTGTTCCTGCTGACCGGTGAGGACGCCAGCGGGACAGTGACGGACGCGGACTTTGAGCGTTTGCGAGAGGATCTGGGCCTCAACCGCCCCATCTACGTGCAGTATGCTGACTGGCTATGGGGAGTGGTGCGCGGCGACTTGGGCATATCGCTCTACTATGGCCAACCCTTCGGCTTTGAGCTGATTGAGCGATTTGCCAGAACCTTCGAGTTGGCGGTGCTGGCCATCGTGATGGCGTTTGTGGCCGCCGTGCCGTTGGGCATCATCTCGGCAATGAAACAGGACTCGGGGGTGGACTATGCCAGCCGGGTCATCGCGCTGGTGGGCATTGCGATGCCGACGTTCTGGATTGGGGTGCTGGTCATCTACGGACTGGTGTACGGGACGGGATGGCTGCCGCCGCTGGAATACGCGCACTTATGGGAGGACCCGCTTCAGAATCTGAAACTGATGGTGCTGCCCGCCGCGGTCATTGGCTTCCACGACATGGCCTTCACGGCTCGGGTCACCCGCTCCGCCATGCTGGAGGTAATGCGAGAAGACTATATGCGCACGGCGCGCTCCAAGGGCTTGCGCGAGTGGGTGGTGGTGGGACGCCATGCACTGAAGAACGCGATGCTGCCGGTCATCACCGTTTCCGGCTATCAGTTCGGGCGGCTGCTGGGGGGTGTCATCATCGTTGAGCAGATTTTTGTTGTCCCCGGTGTCGGGAACTTCCTGATCGACGCCATCAATCACCGGGATTTCCCGGTCATCCAGGGCGTCATCCTGATGACGGCCGTAGTGGTGCTGCTGCTCAATCTCATCATTGACATGTTCTACGGCGTTCTCGACCCCCGCATCCGCTATTCATAGGAAACGGGTTCGCAGGAAACGGGTTCGCAGGAAACAGGTTCGGCGGGAATCGGTTCGCGGACGGACGACCGCAAGCTCGCATCGACAGGTGTTGCCATGATTGACCAAACCACGGAACAGGCTGCGATAGCTCGCGAGGCTATGCCGGCTCCCGGATTGACGGCGCGGTGGTGGACTGCTTTCATGCGGTTCATCCGCACCAAGCCGCTGGGCGCAGTGGGAGGGCTGATAGTAGTCCTGCTGGTGCTGGTGGCCGCGCTGGCCCCGGTGCTGTCACCATACGACCCGCGGTCGACGCCCGCGCTGCCTTGGGAGTCGCCCAACGCCGACTTCCTGCTGGGCGCCGACTACGTGGGGCGGGACGTCTTGAGCCGGCTGATTTACGGCGCGCGGATTTCGCTGTACGTGGGATTGGGGAGCGTGCTGGTTGGCATCACGGCCAGCTTCATCATCGGGGTTGCGCTGACCTACATCGGCGGCATCGTTGACATGGTTGCGCAGCGCATCGTTGACGCTCTGATGTCCCTGCCTGGCCTGCTCATCGCGCTGGCCATCATGGCCGTGGTTACGCCATCCCTCAACACCGTGATTCTGGCCATCGTCATTGGCATGATCGCGCCGGTTATCAGAACGGTGCGCTCGCAGGTGTTATCGCTGAAGGAGCTGGACTACGTTACGGCGGCGACGGCGATTGGCGCGCCGCCCTGGCGCATCATCTTCCGGCATATTGTGCCCAACTGCTTTGCCACGTACCTGGTGCTGGCGACTTACTACCTGGGCTTTGCCATCATCATTGAGTCTTCGCTGTCGTTCCTGGGCGTCGGGACGCCGCCGGACCAGCCGAGCTGGGGCGGAATGCTGGTGCGGGCCGCGTCGGCCCACGTGAAGAGCGGCCCCTGGCTGGCCATCTGTCCGGGCCTGGCCATCTTCCTGGTGGTGATGGGATTCAACCTGCTGGGCGACGCGCTGCGGGACGTGTTCGACCCGCGTTTGCGCGGCCGGTAGGATTTCTTGCCCAAGCACGCCGTGGTCGCGGCGTTGGCCGGGCTGGCGCTGGCGGCGTCGGCTCTGCTGGCCTGCGGGCCGGTGCAAGAACCGGTCGCCGGGCCGGAGGCTACGACATCGCCTTTGACGGATACGACTGCGCCAACCCTGGCGCCGGCCACGTCGCTGCCCGCTGCTACGACGGTTCCGGCAGCAACCGACCTGCCCTCTGCCACGTCGATACCCGTCTCGGCGGAGGTCATGGTGGCAACGGTTGACGCGGAGCAGGCGGAGCAGGCGCGCCAGAAGTACGAGCGGCAGTTGCGGGCGACCTGGAAGACCGACTTCTCCCGGACGACCATTTCCTTCGACGAGATAATGACCGGCGGGCCGGCGAAGGACGGCATCCCGTCCATTGACGAGCCGGCGTTTGAATCGGTCGGCGAGGCCGACGAGTGGCTGAGCGACCCGGAAGCGGTGCAGGTGGTGGACCTCAACGGGGACGTGCGGGCCTACCCGGTGCAGGTGATGGTGTGGCACGAACTGGTCAACGATACGGTGGGCGGCGAGCCGGTGGTCATCACTTTTTGACCGCTGTGCAATACCGCCTTCGTGTACAGGCGGACGGTTGACGGCGAACTGCTGGACTTCGGCACCACCGGCGCGCTGCGGGACAGCAACCTGCTGATGTACGACCGGCAGACGGAGACCTGGTGGCAGGAAGTGGGCGGTGAAGGCGTCATCGGGCATTATGCCGGCCGGCGGCTGGAACAGCTGTACCTGTCCATCGTGTCCTGGGCGGATTTCAAGGCGACGTTCCCCGACGGGCGGGTGCTGTCGCGGCCCAGTTCGGGCCGTTCCTATGGGAGCAACCCCTACTCCGGGTATGACCGGCCTGGAAGCACGCCGTTCCTGTTCAGGGGCGAGGAGGACCCACGCCTGCCAGCGGTGGAGCGCGTGGTGGCGATTGAGCGGGGCAACGATGCGTGGGCGGTGTCGTTCACCACTCTGGCCGGGGAGCGGGTGGTGTCGGCGTCGGTTGGCGGCGAGGACGTGGTGGTGTTCTGGACGCCGGGGACGGCGTCGGCGTTGGACGCGGGCACGGTGTCCCGGGGGCGGGACGTGGGCACGGCCGGTATCTTCTCACCCGTCGGGCCGGATGGGGAGACGCTGACCTTTGCCGCCGACGGCGAGGGGAATATTGTCGATACGCAAACGGGGAGCGTGTGGAACATTTTTGGACGGGCCGAGAGCGGGCCGCTGGCCGGAACGGAGCTGACGCCGGTGGCGGGTCGCATCGGGCAGTTCTGGTTCTCGTGGGCGGTGTATCGGCCGGATACGGTGGTGTACGACGTAGGCAATTAGCAGGCAGCGTTGGAGGTGCGGGGCATGACGACCGGAAGATTTTTCTGGTACCTGCTGCCCGCGGTCGTTGTAATCTGGATGGTTGCGGCCTGTACCACTGCTGAGCCAACGCGGGTTCCGATGGCCTCGCCGACGCCGGCGGTTGCGCTGATGCCTGCTGCCACACCGGAGCCTACCCCTACGCTCACGCTGGCACCCACGCCGACGACGGAGCCGACTGCCACTGCGATGCCTACGGCTACGGTAGTACCGACACCTACGGCGACTCGGAATCCTACGCCGACTCCCACTCTTACGCCTACTGCCACACCGACGCCTACGCCGGCACCAACACCCACGGCGACGCCTACTCCGGCGCCTACCGCTACGCCGATACCGACCCCTACGCAGATTCCCGGCAGAGGGGACCTGTATGAACCGATAATGCCGCCCATTCACATGGCCTATTTATGGTGGAATTGGGAATCTGACCAGGGGCATTTCAGGGAGCTGACGACGGATTTCACCATCCACAATGACGTTGACGACTTTTCCGACGAGCATGGGCTTTATCTCATGCTCGGCAGCACGTCAATCGCGGGGGAGGACTTCTATTTTGGCTTGCAGACGGATACGGATGCGCCCGAGCCTCCGCATCGGTGCGGTAAAGGCGTGATTTTCTCAAGATGGGGGACGCGGGACTTGGCCAACGCCAGGTACGCCGAAGAGGACGGCTGGCCCCAATCGTCGGGGCACGAGGGCGACTTCATCGGAGTGCGGCGGTCTTACGATTGGGGAGCAGGAAACTATCGTATCCGAATTGCGCCCGACGGCCTGGCCGCTGACGGCGAATGGTTCGGCCTGTGGATTACAAACCGGGACAGTGGGGAGACCACCTGGATTGGTTCGCTGAAGTTTCCCCTGCTGAACGGCAATGCCAAGATTAGACCAATCTCATACTCGACGATTGAGATATACGGCAACGTTCCGGTTCGGCCAATTGACATCCCCCAGTGGCACGTCAGCGTCAGCCGGCCACTGGGGGATAATACGCCGTCAACCTGGGGATACGCCGGGTACTCAATGTTTGCCAACGATGACGAGGAGTTGCTGAATTCCGACGTCGGCTATGACCCGTTGGAAGATATTGTGCACCTGCGGGCGGGGGGCGCGACGGAGCGGAAGAACATTGAGACAGGGCACGTTGTCTTCGAGTAAAGGCATCCGCCGCGCCGTGGGTTAGCCGCGCCAGACGTGGCGGACCTGGCGGACGGAGGCGAGGCGCTGCTCGGCGAGGAGGTCGGCGGCGCGGGCGGTGGAGATTTCCTTTTTGTGTGAGGTGGCCAGCACGGCGGCCATCTGCTCGTAGATGCGCTCGGTCTGCTGGCGGGAGCGGTCAGGGTTGTAGGGCTGGCCGATTTCGGCGGCGGCGTTGATGATGCCGCCGGCGTTGATGAGGAAGTCGGGCGCGTAGATGATGCCCCGGCGGTGCAGGGTTTCGCCGTCCTCGGGCACGGCCAGCTGGTTGTTGGCGCCGCCGGCGACGATGCGGCAGCGCAGGCGGTCGATGGTCTCGGCGTTGATGACGCCGCCCAGGGCGCAAGGGGCGAAGATGTCGCAGTCGGTGTCGTAGATGTCATCTGCGCCGACGACTTTGACGCCCATGCTGCGGGCCTTGTCCAGGGCGGCCTGGCTGATGTCGGTGGCGATGACCCGGGCGTCTTCCTCCAGCAGATGCTCCGCGGTGTGGGAGGCGACCTTGCCGAACCCCTGCATGGCGACGGTTTTGCCGCGGAGGGAGTCATCACCCCAGACGTGAGCGGCGCAGGCTTTCATGCCCATGTAGATGCCGAGGCCGGTCATAATGGAGGTGTCGCCGCTGCCACCGAGGGTGACGTCGAGGCCGACGACGTGGTCGGTTTCCTGGTGGACGGATTCGAGGTCGCGTCCGGTGGTGCCGACGTCGGTGGTGGTGAGGTAGCGCCCGCCGAGGGTGTCCACGAAGCGGCCCCAGGCGCGGAGCAGGGCTTCGGTCTTGTCGGCGCGGGGGTCGCCGATGATGACGCCCTTGCCGCCGCCGAGGTTGAGGCCGGCGGCCGCGGACTTGTAGGTCATGGCCTGGGACAGCCGGAGGGCGTCGGCCAAGGCCTCGTCCTCGGAGGCGTAGGGCCACATACGGGTGCCGCCGCAGGAGGGACCGAGGGTGGTGTCGTGAATGGCGATGATGCCGCGCAGCCCGGTGTCGGGGTCGCTGTACATCGTGACCTGCTCGTGTCCGTATTCGGCCATCTTGTGCAGTACGTTCATATTGGCACCTCCTGCGCTTTGTCTATGTTTCTATTATACGCTACGGTTTTCGTGGGGGATTTTGGGATAGCCACAAGGGGCACAAAGGTGGGTCGAAGCCCCGCCCTGCCCGTGGATTCCGGCTTTCGCCGGAATGACGGGGAGGAGGCGCGGGGATGGGGTATAATCGGCGGCGGTTTGGCTGCGGAATTCGCAGTACGTCAGAAACAGGAGAACGCTCAATGCCTGCCAAGCAGTATGAAAACCCGCCGGGCCTCGTTATTGAGGCCACCAAGCGCTACCACGCCGTCATCAAGACCGACAAGGGCGACATGACCGTTGAGCTGCTGTCGGAAGTGGCGCCGCTCACCGTCAACAATTTCGTCTTCCTGGCCCGGGACGGGTTCTACGAAGACAACCAGTTCCACCGGATTATCAACGGGTTCATGATCCAGGGGGGCTGCCCGCGGGGCGACGGCACCGGAGGCCCGGGCTACCGGTTCCGGGACGAGGAGGTAACGCGCTCGTACACGCGGGGGACGCTGGCGATGGCCAACGCCGGCCCGAACACCAACGGCAGCCAGTGGTTCATCGTGCACGGGGCCGACGTGGGGCTGCCGCCGAATTACACCATCTTCGGGGCGCTCACGGCCGGCGACGACGTGCTGGACGCGTTGGCGACGTCGCCGGTGCGTCAGAGCCGCAGCGGTGAGAACTCACAGCCGACGGAGCGGCTGGCGATTCACAACATTGAGATTACGGAGACGGACCTGGGGTAGGTGGATTCCCGCCCCGTATCAAGTACGGGCCAGGCTCTATGCGGGAATGACAGATGAAGGCCCGGCCCAAATCGCTGTATTACGGCTGGGTCGTCGCCGGCGCGGCGGGGAGCATTCAGCTTGCCAACGCTGCCACCGCGATTTCCATACTGACCATATTCGTCGCGCCCATGTCCGAGGAGTTCGGCTGGGGCCGCGGGGAGGTTGCCGGAGCGACTGCGGCAGGGGCAATCCTGGGGGCGGCGCTGGCGCCTTTTATCGGGCGACTGGTGGACCGCTTCGGCGCCCGGGTCGTCCTTACGGCCGGCGGAGCAGTCATCGGCCTGGCCTGCGTGTACCTGTCGCAGATGCAGACGCTGCTGGGGTTCTACCTGGCGTTCACGGCGGCGCGCATCGCGGACCAGGGCGGGGTCAAGATAGCCGCGTCGGTCAGCGTAGGGAAGTGGTTCCAGCGCTACCGTGGGCGGGTCACCGGGCTGGTATTTTTCGTTGAGACGGCGGGAGTCATCGCGCTGGCTCCGATCACCCACCTGGTGATCGGCCAGTGGGGATGGCGGGGGGCGTGGCTGGGCTTGGGGACGCTGATGTTGGCGCTGGGAGTAGTCCCGTGCGCGGTGTGGGTACGACGGCAGCCGGAGGACATGGGGCTGGCGATTGACGGGGGCAAGCCGGCAGCCGACGCGGAGGCCGGCGGGTCAACCTTGCCGGCCAGCGCGGATGAAGCGCAGTCGTTGACGCTGGGCGAGGCGACGCGGACGCCGGGGTTCTGGGTTGCGCTGACAGCGCTGTTCCTGGGGAGCAGCGCGGTGGCCGGGCCGGGGCTGCACCTGGTGCCATACCTGACCGAGCGGGGGCTGAGCGCGACGGCGGCGGTGTCGGCAATCAGCGTGATGGCAACGGCGGGCGCGGCCGGAGCGATACTATCGGGGGTGGCCGCCGACCGGGTGTCGCCGCGGTGGCTGATGGTGGCGTTGTACGCGACGGGGGCGGCGGCGCTGCTGCTGCTGGTGCAGGCGGACACCCTGGCTGAGACCTACGCGGTGGTAATTTTGATGGGGTTGATCGGCACGGGGGTCAACACGCTGACGCCGCTGATGTGGGCGGCGAACTACGGACGCGGGTCGCTGGGAGCGATTCACGGAGTGGGCCGGGCGTCGCAGGTGCTGGGTTTCGCCGTGGGGCCGCTGGCGTCGGGGATTGCATACGACAGCGCCGGCACGTACCGGGGAGTTTTCCTGGCGCTGGCCGTGGTGGTACTGGCGGCGGCCGCATTGCTGGCGGCGGCGGGGGTCAGGAGTCGTCGCCGGTAGCGGGAGCGGCGGCCGACGCAGGCACTGAGGGCGTGGCCTCCGGGGTGTTGGGTATGCGGGGTCGCTTGGCGAACAGGAAGCAGACGCCGCCGGCGTAGTTGAAGGCGGCGAGGACCAGGAAGGCGATGGTGTAGGAGTTCTGCCAGTCGTACATATAGCCGGCGAAGGGGCTGGAGATGAGAAGCAGGCCGTTCATGGGTATGGTGCTGATGCCGAGGATTTTGCCGAAGTTGCCGCGACCGAAGTACTCACCGCGGATGGAGGTGGTGAGCGGGTTGCGACCGCCGAAGCCGATGCCGAAGATTACGGCGAAGGTGTAGAACATCCACAGCTCGGTGCTGAAGGTGAGGAGGACCACGGCGCTGGCCTGGATGGAGGTGAAGACGAAGAGGCCGATGCGCTTGGGGAAGCGGTCGCCGACGTAGCCGCCCAGGGGCTGGGAGAACATGGACACCAGGGTGTAGAGGATGACCACAGTGCCGGCATATTGCTCGAAGCCGGCGTCCTTGAGCAGGAGGCCGAGGTGGGTGAAGATAGCGAGGATAATCATGCTGGTCATGCCGTGGCCGACGGCGATGAGCCAGAAGGCGGGGGTGCGCACGGCCTGCTGGGCGGTCAAACCCTGGGCCTGCGCTGCTGCGGCGCGTCGGCCGGCGCGGGTGGCCGGTACGTTTTCGCCGTCGGGTCGGAGGCCGATGTCCTCGGGACGGTTGCGGATGATGAAGGACAGGGGGAGGGCGACGGCGAAGATGACGACGGCCAGGATGAAGGCGACGCCCTCCCAGCCGACGACGTGGTTGATGCCGAGGGTGATGTCGGTGAAGGGTACGCCGACGCTGCCGTTGATGCCGAGGTCGATGAGGGGGATGATGAGGAGGGCGCCGCCGCGGCTCATGAAGTTGGCCCAGCCCATGGCGGAGGCCATGCGGCGGGAGAACCAGTTGTTGATGGTGGTCATCATGGGGACCCAGGAGCCCATGCCCTGGCCGAGGGCCATGACCATATAGGCCGCGTAGAACATATACAGGGGGGCGACGGGCCAGAATGCGGCGTCGATTTGCCAGAAAATGAGGAAGCCGAGGCCGAGGATGAGGAACCCGATGAGGACCATTCTGCGGCCGCCGAGCTTGTCGGTGAGGTAGCCTTCGACGGGGCCCATGAGGCCGCCCTCGATGCGGGTGAGGGTGAGGGCGAGGGAGAGTTGGCCCCGGGGCCAGCCAAAATGGTTTTCCAGGGCCACCGCCCACAGCGTCATGGCGTGGAACAGGGGCACCGTGGCAATCGTCATCACGAAGCCGGTAGCGAAGACGATGTACCAGCCGTAGAAGATTTTGGGCCTGCGAAATTGCACAATGCCGGACATTTTACGCCTTTTGATAGTATGGGTACAGGGGATATTGTAAGATTAGGATTATCAAGACTTGGCACAGGGCAGAGGGTTGCATTGCGACGATTTGTTTCGTACAATTGTACGAAACAGCAGGAGGTCTTGCCATGACGGTTCACAATGCGACGCAAGGGCGCCCCGCCGGGTATTACGACATCGACAATGACGCCGGGGATCAGCTGCCGGCGGACGCCGGGCGGATGATTGAACGCTGGCGAGAATTGGGCCGGCCGTACATCGAACTGGAACCGGGGGTAATCATCAGCAACCTGGAACGGTGGCTGCACAACAACCCGCCGGCGCCGGGCCCATGGCTGGGCCGGGTGCGGGAGTACCTGTACGTCGAGACGCACGGCGTGGGCGGGATGGCGGCGTGATTGGCGGATGACGCTGCGGCTTTACGACGACCTGGCCCACCTGTGGCCCATCATCAGCCCGCCGGAGGAGTACCTGGTGGAGGCCCAGGAGTGGCTGGACGTTATCCGCAGCCGCCTGGACATTGGGCCGGGTGCCGGACGGGATCTGCCGACGCTGCTGGAGCTGGGCTGCGGCGGCGGGCATCTGATGTCGCATCTGACGGAGCACTTCATCACCGAGGCGGTGGACATCTCGCCGGCGATGCTGGAGATATCGCGGGAGTTGAACCCGCAGACGCTGCATCACCTGGGGGATATGCGCAGCGTGCGCCTGGGTCGCGCCTTTGACGTGGTGGCCATCCACGACGCGGTGAACTACATGACGACGGAAGGGGATTTGCGGGCGGCCATCGCCACGGCGGCGGAGCATCTGAATCCGGGCGGCGTGGCGCTGTTTGCGCCGGACTGCATCCGGGAGACTTTTGACGGGCCGCGGGTGGTGGAATGGACGCGGGAGGCGGAGGACAGGTCGGTTACGTTCATTGAGTACATGGCCAAGCCGCAGCCGGGAGCGAGCACTGTTGAATCGGTGTTCATCTTTATCATCGACCGGGACGGGCAGGTGCAGGTGGAAATGGACCGGCACGTGGGCGGGCTGTTCCCGACGGCGACGTGGATGGGTCTGCTGGCGGAGGCGGGGCTCGACGGCGAGTACGTGCGGACGAACGCTTACGAGGGAGGTTTTGGGGGGAACCTGTTTGTGGGGCGGAAATGACGGGAGAGAGTCTGCCCTACTGCTCGTCCAGACCGGGGACGGGGAATCGATTGCTGAGGTGGCGGACTTCGTCCCTGATGGCGGACAGGGCCGCTTCGTCGCCGATGCTGCCCAGGGTGCGGACGATTAGCCTGGCGACCTGGCGGGTGTCCTCCTCGGCCATGCCGCGGCTGGTGATGGCCGGAGTGCCCAGGCGCAGGCCGGAAGCGGTGCGCGGGGGCAGTTGGTCGTAGGGGATGGCGTTCTTGTTGGCGACGATGTCCACGGATTCCAGGGCGCGCTCGGCCTGGCGTCCGGTGACGTCCAGGGGGGTCAGGTCAACCAGCATCAGGTGATTGTCGGTGCCGCCGGCGACGAGACGGACGCCGGCCTCGGAAAGCTCCTGAGCCAGCACCTGGGCGTTGGCGACGACCTGGTGGGCGTATTTGGAGAAGTCGGGCTGGAGCGCCTCCTCGAAGCAGACGGCCTTGGCGGCGATGACGTGCATAAAGGGGCCGCCCTGCATATAGGGGAACACGGCGAAGTCCACCTTGCGGCTCAACTCAGCCTCGGTGAGTACCATGCCACCGCGGGGGCCGCGCAGGGTTTTCTGGGTGGTTGAGGTTACAATTTGCGCGTGGGGGAAGGGGGACGGATGAGCGCCGCCGGCGATGAGGCCGGAGATGTGGGCCATGTCCACCATCAGCAGCGCGCCCACGGAGTCGGCGATGGCGCGGAATCGGGGGAAGTCCAGCGTGCGGGAGTAGCTGCTGCAACCGGCGACGATGAGCTTGGGGTTGTGCTCCCTGGCCAGTTGCTCGACCTGGTCATAGTCGATGGTCTCGGTTTCGCGGTCAACGCCGTAGGGCACGAACTGGTACAGGTTGCCGGAGAAGTTGACGCCGGCGCCGTGGGTGAGGTGTCCGCCCATGTCGAGCTGCATACCGAGGACGGTGTCGCCGGGTTCGAGGACGGCGAAGTAGGCGGCCATGTTGGCCTGGGCGCCGCTGTGGGCCTGGACGTTGGCGTGCTCGGCGCCGAAGAGGGCTTTGGCGCGGTCGATGGCCAGGGTCTCCACCACGTCCACGAACTCGCAGCCGCCGTAGTAGCGCCGGCCGGGGTAGCCCTCGGCGTACTTGTTGTTCATCAGCTGGGCCTGGGCTTCGAGGACGGCCTTGCTGGCGTAGTTTTCCGAGGCGATGAGCACGATGGAATCGCGCTGGCGACGGTTTTCGTTTTCGATGGCGGCGGCGACAGTGGGGTCGATGCGGTCGAGGACGGTGGTCATCTTGGGTGTCTCCTGTGGCGGACGGCCCGTGATTGTGCGAAGCGGGCGGGTTTATATGATATCAAATCCGTCGTGCGGCCCTGACTCTTGGGCGCCTGCTTCGCCGGCGAGAGCAACGTTAGATGGAAAGGTCAGTTGCCGAACAGAGGGGCTTCGGTGATTTCGCGCAAGATTCCATCCGTGACGTACACGCGGAATGAGCGGGAGTGCATATCGTCGAGGCTGCACGCGGTGCCGTACACGGTGCCCGGACAGCGCGGTATGGCTTCGTCGGTCTGGTAGGTTACCGGGGTTACTACGTAGTAGCATTCGCCGGGGATGACTTCCCGCAACTCGGCCCTGGGGATGGTCTTGTGGAACTCCAGCACGATGGGGTTGCGCGCGTTCTCCAGGGTGGCGCTGGGCCGGTCGGCCAGGTAGAACCAGTGCCTTTGCCGGGTCTCGGAACCCACGAAGCAGCCGACGACATTCTGGGGAAGGCCTGGCGCGCGGGAGAGATGGCCGGGGAGGGTTCCCCGTCGGGCGAGCAATGACGGGTCGGGGTAGGGCGGAGGCGTGAGAGTGGGCGGGATGGGGACCACCGCCAGTTCGCCGACCACGTTGGCCGTGTCGCCTACGGTGGCTGAGACAGGATAGACGCCGGCGTGGATGATGGCCGGAACCTCGATGTGTTCAATGAGGGCGTTGCCGTTGGCGTCGGTGTTGACGGTGCGGTTTTCCAGGAGTTGGAAGTCGTGAACGGTGATTTGACGCACCAGGGTGAAGGGAGGGAACCCGGTCAATTGAACGCTGACGGTTTCCCCGGGATTGGCGACGCCGGGAAGCACGGTTAAAACGGGGGCCGGCGTGGGCGGCGCAACGACCGGAGCGAGCGTTGGCATTGGAGTATGCGTTGGCAAGGTGGCAGGTGCGGAAGTGGGGGTATCCGTTGGCGCCGGCGGCGGCGTATCGGTGGGGGCGGGAGTGTCCGTTGGGGGCAGCGGCGTGTCGGTGGGTTCGACCGCAGCGGCAACCGGGATGGTGGCGGGAGCGGGGTCTGACTGGCTGTTGGAGGCGGCCGCAACTGCGCCGTTGCCGGCGGCAGCCGCATTCCGCGCGGCTGGCGACTGCCTGGTATCGCGCCAATGGTTCCACTCGCCGATGCCTTCTTCGATCAGATTGCCGAGGATGAAGAGACCCAGCAGCGATGCCGCGGCGATGGCGCCCCAGCGTCGCCAGGTGTTGGGACTGCTGAACGAGCTTCTGGCCGGGACCAGGAAGACGAACGCAGCGCCAAGGCCGGCCCCCAGCCATAACCACCACGGCCAGGTGTCCATGGCTGCTCCGACCAAGCTCAGCGCGGTGCTTGCGGAGACAATCGAGGCGATGCCAATCAGAACCCAGCGCACCGGGGTAATGGGTGGGCGGAACAACCTCCGGGCGGGGAAGTAGAGGAGCAGTCCCGCCACCAACATCAGCGCCAGCCACCACCAGGGTCGGAACTGCTGGAAGACGGTGAGGGGCAGCAAGGCTGCGAAGCCGGCCACGGCGAGGGCCAAATTAATCAACTCGCTGTTGAGGGAGATGGGAGGGGTGTAGTAGCGGCGGGGGCGTGGCGCGGGTCTTGGCGGAGCGCCGGGGGTTTGCGGTATGGGCGAAGGCGACGGCGAGGTTGGTGAAGTGGGCGCCGGCGATGGGGCCGGCGCGGGGACTGTCGGCATTTCCAGCAGGGCTTCCACCCACTCTTCCGGCGTGGGGCGGGGATCGTCTTTGTGCGCCCGGTGGAAACAGCGCAGGAACAATTCCTTCTGCTGGTCGGTCAAGCCATCCCAAGCGTGGTTGTAGGGGTCGGGCGCGGTGAGCGCGGGGTCTGCCGGAGGAAACAGCCAGGCACTAATCCGGTCGCCGGGCAGGGTAACGTTGGGCCGGTTGGTGACGGTGTAGGGATGGTAGCCGGTGAGGAGGTGAAAGATGATGACAGCCAGGCCGAAGCGGTCGTGGTTCTGGGTTCGGTTGGTATAGTCGCTCTGTGCCTCCGGGGCCTGGAACTCGGGGCGTCCCATCTGGTTGGAGAAGGTGAGCCCGGTGGCGGGGTCGGTGAACCCGTAGGAATCGCAGTCCACCATGGCGATGTCGTTCTGACGGTTGACCTCAACGTTCTTCTCGTTGACGTCGCCGATAACGTAACCGGCGTCGTGAACGGCGCGGAAGCCGAGGGCGAGGTTGCGGGCCATGCGGACCCGGTCGTCAATCTGTATCTCGCGGGCCTGGGCGGCGCCGGTGCCCTGGGCGGCGCGGCGGTTGTAGTATTCGACGATGGGTTCCCAGGATTCATCGGGGTTCAGCGTGGGCATGGTATAGCCGACGATGATTCCACTCTCCCTGACTTCGTGCCGGGGCCAGGCAATTTGCCAGGTTACACCCAGTTCGGGGGTGACCGGATTGTTCACCAGGCGCCTGATTTTGGTGTCGGCGTCCTGGGGCGTCCGGCCTGGATGCCAGATTTTGACAACTGAGCCGGGATCGTCGTCCACCAGGTGAACCACTCCCTCGCCGCCCTCGCCCAGCTTGCGCCCCGGCACAATGGGGTTGCCGGCTTCGTCAACGAAGCGGCGTCCGGCGAGGGGATTGGAGGGAGTTTGCACCGGAAGGTCTAGAAGTCGAGGTAGTCAGGCTGTGGCAGTCGGATGGCCTCTCCGGGTTGGGACTGGGACACGGCGGCCACGGAGCGGGACAGCCACTGGATAGAGCCATCCAGTTGTTCCATATTGGTCAACTCGACGGCTTGCCTGGGAGCCAGGTCGTTGAGTGCGGACATATTGACGGGCTGGTCCGGCGAGCCGATGCCGAAAGCGAAGAAGGCGATGCCGCGGTCTTCTTCCGCCGCCGCCAGTCGGGCCGCGGCATTGGCCAGTTCGCTGGCATCGTCGTGCTCCGGGTAGCCGTCGCTGAGGAAGTAGGCGAGGCTGCGGTAGTAGGCGATGCCGCCGTCGCGGTAGCTTTGCTTGCGGGCTTCGGTAATGTCCAGGGCGAGGTTGACGGCCTTGGAGTAATTGGTGCCGCCTCTGACTGCCAAAATGGGCGGTTCGAAATCGGCGCCGTTGGTGAAGTCCAGGGCGACGCGGGCGCTGTGGTCGAACTCGATGATGGCGATGTCGGCGCGCAGGGCAGTTACCGAGTCTTCCCGAATAATCTCGCCAAATTTGACCAGGGCCTGGTTGACGGTTTGAATTTTGGAGCCGCCCATGGAGCTGGACACGTCCAGGATGAGGACGATGGAGCAGCGGGCCTCAGGGTTGTCGGCGAATTCGGCCTGGTCGTACACGCCTATGGTGTCTTGTGTGCTCATTGCTGGTCCTCCCGGGAGTTATGGTTGCGGGCGGCGATGGCGATGGTAACGTCGTCGGCGGTGCGGGACTGAACGCGTTCGCCGCTGATGAAGAGGCGGAGCCTTTCCGAAACGGCTTCGGGCCGGTCGGTCTGGGCGAGGTCACTCAGGATAGGGTTCCAGAAGCCCATAAAGGCCTGCCGTGCGGGCATATTCAAGGCCAGGTTCTGCAATCCGTCGGTAATCAAAGCCAGAGCGTCGTAATTGTAGCCGGAGGCGTGGCCTACGAAGGCGATTTCGTGGGGATTGTTGCGCGAGGTGATGAAGGTGGTCTCGTTGGCGTGCTCGCCGGTGTGAGCGTCGCATAGGGTGGTGGCGGCGCCGCTGCTGATGTTGAAGGCGATGACGGCGCCGTCGCCGACCTGGGCCGCGGCGACGAGGGCGTCGCTGGCGAAGGCGACGATGAGGGTGGACGCCAGTTCCCGGGCCGGAACGTTGTGCTGCCGGCCATAGCGCAGGAGTTCGCTCCTGGCTCTCCGGATTGCGCCGCGCAGCAGTGTCTCGGCCTGGCTGGCGGCAAAAAGGGGAGCCGGGCGCTGGCTAATGCCGTCGGAAATGGCCGCCACGGCGGCGCGGACTGCGGTTTGAGCCTGTCCCAGAAAACCCGTGTACGACCCGCAAGGAGTGGTGAATGCCTA
>VXTR01000071.1 GCA_009837355.1 Chloroflexota bacterium | reverse complement strand
GACGGGGGTTGGGTGAGGGCGGTGGGGGATTGGCCATCCGGGGAAGGTTGCCCACAGGCCGCGATGATAGCAAGAACCGTGAAGGCGACGGCCGATATACCGCCCCGACGGGCAATTGTCCGAGACAGCCCCATATTGACCTCCGACACCGGCTGAACCTCACTCTACCCTGGTATGTAGAGTACGTTCGGCAGTGGTAATCGGATTAGTCGAACTGGTAGGGGTAGATGACCTGGATGACGCGACCATCGCGCAGGGCGTCGAAGTAGCCGTGGGCGGCACCGGGCTGCTGCAGCCAACGACGGACGACATAGGCGCAGATGCTGGCCAGTTGGCCGCCGACGCAGGTTTCGGGTGGAGCCACGATGAGGTCGTCGTAGATGTTGGGGGATACGGTGTCGGACTCGGCGTCGAGGAACTCGGCGAGGGCGGCGGATATGGACGGCGATTCGGCCCCGGCCATCAGCATGGCGTAGTCGTTGACCTCCCAAGCGGACTGCATGATGTCGTCGGGGTTCATCTGGGACATGACGTTCTCGTCCAGGAACATGGTCAGGGCCAGGAGGAAGCGGCTGAAGGCCAAGCGGGAAGGGTCGGTATGCCCATAGAGGGAGTTGTCTTCGTCAGCGCTGGCGGTGGTGAACTCGTCCTTGCTGATGTAGGACACCAGCAGGGGGGTTTCCCGACGGATGAGGATACTGAGGCAGTCCTGGATCAGCTCGGCGCGCTGGCCGGGACGCCAGGAGCGGAATGCGCCGGTGCCCTGGTAGATGTGCCGGGGGTTGAGGCGTGCCGGAACGCCGTTGGAGCCGGGCCGGTCGCCAAAGTGGCGTCGGACGAGGGCATCGTACTCGCCGGCCATGGAGATGTACTGATTTTCGTGGACCAGGAGACCAGCGTGGATGTGATGAGGCTGGCTGGGGTCATTGGCGCCGGTTCCGGCAAGACCGGACTCGCTGAGGAAAACCAGGTACATGGTAGGCTCCTGCTAGTGGACGATACGGAAATCGACGTGGAGGATGTCGCCGGAGCGCGGATCCCACTGGATTTCCGAGGTGACGGCCTCGTATTCGGCGGGTTCGCCGGCGATGGTAACGCGCATGGGCTGGCCGAACTCACCGCCAGCGGCGCTGATGGCGCGCAGCAGGGTGCGAGTTTCGCACTGCAAAGCGCGGGATTCGGCGCCTTTTCCGTAGAGATGGACGGGAACGATGCCGGCGCGACGGAGGGCTTTGACCTTTTTGCCCAAGGTCGCGCGGGTTTCAAGTTCAATGGAAACCGCCTGGGTAGTCATGGTGAGGGGAACTCCTGGGTAGATGCGGGTGACTCGGGCCGGCCGCGGGACGCGGCCCCTGACGTGAGCGCATATGATAGCACATACATGAGCGGCTACGCCGGCGTGAGACGCAACGCCTCGGGCGGGATGAGCGACGCCAACGATGACGGGGTGTAGCCATGATCGGCCGGCGCGCCGTCCAACCAGGACAGGGCCAGGGCAGCCGAGCCGTCGGCAACGCCTTTGGCCTGTAGCAGAGCGCGAAAGTCGCCCAGGCCGCCGGGCCGGGCCAGGTGGGTCAGGCCGGTGAGCCAGGCGCGCCCGTCGTCGCTGTCGCTAGCGACGTTATCGGGCAGGGCGTCAGGCGGCAATCCCTCGGGGCCGGCCGGCAGGATCTGCCATCCACTAACGTCGGAACCCGCCGGCGGGCCGTTGCGCCGGATGGTTTGCAGGCCCAAGCGTTGGAGCAGCCAACCCTGGGGCATGTTGCCGATGGCGATCAGGCCGGCGTGCCGGCCGGCACTCTCCACGGAGGTGAAATCCACCTGGGCGGTGATGTCCTGCCGGCCGACGTCCTGAAAGGGAGCGTCGGTTTGACGGTGCGCACGGTAGGTAACCAGCGTGCCGTGGGGGCGCTGCGCCGGGTCGTAGAGGTCGCTGGCGGGCCGTCCGTAATCAATGGTCAGCGCGAAGCCGGATTCCAGCCGGGCGGCGGTGGCCTTAACCCAGGCGTCCAGGAGCAGGCAGATTTCAGCCGTCTGCCCATCAGACAGTGCGACGCCAACATCGCAAAGGCGGCGTTGGAGCGCTGGAGTTGAGGGATCTCGGGACACCTCAACCAGCGCGCCCTCGTATCCGTCCGCCACATCCGGGCCAAGTCCGACGTACAGCTCGCGGAGGCGGCCGTCCTCCATGCGCACGCGATGTACGGGCAGGGCGTCCAGCAGTTCGTTGGACAGGACGCAGTGGGCCGGGGCGGGAACGGCTGCGTTATCACTGTCGGGGGACAATGCGTCTGCGACTGCCCGGCTGGAGTTGGACATGCCCTGTTCCCAGCCGGGGGCCGCGCGCCGGTCAACCACGGTGTAGTTGACGGCGTCACCGAAGCCGTCCGGGAGATAGCGGGTTGCGGTGAGGATGTCCCGGCAGAGCCGGCCGTCGCCCGCGCCCAGTTCCACCACGTTGCAGGGTCGGGGCCGTTCCAGCAGTGTCCACAGGTGAAACAGTTGCACCGCCAGCAGCGCGCCGAAAGCCGGATGCACCTGCGGACTGGTGTAATAGTCGACGCCGGCGGTGGTTCGGGTGTAGTAGCCGCCCGGCGCGTAAAGGGCGGCGGCCATGAACTCGGCGAAGGTGATGGGGCCGTGGCGGGCGATGCGGCGACGGATGGCGCGCTCCGCCGGGGTAGGCGGCAGGCCGGTCATCGATACATGGGCTTGAAGAAGCTATGCAGGAAGTTGTTGCGGTGAGCCCAGGAGTGGGCGCGCTTGAGCACGGCGTCGGGTATGGGTTCGGCGCGACGATGGGTTATGCGCAGGGTTTCGTGGTCGGCCAGTTCGGGGGGCGCGTCGGCGGTGTAGAGCAGCTCGCAACCCTCGGCCTCGGCGTATAGCTTTAGGCTGTCAAACCCCTTCACGCGCCGGCCAGGGGTTTGATAGACGTAGAACTCGGTGCTACCCACCAGCTCGTCGAAGTGGTCGTTGCCGTTGCCGCGCCCGCCGCCCTGGCGAAGCTGGGCGCGGTTGATGCCGTAGTTGCTGAGCCTGCGTTGCTGCATCGGGTTTTCACCCCCATCCTAGCCTTCCCTCGTGATGAGGGAAGGTTTGAGTTCCGTCGCGTCAGGGGTAGATGGCCCAGCCGACGGTGTCGGTTTTGGCGTGGAAGAAGTGGCCGTCGGTGGAGGTAACGAAGATGTCGGTGTTGTCGGGGCCGCCGAAGCAGACGTTGGTGGGCCGGGTGGCCGCCACGGGGTGGGTTTCGATGACGCGGCCGGTGGGGGAGAAGACGTAGAGCATGGGGCCGGGGCCGCCGCTGGGCCAGCCGGCAGTGGCGATGATGTTGCCGTCGGCGTCCAGACACATACCGTCGATGCCGCGGTGGACGGCGTTGGCGTCGCGCCCGAAGGTGTGCAGGGTCTTGTAGGAGCCGAGAGAGCCGCCGTCGTTGATGGGGTAAGCGCGCAGCTCTCGGTCAATGTCGATGCGGTCGCTGTTGCTCTCGGCGACGTAGAGAGTGTTGCCGTCGGGGGAGACGAGGATGCCGTTGGGCATGGTGGTGTCGTAGGTGGAGCGGACGGTCTGGTAGGAGCCGTCGGGCTGGGGAACGGCGCAGAGCACGGAGCGATGGTCCAGCTGCTCGACTTCGTGGGGGTCGATGTTGCCGGCGTTCCAGGGGTTGGTGAACCAGATGCGGCCCCTGGAGTCGATGGCCAGGTCGTTGGGAGTGTTGAGGGGCACGCCGTCCAGGTTGTCGGCGACGGTAACCATGCTGCCGTCGGGGTCGAAGCGGACGATGGCGCGTCCATTCTGGCAGCAGCCGAAAAGCCGGCCGTCGGCGTCGAAAGCCAGGCCGTTGGTGCGGTTGGTGTTTTCGCGGTGAACGGAAAACTCTCCGGACTTGGGGTTGTAGGCGTAGATGCGGCTGGCGTGGATGTGGGTGAAGAGGACGACTTCGCCGTTCCAGGCCGGGCCTTCGGTGATGCCGCCGGGTGGGTCTTCAAAGCGATTGAGGAGGCTGAAACGCCAGGACATATTGGGGTTCTCCTTTGGGTGGTCGGATGGCGGGATTGTAGCAGGGGACGGTGGCGGGCCGCAAACGAGGGTGAGCTTTCGGTGCGGCGTTCGGTTTGGCTTTTCTCCGTTCAACTCGCCCGGTTGACAGAGACAGTCCCGGCGGTGTAGAGTTCACCCTACCCTAATTGATACCTTATATCAAAAGGGCAAAAGGAGCATTCCATATGAACACGCCGAGCAAAGTACCCGTAACCATCCTCACCGGTTTCCTTGGGTCTGGCAAGACCACCCTGCTCAACCGGATCTTGACCGAAGAGCACGGCAAGCGCATTGCCGTGATCGAAAACGAGTATGGCGAGATCGGCATTGATCAGGGGCTGGTCATCAACGCCGACGAAGAGGTCTTCGAGATGTCGAACGGCTGCATCTGCTGCACGGTGCGCGGAGACCTGATTCGGGTACTCAACAATCTGAATAAGCGCCGGGACAAGTTCGACTACGTGCTGGTGGAGACCACAGGGCTGGCCGATCCCGGTCCGGTGGCTCAGACGTTCTTCATGGATGACGAGCTTCGCGCTGAGTACGCGCTGGACGGGATCGTGACGCTGGTTGACGCAGCTCACATCGAGCAGCAGCTGGGCCGGAGCGACGAAAGCACGGAGCAGATCGCGTTCGCGGACGTCCTGGTGCTCAACAAGACCGACCTCGTGAACAACGAGGCGCTGGACGGTCTCGAAGCCCGACTGCGGGATATGAACCGTATGGCGCGCGTGGTGCGCAGCGAGCGGGCGAACGTCTCCGTGGATACGGTACTCAACCTGGGTGCCTTCGACCTGGACCAGGTGCTGGAGCGTCGTCCCACCTTCCTGGAGCCGGAGTATCCGTTCGAATGGACCGGCGTCTATTCGCTGGGTATTGGCCGCTACGAATTCAGCCTGGCCGAGGGGCCTGACCCGACGATGTCGCTGGTCGTCGTGTCCGACCAGGGCACGGATGACGCTGACCTCCGCGAGGGCGCGGAGTGGTGTGTGCGGGAGTACGCCGAGGACGCGGAAACCATTCAACCGGGAGGAGAGTTTGCGGTGGGCAAGCACGTGAGCCTGCAGCTCGATTCCCCGGGGCGCAAATCGTTCTTCCTGCAGGTGGATGCGCCGGCGCAGGTCGGCTTCTACACGCAGCACCTCCCGGAGGAGTTCGATTTCCAACTGAAGAACGCGGATGGCGAGGCTTTCTCGCTCGGGGGCAACTTTTGCGCCGAGCCGGCCTGCATAGAGGAAGACACACAACGCATCAAGGGAGCGGAGGTTCCCGCCGTGGCCGAGCGAACCTGGGTCGCGCAGCACGAGCACGACGACACCGTTGGCTCCATGGCTATAGAGATTGAAGGAGACTGTGACCCGGCAAGGCTCAACGCCTGGCTTGGCAAGCTGCTCAGCGAGAGCGGGGTGGACATCTTCCGGATGAAGGGTTTCATCAGCGTCGCCGGTGAGTCCTCTCGCTTCGTCTTCCAGGGAGTGCATATGCTCTTTGACGGCCAGCCGGATCGCGAATGGGGAGACGAGACCCGCCGCAATCAGCTGGTATTCATCGGCCGCAACCTGGATGAGCGGGGCATACGGGAGGGGTTCGAAGCATGTCTGATTTAAGTGTCGGCAACCCGACAGGTGTCCTTCGTCGGGGCTGGTCTGCGGCGGTCGGCGACTACGCTATCGCCGGAGGGTGGAGCCAGAACGGCGAAGTCCTGATGGTCGGCGATGCCGAGGGCGGCGTTTATGCCCTGGAGGGCAAGTCCGGCGCGATCGCCTGGGAGCGCCCCGGGGTTCACGAAGGCGGCGTACTGGCCATGGCGGTCCACCCGAGCCGAACCACGTTCGCTACGGCCGGCCAGGACGGCCGAGTCCTCACCTGGAGCCCCGCCGATGGTCAGGTAAGCCGGACCATCGACGTGGGAAGCGATTGGGTGGAAAACGTGGCGTGGTCGCCGGACGGGCAATGGTTGGCAGCCTCCTGCTCCCGGCAGGTTCGCGTGTATGATGCAGACGGCGGGGAAGTTTGGGAGTCTGATGATCACCCCAGCACGGTCAGCGCGATTGCCTGGTCGAGGGGAGCGGAACTGGCGACGGCCTGTTACGGTCGAGTGTCCTTTTTCGACCCTTCCACTGGCGCGCTGCGCCAGAAGATGGAGTGGCAGGGGTCTCTGGTTTCGATGGTACTCAGCTCCGACGGGGACGTGGTGGCCTGCGGCAGCCAGGACAACACGGTGCATTTCTGGCGTCGCTCCACGGAGATGGACTCCATGATGTCGGGGTATCCCGGCAAGCCCTCGGCCCTGGCTTTTGATGACACCGGCACTCTCCTGGCCACCGGCGGCGGGGAGGCGGCTACGGTCTGGAGCTTCCACAAAGGAGGCCCCGAAGGCACGCGGCCCGGCAGTCTAAGGTTTCACGTTCAACCCGTCACGACGCTTGCCTTCGCTCCCGGCGCCATGCGCCTGGCCTCGGGGGGACGTGATGGCGCCGCGGTGGTGTGGTCGCTACGGAAAAATGGTCAAGGCGGGCCGATAGGAGCCGCGGTGGTGGAGGGCGCGGTGGCCGAATTGTACTGGAGGCCCGACGGACGCGCGCTGGCCGCGCTGGACTCGCAAGGTGGAGTTTCGGTTTGGCGGATCGAACGCACCAAAGGCCGAGTACCCCGTATACGCGCCCCGCAACGGCCCGATGAGGACTACTGCTGAAACCCATTTGGGCCTTGACATATCCTGTTGCAGCGGGCATCGTGAAAACATGCGCGCACTACTGGCCGGCATCTCCGGCGTGAACAAGGACAGCGTGGTCGCCAACCTGGTCAGCCGGCTGCGCGCCAATGGCGACATCGGAGGCGTTGCAGAGGATTATCGCAATGGGGTCGCCGGCCCCGGCTCGGAGCCGGATCCACGGGAGTTGCTCTCGGCCAGCGTGGAGGCCGTGTTCGCGCGGCAGGGGGACGACCTGGCCAGCACCCTAGCGGCGTTTCGTCCGCGATACCAGTTGGACGCCTGGCAGCGGGCCGGCTTGGCTATCGCCGAGCAGATGGAGGACCTGGACCCGCGGCACAGCCTGCTGGCGACGCACCTGACCTACTACACCAGCGGCCGGCAGTTCTCGCTGATCGACATTCCAACCATCCGCCGCTGGCGTCCCGACTGCATCATCACCCTGGTGGACGATATGCTGGACATCCGAGCGGCACTGGCTCGTCGGGACGCCGAGCAGCACACCAACTTCCAGCTCCGGCTGCGGGAAATCCTGGCCTGGCGCACCGCCGAAATCGCCATGGCCGACCTGCTGGCACGCAACCTGTACGAGCGGCGCAAGATTCCCCACTACGTGGTCAGCGTGAAGCATCCCGCCGAGATGCTGTACCGGCTCATCTTTCACCGTCGGCGGTTCCCGGCGGTGTATTCCAGCTTTCCCATCACTGCGATCCGCGACGACGTTGACCGCCGGGCCACTGTTGACGCCATCCGCCAGGAACTGCACCGTCGGTTCATCGTTTTTGACCCGCTGACTCTTGACGAGGGCACGCCGCAGGTATTCGACAAGGCGCGGGCCGCCTGCTCGGATGGCGTGCATGAAATCGTCATCACCACCGAGGAAGCCCGCTGGCCGCTGGATAACGCCGGCACGCTGAAAGAGGGCCTGCCATCGTCCTTTCCAATGACTCTCGACCCCCGGGAAGCGCTGGAAGTGTGGGACGACATGGAGAACCAGGTGCGCCACCGGGATTTGACCATGGTGGAGCAGGCACAGTGCGTTGCAGCGTATCGCATCACCATGGGCGGCCGGCTGTCGACCGGGATGTACTCGGAGCTGATGTACGCGTCCCACACCGCCGAGCCGGCACGGCCGGTGCTGATGTACGCGGACCCCGAGGACAACGGGCTGGACCATCCCTTCCTACGCAACTTCAACCACCGCACGTACTACGCAATAGAGGACTGGTTCAAAGCCATCGCCAATCTGGCGCCCGACGATGCCGGAGATCCGCAGCGGCCGCTGTTTTAGGTGTGGATCGGGAGGGCGGAGTGATGAAGTCGGTCGGCATCATGGTTCGGCGACCGGCTTGCCTGGCAGTTGGCGCGGCGCTGATGGTCGCTGTTGCCGGCTCGGCGTGCGTTGAGACGCCGGCTGCCAACGAGCAAACGGATCCGGGTGTTACCGACGGCCAAGTCCTGTTCGGGCAATCGGCAGTGCTCAGCGGCCCTTCCCAGGACTTGGGCCGGGGTATGCGCCTGGGTATTGAGGCGGCGTTTTACGAGGTCAACCAGGCTGGTGGCGTGCACGGCCGGGGGTTGAAACTCAAGACGCTGGACGACGCTTACGAAACCGACTACGCGTTTCACATCACCAGATGGCTCATTGAGGAAGTGGGGGTTTTCGCCCTCATCGGGGAGGTTGGCACTCCCACGTCCCGCGTCGCAGCTCCGCTCTCCCAGGAGGCCGGCGTACCCTTCGTGGCACCGTTCACCGGAGCGGAGTTCCTGCGAGATCCAGCATTGCACAACGTAGTTAATCTGCGAGCCTCTTATTACCAGGAAACGGAGGAGATGATCGCCCGTCTGACCGAGGACCTGGGAATAACCCAAGTGGCGGTACTCTACCAGGACGATTCTTTCGGCACGGATGGACTTGAAGGGGTGCGCCAGGCGCTGGAGCGCCGCGGGCTGGAGCCCGTCGGGGCATGGCATTATCAACGGAACACCGGCCTGGTGCGAAGAGCGACGGCCAGCATAGTTGAGGCAAATCCCGAAGCGGTCATCATGATTGGCACGCAGGAGGCGGTTGCCTCGGCGATCAAGTCCGTGCGCCGCGACATACGTCCGGTATTCATGACAGTTTCCTTCGTGGGCACCGCCGCACTGGCGGAATCGCTGGGCGACGACGGGCAGGGTGTTTACGGTTACTGAGGTAGTACCCTTTCCTAAAGACGCAAGCATTCCGATAGTCGCCAGGTATCACGACGCTCTGTCCGCTTACAATCCCAACGCAGAACCGGGCTTTGTCTCTCTGGAGGGATACCTGGCCGGTCGCCTGGCCATTTTTGGGCTCGAGGCCTGTGGCCCCGAGTTGAGCCGCAGGTGCTTCATCGAAGCTCTGCACACCACGGGCGCCATAGACATCGACGGTTACGAGCTCAAATTCGGGCCGAACGACAACCAGGGGTCTGACAGCGTGTTCCTGTCCGTGATTGGACCGGACGGAGAATACAGGCAGGTCAAAAAACTCGCGGGTGCGAACTGACGATGCTGTTTGACGCCGGGGGCGTAATTTGCGTACAATCTAATCATTACCAACCCCCGCGCGGAGGTTACCGATCATGCCCATTACCCAGAACGGCGTCGAACTCACCGTTGAGATTTCGGAAAAGGCCGCCGAGAAAATCAAGTACTTTGCCGATAAAGAGGGCATCACCGACAACGTTGGGCTGCGGGTTGCCGTCAAAGGCGGCGGCTGCTCCGGCCTCACCTACGACCTGACCATAACCGACCAGGAGCGGGAGTCAGACAAAATCGTGGAGCAGTACGGCGTCAAGGTGATGGTGGACAAGAAATCCTACATTTACCTGGTGGGCACCCAGTTGGACTTTTCCGACGGGCTGAACGGCAAGGGTTTCGTGTTTGAGAATCCCAACGCCAAGAAAGCCTGCGGCTGCGGCACGTCATTCGCCGTCTGAATCCGCACGGCTCACCACGATTCCAGAGGCGCAGGGGCGGGTTTGAAACCCGCCCTTACGACTAACTGCGAGGTTCACAATGACCAATGCCACTGTAGTCGCCGATGCCATGACCGTCGAGGAGTTTCGGACCGCGACCGAGCGCGCCGCCGTGTTTCCCAGCGACGCCGGCCGGCTGCGGCTCACCGGCGAGGACGCCCGCGACCTGATCAACCGCCTGTCCACCAACCTGATTGACCCTGCCGGCGAGTCCGGCGAAGTGGCCGTTACCGTCTTGACCAGCGACCGGGGTCGCATAGTTGACCTGGTGTACGTGGTGCATTGCGGCGACCACCAGTTGCTGCTGACCAGTCCCGGACAACAGCAGAACGTCATCGACTTCCTGGACAAGTACACCATTATGGAGGAGCTGGAGGTCGAGGATATTACCGGGCAGACTATCCTGCTGACGCTGACCGGGCCGGACGCCGGCGAGATTCTGGGCCGGGCGGAGCACGACGACGCACTGGTGGTGGAACCGCCGGCCAATCCAGACGATGGGCAACGGCCACCTACGTATCACCTGCTGATTGACGATGCCGATGCTGTGTCTCACATCATCGCGGCGTTGGAATCGGCCGGCGCGGTGAGCATCAGCCCGGCCACCGCCGAAACGCTGCGCATCATCCAGGGCCGACCGGCTTACGGCGCCGAGATGAGCGACACCTACAACCCCCTGGAAGCCGGCCTCATCGGGGTGATTGACTTCCACAAGGGGTGCTACATTGGTCAGGAGGTCATCGCCCGGCTGGACACCTACCAGAAGGTGCAGAAGTACCTGGTGTCGCTGCGGTTTGAGGCGGACGGGGCTGAAGCCGCAGGGATGGCCGCGGCCTTGCCCGGCGCGCGGCTGGCGGACGGTGAGGGCAAGGCAGTGGGGTTGGTAACGTCGGCGACCATCGTGCCCAGATTGGACGGAGCAGAGGCCGGCGCCGAGGCAGTCGGGCTGGGGTACGTGCGGACAGCGGCGTTGCAGGTTGGCGGCAAGTTGGCGGTGGAGAGCGACGGCGGTGCCGGCATCGTCGCTGAAATCACCGCGCAGCCGCTGCTGTTCGGCGGAGAGAAGCCGGCGCCGGGCGGGTAGCCGAATCTCGCTGCCGACTTACTGGCCAGACCGCAGCCGGTTCAGGGCGGCTCAGGAAATTTCGATGCCGACTGGACAGTGATCGGAGCCCATCACGTCGGGCAGTATGAAGGCATCGGTCAGGTTGGAGGCGAAATCGCTGTCGGTGAAGAAGTAGTCGATGCGCCAGCCCACGTTCCGTTCCCGGGCGCGCGACACCAGGTTCCACCAACTGTAGTTGTTCGGCTCCTGGTTGAACCGGCGAAAGGTGTCAACGTAGCCGTGTTCCAGGAAGGTGTCCATCCAGGCCCGTTCCTCCGGGAGGAAGCCGGAAATCTTCTCGTTTGCCTTGGGCCGGGCGAGGTCAATTTCCTTGTGGGCGGTATTCACGTCGCCACATACAACCACGCTACGGCCTTCCTGTCGCAAATTGTCCACGTAATCAAGGAAGGCGTCGTAGAAATCCATCTTGTAGCGCAACCGTTCATCAGACTGCTTGCCGTTGGGGAAATAGATGCCCAGGAACACGAAATCATCGAAGTCGGCGACGATGGTGCGTCCCTCGCTGTCGAACCGCTCAACGCCCAGGCCGAAGCTGACGCTGCGGGGCATATACCCTTCGCGGGTGTAGAGACCGACGCCGCTGTAACCCTTTCGCTCCGGAGTGGTGAACCAGCTGGAGTAACCCTCGACCTGCTTCAGGGCGGTGGGCAGCTGGGACTCGTGGGCCTTAGTTTCCTGCAGGCACAGCACATCGGGCTGTGCTTCCTGAAACCAATCAAGGAACCCCTTCTTGTGAACTGCGCGAATGCCGTTGACGTTCCATGAAATCAGCTTCATGCTCTACTCCTTACTCACCTGACGGGCGGATGCTCCCATCTGTGCCGGCCGCCAGCAGCGAGGCAAAGCGGTAGCCGCGCAGCCGTATGGTATCACTGCCGCCCTCGTTGCGGTCAAGCACGGCCATGACCAAGGCCACGGTGCAGCCGGCTCCCTCGGCGGCGGCGATGGCGTGGAACAGGGAGCCTCCGGTGGTGCAGGCGTCGTCCACGATGGCGACCGACGTTCCCGGCGGCGGGATCGGCCCTTCGAGCAACTGGGCCGTGCCGTGCTCTTTGGCCTCTTTGCGGACGATGAAGGCCGGCAGGGGCGTTCCATGCTGCCAAGACGCCATGGCCACGGCGGCCACGATGGGGTCGGCGCCCAGGGTCGGGCCGCCGATGGCGGCAACGCCGGCGTCGTTCAGCACGGGCAGTATTGCTTTGCCAATCAGATGCGCTCCTTCAGGGTCCAGGCTAAGCAATCGGCCGTCGAAGTAGTAGGTACTTTTACGCCCTGAGGACAGCGTGAAGTCGCCGTACCGGATGGCGTTGCGCTCCAGGGCCAACTCCAGGAGACGGGCCGTCGTTTGCTCCTGTTCAGTCGTCATTTCCACTGCACTCCGTGCGGTAAAGGTGGTGTTCCGTGATGTACTGGGCCACGGCGTCGGGAACCTGGTAGCGCACGGACCGGCCGGTCGCCAGCGTTCGGCGCAACTCCGACGCGCTGAAGTCAACCCGTGGCCCGGCTAACGATACCACGGCTCCGTTGGCTATCGCTGACGGGAATCTTCGTGCAAGCGTCTCCATCCCATCCGATGGTCCGCCGGGGCGTTCAATGACCGCCAGCCGACACAGAGCCAAAATCGACTCCGGCTCCTTCCAACGGTGAAACTCGCACAGCACGTCGGAGCCGACGATGAAGTAAAGCTCCGCATCTCCAGGGTAGGCGCTCCGCAGTTCGTGCAGGGTGTCCACGGTGTACGTTGCGCCGCTGCGCCGGATTTCGCAGTCGCAGACGTGGAAGTACGGGTTGTCGGCCACGGCCAGTTCAACCATGCGCAGGCGGTGCGTCGCCGCCGTAATCTGCTGGCCGGATTTGAGCCAAGGTTCGCCGGCGGGGACAAACAGCACCGACTCCAACTGCAACGCGACCCGCGCCGTTTCGGCAATCATCAGGTGCCCCAGGTGCGGCGGATCGAAAGTGCCACCCAAAAGGCCGACACGCCTGGGGTTTTCGGTGGCTGTTGCCGGCACTAGAACCACTCCAGTTCCGCGTTGCCGATGCGGATGGTGTCGCCGGGTTCGATGCCGGCCTCTTCGAGGCGGCGGGCGAGGCCCAGGCGGGTCATTTCCCGCCAGAGCTGCAGCAGCACGCGGTAGTCGCGCATATCGGCCCGGCCAGTCAGCCGCTCCAAGCGCTCCGACTCCACCACGTACACGTCGCCGTCCAGGTAAAAGCCCAGCGGCGGGCGTTCCGCAGTTCTGACAGCGGCGACGTCAACCGCGTCTTCATATTCCCACTCGGATTCGTCCAAGCCGGTGCGAGGGGCTTCCGACAACATTCCGGCGAGGCGGCCCAGCAAGCCATCCACACCATCGCCGGACACCGCTGATATGAAGTGAATGGGGGTGTCGTCCGGGTCCGATGGATAGTCATCAATGCCAGCGATGGCCTTGCGCAGTTCTTCTTCGATAACGTCCCGCAGTTCGTAGGTTTCGGTGGTGTCCAACTTGCTGACGGCCACGACCTGGGGCTTGGCGGCGAGCATGGGGCTGAACTCGCGGAGCTCACGGTGCAGCATCACGAAGTCGCCGGCAGGATCGTCGGATTGACCATCGATGAGATGGACGTACACCCGGGCACGTTCGGCGTGGCGGAGGAACTGGTGGCCCAACCCGATGCCGCGGTGGGCGCCTTCCAGCAGGCCAGGAATCTCCATCATCACGAAGTCCTGTCCTCCGTGGGTAACTACGCCCAACACCGGCTCAACGGTGGTGAAGGGATAGTCCGCAACTTTGGGCCGGGCCGCGGAGCATCGTGAGATGAGCGTGGACTTGCCGGCGTTGGGCTTGGCCAGCAGGCCCACGTCGGCCAGCAGCTTCAACTCTAGCCAGAGCACGGAGAAATCGCCTTTCTTGCCCGACTGGGCCAGCATCGGCTCCTGGTTGGTGGAGGATACGAAACGGGCATTGCCCCAACCGCCTTCGCCGCCTTGGGCAATCAGAACCGGCTGCTCGGTGGTAATGTCGGCCAGAAAGTCCTTGCTGCCGTCCTGGTATAGACGCCAGGCAACTGTACCCATGGGAACCGGGATATGCCGGTCCTTGCCATTGGAGCCGCGCTGGTTCTTACCCTTGCCGTGGCTGCCGCGCTGCAGGTAGAAGGTGCTGTTGAACTTCAGGTGCAGCAGCGTGTTGATTGAATTGTCGCCGACGAGGTAAGCGCTGCCGCCATCGCCACCATCGCCACCATCCGGCCCGCCACGAGGCTGGTATTTCAGGCGCAGGAAGCTGATGCAGCCGTCGCCGCCATTACCGGCTTTAACGTTGATTCTTACTGTATCAATCATAGATAACTCAGGATAGTTTATTGAGATAGCATTAGCAGTAATGGTGTTGACAGCGATGAACGGTGAATTGGCCAATCTTGGGAGAGTCGTTGATAACTACGGGATTTACTCAGGCGAGTATCGACTGCCGGCGTTGATAACTGGACCTTGGCGTGGATGATGGCCATCTACCTGCGGGGCTGGGACCTATATGAACGGCTGTAACCTACTTGTGGGGATGGAATCCACGTTGGATACAATCTTACCAACGACTTGTGAACGAATTATCGACTGGTATAGCCCACCTGTCCATTGTACCAGTCCAGGATGCCGCTACCGGTCCAGAAGGTTACGCCGTCCTGCTGAGTGATGTACTCGACCAGGCGGCGGAAGTGGCCGATACGGTGAGCGGCACCAGTAATGTAGGGGTGCATGGAGATGGCAAAGACGCGGGCGTTGTCCTCGCCCTCGCCCAGCATGACGTCCAAGACATCCTTAGTGCGGTTGAAAAGCTCGGGCGCCGAGTGGTGCTGCACCAGGTAGATGGGGATGTCGTTCAGCTCCACCGTGTAGGGCAGGGCGACGAGCCGCCCAGACTTGACCTTGATTTCGTAGGGCTGGTCGTCGTTGACCCAGTCGGCGACGTACTCAAAACCTTCTTCGGCCAGGATATCGGGCGTGTCGTAGGTTTCGGCGAGGCCGGGGCCCATCCAGCCGCGCGGAGCCTTGCCGCTGAACTCGCGTATCACTTCAATGGTCTTGTGGATGGTGGCGCGCTCGTCGGGTTCCCTGTGCAACACCTGCTGGACGTAGCCATGGCCCAGCAGCTCCCACCCGCTGTCGAGGCAGGACTGGACCATCTGGGGATATTCCTCGCACACCGCGGCGTTGAGGCTTATGGTGCAGGGCAGGTTGAAGTCGTCGAGGATGCGCTTCATGCGCCAGAAGCCCACGCGCATCCCGTAGTCGTACCACGAGTAGTTGGGAATGTCGGGCGAAACGGCGGCACCCTGGGGGGAGGGCAACACCGTTCGCGCCATGGGCTGGCCGATGTCCCACTCCTCTACGTTGATGATGAACCAGACGGCAACCTTCGCGCCGTCGGGCAGAGTGAGCCGGGGACGGTCGAAGATGGGGGAGTATTCAGCGCGTGGGTTGGGCATGAGGCCTCCTACAGTCCCAGGGCTTGCATACCCAGCCGGGCCAGGTCTTCGTCTTCCTGGGCGGTGAGGCCGCTGACGCCGATGGCGCCCAGCACCAGGTCGGTTGCCGGATCGCGGACGACGACGGCGCCCTGGACGGCAACCAGTTGGGGATCGCCGAAGTCGGCGATGTTGCGGCCCTCGTTCTTCAGCCGTTCGGCGTAGGCGTTGGAGTCGGAGCCGGACATTGCGGAGGTGTAGGCTTTGCTGACGGCCATGCGCTGGGGGAGGGCGCGGCAGTTGTCCATGCGGGCATAGCTGAGGAGCTTGGCGTCGGCGTCAACGATGGCGATGGCCAGGGGACGGTCGGGTTCCTGCTGGGCCTGGTCAAGCATGACGTTCATGGCGTTGCGAACCTGGGACAGGCTCAAGGTGGGCCTCTGGTACATTGGGGCCTCCGTGGGTGCGGTCGAAAGGATGACTTCCGCCGTCATTTTACACGGGGGTGATAGGCGGCGGCAAACTGCCGAACCACGTTTGCCGCCGCCGGCTTGGTGCGCTATACTCGCTCCCGCTTGCTTGCACATCTTTTTGCCCGGCGGAGCCGACCGGGGCGACCACGCCCCGGATACCGCCGCGGCCGGAGCACGCCCCTATGGACATGGGACTCAGCGAGATTCAGCAGATGCTGAAGAACTCGGCCCGGGAATTCCTGGCGCAGGAATGTCCCCTCACGCTGGTACGCGAACTGGAAGAAGACTCGCAGGGCTTTACCGAAGACCTCTGGCGCCAGGTCAGCGGCTTGGGCTGGACGGGCATCCCCTTCCCCGAGCAGTACGGCGGCACCGGCGGTTCGTTCCTGGACCTGGCCGTGCTGGTCGAGGAAATGGGCCGGGCATTGCTTCCCGCGCCGTTCTTCGCCACCGTGGTGCTGGGCGGCCTCACCGTGCTTGACGCCGGCAGCGACGAGCAGAAGCGCGACATTCTGACCGGCGTCTGCGCCGGCACCGTGCGTCTGACGCTGGCGCTCACCGAGCCGTCGGCCACCACCGAGGCCTGGGGTGTGGAGACTACCGCCACTGCGTCCGGCGACGGCTATGTCGTCAGCGGCACCAAGCTGTTCGTGGCCGATGCCCACGCCGCCGACATCATCATCGTGGCAGCCCGCACCGCGCCGGCCGGCGACAACCCGGAGGATGGCATCACGCTGTTCTTGGTGCGGTCGGACGCGCCGGGAGTGAGCATCGAGCAGGTCAGCACCATCGGCAACGAGCGCCTGTGCGAGGTGCGGTTGGAAAACGTGTCGGTGCCGGGCGACGCCGTGCTGGGCGAGGTTGGCAACGGCTGGCCCATCATCCAGCGGACGCTGGCCCGGGCGACGGCGGCTCACTGCGTGCAGATGGTGGGCGGCGCCGAGGCCGTGCTGGACATGACCGTGGAATACGTCAAACAGCGGACGCAGTTCGGCCGACCGGTGGGCAGTTTCCAGGCGGTGCAGCATCACTGCGCCAACATGGCCACCGACGTTGAGGGCGCGCGGCAAGTCGCTTACCAGGCGGCCTGGGCCATCGCCGAGGGGCAGCCGGCCCGTCGGGAGGTTGCCGTGGCCAAGGCGTGGTGCAGCGGAGCCTACCAGCGGGTTTGCTCGCTGGGTCACCAGTGCCACGGGGCCATCGGTTTCACCATGGAGCACAACCTGCAACTCTACACCCGCCGCGCCAAGGTGCAGGAGCTTTCCTACGGCAGCGTCCACGACCACAAGGAAGTAGCGCTGCAGGAGATTGAAGCGGCGTAGCGTCGCCAAGGAGTAATCCCCTATGACCACCATTACCCCCGCCCGCAATTCGCCCTTTGCGGCGATGGCCCGCGACCCGCTGCATCCCGACGTTATCTACCGGGACGAGCGCTGCTTCGTGGTGCGCGACATCAACCCCAAGGCGCCGGTGCATCTGCTCATCATCCCCAATATGCCCATCAACGGGCTGGACTACATCAGCCCGGCCATGGAGGCCATCATGGGGCACCTGTTCGTAGTCGCGGCGGAGATGGCCCGGCGGGAGGGCGTAACGCTGAGCGGCTACCGGTTGGTGGTCAACAACGGCGATGACGCCGGCCAGACCATCGCCTGGCCCCACATGCACCTGCTGGGTGGGCGCGAGCTTGGTGAGATGGGCTGATCCATGACCGCCATTGAAATCCCCGGGCGCGTGTATGACCGCATCCATCGCCGGATGCGCCGCTTGCCTCCCGGCCTGGTGGAGCACTGCCAGCGTGTGGAGCAAATTGCCCGCGCCCTGTGCGAAAACCACGAACAGGATGCCGATGCCGTAGGTCTCACCGCCCTGGCCCACGACGCAACCAAGCATTTCTCCGGTGTGGAAAACCTGCTGCGGATGGAGGAGTACGACCTGCCGCCGGTTACCGAGCTGGAGCGAAGCTATCCAAAATTGCTGCACGGCATGGTGGGAGCGGAGCTGCTGAAACGGGAGGACGGCCTGAGCCATCCCCAGCTGTACGACGCTGTCTATTGGCATACCACCGGCAACCCTGCCGGCGGCGACGCCATCGGCCACATCGTCTGTCTGGCTGACAAGCTGGACCCGGTGAAACGCAAGCGTTACCCCTGGCAGCCGGAACTGCAGGAACTTGCCGAACATGACCTCTCCGCTGCGATGATAATGTTCCTCACCAGGAACATCACCCGCCTGCTGGATAAGGGGGTCCCGGTGCATCCGGCGGCGATTGAGGCGCGGAACACGCTGCTGTTGGCGTCAGAGTCGACGGCAGGGGTATAATTGGCTTATGACGGCACGCTTGGAAATAACACCGGAAGCAGCCCAGCTCATCCGCAGCCGGGGCGGTCGGGCCGTGATCGACCTCATCTGCTGGAATGGTTGAACCGGCGAGTCCGTTGAGGTATCGGTCGATACCAACGTGCGCCGGCGTCGCAATCTGGACGCTTACGAGAGCGCCGGGCAGGACGACATCGAACTGCTGCTGGCTCCCGGCATTGCCGACTATGCCGAGCAGGTGTCGCTGTCCGTGAGTCGGTTCCTGATGTTCCGCAACCTGAAGGCTACCATTGCTTTGCCGGATGGGATAACCTTGGGCCGGCGGGCCTCGCTGGTCTAGCCGGCGCGAGCCCTAGCGGGCGTAGCGGTAGCCGCCGGCCGGGGTGCGGGCGCAGTTGAGGCGGCGGTTCAGGTGCAGTCCCTCCAGCACGAACTCCACCGCGGATGCCTGGACTTCGGGCCGGCTGTCGTTGCCAGTGAGTTGGGACACGACGGCGGACAGCCCATCCACGTTGGCCAACGCTGACGTGTAGGATGCGGCGGGCACGTCGCTGCCGGTTTCCACCGCGTTGCCTAGGTCAAAGGACGTTACGATGTCGTCCAGGTCGTCCACGTTGCAGTAGCTGGTGAAGATGGCCAGGGTTGCCCGCTTGGTCAGGTCTTCCACCAGGCGGTCTTCGCGTCCCTCGCCGAAGGTTTCCAGCTCAATCTTGCCGCCCAGCGACGCGATGAGGAAGGGCAGGTCGCTGACGCGGGGGCAGGCGATGCTCTCGCCCTGGCGGATGCTGCGGCGCAGGGCGTTGCTGATGAGGGTCTCGTAGTTGGAGATGGACACGCGCACGCTCACGCCGGAGCGCTGGTTGATTTCGTTGCTCGTCCGGGCCCTAGCAGTTACTTCGGCGACAATCTCGGTCATAAAGGAGGGCACGAACACCTTGTCCTCGTCGGGGAAGCTGTTGCGCTCCTGCTCCATTATCTCGATTTCTTCTTCAATGACCCGCGGGTAGTGGGTGTGAATCTGGGCGCCGTAGCGGTCTTTGAGCGGGGTTACGATGCGGCCCCGGTTGGTGTAGTCCTCCGGGTTGGCGGTGGCGACGACGAAGACGTCCAGGGGCAGGCGGACGCGGTAGCCTTTTATCTGCACGTCGCGCTCTTCCATCAGGTTGAACAGGCCCACCTGGATGCGTTCGGCCAGGTCGGGCAACTCGTTGATGCAGAAGATGCCCCGGTTGGTGCGAGGCACCAGGCCGTAGTGGATGGCGGTTTCGTCGGACAGGTGCCGTCCCTCGGCCACCTTGATGGGGTCGATTTCGCCAATGAGGTCGGCGATGGAGATGTCGGGAGTGGCCAGCTTTTCGGAATAGCGCAGATCCCGGCCCAGCCAGGCGATGGGAGCGTCGTCGCCCATTTCGTCAACGATGCGCCGGGCGTCGGGGCTGATGGGGTTGAACGGGTCGTCGTTGAGCTCGCCGCCGTCGATGACGGGGATGTGTTCGTCCAGCAGGCTGACCATGGCGCGAATCAGGCGGGTCTTGGCCTGGCCGCGCTCGCCCAGCAGGATGATGTCCTGGCCGGCGAGGATGGCGTTTTCCAGCTGTGGGATGACGGTTTGCTCGAAGCCGATGATGCCGGGGAAGACCGGCTCCTCGGCGCGGATTTTGGCAATCAGGTTACGGCGGATTTCCTCGCGCACGGAAACGGTTTGGTAGCCGCTGTCGCGGAGTTCGCCGAGGGTGGCGGGCAGGGAATTAGAGGGCATTGAGGCACGTCCTTTGGGTTCCGGACCGTAGCGCCCGGTATGATGCCCGCAGTATAGCAAAAGAGGCGAGCGTCAACTCGCTTCTTGTTCTGCCATGAACCGCCGCAATATCGCCACCGCGGCGGCGGCGTCGATGTCGCCCCGGCTGGGCGGTTCGGTTGGCGTAGCGTCGCGCAGGGCGGTTTCGGCGGCCTGGGAGGTGAAAGATTCGTCAACGGTGAGTATCGGGATGCTGCCGTCGCGTTCGAGGCCGCGGACGAGAGACTGGATTTTGCCAGCCTGCTCGCCGGTGCGTCCTTGTGCGTCATAGGGGATGCCGACGATGATGGCTACGGCGTCGCGCTGAGCGGCGGCGTCCAGGATGGCGGCTACGTCGGCGCGGCGGTTGCGTCGCTGGATGTGTCCTGCTGGCAGGATCAGTTCGCCCGGGGGTATGCTGACGGCCAGGCCGATGCGCCGGTCGCCAACGTCCAAGGCGAGGAGGCGGCCGGCTTGCGCCAGGCTTGCGGCATCAGCGTCGGCGGGGTGGCGACTTATCGGCGTGTCAATTGTCCGGCTCCTAGCCGTTCAGCCCGTCGCGCACCAAGTTGGCTACGCTGTCGAGGGCGGCGCCCAGGCGGTCGGGCTGGCGTCCGCCGGCTTGCGCGGTTTCGGGGCGTCCGCCGCCGCCGCCTCCCATGAGTTTGGCGGCGTCCCGGGCGATGTTGCCGGCGTGGAGGCCGCGGCTCACCAGGTCGGGCGTGAGCATGGTTACGATGATGGGCGAGCCGTCGATGACCGCGCCCAGGGCCACCGCTACGCTGTCCAGCTTCTGCTTGAGGTAGTCGCCCATTTCCCGCATGGCTTCCACGTTGTGGGCAGAGGTTACGGACGCCACCAGGTTCACGCCGTCCACGTCGCGGACGCGGCCCAACAGCGATTCGGCCTCGGAACGCAGGCCGGCCCGCTCGGTTTCGGCCAAGCGGCGGCGCAGGTCGGCGGTGTCGGCCATGTAGGCGTCCAGCCGAGTTTCCAGCTCGTGGACGGGGGCTTGCAGCTTCTGGGAAAGGGCCTGCAAAGTCGCCGACTGTTGGACGACCAGCTCCTCGGCGGCCCGGCCCGTAATCGCCTCGATGCGACGCATCCCTCCGCCGATGCTGGACTCGCCCAGCACCACCAGGGTGCCCACTTCGCCGGTGGCGTGGACGTGGGTGCCGCCGCAAACCTCAAAGCTGAAGGCGTTGTCGTGCCCGTCGGAATCTGAGTCGGAGTTCGTGCCGGCCATGCGGACGACGCGCACCACGTCGCCGTAGCGGTCGCCGAAGAAGGCCAGGGCGCCGTCGCGCACGGCGTCGGTGTAGGTGGTCTCCCGGGCGGTTACGGCCAGGTTCTCGCGGATTTTGCGGTTGGCCAGGCTCTGCACGGCCAGCTGTTCGTCGGACGTCATCGCGCCCACGTGGTTGAAGTCGAAGCGCAGGCGTCCGGTGTCGCACAGGGAGCCGGCCTGCCGCACGTGGGGGCCGAGGATGGAGCGCAGCGCGGCGTGGAGCAGGTGAGTGCCGCTGTGGTTGCGGGAGGCGTCTAGGCGACGCTCCACCTCCACCTGTGCGGTTACGGCGTCGCCCAGGGTAACGTTGCCGTCGGACACCGTGCCGCGATGGACGATGAGGCCGGCCACCGGGCTTTGGGTGTCCTCGACCTGGACGCGCCCGTTGGGGCCGGCGATGACGCCTCGATCGCCGACCTGTCCGCCGCCCTCGGCGTAGAAGCAGGTTTCGGCCAGGACGATTTCCACCTGCTGGCCGGCGGCGGCGTGGCCGACGGCTTCACCGTCGCGCAGGATGCCCAGGATGCGGGATTCGATGGCGGTCTGCTGGTAGCCGTTGAACGTGGTGTGGCCGGCGCCGAGGTTTTCGTAGGCAGTGACGATTTCCATGCCGCCGATAACCTGGTGGCCGGCGCGGTCCCGCTCGCGCTTGGCCTCCATCTCGGCGTTGAACCCGTCCATGTCCACGGCCAGGCCATACTCGCGGCGGCCGATTTCGTCCACTAGCTCCGGCGGGAACCCGTACGTATCGTAAAGTTCAAAAAGTACCGCGCCGGCAATGACGCCGGCGGCGCGGGACGCTTCCAGCCGCTCTTCCAGCAGCGGCATTCCCTGGCGGATGTTGTCCAGGAACTGGGTCTCCTCCAGGCCGACGACGCGCTGGATGAACTCGCGGTTTTCTTCAAGCGCCGGGTAGGCGGAGGCGAAGCGGTTGATGACGGCGGCGGCCACCTCGGTCATAAAGGGGCGGTCGAGGCCCAGCTGCCGGCCGTAGCGGATGGCCCGGCGGATGATGCGCCGCAGCACGTAGCCCCGCTCGCTGTTGGAGGGCACGACGCCGTCGCTGATGAGGACGGACGCGGCGCGGGCGTGTTCGGCGACGACGCGGATGGCGTAGTCGGTATCGGCGCCGGCGTCGGAGTTCTGGCCGTATTCTACGCCGGCCAGCTGGCACACGGCGTCGATGATGGGGCGGAACAGGTCGGTCTCATAGACGTTGGGCCTGTTTTGTAGTACGGCGGCGGCGCGCTCCAGCCCCATGCCGGTGTCCACACTGGGGGCCGGCAGCGGCGTGCGGGCGCCGTCGGTGTCCTGGTAGAACTGCATGAAGACCAGGTTCCACAGCTCGACGAACCGCTCGCAGGCGTCGCAGTTAGGATGGCAGCCGCCGGGCTCGGCGGGTATGCCCTCGTCGGCCTCGCGGCGCAGCATGGCGGTCAACTCGTCCGGGGGTATGATTGCGTCGGTTACGGGATGCTGGCCGACGCCTTTCTCTGCGCCGCCGTCGTAGTGCAGTTCGGAGCAGGGCCCAGTGGGCCCCTCCAGGCCGGCCGGCCCCCACCAGTTGTCGCTGTTGCCGTAGCGGTAGATGCGCTCGGGCGGGATGCCGATGTCGTTGCTCCAGAGGTCGTAGGCTTCGTCGTCGTCCAGGTGGACGGTAACGTACATCCGCTCCGGCTCCAGGCCGAACACGTTGGTGCAGAGTTCCCAGGCGAACGATACCGCGTCCTTCTTGAAGTAGTCGCCGATGCTGAAGTTGCCCAGCATCTCAAAGAAGGTGAGGTGCTTGTGGTCGCCCACCTCGTCAATGTCGGTGGTGCGGAAGGACTTCTGGCAGCTGGTCAGCCGGGGACGGGGCGGAGTCTGCTCGCCCATGAAGAATGGCTTGAAGGGAACCATCCCGGCGGAGGTGAACATCAGGGTGGGATCGCCGGCGGGAATCAGAGAGGCGGAAGGCATGTGCAGATGCTCTCGCTCCTCGAAGAATCGGATGAAAGCGCTGCGGATGCTGTCGCCGGCGGTGTCCATAGGGGTTACGACTCCGGTGGGTCAGATTACGAAATCAGGTTGTTGAAGCGCGCAATCGATTGTAGGGTAGCCCCTGAATAGCGTCAAACTACGGGGGCCGGTCAGGGCGCGGCGGAGCGCTCCCCAATGCCGGGGCCCCAGGTTGTGCCGAAGTCGAAACGGGACGCCAGTTGACCAGTAAAGGTGCTGGCGTCCTGCAGGGCTAGGTACACGGCCATGGGGCCAATGGCGCTGGGCTCAACCCTTTCGTGCCAATCGCGTTGCGTCCACGGAATCGCGGCGGAGCCCTCACTGCGCAGTCCGCCGGGGCTGAGGATGTTGACGGCGATGTTGTAGTCTCGCACCTCGTCGGCCAGGCAGTAGCTGAACATATGAACCGCCGCTTTGCTGGCGCTGTAGAGGACGCCGCCGCCCTGCGCCGGGTCGGTTGCCATCCTGGAACCGATGTTGATGATGCTGCCCCGCCGCTGTTCCATCATTATCGGGAGCACGGCCCGGCTGCACAGGTAGGGGCCGTTCACGTTGATCCGCATCAGCTGCTCCCAGCGGGCGGCGTCGATGTCCAGGATGGTCTCGCCCAGCACCATGGCGCCGGCGTTGTTGAAAAGCGCGTCAATCCTGCCGAAGTGTTGCATCGCCTGGCTGACCATTGCGTTGACTTGAGACTCATCGGTTACGTCGCAGTCAAGGGCCAGGACGACTCCGCCGTCGTTTCTGATGTCTGAGGCCGTCTCGGCAAGGGTGCCGGACAGGCCGGTTGGGGACTGGCTGCGGGCGCAGATGACTACGCTGGCGCCTTCCCGGGCGTATTCTTTGGCGATGGCCCGGCCCAGGCCACGGCTGGCGCCGGTGACGATGGCGACCATTCCGTCCATCTGACCCATGGTTACCCTCCGTAAAGCGCAGCGTTGACCGTTCAGTACTCGAAGCCGGTTTCGGCGGCCCAGGCTTGGACGCCGCGACGGAAGGCCAGCGCGCCCATGGGAGCGATGACGGCCTGCATCGCCTCCAGGATTTCCCGGGGCGTGGCCCCCTCGTTCAGCGCGACGCGCATATGGGCCTGTATCTGCTCCTGGTCTGCGCGCAGGGCGACCTCCACGACGATTTGCAGCAGCTCCTTGGTCTTGCGGTCGAGCAGGCGCTGGCCGGTGTAGGTGGCCTCGATGAACTCGCCGTATTTCTGCGTCCACTCCGGGTCGGCCAGGGCGTTGATTCGGTGCATTTCTAGGGTGTAGCCGCGAGTCTGGGCGGCCTCGTCAATCAGGCGTTGGGCGTCGTTGTTGTCGGGCATGGTTGAATCTCCTCTTGATTGTGATGGGCAAGGATTTCACCCTCACCCCGGCCCTCCTCCATCGAGGGAGAGGGAGATTACAGGTCGTAGTGGACGCGGGCGGCGGCCTGGCCGGGAATGTCCTGCTGGAACAGGTCGGGATGGGTGCCGCGGGCCAGCGCCAGGTGGTAGGTGAACAGCTGCAGGGGGACGACGCTGGCGATGGGCGTCAGCATTGGCGAGCAGTGTGGCAGCGGGAAGACGCGCGCGCCGGCGTCAGCCAATCCGTCGTCGGGCCGGTTGCTCAACGTCCACACCGGAGCGTCTAACGCGGCGGCGGCGCGGGTCAGGTCCAGAGCGCGGCCCCGGTCGTCGCCGGGCGTGGCGATGATGGTCAGCAGGCAGTCGGAATCCAGCGAGCAGAAGGGGCCGTGAATCAGCTGTTCAATCTGGAACCCCTCGCAGTCGGCGCGGCTGGTCTCCTTGATTTTGAGGGCGACTTCGTAGGCGTTGGCCCGGTTGGCTCCCCAGGCGGCGGAGATGAACCGACGCTTGTCCTGGTGGTCGGCGACGACGGCCTTTACGTCGTCCTCGGCGGCGAGGATTTGCGCCACCTGTCCGGGCAGAGCGTCCAGTCCGTTGTCGGCGTCGTTGAGGCGTCCGCCCATACCCAGGTTGAGCATGGCCAGCACGGTGAGGGCGGTGGTGTAGCTGACGGTGAAGGCGGCGGAGGTTTCTTGCTCAACGGTACGGATGCCGGCGTCTGCTACCTGGATGCGCGGTCCCGGGTTGGTGGAGGTGATGGCGACGGTGTACGCGCCAGCGGCTGCCGCCACGTCCAGGGCGTCGTAGGAAGAGCGCTTGGTTCCCCGGTGGCTGATGACGATAACCGCGTCGTCGGGCGTTACTGCTGGCGTGGCGGTGCAGAACTCGAAGGAGTTGTACGTGAACGCCTCCGGGCCGTCGGTCATAATCGCCGCGCCGACCAGGGCGGCGTGCCACGATGTGCCGATGCCGACGACGTAGATACGACGCTTGCCGGCCAGGGTCTGGCTGACCTCGGCGCAACGGTCGCGCTGGGAGGCGATGACCGAGGCGATGGCCTCCGGTTGGGACGCGATGGCGTCGTACATCCGATAAGGATGCGCGGCGCGAGGTGTGGGAGTGGTCATAATGGCGGAGCGCTCCGTAGGAAGAGGGTCGGCAGCTCGGCGTGGGATGCACTGGCCTATGCTATTATAACGCGGTCAATAGACGCTGAAACCAGCCACACAGGAGGCTTGATTATGCCGTTTGGAGGCAATGACTGGCACGCGCTCCGTCAGGAAGAGACGCTGGAGCCGGAAATTCCCATCTGCGACCCTCACCACCACTTCTGGGACTATCGCTCCGAGCGTATTCCCTACCAGCGTTACCTGCTCCACGAGTTGGCCGACGACATCAACAGTGGCCACAACGTTACCTCGACCGTCTTCGTGGAAGCCCGCTCCATGTATCGCACCACCGGGCCAGAGGAAATGCGGCCAGTGGGCGAGGTGGAATTCGTTCAGGGCTTGGCGGCGGCCTCGGCCAGCGGCCTCTACGGCCCCGGCCGGGCGGCGGCGTCCATCGTCGGTCACGCCAACCTGAACCTGGGCGACGGCGTCAAGCCGGTGCTGGAAGCATTGCAGGCGGCCAGCCCCAACCGTTTCCGGGGCATTCGCCACTCGGTTACCTGGGACCCACATCCTGAAATTGAGAACACGGCGGCGCACCAGGCCGCGAACCAGATGTCCAGCGACAACTTCCGCGCCGGCGCGCGGGTTTTGGCCAGCATGGGCCTGTCCCTGGAAGGCTGGATGTACTTCCCACAGATGTTCGAGCTGGCCGAGTTCGCCAAGGCCGTGCCCGACCTGACCATCATCCTGAACCACATCGGCGGCCTGCTGCGCGTCGGGCCGTACAGCAACAGCGATGAGACGCTGGCGACCTGGCGCAGCGGCATCGCGGCGGCGGCGGAGTGTCCCAACGTGGTCGTCAAGCTGGGCGGCATCGGGATGCCGCGGACGGGCTTTGACTGGCATGAGCGCGACGTTCCGGCCGGCTCGGAAGAACTGGCAAATGACATGGCCCCGCTGATTCACTACTGCATCGAGCAGTTCGGCCCCGACCGCTGTATGTTCGAGAGCAACTTCCCGGTGGACAAGGTGTCCTACTCGTACAACGTGATGTACAACGCCTTCAAGCGTCTGTCCAAAGGCTACTCAGCTGGAGAGCGAGCAGCGATGTTCCACGACACTGCGGTGCGAGTGTACCGGGTGGACGAGAGCTGATAGTCCCCGCCCGGGCAGAGAGGGTATCACCATGGCAGCCCCCATTAACGACTGGCTGGCCAAGACCGTTGAGCCGGCCCTGGAACCGGATTTGCCCATCTGCGACCCGCACCATCACTTCTGGGATGGCCGCGACGACCGGGTGGAACCCCGCTATATGCTGGCCGAGCTGCTGGCGGACACCGACAGCGGGCACAACATCGTGTCCACCGTGTTTATTGAGGCCCGGGCGATGTACCGGGCCGACCCGCCCATGGAGCTGCGCCCGGTGGGCGAGGTGGAGTTCGTGCAGGGCATCGCGGCGCAGTCGGCCAGCGGGATGTACAGCCGGGTTAAGGCGGCCCACGGCATCGTCGGCCACGCCAACCTGCACCTGGGCGCCGACGTGCGGCGGGTGCTGGAAGCGCTACAGGCGGCCAGTCCCAACCGTTTCAAGGGCATCCGCCACGGCGTCGGCTGGGATCCCCACCCGGAGATTCCCATTGTCGGCGCGTATCCGATGCCCGACCAGTTGGCCAGCGATGACTACCGGGCCGGCGCGCGGGTTCTCTCCCAGATGGACCTGTCGCTAGACGTGTCCCTGCTGCACCCGCAGCTGCCGGAGCTGGCGGACTTTGCCCGCGTCGTTCCGGATTTGACCATCGTGCTGAACCACGTGGGCGGCCTGATGCGCATCGGCCCCTACGCGGTGAATCCCGACGAAGTAATGGCCAACTGGCGCGCCGGCATCGCCGCCGTGGCCCAATGTCCCAACGTGGTGGTCAAGCTGGGCGGCGTGGGTATGCCGCGGCTGGGCTACGACTTTCACCAGCGGGAGACGCCGGTGGGTTCCGAGGAGCTGGCAGCAGCCATTGACCCCGTGATGCGCTACTGCGTCGAGCAGTTCGGGCCGAATCGGTGCATGTTTGAGAGCAACTTCCCGGTGGACAAGGAATCATTCTCGTACTGCGTGATGTGGAACGCGTTCAAGCGGGTGTCGGCGGACTTCTCCGCCAGCGAACGGGCCGACCTGTTCCACGACACGGCGGCGCGAGCCTACCGGCTGTCGTAGAAAGAAGGACAACATGGGGTCGCTGGAGTTAGTGGTGGGACTGCTGATTACCCTGTTGGTATGGACGTCTTCCATCCAGGGGGCCGGAAGCTCAGACATGGTGATGGCGCCAGCTCCTATACCGCATCCTACACGCACTCCGGCTGCTGCCACCGCCCGGGACTTTAGCGACGGTGTGCATATTGTGGGCTTGAACGGCGTTGCGCCCGGGACTTATCGCGCATCGGAACAGCCGGGAGAATGTTATTGGGCCAGATTGTCGGATCCCGCCAACAGCGATGCGGTTATTTCCAGCCACCGGATTGCCGAGCATAACGCGGTGGTAACTATATTGCCCTCCGACGCCGGCTTTGAGAGCCGGGGCTGTGGCCGCTGGTCGGCGGTCACGCTGCCTGACGTTAGGACCAACTATGTGTGGTACAGCGCAGCGGTTGGCGACGGTCGGCACATAGTAGGCGAGAGCATTGCGCCGGGAACGTACCAGGTTACTGATGCGGGAGAATCCTGCCACTGGGCGCGTCTGGCCAGTTTTGCCCGGCCGGACGCCGTTATTGACCGCGGGCCCGGATTCGACGGCGACTTGACAGTTACTATCGCGTTCACCGACGCGGGGTTTGAGAGTACGGGCTGCGGTGAGTGGCATTCGCTTGGTTTCAACAACTGCCTGGAACTGCAAGCGGTCGTGCCGGAACCCGACGGCTTTGAGCATGGCCATCCCATTTATCGGGATTGGCTGGATGACGACGGCGACGGCTGGGCCTGCGAAACTGACCAGTAATTTGACGACTGACGGTCCCATGCGCTACCAGATCCTTACCGGCGAAGTAGCGCTCATCAGGAGGTTGGGTTTGGCGATGGATCCGAGCCGTTTTCCCCCGGAGTTTTTCCAGCGGGAGGACGATAGCACCGACGCCGAGTTTTACACTATGCCCCGTCTCGTTGTGCACATTGACGACGGCGCCATCGCTGCGGTGGGCCGGCTGTTCCAGCAGTTGATTCCGGAGAGCGCAGCGGTGCTCGACCTGATGAGCAGCTGGCGGACGCACTGGCCGGAAGAGCATCCGCGCCGGCGCATCGTGGGCCTGGGCATGAACGCCGCCGAAATGGCGGACAACCCCCAACTGGACGAATACCTGCTGAAAGACATCAACGTTGACCCTTCGCTGCCCTTTGCGGACGAATCCTTTGACGCCGTGGCGATTACGGTGTCGGTGCAGTACCTGACCAGGCCGGTGGAAGTGTTTGCGGAGGTATCGCGGGTGCTGCGGCCTGGCGGCGTGTTCATCGTAACCTTTTCCAACCGCTGCTTTCCCACCAAGGCGGTGCGAGTGTGGCGCGGGACCAACGACGAAGACCACGTTGAGTTGGTAGGACAGTACATGCTCCACGCCGGCGGGTTCAGCGGCGTGCGTGGCGGGCTGGCCAACCCGGATATGGCGCCGCCCGGCGACCCGCTCTTCGCAGTGTACGCCTACAAGGACGCCGGAGACAGGGACGGCGCGTCCGAGTGAAAAGGCTTCGGTTGCCGCAGTAACGAATAGGCTTGGGTCAGCACCTGCGGGTCGGCTCCGTTCAGGCTGACCGGCCCGTCGCTTTCCAGGGCGGCTACCGGCACGCCGTCGCAGAGCGCCAGGCGGTTGCCCGACAGGGCCGGCACCTTTTTGCCCGGAGTGATGATTCCGGCCAGGTTCAGCGGGTCGCAGGCGGAGATTACCACCATCCCGCCCGTGGGAGTGCTGCGGTTGACTTCCCGGAGCAGGTCCACCGCTTCGGGGAGGGCGAACTGCTCGCCCACGAAGCCGGTAACGAAGCGGCCGCCCCTAATCTCTCCCTGTGCCTCCATGCGGCGCAGCACCGGAAGCGCTTCCCGCCAGGCCGGCGCCATCGACTCCCGAGCCAGCAACTCCGGGAACAGGATGCCGTACCGCCGCAGGAGTTGCAGCACGCGCAACTCTACCGCGTCGGTCATCGAAGCCAGCGGCTCCAGGAGTGACCAGCGGCTGTAGCTTTCGCGCCGGCGAGGGTCCATCGGCCGGCCTCGGGAACTGCGGTGTCGTGGCGTCCGGCCGGCTGGCAGCGCGGCGCGGACGTAGGGCTGCGTTCCGTTCACGGGACGGCTACGGTGTCCATCAGGCCGGTTGCTGACCCGCTTTCGCAGCGGTTGCAGGCTGTCGCAGGTAATCAAGCCTTGGGCCGCCAGTTGCCACAGAGCCTCCTCCACGTCGGAGGGCAGCCGCCGGGTGATGGCGATGATGTCGGACGCAAAGCTGGCGCCCCGTTCGGTCAGCACAGCCAGCACGTCGCCGGCGGCGCCGCTGAGATTGCCGCCGAATGGCGATGACGGACACAGCAGCCAGTCCAGGGATTCCCGCAGGGCCAGGGCAACCGGCGTGGCACGGGTCAACGCCCCTCGAACGCCGGCGGAACCGTTGCCGGCGCTGAATTGGCGGCTCATGCAGCCCCAGACCACCTGGCCTTCCAGGCACACCGTGTCCAGCAGGCGAGGGCTGTAGTCCCGCACCCGCGCCGAAATCACTTCCGACTCCAGCGCGCCGGCGGCAGCCTCAAAGCCCTGCAGCTGTTCAATCACGTCCAGCAATCCGCCTTCGCCCTCGGCACGGTGTCCAGTGTCCACGCGCTGCCAGCGGACCAGGAAACGCATCAGGGCGGCCGGCGGTACCGGCTCGATTTCCCGCCGCAGCCGGCCCAGCGTGCCCCGATGGATGCGCGCCAGAATCCGCCGGTCGCAGAACTCCTCCTCATCCGCGCCGGAGCTGAAACTGCCACGCAACACCGTGCCCTCCACCTCCAGTTGACCCAACGCGTACACCACGGCGCTGTGTTCCAAGCGCAGAGCGTCGGCCAAACCGCAAGCAGTAACCGGGCCGGAAGCCTCGACCCAGCCGCGCACGATGGACAGGATGGCGTCCTCCGCCGTCAGTTCAGCAGCAACGTCGGGTAGATCGGCTGCGGGTGGGATAATCTGCGCCGTCGGGTAGGCGGCGATGGCTAGGGGCAGCCGTTCGGCAGCAATCCAGGCGCTCCATCCGTCGGGCCGGCCGAGCCGGTAACCCCGTCCGGAGCCGGCAAGTTGGGCGAACCACCGGGCCAGTTTTTCCGGTTCCCAATCGCAAGCCGCGTCGGACGCTACGGTCTCCGGGAGAATTATCAGGCTCAGCAGAGCGTCGTGCAGTTCGTCGGCGTCACGTATCGGTGGCCGGGCGTTGGCACTCTCTTCCTGAATGATGGCTTCGTCAAGTTTGCCCAGATCGCGAGTATCCTGGGGCAGGGCGCGGCGCAGCGTGACGGCCCGGGCCCGCCTTTCTTCCAGCGGAGCGTCGTCCAGGAAGGCGTAGGGCATGGCGTTGAGGATTTGATGGCAAAATACTGAGGGCTGTACAGTGTCCCGGGCGTACACCTCAATCTCGCCCCGCTCGATGGCGGCCAGCACCTGCTGATGGCCGGGCAGGTCCATGGCCTCGGTCAGGCAATCGCGGATGGTTTCGAATACCAGCGGGTGGTCCGGCGGCTCGATGTCCTCGCCGGGGGCGTTGTCCTGGCACTGCACCTGGGCCGGGAAGACTGCCGCCAACAGGTCTTCGGAGCGCATTCTTTGCAGCGGCGCCGGCACCTTGCGGCCTCCGGTATGCCGCAGCAGGGCCAGGAAGCGGGTGGCGTTCCATCGCCAGCGGGTGCCGAACAGCGGAGCCTGGAAAATCGCCTGCAGCAGCACCTCGTCGACCGTGCGGGAGGAAAGGAAAGCGAACACGTCACTCAGCGGAAAGGAGAGATTCGGCCCCAGCGAGAAGTTCAGCCCGTCGTCGGTGGCGGACGCCTGTAGCTCAAAGTCGAAGGTGCGGCAAATCTTTTTGCGCAGCGCCATGCCCCAGGCCCGGTTGATGGCCGCGCCAAAGGGCGAGTGGATGACCAACTGCATCCCGCCGCTTTCGTCGAAGAAACGCTCGGCGACGACGCGATTGCCCGTCGGTACGATGCCCAAAACCCGCTTGCCCTCGGCCAGGTACTCCACAATCTGCTCGGTGGCATCGGCGCTGATGCCGCACTCCCGGGCCAGCCACGCCTCGGCGTCGTCGGGATGTTCCAGCCTCTCGTCCACGGCTTCCCGCAGCTCGGTGATTTCGGCGGACAGTTCGCGGGTGCGGCCGGGCGCTTCACCCAGCCAGAAGGGAATCGTCGGCGCCAAGCCCTGGGCGTCTTGAACCCGAACCTTGCCGCTCTCCACGCGGCGAATCTTCCACGGCGTGTTGCCCAGCAGGAACACGTCGCCGGCCATGCTCTCGATGGCGAAGTCCTCGTTGACGGTGCCGACGAAAGTGTCCTCCGGCTCGGCGATTACGTCGTAGTCGGCGTTGTCGGGGATGGCGCCGCCGCTGGTCAGCGCGGCCAGGCGAGCGCCCCGCCGTCCCTTGAGCACGTGATTCACGCCGTCGCGATGCAAGTGCGCGCCCCGACGGCCCAGGCGCGGCGCGAATCCTTCGGAGAGAGCCGCAACCACTTCGTCAAACTTGTCCCGGGGCAAGTCCCGGTACGGGTACGCCCTGACGCACGTATCGAACAGGTCGTCCTCGCCCCATTCCTCGGCGGCGCAGGCGGCAACAATCTGCTGGCCCAGCACGTCCAACGGCCACTGGGGAATGGTGAGGGCGTCCAGGTTGCCCCGGCGCACGGCCCGGCAGAGCGCGGCGCACTCCACCAGTTCGTCGCGGGTCAGCGGGAACAGTACGCCTTTGGGCGTGCCCCCGACGGTGTGGCCGGAGCGTCCCACCCGTTGCAGCAGCAGCCCGATGGAACGGGGAGAACCAATCTGGCAGACCTGGTCCACAACCCCGATGTCGATGCCCAACTCCAGCGATGCGGTGGCCACGCAAACCTTGACCTCGCCATTCTTCAGCTTCTCTTCAGCGGCCAGCCGGGTGGTGCGTGAGAGGCTGCCGTGGTGGGCGACCACCGCGTCCTCGCCCATGCGCAGAGAGAGCTGATGCGCCACTCGCTCCACTAGGCGGCGGGTGTTGACGAAAACCAGTGTGGTGTCATGGTCGGCGGTCAACCCGACGATGGCGTCCAGGGTTTGCCCCCAAATCTCATGGGTGGCAATAGGGCCTAACTCCGCCGACGGGAGCCGTATTCCCAGCTCCATGTGCCTGGCGTGGCCGGTATCGACGATGAGGCAATCGGGTGTTCCGTCCGGGGCGATGTGCCGGTTGCCCACCAGGAACCGGGCCACTTCCTCGATGGGACGCTGCGTCGCCGACAGGCCGACCCGCCCCAAGGGCTGCTGCGACAGGGCGCACAATCGCTCCACCGACAGGGACAGGTGAGAGCCGCGCTTGTCATCGGCGACGGCGTGGATCTCGTCCAGGATGACGGTGCGGACGTCCTTGAGGCCGCGCCGGCCGCTTTCCGAGGTGAGCAGAATGTACAGGGATTCCGGCGTGGTAATCAGGATGTGCGGCGGGTTTTTCGCCATCTGCTGGCGCTGGGATTGTGGCGTGTCCCCGGTGCGCACTGCGGTTCTGATGGTGGGCAGGGGGAGGCCGCGACTTGCCGCCAACTCTTGAATTTCCTCCAGTGGAGCCTCAAGGTTCTTCTGGATGTCGTTGGACAGCGCCTTCAGCGGCGACACGTACACCACCTGGGTAGTGTCCGGCAATCCCTCGCGGAGGCCCCGGCGAACCAGCTGGTCGATACAGGCCAGGAAGGCGGCCAGCGTCTTGCCGGAGCCGGTGGGCGCGGCGATGAGGGTGTGGCGTCCCTGGGCGATGGCCGGCCAGCCCTGGGCCTGGGCCGCAGTAGGTTCCTGGAACCGGCTGCGGAACCAGTCCTGTATGACGGGATGGAACTGGTCAAGGCTCATGGGCAGGGCTGTTCGTCAACGCGGGCTAGTCGGCTACTTCCAGAATCATCTCCACTTCCACCGGAGCGCCTCGAGGCAGGGCGGCCATGCCCACGGCGGAACGGGCGTGCCGGCCGTTTTCGCCGTACAGCTCCACCAGCAGATCCGACGCGCCGTTGCCTACGGCCGGCTGCTGGTCGAACTCCGGGTCGCAAGCGACCATGACCAGCAGCTTGGCGACGCGCTGCACTTTGTCCAGGTCGCCGATGATGCTCCTGGCGCTGGACAGGCAGTTGACGGCGCACTGGCGAGCGGCGGCGTAGCCTTCCTCAATGCTGACGTCGCGGCCGACCTTTCCCGTGGCGACCATGCTGCCGTCGTCCAGGCGGGGCAGGTTGCCCGACACGAACACCAGATTGCCGACGCGCACGGCCGGCACAAAGTTGCCGATGGACGGGTTCGGCTCGGAGACGGTGAGGCCCATCGCGGCCAGCTTGTTTTCTACTTCCATTGCGCGTTGACTCCTGTTATGCACGGTAGGTTACGGACGGTAGCGGTTGACTATGGGCAGGCGGCGGTCTTTGCCGAAGGCGCGCGGGGTGATTTTGACGCCTGGCGGCGCTTGGCGGCGTTTGTACTCGTTGCGGTCAACGTAGGTTATCACCTGCCGCACCCAGTCGGGGTTGTGCCCCATGGCCACCATGTCGGCGTAGCCGTAATCGTCCTCCACGTATGCCTTGATGATGGGGTCAAGCTGCTCGTAGGGCGGAAGGGTGTCCTGGTCGGTCTGGTCCGGGCGCAGCTCGGCGCTGGGCGGCTTGTCCAGCACGGCCTGAGGTATGATGGGCCGCAGGTTTCCCGACGAGTCCCGACCGGAGCCGGCGTTGCGCCAGCGGCACAGCCGGTACACCAGGGTCTTGGGCACGTCCTTGAGCACGGCGAACCCACCGGCCATGTCACCGTAGAGAGTGGCGTAGCCCATGGCCATTTCGCTTTTGTTGCCGGTGGTCAGCGTCAGCCAGCCGAACTTGTTGGCAATGGTCATCAGCACGTTGCCCCGGATGCGGGCCTGGACGTTCTCCTCGGCGGTGTTCGGTTCGGTGCCGGCGAAACGCTCGGCCAGCATATCGGTGAAGGCGTGATGGGCCGGCTCGATGGGGATGCGCCACAGCTCGATGCCGAGGTTGTCGGCCAGTTCCTGGGAATCCCCCACGCTGCCTTCGGAGGAGTAACGGGAGGGCATGGTAACGCCAACCACGTTTTCGGCGCCCAGGGCATCCACAGCCACGGTGGCGGTGAGGGCAGAATCGATGCCGCCGGACAGGCCAACCAGGGTGCGTCGGAAGCCGGACTTGCGGACGTAGTCGCGGGTGCCGACCACCAGGGCCTGGTAGATTTCCTCGGTTTCGTCCAGGGTGCGGCACAGCGTCGGTTCAGCGGGCTGGCTGCGGTTGCCCCGGCGGTAATCGGAAACGGGGGCGACTTTGGCCTGGCCCACCTCGCTGAGGATGGCCCGATTTTCCTTGCGGGGCCGGGGGTCGTGGAGTCGCTGCCGGAATACGGAATCCACGTCCAGATCGGTGATTATCAGGCTTTCTTCAAAGGCCGGGCCGCGGGCGATTACGTTGCCGTCAGGAGCGCAAACGATGCTGGCGCCGTCGAAAACCAGCTCATCCTGCCCGCCCACGGTATTCAGGTAGGCGACGAACACGCCGTTGTCGGCAGCTCGGGTGGCAATCATGCGCTCGCGCTGGGCAGCCTTGCCGGCATGGAAGGGAGACGCGTTGATGTTGACGATGACCTCGGCCCCGGCGTCGCGCTGGACGGCGATGGGCCCGATGGGATACCAGATGTCTTCGCAAATGTTGACGCCGACGGGAGCGCCGTTGATGACGTACACCGGACAGACGTCGCCCCGCTGGAAGTAGCGGTCTTCGTCGAAGACGCCGTAGGTGGGCAGGTACATCTTGCGATACCAGTCCAGGATGCGCCCGTCGTTGATGATGGCGGCGGCGTTGGCCACGTCGTCGCCGGCCCGGCTGCCGGAGCGGTTAGTGGACGGTCCAGGACAGCCGACAATAACGGCGATGCCCCGGGCGGCGGCGGCGATGCGCTGTACCGCGTCGTCGGCGTCGGCCAGGAAGGACGGCTTGAATAGCAGGTCTTCCGGGGGGTAGCCGGTGACGGCCAGTTCCGGGAAGGCAACTAAGTCGGCGTGGGTGGCCCGAGCCTCCTCGATGAGCTCGATGACCCGGGCGGCGTTGCCGGCGACGTCGCCGACGGTGGGGTTGAACTGGCCTAGCGCCAGACGGAAGGTGCGCTGCATTGCAGCATTATAGCGCAAGGCGGTGCAGCAAAGGAGAGAAGGGATTGCGTGAGCGGCAGCGCTATGTTACATTATCTTATATACGAATATACAGTATTGTATTTACCAATGTGAATTCCAGCGCAAGACGGAAGCAACGGATAGAGGAGGTGTCGTCATGGCGTTTTTCAAGAGCATCATAGTTCCTCTGGACGGGTCGGAGTTGTCGGCGGAGGCGCTGCCGGCGGCCTGCCTGATGGCCGAAGTAGCCGGCTCGCCCATCACGCTGCTGCGCTCTTTCGAGGGAGTGCCCCAGTGGCACGCCGATGCCGATTTGGGCAGGTTCAGCGGCTCCCTGGCCCTGGCCGAGCACGACCGGATTACGGCGTATCTGACCGCGGAAAAGCAGAGATTGCAAGAGCTGGACGTGAACGTGCCCATCGATGTTTTCGTAGGGGAAGGCCGGGCCGAGACGGTTATCACGGACCTGGCCGGCCGGGAACCGGAACGGCTCATCGTAATGTCAACCCACGGACGCGGCGGGCTGTCCCGCATGGTGATGGGCAGCGTAACGGCGCGGGTGGTCAGATCCGTCAGCAACCCGACGCTCGTCGTGCACGGCGGATCGCCCGTCGGCCCAAGGGTTGGCAGGTCGCTGGACAACGTCATCGTGCCGCTGGACGGCTCAGCCTTTGCCGAGCGGTCGCTGGCCTATGCCGGAGAACTGGCCCGGGCCTGCGGCGCTCAGGTCGTACTGGTACGCAGCACACGCAACGCCGACTACCTCCGCGCTCACACGCAATGGACTCGTCTGGACGACGAGGGTGGATTCCATTTCGGCGGCCCCGCCGAGATGGCGTCCAGCATGGTCGCGCTGTCCCGGGAATATATGTGGCGCAAGGCCGAGGAGCTGGAAACCCGGTTCGGCCTTTCCGATGTTGAGGCGGTGAACTCGCTGGAGGAGCCGGCGGACGCTGTGGTTGACCTGGCTAGACGGTCGCGCAACGCGGTGGTGGTCATGGCCACCCGCGGCCGCTGGGGAGTGGGACGAGCTTTGCTGGGCAGCGTGGCCGATCAAGTGGTGCGTCGTTCGCCGGCGCCGACGTTGCTGGTGCGCGCGCCGCTGCGCGGCGGGAAGTTTGCGCCCGCTACCGCAAGCGAGGACCAGGAGCGGGAATTGGCACGGGTGTAGCCGCTGCGCCGAGTGCGTGGATTGTATGGGGGCGGGTTTCAAACTCGCCCCCAGGATATTGTGCGGAAGTACCGCAGGTTAGGCTCGGCGCCGGATGAGGTAGCCCAGCGTCAGGACTACCAGCCCGGCCAGAATAGCCAGGACGATGAGCAGGCCAAGCGACATGTCCACGTCCTCCAGCGGGTTGCCGACTTGGGTAATGGCGCCGCCTTCCGGGTCAGCGGACGCTTCCCTATTTTCCGGCGGCGTCGGCGTTAGCGTGGGGGATAGTGTAGCCGTCGGTTCCGGTGTAGGGGTAGGCGACGCAGTGGACATCGCCGCCAGCAGTAGTGTGAAAGTAAGCGTGGAGGGCGGCCTGGCCGTAGGTTCCGGCGTGGGTGTAGGTGTGGGAGAGGGAGTTGCGGTGGGTTCCAGTGTAGGCGTCGGGGTAGGTGGAGCCGTTGGCACCGGCGTAGGCGTCGGAGCAAGCGTAGCGGTAGGTACCCGCGTGGGCGTGGGAACGTTGACGCTTCTGGCGCGCAGTGCGGTTAGAGTAGGCGTGGCGGCAGGAGTCGCGACACTGACGAGCCTCGCTGCGACTGTCGGAGTGGGCGTGGCAGCTGGCTCCGCTTGTGGCTGCGCTTCCGGTTCAGGGTTGCCCGCGGTACGCTTGGACGTGCCGCCATCTCCGCTGCTGGCCGAACTCGGCGGATTGCCCCCAGCGCTGTCGGGCATGGCAGCAACACAATCGGACCACCCAGACGCTCCTCCGCTCACCTGTACCAGGTAGTGTTTGCCGTTGGTCAGGCCAGTGATGTAGTGAGTGGTTCCCGGCGTTGTCGCCTGCCCCAGCCAACCGGACCCATCGGCGCACAGTGCTCGGTCTTGGTCTGGGTCGGCCGTTCTCTGGTCCCCGCTCCGCTCTCTCCACCGCACGGTATAGCTGCCGTAGGTAGGCCTTTCGTAATTTCTCGAAGTCCAACCGACGCGGATGGCGCGGTTGAGTCCCACGTCCTCCACGATGATGAGCTCCCGGTCATCCTGGGCGCTGGCCTCATGGGGCCAGGCCAGCATGTAAACCACGCCGGCCAGCGCAACCGCCGCCAACAGTGGGAAGACCGGCGACGAACGCCGGAGACGCATCGGAGGAAGGTTGCTTACGATGCCCCAGATTGCCGGGGAAAGTTTGTAGAATGGAAATTCTGGCGGCGTCACTAAAGCGTCCTATGGATTCTGCCGGGTAATTGAATCGAGGCGACAATATCATTGGGTGCTCGTGTCAAGCCAGTACGAGCGCGTGCATATCCTGTGTAAATTATTGAAAAATAACCCAAGCGTAGAATTTCGCCTGCTATAATCCCCGACTATGGTGATGCGCGCGCTCCAATCCCGAGCCGCCCGGGCCACGCCCTTCTACTACGGCTGGGTGATACTGGCCCTGTCGGGTGTTGCGTCGTACTCCTCCCGTCCGTTGATGTCGCTGGCGGTGCTGACGGTGTTCGTCGTGCCGATGACGGAGCAGCTGGGCTGGACGCGGGCGCAGTTTTCGGGAGCGGTGAGCCTCGGCGGGATGCTGGCGGTGGTCGCGGCGCCGCTGGTGGGGCCGGTGCTGGACCGGTACGGCTCCGGTCTGGTGGTGGGCATCTCGTCAGGAATCGCCGGGCTGTGCGCCGTAGCCCTGGGCGCGGTGAGCCAGATTTGGATGTTTTACCTGGCCTACGTTCCGGGGCGCACGGTGTTCGCCAGCCCGCTGGAGCTGGGAACATCGGTGGCGGTGAGCAACTGGTTCATTCGTCGGCGCCCGCTGGCCCTGGCCCTGAACCACGTATCCCAGGGTTCCGGTCTGTCGGTGATGCCGCTGGTGGCCCAGGCAATCATCGGAGCTTGGGGCTGGGAAACGGCGTGGTACGCCCTGGGCACTTGGACGGTGGCGGTGGGAGTAATTCCGGCCATTCTGCTGATGGCCCGGCGTCCTGAAGACCTGGGCGTGGAACCGGATGGAGGAGCAGCGTCCATCGCCGCCAACCGGCGACCGGCGACGGGCCGTCGGCCCCGCAGCGCCGCCGAGGAAATCAACTTCACGCCGCGTCAAGCCATGGGGACGCGCTCTTTCTGGCTGATGATGCTGTTCGGCTTCGCCGGATTTATCGTGCAGGGTGGAGTGTCGCTCCACCAGGCGCCACACTTCACCGATCAGGGAGTGCCTGGTTCAATAGCGGTGTTTGCGCCGGTGACCTTCGCCATTTCTCAGGTGCCGTCCAGCGTAATGTGGTCAGTGCTGGGCGAACGTATGGCGGCCCGGTTCGTGATGACGGCGTCAGGGCTGGTGGTAGCCAGCGGCGCGGTGATAACTGCCTTTGCCAGCGGCATCGGCGTGGGCCTGCTCGGAGCGTTCATCCTGGGCTTTGGCGTGGGCGGCCTGCACATGACGGCGCGGCTGACCTGGGCCGACTACTTCGGCCGCACGCACCTGGGCAAGATACGCAGCTGGGGATTGGCGGCGCAGGTGGGCGGCCAGGTCCTGGGGCCAACGGCGGCCGGCTTCGTCTGGGACCTGACCGGCAATTACCAATGGGTATTCACGGCCTTCGGCATCAACCTGGCGGTGGTGTCGCTAATGATGCTGACTGCAACCCGGCCAGGGCGGGACTAATCGGCCGTCGCCGCCAGTTCGGCCTGTTGCAGCGATTCCCTCAGATAACGGCCGGTGTGGGACTCGGCCACGTCCGCCAGCATCTCCGGCGTGCCGCAGGCCAGCAGGTTGCCGCCCTGGTCGCCGGCGCCGGGGCCCAGGTCGATTATCCAGTCGGCGTTTTTGATGAGGTCCAGGTTGTGCTCGATGAGCAGGACGGAGTTGCCCTGGTCAACCAGGCGGTGCAGCACGCGCAGCAAGGCGGCGCAGTCCTCGAAGGACAGGCCGGTGGTAGGCTCGTCCAGCAGGTACAACGTGCGCCCGGTTGCCCGTCGCGACAGCTCCGTGGCCAGCTTGACCCGCTGGGCCTCGCCGCCGGACAGCGTCGTCGCTGGCTGACCCAGGCGGATGTAACCGAGGCCCACGTCGCGCAGGGTTTCCAGGCGGTTGCGGATGCGTGAGTAGTTCCAGAAGAAGTCCAGCGCCGTCTCCACGGTCATCGACAGCACGTCGGCGATGGACTGGTCGCGCAGGGTTACCTCCAACGCCTCCCGGTTGTAGCGGCGGCCTTGGCACACCTCGCAGGGGACGGTTACGTCGGGGAGGAACTGCATTTCAATCTGGTTGTAGCCCTCGCCCTGGCAGGCCTCGCAGCGTCCGCCCTTGACGTTGAAGGAGAACCGGCCCGGCTTGTAGCCGCGGATGCGGGCCTCGGGCAGGCCGGCGAAGACCTCGCGGATGGGCGTGAACGCGCCGGTGTAGGTGGCCGGATTGCTGCGGGGCGTCCGTCCGATGGGCGACTGGTCGATGTTGACGACCTTGTCGATGTGCTCGATGCCGGTGATTTCGTCATGGGCGCCGGGGCGGTCGCGTCCCTGGGCGACGGCCTGCGCCAGCCGCTTGTACAGGATGTCGTACATCAAGGTACTCTTGCCACTGCCGGATACGCCGGTTACGCAGCCCAGCAGGCCCAGGGGAAAGTCAACGTCGATGCCTTGCAGGTTGTTCTCCCGCGCTCCCCTAATGGTGATGGAGTTGCCGTTGCCCGGTCGTCGAATCTCCGGCGTGGGGATGCGCTTGCGCCCGCTGAGGTAGGCGCCGGTGAGGGAGTCCTCGTTGGCCATCACCTCGGACACGTCGCCGGTGGCGACAATGTGGCCGCCGTGCTCGCCGGCGCCGGGGCCCAGGTCAACGATGTGGTCGGCGGCGCGCATCATTGCGTCGTCATGCTCTACCACGATGACGGTGTTGCCCATGTCGCGCAGGCGAGTCAGGGTGCCAATCAGCCGGTGGTCGTCGTGGGGGTGCAGCCCAACGGTGGGCTCGTCGCACACGTAGAGCACGCCGGTGAGCCCGCTGCCGATCTGTGTAGCCAGACGAACCCGCTGGGCCTCGCCGCCGGACAGCGTGCGCGCCGTGCGGTTCATGGTTACGTAGTCCAGGCCGATGCTGTCCAGGAACTGGAGGCGGCCCTCAATCTCTTTGAGAATCTGGTCGGCGATGACCATTTCCCGCTGGGTGAGGGTGGCGGCGATGTCGGCTTTGACAGCACGCTTGCCGTTCTTGCGAGTGCGGCGCGCTTTCGCCTTGGTTCCATTGCCGGCGGATGCGTTTTCATCGGCTGCCAGCGTTTCCAGCGGATGGTGTCCATTGCTGCCGTTATGCCCGTTGGCCGACGCATCCGCGCCCGGCTTGATGCTGCGAATCCATTGCAGACCGGTCCCGATTGTGAGGCCGGTAACGTCCATGATATTGCGTCCGCAGACCAGCACGCCCAGGGCCTCGGGACGCAGGCGCGCGCCGCTGCAGGAACCGCAGGCCCGTTGCGCCATGTACCGCTCAATCTCGCTGCGGGTGTGGTCCGACTCGGTGTCGCGGTAGCGGCGCTGCAGGTTGGGGATGACGCCCTCGTAGGTGGTGTTCCAGGCGTAGGTGCGGCCCCGGCCGGTGCGGTGGCGCACTTTCACCTGCTTTTTGCCGGCGCCGTAGAGGATGACGTTGACCTGGTCGTCGGTGAGTTCGCGCACCGGCGCGTGGGGCGAGAAGTCGTACTCCCGCGCCACGGCTTCCATCATGCTGGCGTACCAGGAGTTGGCCGCGCCGGAACGTGCCCAGGGCACTACCGCCCCTTCCAGCAGGGACAGCGAACGGTTCTGAATGACCAGCGACGGGTCAACCTCCAACTGGTAGCCCAGGCCGGTGCAGGTGGAGCAGGCGCCGTGGGGACTGTTGAAGCTGAAAGTGCGCGGCTCGATCTCCGGCAGGCTGACGCCGCAGGCCACGCAGGCGAACAGCTCGCTGAAGGTCAGGTCGTCCTCACCCTCGCGTCCCACGGTCAGCACCCCCTCGCCTTCGCGCAGGGCCGTCTCCACCGACTCGGTAACCCGGTTCGGTTCGGTGTCGCTGCGGATGATGAGGCGGTCAACGACGATGTCGATGTAGTGCCACTTCTGCTTGTCCAGGGTTAGGGTGTCGGTGTCCTCCACCAGCATAATTTCGCCGTTGACGCGCAGGCGGACGAATCCGGCCCGTTTGGCTGCCTCGAAGATTTCCCGGTGCTCGCCCTTCTTGCGGCGAATCTTGGGGGCCAGCAGGGTGATGCGAGAGGACTCGGGCAGGGCCAGGATGGCGTCAACAATTTGCTGGACCGTCTGCCGGGCCACGGGGTTGCCGCACTTGGGACAGTGGGGCCGGCCGACCCGGGCGAAGAGCAGACGCAGGTAGTCGTAAATCTCGGTTACCGTGCCGACGGTGGAGCGTGGGTTGTTGGAGACGCCCTTCTGGTCGATGGAGATGGCCGGCGACAGGCCCTCGATGTAGTCAACATCGGGCTTGTCCATGCGGCCCAGGAACTGGCGGGCGTAGGCGGACAGGGACTCCACGTAGCGGCGCTGGCCCTCGGCGTAGATAGTGTCGAAGGCGAGGCTGCTCTTGCCGGAACCGGAGACGCCGGTGATTACGACGAGCCGGTCCCGGGGGATGGTAACGTCGATGTTCTTGAGGTTGTGCTCGCGAGCGCCCTTGATGTAGATGGTTTCCTGAGGCATAACAAGCCAATTTTACCAAAAATGGCGACGGGCCGGGTTATTCAAAATTCTACCAGAGGATTGCGACGTTAGCCTACTGGCCGATGTCCATCTCAGGAAAGCCGGCGGCGCGGTGCTCCTCGAACAGTTCGTAGAACTCCTCCACCGTCATCCCGTAGGCGCGTTCAAACGCCTCGGTCCACCCGCGGTCGCCTTGTACGCGCAGAGGAACCATCCTGGTTTCCAACTCCATCCAGTAATTCGATAGCTTGCTCAATCCGACGTGAGAGGCCAGCAATTCGGCAGCGAGAGCGCCGCAACGGTAGGTGCAGTCAATGATCTGCCTCCTGTCGTAGCGTAAGATGACTCCAGAGGGCTGATTTGCCGGATGGATTTCAGCATCCCGGAGCGGAATATCGGCATCCTTCGTGAATGATACCCAGTGTATTCGAGCGTCGGAGTACGTTATGCCCCTTTCCTCCGCCACGATCATTGTATGCATCAGTGTTGCCATCCCCTCGGAGAGCCACCGCGGTTCATCTATTCCTTTGTATCGCTCAAAGGCTTTGGGGTCCGTCGAGATCCCTAACAGCCCATGTTGAAGTGCCGCATGAACCAAATCATGAGCGATCGATCCAATGCCGCGCTCGGAAGACCGCGACCCTGGCTGTTCCCCGGGCTCCAACGCGTGAATCATAAACTCATTCTTGTCATTGGCAATCCATCTGTCCTCCCAGTACTTTCTCATCGTATCGATTGGCCAGCCATACCTCCTTTGATTATGGAGCACTATCCTGTCAAGATCGCTGTCCATGTGGATCACCAAGGGCACTGGCCGCTCCGGAACATCCAGCGATTTGCGAAATTCGTCGAAGAGGTGGATTCCCAGTAGCACCAATTCCACTTCTGACCGGTCAACTTCGCCCAAGATTCTGAACTGGATATCCGATGGCAGGTTAGCGTCCTGGAGCAACTGGTCAAGGGGAATTGGCGTAGCCGTTGGACTCGGCGTGGGTGTGGGTTCGGGCGTCGGTGTCGGGGCGGTCGTAGGAGACGGCATTGGCGCTCGTGTCGGATCCGGAGTGGGGGCGGGCGTGGGCTTCGCGGTAGGTTCCGGCGTGTCCGTGGGCACCGGGGAGGATGTTGGCGGCGGCGTGGCTGTTGCAGTCGCAGTAGGGCTGAGTGTCGGTGTCGCCGTTGGCACTGCCGTTGCCGACGGCTGAGGTTCCGGCGTTGGAACCGCTACTGAAACCGGCGCGAGAGTCTGCGTGGGTGCCGCCGATGCGCCAAGCTGGGGATCGTCGCCGCATGCCATCAAGGCCGCCGCGACTAGCGCCATGAGCAGGACAGCCCGAATCGTAGTCCAAGCCACTCTGCAACCGGGGAACTTGGGGGCTACCCATCGCGGCATCGTCAGACCTTCGGATTCGGGCTGATTGCTGGCTATTCTAGCTCTACCAGAGGGTCGTTGGCGTTGACCGAGTCCAGCGGGTGGACGAATATCGTTTTGACAGTGCCGTCCCGGTGGGCCAGGATGCTTTGCTCCATCTTCATGGCCTCCACCACGCATACTTCGTCGCCGGCGGACACGGCGTCGCCGGGGCGGACCAGCACGGACATCACCCGGCCCGGCATGGGCGAGCGCAGGATGTCATCGTCAACGCTAACTTGGGCGGAGGAACCCGGCGCGGCGGGCGTTGGAGCATCAGGAACGGAAAGGCCGCCGGCCGGCCGGCCCCGTCGCGGCGGCGTTGGGCCGACGTCGGCCTCAACATCTACCTCAAAGGTTTCGCCGTCCACGGTTACGAGGACGGGAGATTGGCTCAGGTCGCCAACTTCAACGGTGTACCAGTGTTCGCCGACGCGAACCCGAATCGTGGTCAAGTTACCAGGACGCGCTCCCCAGCCGCGAGCGGAAAAGTTCCCGGCGTCCCAGGGTGCGCCAGCGAGAACCGCCATCCGGCAGGGCTGAGCCGTCCTGTCGGGCGGCTTGCTCTACTGCGACCGCGGCGGCGCCGATGGCGGCGGCCAATGCCCGCGGGTTCAGTTCGGGACGCTGACCATTGGCCGGCTGGTGTCCTGATGTGGCAATCGGGTTCCGGTGCACGCTGTTCTTTTCGCTGTTGGCTTGTTGTCGTCGCTCGAGAATCCGTGCCAGGCTGCCGGTGTGATAGCCTCCCGATGAAAATTCGGGGCTGGCCAGCACGTCGCGCAGCAGGGGTATGTTGGTGTCCACGCCAGTCACGTTGAAGTCGGCCAGGGCCGCGTCCAACGTGGCGATGGCGGCGGCGCGGTCTTCACCCCAAGCCATCACTTTCGCAAGCAACGGTTCGTAGTGTAGCGAAACCTCGTAGCCAACGCAAAGGGCCGTGTCCACCCGGACGTTTTCGCCTTGGGGCAACTGCAGGTCAGTAACGACGCCGACGTTGGGCAAGCAGGTGTCAGGATCCTCGGGATAGACGCGGGCTTCGATGGCATGGCCGTTGGCCCGCAGGTCCGGCTGGCTAATGTTGAAGGGGATGCCGGCGGCGGACTGCAGTTGCCGCTCTACAATGTCTTGCCCGGTGAGCAGCTCGGTTACGCCGTGCTCAACCTGCAGGCGCGGGTTCATCTCCAGGAAGTAGAAATGCCCGTCGGGGGTTACCAGGAACTCCACGGTGCCGGCATTGGTGTACCCGACTTCCCGCCCCAACTGGCGGGCGAGGCGGCCGATTTGGGCGCGGACTTCGCCGGTTATCTTGACCGAGGCCGGGGTTTCTTCGATGAGCTTCTGGTTGCGGCGTTGGATGGAGCAGTCGCGCTCAAAAAGATGCAGCACGTTGCCGTACTGGTCGGCGATGAGCTGAACTTCGATGTGGGACGCGCCTTCCAGATAGCGTTCGTAGAAGAGGCTGGAATCGGCGAAGGCCGCCTGCGCCGTCTTGCGCGTGCGCTCGACGATGGGTTCCAGTTCGGACATGGTGTGGACGACGTGGATGCCGATGCCGCCACCGCCGGCTGCGGCCTTGACCATCATGGGGAAGCCCAGTTCCCAGGCTTTGGCGATGGCCTCGTCGTCGCTGACGGGCTCCTCGGTGCCGGGCATCACGGGGAGGCCGGACTTGCGCGCAACGCGACGGGCGGAAAGCTTGTCGCCCATCTGGTTGAGCACCTCTTCGGTGGGGCCAATGAATGTGATGCCTTCCGACTTGCAACGCCGGGCCAGCGCGCCGTTCTCGGAGAGGAATCCGTAGCCGGGATGGATGGCCTGCGCTCCGGTGGTCAGGCAGGCGGTCATCACGGCGTCAACGTTCAGGTAGGACTCGGCGGCGGACGCAGGGCCGATGCAGACGGACCGGTCGGCCATTTGCGTGTGCAGAGCGCCGGCGTCGGCTTCGGAATAGACGGCGACGGTGGCGACTCCGAGACGTTGGCAGGTGCGGATGATGCGGGCGGCGATTTCGCCCCGGTTGGCAATCAATATCTTGCTGAACATTGCTACACCCCGCTTGTTGGGCAGGGGGAACGGCGGTCTATGCCTTCAACCCCGGTACGACGTATCTGCGCGATCGAGCAATGACAGACTTTTACGCTTTTCCGGTAAATTGGTCAACATAAACAAATGCAATTTTCAGGCAAATTCCGTCGCGTCCAGAAAGGCTTGGGAGCGCAGTTGCCGATCCAGCCAGTGTTGCAGAGTTTCGGTGAGGAGACCGTGAACTTCCTGCCGAACCGACGCCGGCATATCCAGGCGGGGCAGCCCGTCGGGAGATTCAGTGCGATGGAGCAGGCGCAGCACTTTCAGCGCGGACAGGGACAGCGGACGCACGATTACGTCCGGCGGGGTCGCACAGTCGGAGCAGAGCGCGCCGCCGGCGCCGGCCGCGAACCGATGGCGCTCCGGTTCCAGGTCGGCCCCGCATTCCACGCACTGGTAGAGCTCGGGCAGAAAGCCCGACAGCCGCAGCAACTGCAGGTCAAAGTAGCGCAGGGGCAGGTCAACGGCCGGGTCGTCGTCAGCCGCGCCGGACGCCCGGCCGACGGCATCCAGGGTTTGCAGCGCCAGGTCAAAGAGCGGTGGGTTGGCAGCGGCGGCGGCGCTGAAGCCGTCAATCAGCTCGGCGACGTACAGCCCGCGGGCGACGCTGGCATATTCGGCCTTGACGGCAGGGAACGCGTTGATGACCTCGGCCTCGGCGACGGTGTCCAGCGAGCGGCCTCTAACTATGGACAGGCGCACCAGGGTCAGCGGCTCGAAGTGGCCCATCAACCTGCTGGTGAGGCGCCGGGCGCCGCGGGCCAGCACTTCCAACTTGCCGTGTTCGCGGCTATAGAGGGACGATATCAGGTCGGCCTCGCCAACGGAGGCTTTGCGCAGGGTGAGGCCCTCAGCGCGGTAGATGCGTGGCGAGGTCATGTTTTCAAGCGCGGGGGTGGCTTTGCTCGTATTCGTCGCGGACGTGGTCGTCAGTGAGATGGGTGTACATCTGGGTGGTGGAGATGTTGGAGTGGCCCAGGAGTTCCTGGACGTGGCGCAGGGAGGCGCCGTTCTGGAGCAGGTGCGTGGCAAAGCTGTGGCGCAACGTGTGCGGCGTGATGTCCGCGTCAACGCCCGACTTTTTGGCGGCGGTTTTGAGGATGTTCCACACCCATTGTCGGGTGAGCCGCTCGCCGCGCTGGTTCACGTAAAGCGCCGTTTCGCCTTTTTTGCTGCTGACCAGTTCGGCCCGCGCGCCGCCGATATAGGCGCGTAGGTTGGTCAACGCTTCGGGGTACAGATAGACGATACGCTCCTTGGAACCCTTGCCCCAGGCGCGGATGAAACTCTCTTCAAAGTCGACGTCCTGCACGTTGAGGGCGACCAGTTCACTGACGCGGACGCCGGTGGCGTAGAGCAACTCGAGGATGCTGGCGTCCCGGCGGCCTTCGGGAGTGCCGGTGTCGGCGGCGGTGGACAGCAGCAGCTTCACGTCTCCCTCGGACAGGAACTTGGGCACGGAACGTCCGACGCGGGGGGAACCGAGGTTTTCGGTGGGGTCTTCGCTGATGAGCTCGTTGGCGCTGAGGTAACCGAAGAAGGAACGCACCGCCGCCACCTTGCGGGCGGTGGTGGTGTCCCGGTATCGCTTTACGTTGCGCAGCTCGTTGATGTAGGCGTTGAGCAGGTCAATGTCAACGCGGCGCCAGTCTTCGGCGTCGTCGCCGGACGCGTTCAACTCTGCGGCGGCGAATGTCAGGAACTGGTTGAGGTCGTTGCTGTAAGCCGCCAGGGTATTCTGCGAAAAGCCGCGCTCGACGACCAGGTACTGGAGGAAAGCGTTTACGGTCTCTTTCATAATCTCACCATCAGCCCGCTCAGAATCGCCTGATTACGGCTTTGGGTTTGCGAAGGCCCGGGCGGGGGAACGGTGCTATTATTGTAAATCCGAAGGATACGGACATACTTGCGCAGGTGCAAGATTCGGTGATTTTTTATACTTTGGCCAAAGGAAACGCCTCTGGGCCCCTTGGCATCCTGTCCCTGGCCGGGCAGGCCGGCAACGACCCGGCCGACTTGTCGTTCCTGGCCTATCTGGACGTGTGGATAATCGGCGGGCTGGTTCTACTGGCGGTGGTCGTGGTGGTCGGCAAGTGGCTCTGGGGACAATGGCGACGGCGCAACGAGGCCGATGAGCAGGGGTACTACGACGGCTACGACCCTTATTACGACCGGGAGTGGGATTTGGATTCAGACTACGATGATTCCCGGAATTGACGCTAACCCAGCGCCAGGGTTTCGGCCGGGAACAGCGCTGCCGGGTCAACCCCTTCGGGGATTACACCCTGGCTGACGTTGAAGTCAATAAACGTTTCCAGGGTTTTGCGGGAACTCTCCAAGCCGTAGGGCAGCGGGTCTCCGCCCACTACGTCAGCCATTTTCAGCAATGCGGCGTCGTCGGGCTCGCCGGACGCGCCGGATTGCAGGTGATCAACATAGGGAGTTTTGGCGGCCTTGAAAACGTTGAACAGCTCTTCGGCAAGGCCGGGAGTGGATGCCAAAGCCGAGTTCTTGACCACCACCATGTGGCTGATGGGATAGATGCCGGTTTTACGGTGCCATTCGGCATCGGCCTCTTCGGGATTGGAGAACAAAGGCTGAACGTCGGGGGAATCGATCCGGCCGGCGCCGATGGCGGCGTCAATCTCGCCCGACAACAGCATCTCGCCCAGGTTAGAGTTGGGCGACGATACCACGTTGGACGGGGCAACGTATTCGGCGACGTGTTCATCGCCGGACAGCACCCAGGTAACCGCGTCCAGGTCAACGTCGTATTCGGTTTCCAGCAAGCCGCGAGTCCAAACGCCTGGAGTCAGGGTATAGCTGCGCACGCCGACGCGACGGCCTTCCAGGTCCTTCGGCGAGCAGATGCCGCTGGCCGCGCTGACGGTTATGCCGGCGTGATAGAAGGCGCGGGTCAGAAATACCGGAATGCCGGTGAACGTTTTGCCATGAGCGCGGGCGCACAGGTAGGTGGACAGGGCCATCTCGGCCACGTCGAACTCCAGGCCGCGCACCATGCGGCGAAATATGGCGGTAACAGGAGACACTTCGATGTGTTCCATCGCGAACATATCCGACGTTACCTCGCCGTTCTTCAATGGGGCGGTATGGCCGTAATTGCCCACTGCGGTGTTCAAAATAGGGTTTGACATGATGCTGCCTCCAGACCTGGCGATGCCTCTAGCGGAGTTGCACTACGGTTACGCCGGCGGCGCTGCCGCCCTCACCCGGCTCGATGGTGTTCACCAGGGGGTGCCCATTGAGATACTCGCGGATGGCTTGACGCAGCGCGCCCGTGCCCTTGCCGTGAACGATTTTCAGGGAAGTCATACCCTCCAGGGCGGCATCGTCCAACAGGGAATCGATGACGTTGAGGGCTTCGTCCACCCGGTACCCGTGCAGGTTGACCTCCGGGCTCAGGGTGCGCCGGCTCTCCGGGCGGCGATACACGACGCCGGCCTGCTCGGCGGCGGGATGGACGCGTTCGGCGGGCCGGTCCAACTGGTACACGGGCAGGCGGGCCCGCATACTGCCGATGATGACCTCAACCTCCTGCTGCTCGTTGGGCGGGGTAACCACCTCCACCGGGCGGGAGACGCCCCGGATGTACACCCGGTCGCCGGCGCGCAGGTCGTGATACCAGGGCGGTCGCTCCACCGGGATGGGCGTCCAGTCGGGCGATACCACCTCACGCTGGGCTGCGGCCAGACGCTCGCGCTCTGCGGTCAGGTCAACGTCCGGCGCGGATGCCGGTGCGTCGCCAGCGACGGCGGATTGGCGCGCCTGCTGACGTTGCAGTGAGCGTTCGGCCTGCCGGATGCGAGTGGCTACCTCCGTAATCTCCTCAGCCAGTTCGCGGCGGGCGTCCTCTACCAGCTGGGCTTTCGCGTCTTCCACGGTGGCCAGCCGTTCGGCGACTTCCCGCTCCTGGCGGCGGGCGTCGTCCAGGGCCTGCTCGGCCTGCTGGCGCAGTTCGGACACGGTGAGGCGTTCCTCCTGCAGTTCCTGCAACAGCCGGTCGGTCCGCACGTGGGACGGCTCCAGGTGGTTCTGCGCTCCGGCGATGACCGACTCCGGCAGGCCCAGGCGAGCGGCGATGGTCAAGGCGTAGCTGCGGCCGGGCACGCCGTGGGTGAGGCGGTAAGTCGGCTCCAGCGTGCGGGGGTTCAGGTCAACACTGGCGTTGACCATGCCGGGCTCCTCCTGGGCCAGGCGGGCGACGTTGCGGTGATGGGTAGTTGCCACTACCATCGCTCCGGCGTCGCGGAGGTGAGATAGCAGCGCAATGGCCAGAGCGGAACCCTCCTCAGGGTCGGTGGCGGAGCCGAGTTCGTCAATGAGAATGAGAGAGTGGTCGGTGGCAACGTCCATGATGCGTTGCAAGTTGCGGACGTGGCTGCTGAAAGTGGACAGGGATTCAAATATGCTCTGCTGGTCGCCGATGTCGGCGTAGATGCCGTCAAACAGGGGCAGGTCGGCGTCGCTGGCCGGCACCTGGAGGCCGGCGTGTGCCATCATCGCCAGCAGCCCCACGGTTTTCAGGGCGACAGTCTTGCCCCCGGCGTTGGGGCCGGTAATGAGCAGGACGGGATGGCCGGCGTCGATGACGATGGTGGTGGGCACCACGTCCCCCGTGAGCAACGGATGGCGCGCGCCCGCCAAGCGCAGGCGACGGGGTACATCGGACGCAAGCAGGTTGGGCGTAACCGCGCGCAGGGACGCGGCATAGCGGCCCTTGGCCAGCGCCAGGTCCAGGCGGCCCAGCAGATGGTGCATCAGGGTGATGTCCTCGGCATATCCCCCCACCAGGGATGACAGTTCCCGCAGCACGCGCTCCTCTTCGCGCTGTTCGGCCAGGCGGGTTTCCCTCCAGCGGTTGCCCAGGTCAATGGCTGGCATCGGCTCGATGAATACCGTCGCGCCGCTGTCGGACACGTCGTGCACGATGCCGGGAGCCTGTCCCTTGAAATCGGTCTTGATGAGCAACACCATGCGCCCGTTGCGCTCGGTTACGATGTCCTCCTGGGCGACGCCGGAGCGCTGGTAGCGGCGCAGGGCACGCTGCATCACGTCGTTGAGGGCGGAGTAGGCGGAGCGGGACTCCCGGCGCAGGCGTGCCAGTTCCGGCGATGCGCTGTCCAGCACTTCGCCGGCAGCGCTGACGGTACGGTTGACGGCGCTTTCCAGGTCGGGCAGTTCCGGCAGGTTCTGGGTGATGGCGGCCAGCAGGGGCAGGTCTTCCCGGTGAACCAGGGCGCTGCGGTTCCAGCGGGCGGCAGCTACCAACGCGCCGACGTTCCGGAGTTCCAGGCCGGACAGGACGCCGCCCAGCAGTGCGCGGTGGACGGCTGGACGCAGGTCGTCCTCCGGTCCGAGTTCCAGTGCGCCGGAAGTGTCAAGAAGGCGGCGGGCCTCGGCGGTTTCCTGCTGCCGTACGGCCACGTCGTGAGGGTCGTCGGATGGTGCGAGCTCGGCAGCGGCTTCAGCGCCGACGGCGGTGCGGGTGGCGGCGGCCAGTTGCCGGCGGATTTCGTCGAATTCAAGTAACCCCAGCGCCCGCTGAAAGCCGTCGTCAGAAGGGATGGGAGGCTGTTGCCGTTCGTCCGCCGAAACCATGGGCAAAATTATAGCATCGGCCTCAGTCGTCCCACCGCAACGGGTAGGCGCGGCATTGGTAGAGCATTGGAACAACCTGGTCCAGGACGGCGCGGTTGGGCTCGCGCACGTCCAGGCGGCGTTGCAGGGTGATGGGCGCCAGGCGAGTTAGCGTGGCGCATTCCTTGACGAAGCCGTTGATAGTGGCCGCCTCGCCGCCCAGCGCTACGTAGTCCAGGCGGTCGAGCCAGGGCCGCCACTGCCGTTCGAGAACGCCGGCGGCCTCCACGTAAAGGCGATGAATCTGGTTTTCACGGACGCGCTGGAACCGTCGTTGCGAGGTGCCTCCGGCGTGATGCCGGCTTTTCACGTAGCGGGTATCGGTCTTGGATACTGCCAGCCGCCGCCCCTCGTAAACGGCGATGGCGTAGCGACCCAGCCGCACCAGGGCGACCCCCACGATGAAATCGGCGGAAAGCAGGAAGCGCAGCGGCGCGTCAACTATGCCGTCGTCCAGCAGGGCTGCCTGCAGCGGGAACGATGGCAGGAAGGCCACTCCGGAGTTGTCGATGCGGAAAGCTGCAATTCCGTCGTGCGAGCGCAGCGCCCGTCCGCAGGAACGTTCCAGCGCGCCAATCCAGTCAGGCCCGCCGGCGGCGCGAGCCAGCGCCGCCATGGTGGCGTTGTCGTCGGCGGGCATCGCCGGAACGTACAGGGTCCCCACCCGGCTGGCCGACCGCGCCGTCTCGTGCAGACCGTCCAGCGTGCGAAGAACGCGTTCTGCGGATACCGCCTGCCCTGGCCGTAAACCCGACAAGATTCTGCTTTCCTCAGCCATCATGGTTGTATGATAACGTACCGGGCCGCTGCTGGCACCACTCCGTATTGCTCAACCTGCCATGACAAGGATGCTGATTGATGGTTTCCCACGATTTCACCGATGACACCGACGCGCTGACCCCCACCCAGCGGCGGGAGCGCGCCCTGCAACGCCTTGACGACGGCCACGCCGCGTTGCTGGCCGCCCTGGACGGTGTGGATGAGGCCGACGCCTTCCTCGGTTCCCGCTGGTCGGTTTGGGAGGTGATGCAGCACCTGTTCACGGAGAACTTCGTCCAGGCGTTGGAGGAGATTGCTTCAGGTGAACGGGAGATGCTGCCGCCTTTCGACGCCCGCGGTGACCGCATCGCCAACGACGTGGCCAAACTGGAGGCCAACTACCAACGCTTCCGCACGCTGATTGCCGGGCTGTCGCCGGCGCAGCTGGACCTGCCGGCCACGCCTTACAACCCGGAGAACAACTATCCAGCGCTGTCCCTGCTTGACCTGATTGAACGGGTGGCGGGACACGAGGGCAACCACGCCCGACAAGTCGTTGAAACTCGCAAGTTCGTGGCGGCCTTCCGCTCGGCGGAGCGTGCCGTTACGGTAGCCGGCCTTGGGCCGGGCGACCCAGCGGCGGTTCCGATACAAGCTCGCGAGCTGTTGGCCAACGCCGATTACGTCATCGGCTCGCCGGCTGCGCTGGCGGTGGCCCGGCGTTGGATTCGGTCAGTCGAGCTGCCGCTGCGCGCCGACAACCGCGCCGAGTTGGTCAACCGTATCGTTCGGGACGTGCGCGCCGGCCTCTGGTCAATGGTGGTTACGCTGGGCGACCCGGCGGAATCGGCGCCGGTTCTGCTGACGGCTCTGGATTCTGCCGTTGACGCCGTGTCGGTGATTCCGGCGCCGGGGTTCTACCGGCTGGCGCTGGCGCAAATCGGGCTTTCACCGCTGGATGCCGTCTGCGCCTCGGTGGAGCGGATTGGCGACCTTGCCCAAAGCCCGCCGCCAGGCCGAACCGTAGTGATTCTGGGCGCGTACGACGGCGGTAAGTGGAGCGACGCAGCCCGGTCGTTGGCGTCAGCGGGCCTACCGCCGGAAACTCAAACGCAGCTGCTCACCGGCTTGTCGGCACAACCCTCGGATACAGCTACATCCCTGCGCGACGTGGCGGACACGCCAATCGGCGACACCGACGCCGCGGTGGACTCGGCGCTGATTCTAACTGTGCCGGTAGTCCCCAGCCGGCGGGTGTGATAAATTGCAATTCACGATATGACAATGGAGGAAACACAATGACAGAGCGGATTGGATTCGTCGGGCTGGGCATTATGGGCAAGCCCATGGCGCGCAACCTGATGGCGGCCGGCTACGAACTGACGGTGTACGACATCGTAGGCGAGCCGATGGAAGAGCTGGCTACCGAGGGCGCGACGGCGGCGTCGTCCCCCGCCGGCGCCGCGGCCGGCAACGTCCGCACCATCACCATGCTGCCCGACTCGGCGGACTCGGAGCGGGCCATCCTCGGGCCGGATGGCGTGCTCGAAGGCGCGGAACCGGGTTCGGTGATTGTTGATATGAGTAGCATCGCCCCTTCCATGTCGCAAAAAATCGGCGCGGCCTGCGCCGAGAAAGGCGTGGACTTCCTGGACGCCCCCGTCAGCGGCGGCGAGCCGGGAGCCGTCGCCGGCACGCTGGCCGTGATGGTCGGCGGCGACGAGGCGGTATTCGATGCTTGCAAACCCGTCCTGGACGTGGTGGGCGGCAACGTACTCCTCACCGGCGACGTGGGCGCGGGCAACATTACCAAGCTGGCGAATCAGATTATTGTCGCCGCCAACATTGAGGCGTTGAGCGAGGCGCTGGTGCTGGCCCAGAAGGCCGGTGTTGACCCGGAGCGCGTGTTCAACGCCATCCGCGGCGGGCTGGCCGGCAGCGCCGTGATGGAGGCCAAGGGGCCGATGATGCTGGACCGCAACTTCCGCGCCGGATTCCGCATCCGCCTGCATCAGAAAGACCTGCGCAACGTGCTGCAAACCGCCACGGAACTCAACGTTCCCCTGCCGGTGACGGCCCTCGTTCAGCAGATGCTCGGTTCACTGGTCAACGACGGCGAGCACGACGCCGACCACTCGGCCATCCTGCATTTCATCGAGAAGTTGGCCGATGTGGAAGTGAAGCGCGGCGGGTAAAATCCGCTAGTCAGGAAAGCGGCTGCGGCTCCACTCCAGGGCGGCCCGCAGCCCGCTTTCGGCCCGGATGCGGGCGAACTCGGCGTGCTCCGGCGTCTCCGCCGTGTCGAACTGCGTCATCAACTCCAGGTTGTGGTTCAGCGCCGACAGGAACCCGGCCGATTCCAGCGCTCGGTTCACGGATAGCTTGGTCGTCTTGATCCCGATGGCCGATATGCCGCGCATCTTCCGGGCCACCCTTTCACACTCCGCAATCAGGTTGTCGTGAGGAACGACGCGGTTGACCATGCCGACCCGAGCGGCTTCGTGGACGTCAATGATGTCGCCCGTGAGCATCATCTCTTTGGCCAGGGCCAGGTTGAGCGAGTAAGGCGTTATCAGGAACGGCGCGCCGTAGCCCAGCCGGATTTCCGGCTCGCCCAGCATGGCCTGTTCGGAGGCGATTTTCACGTCGCAGACCTGCACCAGTTCACAGGCGCCCCCCAGCGCGTAGCCGTTGACGGCGGCGATCACCGGCTTGCTCAGGTTCCACACCATCAAGAAGGTCTCGATGTTGGCCTTCAGGCGGGAGCGCCGGCCGTCCACCGACAAAGGTTCGCCGGATGGGCCGCTGGCCTCGGATTCGATGTCAAAGCCGGCGGAGAAGGCGCGGCCCGCCCCGGTGAGAATCACCACCCGCACGTCCGGGTCAGCCTCGATGGCTTCCAAAGCCTCGCGGAACTCGGCCATCAGCGTCGGGCTGAGGGCGTTGAGCTTTTCGGGACGGTTCAGCGTCAGATAACCAATGCCCTCCCGTTCCTCGTACAGCAGCGTTTCAAAAGCCATATCTTTCCCTCGTTTGGTGCTAACCCCCTCTTCCCTGGCGGGAGAGGGCTGGGGTGAGGGGGACGTACCTACGGGCCGACTATTTCCACCGACTGGATGACCGCCGGGGTTACCGGCTTGGAAGGCTCTACGCCAGCGGGTACCGGCACGGTCGGCGCGGTGGCGATGGCATCGATGGTTTCCAGCCCGGCTACCGCCTGGCCGAAGATTGTGTAGTTGGGAGGCAGGGCGTAGTCGGCGTGCATTATGAAGAACTGGCTGCCGTTGGTGTTGGGTCCTGCGTTGGCCATGGCCATGACGCCGCGAGTGTAAGGTCGCTGCACCGGCTCGTCGGCGAAGCGATAGCCGGGTCCTCCGCCGCCGGTGCCGGTGGGATCGCCGCCCTGGATCATGAACCCCTCAAGAGTGCGATGGAAAATCACGTTGTCGTAGAACCCCTGCCGGGCCAGGAAGACAAAGTTGTTCACCGTGTTGGGCGCTTCGCTGGGCAGCAGTTCCACCGTGATACTGCCGGCCGTTGTGCTTAGCACCGCAGTATAGGACGCCGCCGGGTCGATGGTCATGGGCGGCGGCGACGGCCATTGCTTGATGGAATGGCCGCCGACAATGGCAACCTCTGGCGTGGCCGGGCCAGCTCCGCCGGATTGGGCTGCGGTTCCGCCGTTGCCCGAAATCGGAGTGGCGGGCGGCTGAGTGGCCGGTCCCGTGTCCGCAGCCGGCGTTGGAGAATCCTCCGCCGGCGCTTCCGGCGTCACGCCGGGGATAAATCCGCAAGCGGCGAAAAGCAGTGCCGCCAGGCCGGCTGCCAGCAGGGTAATAAGTACTTTCCGAGTTGTCATAGCTGTCATTCGTCCGGCTCGATGCTAGTAGGGGCGGGTGATTTTGGCGACTTCTTTCAGGGCTTCCAGGGTGAAGTCGGCAGACTGGCACAGGCCGATGGTCTTCTGCTCGTATTCGGCGATGGTGGCCACCATGTCCGGGATGCGGTCGGCCAGTTCAAAGGGAATGTTGGTTACCCCGTGCTTGTCCCCGTGCAGCAGGTCGCCGGTGGACACGGTGAGGCCGCCCACGTCGATGGGAATGCCCATATCAACCATGTGCACGTAGGCATGAGACACCGACACCTCTTTGGCGAAAAACTGGAACCCCAGCTCCCGCACTTCGTCCAGGTCCCGCACCGTGCCGTCAGTAGCCACGCCCACCGCGCCCAGCGCCTTGTGGATGTTGGACTGCACTTCGCCCCAATAGGCGCCCAGGGGAGGGTTGTCGATGTCGTGCAGCACAATGAAGCGCGGCTCCGGCACCGATACGATGAGGTCCCACCACTCCTCCCGGGGCACGCTGCGCCCCTCGGGCCGGTTGGCGGAGATGACGCCGGTTACGGCGTACCCGACCAGGGGTGGGAAGTCCTGGAAAACGGTCTTGATTTCCGGCAGCATGAAGCCGGCGTTCTTGGGCCGGAAGTTGAACCCTTCAATAGCGTTGCAGATGCTGGGCGAATCGATTTGGGACAAGGCTTGCAGGGTGGCGTCGCTGACGGTTTGATACAAGGCCGGGCCTCCTGAGGTTGGCATACAGGTTACGCGCCGGCAATCCACCGGCGCACCGCCAAGCATACCACAAAAACCCGCCGCTTTGCCCGCCCGGTTGACAGCCGACGGTTGCCAACGCAAAATGGCGGCATTATTGACCGTCTGCGCCACGCTTACTACGGAAGGTGACGAAATGGCAGAGATTCTGGGCCTCGGCCTCACTCACTACCCCGCGCTGACCGCCCCCGACGAGGATCGGTCCTTCCCGCTGACCCGAACCTTGAAAGGCAACCAGCGCATCCCCCAGGAAATGAAGAACCCCAGCGCGTGGCCCGAACCTATGCGCGTCGAGTACGGCGAGGACGAAGGCTACACTTCGTCGCTGGAACACCGCGCCCGCCTGGTCGCCGGCTTCCGCCGCATCCGCGAGGAGCTGGACGCCTTCAACCCCGACTTCGTGGTCATTTGGGGCGACGATCAGTACGAGAACTTTCGCGAGGACATCATCCCGCCCTTCTGCGTGCTGGCCTACGACGACTTCGAGTGTCAGCCCTTTGCCCACCGCCAGCGCAATTTCTGGGGCGAACCCAAGGACAAGACCTTCAAGTACGCCGGCCACAAGGAGGGTGCTCGCGCTCTGGCGTCCGGCTTGATTGACCGCGGCGTGGACATGGCCTACGCCTACCAGCCGCTCCACGAGCCGGGCCTCGGCCACGCCATCCTGAACACCCTGCTCTACCTGGACTACGACCGCAAGGGGTTTGACTATCCCGTCGTGCCCATGCTGGTGAACTGCTACGGCAGCCGCGTCATTCGCAACCGGGGCGGCAGCGAAGAGCACTCGCCCGACCCGGACCCGCCCGGCCCGTCGCCCAAGCGGTGTATGCAGGTCGGCGCGGCCACGGCGGAGGCACTGAAAGAGTCGCCCTGGCGCGTCGCCCTGATTGCCTCGTCGTCCTGGTCCCACGCCTTCCTGGTGGAGAAGAACTACTGGCTGTGGCCCGACATCGAATCCGACCGCGCCCGCTTTGAAGAACTCAAGGCCGGCGACTACCAGGCGTGGAGCCGATTATCCACCGAGCAGGTCGAGGACGCCGGCCAGCAGGAAATGCTCAACTGGATGTGCCTCGCCGGCGCGATGGACAAGCTTGACTACCAGCCGGAAATCCTGGACTACATTGAAACCTACGTCTTCAACTCCAACAAGTGCCTGGCCATTTTCAAGTAGGGGGCAATTATGGCAGAGATTCTGGGATTGGGACTCACTCATTCACCGTCGTTCATCCGGCCCGACGAGGACGGCGAATCATCCCTCAAGCGCACCCTGCGCACCAACGACAACGTGCCGGCGGAAATGAAAAACCCGTCCAACTGGCCGGAACCCATGCGCATCGAGTACGGCGAGGACGAGGGCTATGCCTCCGCGGTGCGCCTGCGCGAGCGTATGGTCGCCGGCTTCCGCAAGCTGCGCCAGGAACTGGACGCCTTCAACCCCGACTTCGTGGTCATCTGGGGCGACGACCAGTACGAGAACTTCCGCGAGGACATCATCCCGCCCTTCTGCGTGCTGGCCTACGACGAGTTTGAGTGCAAGCCCTTCGGCGAGGAGGGCCACGCCACCCGGCGCAACGTCTGGAACGAACCGGCGGGCACCACCTTCAAGTACCGGGGCCACAAGCAGGGCGCCCGCGACCTGGTGTCGGGCATGATCGACCGGGGGGTGGACATGGCCTACGCCTACCAGCCGCTCCACGAGCCGGGCCTCGGCCACGCCATCCTCAACACCATCCTCTACCTGGACTATGACCGCAAGGGGTTTGATTACCCGGTGGTGCCCATGCTGGTGAACTGCTACGGCAGCCGGGTCATCCGCAACCGGGGCGGCAGCGTCGAACACTCGCCCGACCCGGACCCGCCCGGCCCGTCGCCCAAGCGGTGCATGCAGATTGGCAAGGCAGCAGCCCAGGCCATCAAGGAATCTCCCTACCGGGTGGCGTTGATTGCGTCGTCGTCCTGGTCTCATGCCTTCCTGACCGAAAAGCACCACTGGCTGTACCCGGATATCGAGTCTGACCGGGCCCGCTTCGCCGAAATGAAGGATGGCGACTACCGAGCCTGGGCGCGCATCTCCACCGCGCAGATTGAGGACGCCGGCCAGCAGGAACTGCTCAACTGGGCCTGCCTGGTCGGCGCAGTGGACGAACTGGACTACAAGGCGGAGGTTGTGGACTGGTACGAAACGTACATCTTCAACTCCACCAAATGCCTGGCCGTTTTCAGATGATTGACAGGTGACACTCAGCGAAACGGTAGGGGCGAATGATTATTCGCCCCTACATTTGCTTTGGGTCTAGTCGTCCGCCGGAGACGGTTCGTCGATAAGACCAACGTCGGCGTTCAGAGCGGCGAAGTCGTACTCCTGCGACGGCGCGGCCATGCGCCGGATCAGAATGATAACCAGCGAGATGGCGGACGAGATAATCAGCGCCGAGGCGAAAGCCCAGAGCATTTGGCTGTTGGCCCAATCAGGAGCGGTGAGCGCCCACGGCGACAGCAGGTCGGGCTTGGGATAGTACAACGCCCCGATGACGATGCCGACTCCGCCGGCCACCAGCACGCCCCAGCCGGGCATACGGCTGGAGTACAGCCCCACCAGCATGGGCACCGCTATGGCCGCGCCGATCAGGTCGGCAACGAGGAAAACGTAAAGAACGCTGTTGGCTTTCGTCGCCACGATTATGGCCGGAACCGCCAACACGATGGTCGCGATGCGGGCCACCCACATCAGCGTGCCTCGCCCGATGCTCATGCCGGCCATGTCGGCGGCTATGTTGCTCGCCAGCCCGTTCATCATCGTGTCCAGTGTGCTCATCGCCAGCATCAACGCGCAAATCAGCATCAGAAAGTGCATCCACAGCGGGAACACGTCGGACGCCAGCGCAAACAACGCCACCGCGACCTCAGGATAGCCGAAGGGCGCGACCGACTCGTTGCCAACGGCAGCGATGCCGGCCATACCCATGAGGAAAGTGATGGGAATGGCCAGGGCTGCCGCCCCCCAAAGGCTGCGGTTGAGGGCCCGCTGGCTCTCCACGGTGTACACCCGCTGCCACATGCCGGGGTGAAAGGCGTTGGAGGCTACGATGCCGATGATGAGAACGATGGCGAAGAAATAGCTGCCGGAGTTCGACACCGACAGTGCGCCCGCCTCGCTGGCCGCTTTCCACGCTCCGGCGTTGCCGACGAAAACGGCGGCGACAATGAGCAGTAGCAGCAGAACCGGAATCAAAATCCAGAACTGGATGCGGTCGGTGTAGATGGAAACACGGAGACCGCCATAAGCGGTGTACGCCATTACCACCAGTCCCACGGCCACGGCGGTAGCCCACTTGGGCGAGCCCGTAAGTACGCTCACGGCGTTGGTGATGGCAACCATCTCGGCCGTAATGAATATCCCGATGACAAAGATGATCGCCACCGCGATAGCGACAAAGGGAGCCAGCCCGAAACGGTGCTTGACGTACTCGGTGATTGAGTGGCCGTTCGGCATCAACTGCCGGATGCGGGGGCCGACGAACATGAACATCACCGGAATGCCGGCCATGCCCAAGGCGTAGCCCACCAGCGATATGATGCCGAAGTTGGCCCCGGACTCGCCCGGGCTCATCAGCACCCAGGTGCCGAACATCGACGCCACCAGCGTAGCGATGCCTACGTTGGTCGGCGCGTGATTACGGGAGACGGTGTAGTCCTCTACGCTCTGTCGCCGCCGTCGCCAGGCGTAGGCGAGGCCCAGAACGAGGAAGACGGCGCAGGCGACTACTAGGGTCGCAATTCCCAACGTGGTATCCAGCATGACAGACCTCCCGGCCAGATGGTTCAATCAACCAACCGCAGCGGCCCCGGTCGCCCATCAGCAACAAAAAACCGCCAGGCTCTGAAAACTCTGACGGCAAAACATCTCGATTCCGATTCCTACGCCGGCATTACCCGGGTCAGGTGCAACGGTCGGCGGCTGATGTGGCCGCCCTCTCAGCCTGGCATAACCAAGCTCCCGCCAGAAGTCATATTCGGTTGTGCGCCGACAATACCACAGCGAAAGAGACCGGTCAAGCGAGAATCTACAACCGCAGGCGATGGTATGATGGCCGCAGTTGGAGGAGGCAGTAGATTGAGGGGAGGAGCGTAAGCATGGGTTTGCTGCGAATATGCGTCATTGCGGCGCTGTCTGCGTGGGCAGCCATCTGGATGGCCTGTGATGCCGGCGAACCAACCGTAGCAACAGCCCCGGCGACCCAAAGGGCAGCCGCACCAACAAACACGGCTGTACCTCTGCCCACGTCCACCGCCACTCCGCCGCCCGCGCACACGGCAACTCCTACCGCGACACCCGAACCCGCAGCCACGCCAACTCCCACCTTGCCGACGCCTCCCACTCGAGCCTGTCCCAGAAAACCCGTGTACGACCCGCAAGGAGTGGTGAATGCCTAT
>VXTR01000046.1 GCA_009837355.1 Chloroflexota bacterium | reverse complement strand
TTGATTACACGTGTAAGGCCATTGTAGAACGTGGGTTCCGTAGGCGTCAACAGGCGGCTGTCATCATCAGAATCGGGACTTTTGGGGTTTGCAGTTGCGGCCCTGCCCAGGCCTCTGGATTCCCGCCTGCGCGGGAATGGCGAGTAGGGGGTGGGGTAGAGCGTGGGCTGTGCTAGAATCGGGTTATGACGACGCCTAACTTTGCCGAGCGGACCATCTGGACGGGAGACAACCTGGACATCCTGCGGGGGTTGAACTCGGACTGCGTTGACCTGATTTACCTGGACCCGCCGTTCAACTCCAACCGGAACTACGCGGCGCCGGTGGGTTCGGCGGCGGCGGGGGCGGCGTTCAAGGACACCTGGACGCTGTCGGATTTGGACGTGGTGTGGAGTCGTACCTGTGCATGATGGCGGTGCGGCTGCTGGAGATGCGGCGGGTGTTGAAGGAAACGGGCAATATCTACCTGCACTGCGACCCGACGGCCAGCCACTATTTGAAGATGCTGATGGACTCTATCTTCGGATTGAGGCAGTTTCGCAACGAGATCAGTTGGCGTCGGACAACTACCAAAGGCGACTATCGGCAAGGGGCTACCAATTGACCTCGCGTCCGTGACGAAATACTTCACTACAACAAGGACTCGGGGCAGCCGCGTTACGCGCAACAGTTTGCGCCGTACGCGGCTGCCCACGTTAGCCGCACATATCGCCACATTGAAGAAGATACAGGGCGTCGATACACCCTCGATAACTTGGCAGCACCCGGGGCAGGAACAAGAGGTCATCCGCAGTACACCTTTCTGGGCGTGACACATCGTCTATAAGCAGATTGTCAGAACGCTTAACCTCCCGCCACTGGGCTGCGGCGTTCTACTATTACTGTGTCGCGCCAGATGCCGTTGAGCATGGCTACTCGCTTGCGGCGGCCCAGGATGCGGAAGCCGCAGGCGAGGTGGATAGCGATGCTGGCCTGGTTCTCGGGGAATATGCTGCTCTGCAAGGTCCAGAAGCCGGCGGCCTCGGATTGGCGGACGAGTTCCGTGAGCAGGGTTTTGCCGATGCCACGGCCACGATAGGCTTCGTCCACGTAGATGCTGTGCTCAGCGACGCCGGCGTAACAGGCGCGGGCCGACACCGGGGACAGGGCAGCCCAGGCGACTATTGGACAGGCAGGGACGTGGATTCCGGCTTTCGCCGGAATGACGGTTTGGGGCGCCGGGGTGTCGATTTCGTCGCCGATGCGGGCCACCAGGCGGCATTGTTGGTGATGGTTGCGATTCCAAGCGTCCCAGTCGGGCGGCTCGGTCTCGAAGGTGGCGTTGCCGGTGGCGATGCCGTCGGAGTAGATGCGCCGGACGGACGGCCAGTCGTCGGGCGTCATCGGGGCGATTGTTATGTCGCCCGGATTGCCTGGCCGGGTGCCCATGGTAAAAACGCAGGGACGTTAAGTGGCAACCCAGAGAGGGGAAGTCAGCGGGTGCGGAACTGGGGGGTGAGCAAGCCAATCTGCAATGACGCCGGCAGATTGTTGCGCGTTACCTGCATTCGGCCCTGGGGCTGCAGCGAGCCCTCGGCGACGCCCAATTCCTTGAGGAAGGTTTCCGGGTGGGCCGGTTCAATCTCCGACGGTTCGCCGGGCCCACGGTAGTGCATGGGTATCAACCAGCGGGCTTCCAGCTGCTGGGCGGTCTGATTGATAGCGCGGTAGGAAAGGAGGTTGCGCTCCTCGCCGCCGGCCGGGGCCAGCACCACGTCGGCAGGGCCAATCAGGCCGACCTGCTGGGCGGTGAGCGGCTGGGTTATGTTGCCCAAGTGGCAGACGCTGACGCCGTCCACGGCGATGGTGTAGGCGACGTTGCGACGGTTGCGGGGAGTACCCTCGGGCAGCGGCGTCATGGCGGCCCGAATGGTGATGCCCTGGAACTCGTACTCGCCGGGCGTGTCGAACACCTTGGGGCTGCCAGTGAGGTCGTCAATGCCGTTGTGCATACCGTCGTCGTGGCTGACGGTAACGGCCGCCACGTCCACCAGTTGGCGCGGGTCGATGTGAATGCCCAGCCCTCCAGCAGCCGCATAGGGGTCGGTGATGACGGACAGACCGGAAACGGCGGAACGGAGGCGGAAACAGGAGTGGCCCAGCCAGTAGATATCCATTTAGTCACTGCGAGGTGGGGTGGTGAACCGATCCAACAGAGCCCAGCCGGCCGGAACGGCCAGGCTGGCGGCAATCAGCTTCACCAAGTCGCCGGGGATGAAGGGGAGCAGTCCGCACTGCCACACATCGGCGCAACCCCAGGCGTCGGCGACGTCGGCCGGCAGGAACAGGTCCAGCTGGAGCAGGCCGGGCAGGTAGAGGACAGCGTTGCCCATCAGCATCGCCAGCAGCACCCAGGGGCGGCGGTTCCACCCCCACTGGCAGAGGTAGCCGACCAGGGCCGCCGCCGGGATGAAGCCGATGATGTAGCCGCCGGAGGGGAGCAGCCAGAACCATCCCGACAGGCCGCCGGCGAAGAAGGGCAGGAACGCTCCCTCAATGGCGTAGAGGGCCAGGGCGAGACCGCCGCGCCAGCCGCCGAGCAGGGCGCCGACCAGCAGCACGGCGAAGGTCTGGCCGGTGATTGGCACCGGCGTGAATCCGAGGGGTATCTTGATCTGGGCAAACAGGGCCACCACCAGGCTGCCGGCGATGATCAGCGCGGCGTCGCGGAGGATGCGGCGGGCGCCCTCGGATTGGGGCAGGATGACGTCGGCCAGGGTGCCGGGCAGGGGCAGAGCTGCGGTGGTACGGGCTTGCATAGCCTGTATATCCTAAACCAACGCCGAAATCCTGTCTATCGTGGGCGCCGGCACGAAATCACGAAACCAACAACAGTAGCCTCGCCTTGCCCGGCCTCGCTGCCCGATGGTATGGTAATGTCCCATGGCTACGCAGATTAGCAACGACGACTTCGTTGACCTGTTCAACAACATGGCCGCCATGCTGGAGATTAAAGGCGACTCGGTTTTCAAGATTCGCGCCTACCAGCGGGCCGCCAATACGATTGACCAGTTGAGTTGGTCGTTGGCCGGCGCCGTTGCCAACGGCGATGACCTGCGCAAGATCCCCGGCATCGGCAAGGCCATCAGTGAAAAGGTGCAGGAATACGTCGCCACGGGGCACGTGGCCGCCTACGACCGCCTGGCCGAAGAGTTGCCGCCCAACGTGCTGGAGCTTTTGGAAGTCCCCGGCATGGGTCCGAAAACGGTCAAAGCGGCGGTGGAAGAGCTGAACATCGCCTCCGTTGCCGAGCTGGAACAGGCAGCGCTGGACGGCCGGCTGGCGCAGCTGCCGCGCATGGGTAAGAAGTCGGCGGAGAACATCCTGCGCCACATCCACGCCCAACGGATGCGTTCCGACCGGACGCCGCTAGTAATCGCGTCGGAGACTTGCGCCGCCGTGTCCGCGCAGCTCTTTGACGTCTGCGCCGGCCTGGTCAGCCTGACGCCGGCCGGGTCGCTGCGGCGCTGGGAGGAAACCATCGGCGACCTGGACCTCATCGCGATTTCGGACAATCCGGCGGAAACCGGGCCGGCGCTGGCGGGTTTGTCCTCGGTGCAGGAGGTTCTAGTGCAGGGCGACGCCAAAACATCGGTGGTGGTTGACCCCGGCATCCAGATTGACCTGCGCGCTGCCGAACCCGACTCCTTCGGCGCGATGCTGCAATACTTCACCGGCAGCCAGCAGCACAACATCCGCCTGCGGGACTACGCCAACCGGCAGGGGCTTTCCCTCAACGAATACGGCATCACGGTGATTGAAAGCGAGCAAACCGAACGGTTCGCCGACGAGGAATCCTTCTACGCACGGCTGGGCCTGCCCTGGATTGCTCCGGAATTGCGGCGCGGCGCGGACGAGCTGGACGCGGCACGGGCCGGTCAACTGCCCAAGCTGGTGGAGGTGTCCGACCTGCGCGGCGACCTGCACCTGCACAGCGACTGGAGCGACGGTAAGTTTCCGCTGGAGGAGATGGTGGCGGCCGTAGCGGCGATGGGTTACGAATACATGGCCCTTACCGACCACTCGCAGGGTTTGGGCGTGGCCAACGGCTTGACTCCCGACCGGCTGGCACGGCAGGTTGAGATTCTCAAAGCCTTGCAAGACCGATACGACATGACCATCCTGTGCGGTTCCGAGGTTGACATACGGGCGGACGGAGCGATGGATTTTCCCGACGACGTGCTGGCGATGCTGGATTGGGTCATCGCTTCGGTGCACAACGCGATGAGCCAGGACCGGGCAACGATGACCAAACGCATAATCAGCGCCATGGAGAATCCGCACGTCTGCGCCATCGGGCACGCATCGACTCGCTTGCTGGGGCACCGGGACCCAGTGGACTTTGACATCGAGGCCCTGTTGCAGACGGCCCGCGCTACCGGCACGGCCATGGAAATCAACGCGGCGCCGGAACGCCTTGACCTGAAGGATACGCACGCCGCCCGCGCCAGGGAACTGGGAGTGCCATTGGTCGTCAACACGGATGCTCACCACACCGACGGGCTGAGCAATCAGCGTTTCGGCGTGGCGGTGGCCCGGCGCGCCTGGTGCGGGCCGGAGCACGTGCTTAATGCTTACCCCGTCGCCGATTTTCTGGGCTGGCTGCGGACGCCGAAAGGCCAACGGACGGCACGGTTCGACGCCATGGTGGCCGGGGCCGGCGTCGGGACTTCCTGATGACTGCCCAGGATGTAACCGTAATGGCGCGCGAACCGGAGGTTTTCGCGCCCGTCGGGGAGCATTTTGAGGCGCTGCCGGCGCAGGGCCACGACGAAATCCTTCTGCGGTTGCGTATGCGGGCCGGGCGCGAAGAATCGTGGCACGTGGCGCTGCTGCACGCCATCGGGCAGTGGAGCCATCCCAATGAGCACGTTCACGGCCGATACTGGCATTACGTCATTGACGGCGAAGCGCTGGACTGGCTGACGTTGGCACAGCGCCTTTGCCTGGAGATTCCCGACGCAATGCCCGACCGGGAGTTGGAAGCGCTGTTGTTCCATGGGCAACTACCGGAACGGGTCGGGCCGGAGCGATTCCGACGGATGGTTGGGCCGTATCGCTATACTGCGCTGCTGAATTTCCACTATGGCGTTACCGTAGAGGAGGCACTGCAGCTGCTCACCGAAGACGCCATTCGCAAGAACCGGTTGGCTTGCTGCTACCAGGACAGCGACGATCTGGTCGAGGAGGCCCACCGCCATCTGTACGGCGACACCCGCGCCGCCCTGGCCTTACAGTTCCTTGACGAAACGGGCGGCTCATGGGGGAAGGACCTGGAGTCCTTTTCCCTAGCCAGCTGGCACGAATTCACTTACTGGCTGTTCAAGCGGCGGATTCGCAAGTGGCACCCGGCCCGCATCGCCAGCGACACCCGCCGGGGTCTGGAATGCCTGGGTGCATTACAAAGCGGGGCAACTGCGTGCCCCGCCTATTTAGCCGCTCCGGACGGAGACATCCTTGAAGAAGTCCGCTACAGGCCGTACACGCGGCGGTAGCTGAGGCTCATCCGCTTGCGCTCGGTGTCGATGCTCAGGATTTGCACCTTGATTTGCTGCCCCTGATAGACGATCTCCTTGGGGTGTTCCATGCGGCGGGCGGAAAGCTCGGAGATATGCACCAAGCCTTCTACCCAATCCTCCAGCTTGACGAAGGCACCGAAGTCCATGAGCCTAGTAACGGTGCCGTCAACAATGTCGCCTACCTGGTAGCGTTCGGGGACTGAGTCCCACGGCTCGGGCTGGGTTCGTTTCAGGCTGAGGGAAATCTTGCTGTTTTCCCGGTCGACGCGCAGCACCTTCAGGGTGAGGTTTTCGCCGATGCTGACCACTTCTTCGGGCGACTTGACCATGGCCCAGGACAGCTCGGAGATTGGCACCAGGCCTTCGGCGTCGCCCAGGTCAACGAAAGCGCCAAAGCCGCGCATTGAGCGGACGGTTCCCTGGACAATCTGACCTTCCTGCAGCTCTTCCAGCAGGCGTTCTTTGGCCGCGTTGCGCAGCTGCCGCCAGATGCGCCGCTCGGTAAGCACCAGCTTTTCCCGCTGGGCGTCCAGTTCCAGGATATTGAACCGGGCATCCTCGCCGATGCGGGCATCCAAGTGCTCAATACGTCCTTCCTTGGGCACCGGCGCCATTTGTGAGAAGGGGACAAAGCCGCGTACGCCGTTCCAGTCAACAACCAGACCGCCCTTGTTGTGCTGAACGACCTTAGCCGATAGCTCGGAATCCTTCTGGTGCAGATCGATCAAATCCTCCCAGACCTGCTTCTCCTGAGCCTGGTCGTAGGAAAAGACGGCCATTCCGCCCGGCCCCCGGTTGTTGACGTGAATCACCATCACGCGCGCGCCGGGAAGCATCTGTTCTCGCTTTTCGTCCGTCAGCGTCCGCATTTCCTGCGGCGGGACTATACCCTCGGTTTTGAGGCCGGCGCTGATGACCATCCCTTCTTCATCAATGCGTACAATTTCCCCGGTCACCAAATCGCCTCTTCGGTACTCCCGAGGAGAAAACGCCTCGTCGGGAAGCTCCGACATATCGGTGACTGCATACGGGTCCTGGGCTACCATGAGTTCAGTTGCTCCTTGCTATTCATGACGGACCGCTCGTCACACCTTGGAGGGTTGACGGGTGCTCGTCTCTCGCCGAGCCGCCTGGCTCACAATCCGCCTGCCTAATAATACTTATAACGGACTCAAATTGCAACCGCCCAATCCCACGCCGGCATCGCTCCGACCCGGGCAGACAGAATGGAAGGCCGCTGGCCCGCTCCCTGTCGTATGGACAATTCGGCGGCTGCGGTGCTAACATTTTTTGGAACAATTTTATCAACGCTTGAACCACCGGGAGCATTGACGGCGCAGCCCCTCCCGTGCCAACACCCTGGATGCTTTGATGACTGACACCGCCTCCACGATGCCCCGAGCGTACGACGCCGCTGCCGTCGAACAACGCATCTACCAAAACTGGTGGGATTCCGGATACTTCGCCCCTCGCACTGATTCCTCTCGCCAACCCTTTTGCGTAGTTATGCCCCCGCCCAACGTAACGGGCGAGTTGCACCTGGGCCACGCTCTCACCGCCAGCCTGCAGGACGCCCTGACCCGTTGGCACCGCATGTGTGGTGATCCCACGCTCTGGCTGCCCGGCAAAGACCACGCCGGCATCGCCACCCAGTGGGTGGTCGAGCGTGCCCTGGCTGAGCAGGGAACCAACCGCCACGACCTGGGACGCGAACGGTTCGAGGAGCGCGTCTGGGAATGGGTCGGGCGCTACGGAAATACAATTGATGAGCAGCACCGTCGCTTAGGGGCCTCTTGCGACTGGTCCCGGCTGCGATTCACCCTTGATCCCGGCCCGGCCCAGGCCGTTCGCACCACCTTCGTCAATCTATTCAACAAGGGCCTGATTTACCGTCACGAACGAATCATCAACTGGTGTCCCCGCTGCGCTACCGCCCTGTCCGACCTGGAAGTGGACTATGAGGAACGGGATGGCAAGCTCTATTACATCCGCTATCCCCTGGCCGAAAACCCCGACGACTATGTAACCGTCGCCACCACGCGCCCCGAATCCATGCTGGGCGATACCGGCGTTGCCGTGCACCCGGCAGATGAACGGTATCGGGAACAAGTAGGCAAGATGGTCGTACTGCCCATCGTAGGCCGTGAGATTCCCGTGGTCGGTGATGACGCCATCGAGATGGAGTTTGGCACCGGGGCTTTGAAGGTTACGCCGGGCCACGACGTAGTGGACTTTGAAATCGGAGAACGGCACGGGCTGCCCATAATCAACATCATTGGTTTTGACGGCTGCATGACCGATGAGGCCGGACCGAATTACTTCGGCATGGAGCGATTCGCCGCCCGCACCGCCGTGGCCGAGGAGCTGGACAGCCTGGGTGTACTGGAACGGGTCGAGGATTACCACCATTCCGTGGGCCAGTGCCAGCGGTGCAGCGAGGTGGTGGAGCCGCTCATCAGCCTCCAGTGGTTCCTCAACGTGGGGAAACATGACCAGGCGGGCACCATCGCCGGCAACGCCTACGCCGCCGTGGCCAACGACGACATTGAAATCGTGCCGGAGCGGTTCAGCCGGGTCTATCTCAACTGGCTGGAGAACATCCGCGACTGGTGCATCAGCCGGCAGCTCTGGTGGGGACATCGCATTCCCGTCTGGTACTGCTCGGCCTGCGGCAGCCACGCCGCCTACATCGACGACCCTGAGGTGTGCGCCAACTGCGGCAGCCCGGACATTGAGCAGGAAAACGACGTGCTGGATACCTGGTTCAGCAGCGGATTGTGGCCCCATTCCACCCTGGGCTGGCCGGACCCCGAGTCCGACGACATGGCGCACTTTTACCCCAACTCGGTGTTGGAAACCGGCTATGACATCCTGTTCTTCTGGGTGGCCCGCATGATCATGCTGGGCATCGAGAACACCGGCGACGTACCCTTCCGTTCCGTCTATCTCCACGGGATGGTGTTGGATGCCCATGGCCAGAAGATGAGCAAAACCCGGGGCAACACGCTGGACCCACTGGACCTGCTGGAACAGTACGGGACCGACGCCTTGCGCTTCGCGCTGACCACCGGCACCGCGCCGGGCAACAACCTGCGCCTGAGCGACGACAAGCTGGAGTCGGCGCGCAACTTCGCCAATAAGATTTGGAACGCCGCTCGTTTCGTTATTACCGCCGTGGCCGACCGGCCGGCCGATGACCTCGCCGGCTGGCACGACTTGTCGTCTCCCCGACATCGAGAAGACCGTTGGATAGTAGGTCGTCTGGACGCCCTCACCGCCGAAGTCAACACGGCCCTGGACGACTTTGAAGTGGGCGAGGCTCAGCAGAAGCTTTACGACTTTTTCTGGAATGACTTCTGCGACTGGTACATCGAGATGGCCAAAGTCAGGCTGCGCAATGACGACGCAGACGCCGCCTTCACCCTCGTTCACGTGCTTGAACGTTCGCTGCGTCTGCTGCATCCCTTCATGCCTTTCGTAACCGAGGAAATCTGGAAGAACCTGACGGCCCGCATTCCCGCTCCCCCTGACGGTTTGCCGCCCTCCATAATGGTGGCCGACTACCCGCAGGCCGATTCGGCCCGCGTCCTTTCGGATACCGGCGCCGGCAACGCCGCCATGGAAATGGACATGGTGATGCGGACTATTCGCGCCGTCCGCAATATGCGCGCCCAGTTGCGAATCCCGGCCGGGCAAAGGCTGGAAGCGACAATTGAAACCAACGGGATGGCAACGGTCGTAGAAGAGGAAAAGGAGGTCATCAGCGCGCTGGCGCGCATTGAACCCCTGCGCCTGCTAGCTGCCGCCGACTCTGAAGCCGACGCCGGCATCAGCCTGGTGGTCAATCCCCTGGTCGTGCGTCTGCCGTTGGCCGGTGTCGTTGATCTGGATGCGGAATCGCATCGCTTGAACCAGGAGCTTGACGACGCCCGACGCAACCAGGCTCGGGTTGAGCAACTGCTGGCCAATCCCAACTTTGTCGCCAAGGCCCGCCCGGAGGTGGTGGAAAACGAGCGCACGCGCCTGCGCTCTCTTACCGAGCAGCGGGAACGCATCGAAGAAATCATCGCCCAGTTGGCCGCCTAGCCCAAGATTGCCATAACTTGCACGTCGGCTTCAAAGCGCGCCGGCTTAGATTTTGACAAAATCTAAAAAATCACGCAGGATTACCAACACAGGAGTCCATTAATGTCCCAGAAGATTTTTCGGTTCGTTCTGCTCGGCTTGGCCGCCGGCCTAATGCTCGGCGCAATTACCGGCTGTTTCTTTGGCGGCGGGGGCGAAGAGGAGCCGACACCGGACCTCCAGGCCACCATTGATGCCGCCGTTAGAGAGGCTACCCCTACCGAAACGCCGACGCCCGAACCCACCGATACCCCGGTCCCGCCGACGCCTGACGTTGCGGCTACGGTAGCGGCCATGCTCGCGGCCAACCGGCCCACCGCCGTGCCGCCGACCAACACGCCGGAGCCCACGGACACGCCAGTGCCCACGAACACTCCCTTGCCACCGACCAACACGCCGCCGCCGACCAACACACCACAGCCCACCGCGGAGAGTCCGCAGTCCGGCCCGCCTTGCATTATTGCCGGCCGGGTGAGCCGTGGAGGAGCCGTCCCGCCTGAGGGCACGATTGTTACGGCGCGCACTCAGACCGGCGTCGTCGTTGAACAAGCCCAAACCAGCGACACCGGCATCTACCAGCTGACCATCACCCGATTCGGCGATAGGTTTAGCCTCTGGGTCGGCAACACAGACTCGGGTGTAGACACGGACGTGTGTACCCGCGGAGACCGTCAAGCCAAGAGCCTGTCTGTCAACTGACCGACGTTGCCCGTTTCAGCCATAGCGACAGGGGCGACCGATTGGTCGCCCCTGTGTTTGGTAAAATGCGGCAGATTCAACGCTGGCTGACAGTTTCGCTATGACCATGAACACCGCCCTGGGCATTATCGGCTACCCCATCGGGCATTCGATTTCGCCTCGGTTCCAGCAGGCCGCTCTGGACGGCCTGTCCATCAACGCCGATTATCGGGCCTACGAAGTGCATCCCGACGGCGTGGGGGACTTCGTTGCGTCCCTGCGCGGCCCCGGGGTGTTGGGCATCAACGTAACCGTGCCGCACAAGGAAGCGGTGATGCCGTTCCTGGATGAAATCGACGATTGGGCTGCAGAAGCGGGGGCCGTCAATACCATCGTCAACCGCGGCGGGCGGCTGGCCGGCTACAACACGGATGGCTACGGCTTTCTGCGGGCCCTGCGGGAATCGGGCGGTCTGGAACCGGCCGGCAAGCGCGGGCTGATTTTGGGGGCAGGGGGTTCCGCCAGGGGCGTGGTGCAGGCGTTGCTGAGGGCCGGCATCGCCGAGCTGGTCATCGCCAACCGCACCGTGGCGCGGGCGCAATCGCTGGCCGAACTGGCCACGGAGCGCAACGTAGTCGCCGAGACGATCCCGCTGGAGGGCGGGCCGCTGGGCGACGCGGCGGCGGCGGCCGACCTGATAGTCAACTGCACTTCGTTGGGGATGCGGCACGGGCCGGATGAGTCCGCCACGCCGTTGGGCGCCCGGCAGATTCCGGCTGCGGCCCTGGTCTATGACCTGGTGTATAATCCGATGCAGACGCCGCTGCTGCGGGCGGCGGAGCAGGCCGGCGCAAGTACACTGGGCGGCATATCGATGCTGGTGTATCAAGGGGCGGCGTCCTTTGAGATTTGGCTGGAAAGGCCGGCCCCGGTAGCAGTGATGATGGACGCGGCCATGGCCGCGATGCAGGAGGCAATATCCCAATGATACGGTGGTTCACGGCCGGCGAGTCCCACGGACAAGGCCTGATGATAATCGTGGAGGGCGTGCCCGCCTATCTGTCCCTGGACGAAGAGTACATCGCCCAGCACCTGGCCCGGCGGCAGCGCGGCTACGGACGGGGCGGACGGCAGCAGATTGAGCGCGACCACGCTCACATCCAGACCGGAGTGAGGCACGGGTACACCTTGGGCAGTCCCATCGGGATGCTATTGGAGAACCGAGACTGGGTGAACTGGCAGGAAGCCATGGCCGTGGAGTACATCGAGAACCCATCGCAGGAGGGGCGCAACCGCCGGGTAACCCGCATCCGGCCGGGCCACGCCGACTTGCCCGGCGCGATGAAGTACGGGTTTCACGACGTGCGAAACTCGCTGGAGCGGGCCTCGGCGCGAGAGACGGCCGGCCGGGTCGCTGCCGGCGCCGTGGCCATGCGCCTGCTGGAAGAGTTCGGCATCACCCTGCACAGCCACGTCATCTCCATCGGGCGCGTCCACGCCAACCCGCCGGAGCACGAGGCCATCAACTGGGATGAGGTGGAGGAATCGCCGGTGCACTGCGCCGACGCCGAGGCTGCCGTGAAGATGATGGCCGAGGTGGACGCCGCCCGTGAGGCCGGCGATACGGTGGGCGGAACGGTGGAGGTCATCGCCGAGAATGTTCCCATCGGCCTGGGTTCCCACGTCCATTGGGACCGCAAGATTGACGCCAAGATTGCCCAGGCGCTGATGAGCATCAACGCGGTGAAGGCGGTCAGCCTCGGCCCGGGCTGGGAGCTGATGGACGCCTGGGGTTCCGAGTTCCAGGACGTGATTGAGCCGGTAACCGACCCCGACAAGCCCTGGCAGCGCAAGACCAACCGGGCCGGGGGCACCGAGGGCGGCATGACCAGCGGGCCGTCGCTGGTGGCGCGGTTCGTCATCAAGCCCATCGCCACGCTGCATAACCCGTTGCCCTCGGTTGACCTGGACACGGGCGAGCCGGTGCAGGCGCATTTTGAGCGCAGCGACGTGTGCCAGGCGCCGCCGGCCGGCGTCATCGGCGAGGCGATGATGGCCCTGGTGCTGGCCGACGCGTTCATGGAGAAATTCGGCGGCGACAGCATCCCCGAAACCCGCCGCAACTATGAGGGCTATCAAGCCACCGTCGGGCCGCGCCTGCGCTACAGCTGAGGGGAGGTGGAATGATGAGAATTTTCGTTACGGTCGTCCGGGTAATCGCCAGGCGGGCGCGGAGTCTGGCTGGTGGAGGCGCAGAAGTTGACACGGCGCACTCGCGTCACCGGCGGGAGCTGGCCCGCTCGGAGGGTCAAGCCGGCCACAACCTGACGGTGCAGACGACGATAGACATGGCGCGGACGCAGACGTGGACGGGCGGGGGCTAGCCGACAGGCACTCTTTGAGATCCGATTTTTGATCTCGTATATTGCACTAAATCCCGTTTGGAGGCCAACGATGACCAGTTCCAGCCGGCAGTGGGAGCCGTTGCTGCCGTACCCGTCGCGCGAATCGGTGACCGAGTTGGTCATTGCGATGATTGAGCGCAACTCCGGCGTGGAACTGCCCGACGATTGGCCAGGGAACGAGCCTATCTACTTAGGCGACGGCGAGCAGTTCCCGGAGTTGACTAACGCAGTGAACGGCGCAATCATATCGGCAGAGCCCGGCGGCTGGCTGATGGAGGAATTAAAGTCCTTCGAGCGAACGATAGCCGAGTTCACTATCGAAGACCTGCAAAGCACCCCGGAGGGCCGGGCTACCCTGGATGCAATGCGGGCAACCGCCGTTGAACGGTTTTGGACGCGGCGACAGGCTGAAAGGACGAACCATGACGCCCGATAGCGAGCACGTAGTTTGGCAATCGGCGGACGAACAATTCGCCTTTCATCGCGGCAGATAAAGAGCCGCATTAGCCCAGACGTATCGTACAGGGGGCGGGTTTGAAACCCGCCCCTTTCTTTTGTGGTAAACCGCGCCGCATTGGTGGCGTTGGCGTGGACGCAACTTGATCTTTTGGCGGAAGCGATCAACAATGAACCACTAGATCAGACGATCTAACCCGGATTCGGGACACTGCTGCGATCCTGACGGGAGCCGCGCTTCCGCAACCGAGCAACTCAGGGCAGAACGACACTGACGGCATAAGGACAATTGCATGATTACCGATAGCCCGCAGGCGGTTTGGCAATCCGATGATGGGCAATCGGCATTGTACTGCGGGGACGGTCTGGAGCTCATGGCCAGTATGCCATCCGATAGCGTGGATTGCATCTGGACCGACCCGCCTTACTTGCTATCCAACGACGGCACAACCTGTATCGCCGGCAAGCGCGTCAGCGTCAACAAAGGTGAGTGGGACCGTAGCGACGGGATTGAGAACGACCACGAGTTCAACCTCGCTTGGCTGAGCGAGTGCTACCGGGTTCTGAAACCGGCTGGCACCATCTGGGTTACGGGCACACTGCACATATACCTAAGCGTTGGGATGGCGATGATGCAGCTAGGGTTTCGCATCCTCAACGACATCACTTGGGAAAAGACGAACCCACCGCCTAACCTCGGCTGCCGCTGTTTTACCCACTCCACGGAAACCCTGTTGTGGGCCACCAAAGCCCCTAAGGGCAGCCGACACAAATACACGTTCCACTACCAGGACATGAAAACCGAGAACGGCGGCAAGCAAATGAAATCCGTTTGGCAGTTCCAGGCCGCTGGCCGCGATGAAAAAAAGCTCGGCAAGCATCCCACGCAAAAACCGGTGGCTCTGATTGAGCGATGCTTACGCGCAAGCACCAATCCAGGCGATTTGGTGGTTGATCCGTTTGCTGGCAGCGCTTCAACGGGAGTAGCTGCGCTGTCCATAGGCCGCCAGTACATTGGCTGCGACATTGAGCCGGAATATGCCGAACTCGCTACTCTGCGTTTGTCTGCGCTTGCTGCCAATGATGACATCGCTCTTGTGGGCCAGTCTGGAGCATCCAATGGGCAGCAACGATTGCTGGAAACGGCCGACAGATACAAAGCGGTCACAGATTAAATCGAGGCTATTATGACATCACAATCTCCGCGGACAAACGGTAACACGCCCAGCTGGGACGCTATATTTGACCGCTACGGAATTCACGAGCATGATTTTGATTACGGTCCATACGAGATCTCAGCCGCCGACATTAAAGTGGCTTGTCAGCACTTCACGCGCACCAGCGAAAAGGAAGTGCGGATACTGTGTAAGCAGGACACCCGGGAATCTCGACCGCGTATCTTTCGCGAAAAAGGGCTGTTCATTTTGCCTATCAGAAATGGAAATTACGCCATCGTAAAAGGCGAAGGCTACGCTGATGTCCCAACCATCCAATCGCCATTGCAGGAATACTCAAGCAAGTTCCCTTTCGAGCTCGAAACGGCCCAAGTAGGGGATTCAGAAATGCAGTATCTTGACCGCGCCTACGCATTGAGTTTAATTCGGCATTTTGCCAATGATGATTCGCTGGTACTTACTATCCGAGGAAGGAAGCGCACTCCCCGTTTCGATTTCGTAACAGGCGAATTCCATATCTCCGTTCGAGGCGTACAAACTGAAGTCGATGCAGGCTATGAAGGCCAAGATCAGGTAGTATTGATTGAAGCCAAGGGTAGCAACGCCACCAACACCATCATCCGGCAACTCTACTACCCGTTTCGTCAGTGGCAGCAGCACACCACGAAACCAGTCTCAACGCTGTTCTTCCAGCGGAAGGGCGGCGAGTACCACCTGTGGCACTTCGGCTTTGATAACCCCGACGACTACAACAGCATCCGATTGTTGAATTCTGCTCGGTACAAAATCACCCGCGCTGGTGGCTAACCTGCGCCGCACAGCTGGACGCTGGCTCCCATGTCTTCCAACCCTCGCGTTCTGCTGACCGGGGCTAGCGGGTATGTAGGTGGGCGGTTGCTGGGGGTTTTGGAG
>VXTR01000053.1 GCA_009837355.1 Chloroflexota bacterium | reverse complement strand
GCGCTCTCCCCCTACCCCGGGTGGCTTATCCCAATATGTACCGGGGGCGGCTTTGGACGCGGCGGCAGATTGCCGGGTTCGGGACGGCGGCGGCAACCAACGAGCGGTACCGATTTCTGCTGGCGCATGGGCAGACCGGGTTGAGCACGGACTTTGATCATCCGACGCTGACCGGGTACGACTCGGACCACGAGCTGGCCGAAGGCGAGGTGGGACGCCTGGGCGTGGCCATCGACAGCGCCGTCGACATGGGCGAGCTGTTTGACGGCATCCCACTGGAACAGGCCAGCGTGTCGCTGACCATCAACCACCCGGCCATCGTGCTGCTGGCGATGTTCCTGCACACGGCCGAAAAGCGGGGGACGGCCTGGCCGTCGCTGCGGGGCACGGTGCAGAACGACTCGCTGAAGGAGTTTCACGGGCAGAAAACTTTTGCGCTGCCGCCGGGGCCGGCGCTGAAACTGACCACGGATGTAGTGGAGTTCTGCACAGAGCGGGTGCCCAACTGGTACACCATATCCATCAGCGGCTACCACACGCGGGAGGCCGGGTCGGACGCGGTGCAGGAGCTGGCGTTTACCATCGCGCAGGGGATGGCCTACGTGGAGTCGGCGATGGGGCGAGGGCTGCGGGTGGACGCTTTTGCGTCGCGCCTGTCGCACTTCTTCGGGGTGCACAACGACTTCTTCGAGGAAATTGCCAAGTTCCGAGCGGCGCGTCGGATGTGGGCGAGGCTGATGCGGGACCGCTACGGAGCGACACGGCCGGAATCGATGCGGATGCGGTTCCATACGCAGACTTTGGGTTCCACACTCGTGCGGCAGGACCCGCTGAACAACATCCTGCGGGGCGGCTTGCAGGCGCTGGCCGCGGTGCTGGGCGGCACGCAATCGCTGCACGTGAGCGGGTACGACGAGGCTTACGACATACCGTCGGAGGAGGCGATGCGGATTTCGCTGGCGACGCAGATGATTCTGGCGCACGAGTCTGGAGTGGCGGCGACGCCGGACCCGCTGGGCGGGTCGGCGTACCTGGAGACGCTGACGAATCAATTGGAAGAGGCGGCGATGGCGTATATTGAGCGCATCGACGGGATGGGCAACGGGAGCATGCTGGACGGGATGCTGGAGGCCGTGGGCAGCGGGTACATAGAGAGCGAGATTGCCCAGGCGTCGTATCGTTACCAGCAGCGGGTGGAGTCGGGCCAGTACACGATAGTGGGGGTCAACGACGAGTACCGGGACGAGGCGGCGTCGGCCGGGTCGCTGGAACTGTTTGAGTTTGACCAGGCAGAGGAGGACCGGCAGATTGAGCGGCTGGTTGCCGTACGCCGGGGCCGAAGTGAGGCGGATGCGTCGGCGGCGTTGCGCGGGATTGTCAAGACGGCGCGTGCGGAGGGCAACCTGATGCCGGCGATACTGGAGGCGGTGGCCGTCGGCGTAACCGAGGGGGAGATAATGGGCGCGCTGCGGGATGAATGGGGCGAGTACGTGGACCCTGGGGTGTTTTAGATGCATCGGGAAACGGTACGCCGACTCTCCCGACTGGTGAAGCTGCTTGTTGAAAACTACGACGCAGGTGTCGCAGGCGATTTTGATGCCGGAATCCCGCCGATTACCCGGTTTCAGAGTGTTGACGACGTTGAACAGATTGCCAATAATCTTGAACTGGCATCAGGGCTTGGACTAACTGGCCCACTCGTTGAAATGGTGGGCGTCTTTTACGAGCTGGCTTTGAACGCTGTGGAACATTCGCAGTGGGCGGGAGGCTATTATGTCACCCGAGCAGACAACAACATTGTTGGGAGTGTAGAGCATACTGTTGGCATTGCGGATTGCGGGATAGGGATTCCAGCGTCTTTGCGTCGGAATTCGGCCTTTGCCGACGTATTGAATGACCCTGACGCGATAGCTCTCGCGACTGACTTGCACGTTACCGGTACCGGAGAAGCGCATCGTGGCATCGGACTGGACCATGTTATGAATGTCGTGAAAAGTTTAAGCGGCAGCCTGACAATCATTTCCGCTGGCGGCTCTCTGAATGTGGAGCCCGGCGGCGCGATAATGAAAGGCAATCTGGAAGGATCAGAGCGGCTTGCCGGTACGGTGGCAGTGGTCACAATTTCGGTTCCGGCATAAGTGATGAACATGACGACGGTTAATTTGTCAGCGCAATCGGGCAAAACGGTGCTCATCACGCGGCCAGCGGCGCGGATAGTAGAGCCGGCCATGCGGGCCGAGTTCGACGATGGGGAAATTACGCTAAACACCGATGGCATTCTCCGCATCGGCGTCTCATTTTTTGACGAAGCGCTTTTGATTTTCAACGAAATTATCGAGGAGACCGGTCGTGACGATCTTCGGTTGGTTTATCGAAAAGCGCCGACGATGGAGTCGCTAAAAAACCTAGTGAACAATCGCGGCTTGACTGTTTCGGAAACAGCAGATGGTGATTGGGTGATTTCCCGTCCGGCTGGATCCTATGACGCCAAGCCAGACTAATCCGCCGCGGGTGTTGCTGGCCAAGCTGGGGCTTGATGGGCATGACCGGGGGGTGAAGGTGATTGCGCGGGCGCTGCGGGACGCCGGCATGGAGGTAGTGTACCTGGGGATGCGGGTTACCGCCGACCAGGTGGCGGCGGCGGCGGCGCAGGAGGACGTGGACGTGGTTGGCATCAGCATTCTGTCGGGGGCGCATATGCGGTTGATGCCGCGGATGGTGGCGGCGTTGGAGCGGCATGGGCTGCGCGGCGGCGATGAAGGAGACGGCGTGACGCTGCTGGTGGGTGGGACTATTCCTGACGGGGACGTTGCGCCGCTGCGGGATATTGGCGTGGACGGGGTGTTTCCCGTGGGCAGCTTTACCGGGGAGATGGTGGAGTTTATCCGCAATGCACTGGCCGCCTGAATACGACTCAACGTATGTTCCGCCCGCTGACGCCGAGCATTGGGACGCGGGGTTGGAGACGATGGCGCCGGAGGTACGGGATGTCGTCATCCTGGAGAAGCTGCGAGGGCAGGTTCAGTATGCATGGGAGCGCTCCGGGTTTTACCGAGAGTTCTGGCGGGACGCGCCGGTTGACCCGGCGAACCTGCGCAGCCTGGAGGAGTTCGCGCAGCTGCCTATCCTGACGAAGGAGGAGGTGCGGGTAGAGCAGGAAGCGCACCCGCCGTACGGTCGGTTTTTGTGCGTTGAGCCGAGCGAGGTGTACCGAATACACGGGACGTCGGGGACGACGGGCAGGCCGACGGTTTTCGGCATCAGTCGGGGCGACTGGGAGCGTATTGGCGAGGCGCACGCGCGTATTCTATGGGCGGCTGGCGTCCGTCCCGGCGACACGGTGATGGTGGCGGCGGTGTTCAGCCTGTACGTGGGCAGTTGGGGCGCGCTGGTGGGAGCGGAACGGCTGGGCGCGACGTGCTTTCCCTTCGGGGCCGGCGCGCCGGGGCAGACTGAGCGGGCGGTGGAATGGGCGCAGATGGTCAGGCCGGGGGCGCTGTACGCCACGCCGTCGTATGCGCTGTACCTGGCGGAAACAGCGCGGGAGATGGGGGTTGACCCCCGGACGGATTTCGGATTTCGGCTGATGTTTTTCAGCGGCGAGCCGGGGGCCAGCGTGCCGGCGACGCGGCAGGCGATTGAGGACGCTTTCGGCTGCTACGTGGTTGACCAGGGCAGCATGGCGGAGATGACGCCGTGGATGACCAATGGCGGGTGCCGGTATCTGGAACAGGGTATGCACCTGTGGCAGGACATCGTGTACACGCAGTTGGTGCATCCCGATACGCGCGAACCCGTGCCGATGGGCGGTGAGGGCGTGCCCGTCTATACGCACCTGGAGCGGGAATCGCAGCCGATGATACGGTACTGGTCGGGCGATATTGCACGGTGGGAGATGGTGGGCTGCCCGTGCGGGCGGACGTATCCGACGCTGCCGCTGGGCATCTACGGGCGGGCGGACGATATGCTGATTATCCGGGGGCAGAACGTGTTCCCGTCGCGGGTTGAGGACGTGCTGAGGGGGTTGAATGAGTTCGGCGGCGAGTTTCGGCTGGTGGTGGAACGGGAGCGCGGCTACCTGGACCGGCTGACGGTGCAGACGGAAGTGTCCGCTGGCGTGTGGGCATCGGCAGGCGAGCGCGGGCCGGACGGGTTGGCGTCATTGCGGAGCCAGGTGGGTGAGACGCTGCGGCGGGCGTTGGGCGTCGGCGTGTCGGTGGAGTTGAAGCCGGAAGGGGAGTTTGAGCGGACGCAGTTCAAGGCGCGCCGGGTCATCGACCTGCGGTCGTGACATAGCGCAACGTATTGGATACACCGCAACCATGGACTGGCCACCGCCTGACGCTTCGATATACCGTCCGCCGAGTATACCGGGGCCGCGGGCGCGGGTGGGAGAGGTGTTGCCGGGGCTGCACCAACGCGCCTTGGGCACTACCAGTGCGTTTATCGTGATTACGCCTGATGAAGAAAGCGGGGAACCATCGGTTGCGGTGATTGACGCCGGCTGGCGGCATTTTCACAAGCGTCCAGTGCTAAATTACCTCCGCAACATTGGGTACGGGCCGGACTCGGTGCAGCAACTGATAGCGACACACTGGCACCCTGACCACGTGGGCGGGATGCGCAGCCTGCAACGGACTACTGGCGCTACGGTAGCGGCGCACCGGGTGGAAGCGCCTTACTTGAGCGGAGTGTCGGAGTCGCCGATACCGAATCCAATCAATCCGATGTGGCTGCGTCCGCTGCTGTGGCCGATATTTGCGCCGTTGACGGCGCCGGCTTTCGCGGTGACGACTGCGCTGGAGGATGGCGATACGCTGCCGCTGCTGGGCGGCGCAAGGGTCATTCACACGCCGGGGCACACGCCGGGTAGCATCAGCCTGCACTTTCCCAACGAGGGGGTGTTGCTGGTAGCGGATGCAGTGCAGCGGTATCAGGACCGGCTGACGTTGCCGTCACGGTGGTTTTCCAGCGACATGGCGGCGGCGAAGGAGTCGGTGCGGAAGCTGGCGGAGCTGGATTTTGAGGTGATTTGCTTTAGCCACTTCCAGCCAATGCGACGGGGGGCGCGGGCGGCACTGCGGTCGTTGGCGGAGTGGGTGAGTTGACTGATGGCGGGGTTTTTCGCGCAAACTGGCGGGCTTGACGTTCGGCCTTACCAAATATACTATATGAGTAAGGAAAACGCTATGATTGTGAAGATTACATCCAAACGGCAGGTAACCTTTCCAGCCCGCGTACTGGACGCCATGGGTGTGAAACCCGGCGACCAGTTGGAACTCACCGAGAGCCCGGACGGCTACCTGATCCGTCCCAGGCGCATCGACTATTCTCGGCTGGGAACCCTGCAATCCAAGATACCTCAGGGGGTCCCGCCTTTCGACATCGGCAAGTTCCGTGAGACGACCTATGACCCAGCCTTACGGGATTGATACTTCGGTTCTGGTGAGGTTGGCAACTGGAGAGCCGGCAGGGGACTTCCAGCAGTGCGTAGAATCACTTCGCGCGCTGGTTGAAGACCAGGGCAGAGAGGTCTTCGTGTCCAATATGGTCATCGGGGAAGCCTATGTCGCCATGAGGCACCACTACGGAGTTGAGGATAAAGATGCCAAGGCTGTCCTGGCTGACGTCCTCACCAGTGGGCTGATTGCTCCGCTGAACGGCCAGGCCATCATCCTGGCGCTGCAGGCTGAGGGAAACCCGGGGCTGTTCGACCGGCTAATAGCAGACGATTATCACCGGGCGGGGTTGGAAACGCTGACGCTGGACCGCAGGATGGCGTCGCTGGCGACGGTTCACAGGTTGTAAGTCTGTCTCTTGTCAACACTATGCGAGGGTCTCCAACTATGCCCGACTTCCAGGACCAGTCTCTCACTCCAGTTAACCGACTATCATTACCCCTGACCGGGGTTCGGGTGCTGGATGCTACGCATATTGTGGCGGGGCCGTTTTGTTCGCAGATTCTGGCGGACATGGGGGCCGAGGTTATCAAGATTGAGCGGCCTCGCACCGGGGATTTGGCGCGGGGTCGGCAGCCGTTCATCGGGGATGACGATACCGGACGGGTGAGCAGCCGGTTTCTGGGCGTGAACCGCAACAAGAAATCGGTTACGCTAGACTTGCGGAATGCGGTCTGCAAGGAGGCGTTTGAGACGCTGGTGGCCAACTCGGACGTGCTGCTGGACAACTGGGGGCCGGGGGCGTTTCGCCGGCTGGAACTGGGCTACGACCGGCTGAGCGAAATCAACCCCCGGCTGATTTACGCGGAGATTACTGGCTATGGCGACGGCGAGGGGGCGCGTGGGCCGTACTCGGACTGGCCGGCCAACAACCTGGCGATACAGGCCATGTCGGGATGGATGGAGGTTACCGGCGATCCGGGTGGCCGTCCGCAGGCGGTGGGCGACAATATCGGCGATTCGGTGCCGGGCGTGTGGACGGCTTTGGGCATTGTGCTGGCGTTGGAAACCCGGAGGCGGACGGGAGTGGGGCAGCACGTTGACGTGGCGATGTACGACTGCATGGCATCGCACCTGGTGAGCAACATGAACGCTTACCAGGCTACTGGGCATACCGGCGATTACACGCACGGACGCACCCGGCAGGCGTCGCTGGGGCCGGGGTTGGTCTTTGAAGCGGCGGACGGCTACGTAATCATGGCCGGCGTGCGCAGTCCGCAACGGCTGGCCGCGATGTGGGAGCTGGTGGGCCGCAGTGATTTGCCGGAGCAGGACGAACGGTATTTGGAGCAGTTTCCCGACGCCGATTTCGTATTTGAGCAGGTGATACCGGCGATTGAAGAATGGTCGTCGCAGCGGCCCAAGTGGGAAGTAGCCGGCAAGCTGACGGAAATAGGGTTTTCCATGGGCGTTACGCAGAGCATATCGGACCTGGCGAACTGCCCGCAGCTGGCGGCGCGAGGGATGTACGTTGACACCGACGACACCATCGGCGGAACGTTCCGGTCGCTGGCGACGCCGATACGACTGACAGGGTGCGAGCCGGCCGCCGTGGGAGCGCCGCCAACGCTGGGTCAGCACAACGCGGAGGTCTTGTGCACTTTGGGCGGGCTGACGGCGGAGCAGTTGGCCGAGTTGGAGGCCGAGGGGGCCGTCTGATTGCAATAAGGGAAGTGAGGAAACGCAGGGCGCCCCCTCACCCCGGCCCTCTCCCGCGAGGGGAGAGGGAGTTTTGGACACTTTCTTACAGGGGCAGGTACACGGCCTGGCCGGTCATAGCGCTTCGGATGACTGCCTCGGTCCATTCCATGTAGTGGACGCCGGTCTCGAAGGCCACCATGTCCACAATTTCGGTGCCTCGGATGGCGTTGGTGAACTGCTCTTCGACGCGGTAGCGGGCCTGGGTCTCCGTCGGGTTGGGCACTTGGGTCAGCTCGGGGTCTCCGCGCTTGCCGGCCCAGACGCGGCGCTGGGAATCAACGTGGATAGTGCCGTCGGCGCCGAACATCCAGATCTCGTTGCCTCGGTTAAGGCCTGAGGTGGCGCTCATCTGCATATGGACCTGGGCGCCATTGGCCAGCTCGTAGAGGATGTCGACGTGGTCGGGTATGGAGACGGACGCGAGGTGACCGGCGCCGTCTCTGCGGTAGGGGACGTGGATTTTAGACATGGCCATGACGCGGGTTCCGCGGCCCAGCCAACGCATCATGGACTCATAGGACGCGCCGATGTTGAGGGTGTTGTAGCCGCTGAGGGCGCGGTCGTGCCGCCAATGGAGGGGGCCGTCGAAATCGGCGAAGTTGTTCTGGAGGGAGGTGAAATCCACGGACAGCAACTCGCCCAAGTATCCTTCGTTGATGAGACGCTTGATGACGTTGTCGATGGTGTAGCTGGTGGAAGTCGGGGTGAGCTGGCAGACGAGGTGCGGGTGGGCACGTGACGCGCGTAACATATCGCGGGCTTCCTCGGCGTCGTTGGCCATGCGGGCCTCGGTGAGTACGTGCTTGCCTGCCTCCAGGGCGGCCAGGGTAATGGCGCGGTGCATGTAGGGCCAGGTGCCGATGCAGACGGCGTTGATTTCGTCGTCCTCCAGGATTTCCCGCCAGTGTCCGTACACCTTGGGAATGTTGAACTGGTCGGCAACGACACGGCCGGACCGGACGGTGCGGTTGGCGACGGCGACAATCTCGCAGTCGTCCACGCCCTGGAAGCCGGGGATGTGGCGGTTGCGGACGTTGCCACCGGCGCCGATTAGCCCCACTCGTATCGGTTCAGACATAGCTATTCTCCCGGTTGTTGGGTAACAGTCGCGAATATCAGGCGAGGGTAGATTATAACGCTACGCCGCTGGCGTTGGAGAAACTGTCGCCCGACGGAGTGACGTTCAACGCGAACGACGTTTACGCGCTGATGGCTGCGCTAGGCGTCGGCTGTCGTCGGCGTACTCCATGCACATCGGAGGGAGCATGGCGTTCGCCAACCTGCTGTACGGAAGCCTGGCCGATTTCTGGCCGTCCGGGAAGGTTATGGCGATCTCCGGAGCGGCGTTTACGTTGGTGGTAGTTGGAACGGTGATCGGCAGTGGGTTCTGGCGCGGCATCTATTTCCAAGACACGGCGCGTCCGGTGGCGACGGCCGGCGCTGCGGTAGGAGACGGGTAATGAGCGAGGGGGGAGGGAGTTTTGTAAGGCCCTGCCTGGATTGCTGCGCTTGCCCATTGCGGAATCCCGGCGTAGAATGGCGACACTTATCATCGCCACGAAGCAGTACAATCAAGGAGAACCGGTCATGGCAGAAGCGAAAGGCCCCCTGGACGGAATACGTGTAATTGACCTCGGTCGGCACCAGGCCGGCCCCCGCTGCGCGCAAGTGCTGGCCCGGCTGGGCGCGGAAGTCATCAAAGTGGAGCGGCTGGGCGGAGAAGAGACCCGCTATCACGCTCCCTGGGTGCGCAAGCAGTCGGCGTACTGGGTGCAGTACAACAGCGGCAAGAAGAGCCTGAGCATCGACCTGCGCAAGGAAGAGGGCAAGGAAGTCCTGAGCAAGCTGGTCAAGGTTTCCGACGTGCTGGTGCAAAACTTCCGCCCCGGTACCATTGACATCATGGGCTTCGGCTACGACAAGCTGTATGAGCTGAACCCGCGGATCATCATGGTGAACGTGTCGGCTTACGGGCAGTTCGGCCCCTACCGGGAGCAGATTGGCTACGACCCCATCGGGCAGACTATGTCCGGCATCGCCATGGTTACCGGCGAAGAGGGAATGCCGCCGATTCGCGCCGGCGTGCCCATCATCGACCGTACCACGGCGCTGCACGCCGCCATCGGCACGCTGGCCGCACTGCACGAGCGGGAGACCTCCGGCGAGGGACAGACCATCGACGCCTGCCTGGCCGACACCGGCTACAGCTACACCGAGATTCCGGTTACGGCATATCACGGCGCCGGCATTGAGCCGCGTCGGGGCGAGTCGGCGGCGCCGCCGTCGGGGACGTATCCCTGCGCGGACGGCTGGGTGCTGATTTCGGCCGGCGACCAGCACCACTGGCATCGGGTGTGCAACGCGCTGGGCAAGCCGGAGTGGCTGGAAGACCCGCGTTTCACCACCCGCCACGAGCGGGGGAGGAACGGCGAGGCCATCAACGAGGCGATGCGCGCGTTGATGGCCAACATGAGCATGCGGGAAGCCATTGCGCACTTCACTCACCATGACGTGGTGGCTGCGCCGGTGAACACCATCGCCCAGGCCGCCGCCGACCCGCATCCCTGGGAGCGGCGAGCCATGGTTGAGGTGGACGACTTCCTGGCCGGCAGCATTGCAGTGTCCGGCGACTTCTGGCACTTCAGCCGGACGCCGGCGGTGGTGGGCACCACTCCGCGGGTTGGCGAGCACAACGAAGACGTGCTGACGGGCCTGCTGGACTACAGCGAGGAGCAGGTGCAGGCATTGTACGAGGCGAACGTCATCGGCACCTTTGACCACTACGACGAAGTCCCCGGCTAGTCCGGACCGTCATGGCAATGCAGTAGGGGCGAATAACCATTCGCCCCTACGTTTTTGTTTGGGTAGCCACTGCGGGCTAATCGACGTGTCGCATGATGTCGCCGGCGAACCAGTCCAGCCGTTCCAAGGCCTGGTTGAGGTCGCTGCCGCGGATGTCAAAGATGATGTGGGATACGCCCACTTCGGCGTAGGTGTGCACGTCTTCCAGGATGGCGTCGGGAGAGCCGGAGAAGCGACGGCGGGGGCCGGATTGCATCGTGGCCGGGTCGTAGAGCGGGGCTTTCATTGAGATCTGTATCTCGGCAGGGTTGCGGCCGGCCTGTTCGGCGAAGCGGTTGAGGGCTACCAGGTCGCCGGCCAGCTCCTCCGGTTCCAGGGTGGCCGCGGGTATGGTGCCGACGGGGTGCCAGCCATCGCCGATGGTGGCGGCGCGGCGGATGGCGGGGCGGCTTTGCCCACCGACCCAGATAGGCGGATGGGGTTTCTGCACGGGCTTGGGCAAGAACTGGATGTTGGAGAACTGCACGTACTTGCCGTCAAATTCCGGGTTGGGGCTGGTCCACAGCTCCTTGTAGGCGCGCAGGTATTCGTCGGTTACGGCGCCGCGTTCGGCAAAGGGTGGCGTGCCCAGCGCCTCAAACTCTTCCTCCATCCAGCCGACACCGACGCCAAGAATCAGTCGCCCCTGGGATAGCACGTCCAGCGTGGCCAGGATTTTGGCGGCCAGGATAGGCGGGCGGTAGGGAACAATCATGACGCTGGGCACCAGGCGGATGTTTTCCGTTACGCCGGCCAGGTAAGTGAGGAGGGTCAGCTGCTCAAAGTACTCGCCGCTTTCGCCAGTGGGGAACTCGCCGCCGACGGTGTAGGGATAGGGCGAGTCGATGCGGCCGGGCACCAGGACGTGGTCGCCGGCCACCATGCAGTAGAAGCCGAGGCGGTCGCCGGTCCGGGCGATTTGCGCCAGCGGGCCGGGCTGGGCGTTGGGGCCATGGTTGGGCAGGTAGAAACCGAACTGCATAAAATGCTCTTGGATAGACGACCGGAGAGATTTAGAAACCGATACACCAGCTATTGATGCATCCGTTGGCGTCGACAGCAAAAAACAGGCTGATAATGACGATAGCAATGACCAAGCCGACGACTGCGCCGAGGACGCATCCACAGCCCTTGCTGAACGAGTCGAAGAACCTGAACATATTGAAGCAGTCGCCTTGAAAAGCCGGCCTGTGACAACATCAAGTGATGCGCTGGCGGCCCTGCTATAATAGCGCAGGCGGTTCGCCGCCTCAACCTGACTCAACCAGAAAGGAGACTTCTAATGCCTAACATCACCCTGGATCAGGCCGAACTCGTGCTGGCCGGCGCTAAAGCTGCTGCCCTGGATTTGGGCAAAGCGTTCAGTTTCTCAGTGGTGGACGCGCGCGGCGACCTGATTACCATGTGCAAGATGGACGGTTCCGCCTGGCGGACGCCTTACGTGTCGCGAGGCAAGGCGCGGGCTTCGGCCTGCTTTGGGGAGCCCAGCGGGGACCTTACCGAGCGCTCGACCACGCCGATCATGCGAGCCGTGATGGAAGTGGAGCGTGGTGAGTTCGTGCCCGGCCAGGGAGCATTGCCCATCTACATGAACGGAGAGCTGATTGGCGCGGTGGGCGGCAGCGGCGGCACGGCGCAGGAGGACGAGGACTGCGCGCGGGCCGGCATTGGCCGTCTCTCAGGGGCTTCTGCCAGCCGCTAAGAACGCCCTCTCATCCGAGGTATAAATCAGGCCCCGGCAATTCAATTGCCGGGGCCGTTTGATTCAAGCCTGTTCCGGGATTAGTCGGTGGAAGAAATCTCGAAGTGCTTCACCCAATATTCGCCGCGATAGAGGTGCTCCACTTCGCGGGCGATGTTGGCGCGAAATTCGCTGGTTTCGTAGGCCCGCAGGTCGCCCAGGGTTTCCCAGACGCTGACGCTGATGCCCTCGTCGGGGTCCTCGGTGCTGCGAATCAACTGCCGCTCGCGGAGTCCCTTGGGCTTGTTGCCGGCGGTAACGCGTTCGTGATAATGCCGCTCAAACTCTTCCCAGGAACCGGCTCGGAGCTTGCCCCAGACCATTCGTATGAACATTTCGCTATTTCCTCCTTGGAGTTGATTTAGTGGACAATTGGGAGTTGGGAAACGGCAGACGGGATCGGGGGCCGACTAATGCTCCAGGTCGCCGGTAGCGTGGGCGATGATTTTGGCCGCCGTGTCGTCGCTCATGTGCCCCATGTCAAGCATCAGATGATACAGAGTCGGGTCGTGGGGCGATACTTTGAAGAACTTCTGGAAGAACCTGACCCGCGCCTCTTCCAAGCCCTCGAGATAGGCGCTGGCTTCCGCTTCCTCCAGGTGCTCGCGCTCCATGATAGTTTGCACCCGCCGGGACATAGGGGCCAGCATACCGACGTGGAGCACTCCGGGAGTGTCGCCGAGGATGACGTTGGCGCCGCGCCCGATGATGACCACGTGGCCGGCTTGCGCCAGGTTGCGCACCACTTCGCGGGTGGTGTCGATAAACAGCTGGTCGTTGACCCGCTGCACGCGGGATGACGATTCGCCGGCCAGTTCGTGGTAAGTTTCGGGCAGGGTTTCGATGCCCACGCCGAGGTCGTAGTCGCCGGAGACGGCAGCCCGTTCCAGCACCCGGCCCAGCAGCGCCGCAACCCGGTCGCCGAACCGTTCCACCCGCTGCTCTTTGGCAATGAGCATGGAAACCGGCGAACCGATGACGCGGGCCGCTTCGGCAAACACCATGCGATCAACGTAGTTCAGGTGCAGGTCGCGGGCGACCTGCTGCCCGACGGCGATGGAGCCGGCGCCGATGGGGCCGTTGATGGTGATTACGGGCATAACAGGACCTCCTGTGCAAGCCTAGCGGCGACCGCCGCCTCCGCCGCCGCCCAGGAAGCGGCGATCGGACGGGTTACCTCTGCCGCCGCCGGAGGAACGGTTGGGCGGTCGGCGTCCGCCTCGGTCGCGGTCGTTGGGGTCGCTGCCGAGCATGGAATTGCGGTCGCGTTCGCCGCCGCCGTAACCCCGGCCACCACCGCCGCCACCACGACCACCTCGATCACGGTCACGGTCTCCGCCGTAGCCGCCGCGTCCACCTCGGTCACCGCGATCGCGGTCACCGCCAAAGCCGCCGCGACCACCTCGGTCACGGTCACGGTCGCCGCCACGACCATAACCACCGCCGGGGCCACCGCGTCCTCCCCGGTCGCCGCCACGTCCATAACCGCCGCCGCGGGGGCCACGATCCCGGTCTCGGTCAAACCCGCCGCCGTAGGAGGGACGCTCCGGGCGAGCGGGGGCCGGCTCGGTATCGCCCATCAGGATGCGGCGGGACATATTGATGCGGCCCATATGGTCGATTTCGTGAATCATCACGGTGATTTCCTGACCGATGTCCAAGTCATCATCGGCCAAGTCGCCCATTTCTTCGTTGCGCACCAAGCCGTCCTTGCCGCCGGGGGTAATCTCGACGAAGACACCGAAGTTGGTGGTGCGGGTTATCTTGCCGGTGATGATGTCGCCCACCTCGGGGTCGCGGGTCAGACCGTCAACCCGGCTGCGGGCCAGTTCAATCATGGACTGGTCGCTGGAGGAGATGACCACGCCGCCATCGTCGGAAACGTCGATGCCGCAGCCGGTCTCTTCCTGGATAGCTCGGATGACGCGGCCGCCGGGGCCGATGAGGGCGCCAATCTTCTCGACCGGGATCTGCATCCGCAACAGCTTGGGGGCGTACTTGCTCATCTGAGAACGGGGTTCGGTAATGGCTTCGGCCATTCGGTCGAGGATGTGGAGCCGGCCGACGCGGGCCTGTTCCAGGGCTTCGCTGAGCAATTCCTGGGTGAGGCCGTCGATTTTCACGTCCATTTGAAGGGCGTTGATGCCCTGCTCAGTGCCGGCGACCTTGAAGTCCATGTCGCCCAGGAAGTCTTCAATGCCCTGGATGTCGCTGAGGATGGCGTAGCGCTCACCATCGCCGTCGGTGATGAGGCCCATGGCGATGCCGGCCACCGGAGCGGCCAGTGGGACGCCGGCGTCCATCAGAGCGAGGGAGGAGCCGCAAACGCTGCCCATAGAGGTGGAGCCGTTGGATGCCAGCACCTCGCTGACGATGCGAACGGTGTAGGGGAATTCCTCTTCAGGGGGCATGGCGGCCAGAATCGCCCGTTCGGCGAGGGCGCCGTGTCCGATTTCGCGGCGTCCAGGAGAGCCGACGCGTCGGGCCTCGCCCACGCTGTAAGGCGGGAAGTTGTAGTGGTGCATGAACTGCTTGGTGTTGTCGGGGCCGACGGTGTCCAGAGTTTGTTTCATGGACAGCGAGGCCAGGGTGGCGATGGAGAGCACCTGGGTCTGGCCACGGGTGAAGAGTCCGCTGCCGTGGGCTCGGGGCAGCTCGCCGACGCTGCAGGTGATGGGGCGGATTTCGTCCGGCTGGCGTCCATCGGGGCGAACCTTGAGGTTGAGAATACGGCCACGCACTTCCGCCTTGACCAGGTTCTTGAAGGCTTCGCCGATTTCGGCGGAGGAATAGTCCTCGGCCAGCTGCGCCTTCACTTCTGACTCGATGGCGTCCAGGCCGGCGTCGCGTTCGCTCTTGAATGAGTTTTGTCCCAGAACCTCGGCGATGCGGCCGTTGACCAGCGCGTCCACTTTCTTTTCCCGTTGGGCGGCTTCGTCGTAATCGACGTGAACCTCGGTCTTGTCCGTGCCGCGCTCGGCGACGAGCTGGTCAATCATTTCGATTGTCTGCACGTTGCTCTCGTGGGCCAGCCGGATGCCCTCCAGGATGACCTCTTCGGAGACTTCTACGGAACCGGATTCCACCATCATGATGGCGTGACGGTTGCTAGCCACGATCATGTTGAGTTCGGAGGCGGCGGCGCTCTGGTAGCTGGGATTGATGCTGTACTCACTGCCATCCCAGGTCACTCGGCAAGCTCCGATGGGGCCGTCGAAGGGAATCTGGCTGAGGGACAGGGCGGCGGACGCGGCGACCATGCCCAGGGTTTCCGGCGGATGCTCTTCGTCCACAGAGAGCACGGTGATGATGACTTGCACCTCGTTGTGCAGGCCCTTGGGGAAAAGGGGCCGGATGCTGCGGTCGGTGAGGCGCGCCGACAGGATGGCCTCGGTGCCGGGGCGTCCTTCGCGGCGGAAGAAGCTGCCGGGGATCTTGCCGACAGCGTACAAACGCTCCTCAAACTCTACGGTCAGAGGCAGGAAGTCGATGCCCTCTCTGGCCTGCTCGGACATTACGGCGGTGGCCAGTAGGATGGTTTCGCCGCAGGTGATGGTTACGGAGCCATGGGCCTGCTGGGCCAGGCGGCCGGTTTCCAGTGTAATAGGATGCCCACCGATTTCGCCGCTGATGGCGAAGGGGTTCATTAGTGAGCTGGTGATGTCAATTGTGGTCATAGCAGGAGTGTTTTCTACCTCTCTCTTCCGATTCGTGCTGCTGCCGGGCCGTCAGGTGCGGCGGTGATACGGCAGGGTTTCCGTTGAAATGCTGGCGCCGATTCCCCGGCGGCGCGCTTTACGTGTGGTCATAGTTGGCTGGCGCGCTGGCTGCGACATAGGGGCGAAGCCGGTTATTTCAAGCTACGCATACCAGCGTCCGGCAGTTTTGCCGGAAAGGGGAGAAATCAGGCTAGAGCCGCCGGCATACCAGGAGCGGCGCGTGGGACGGCTGGGTTTCAGGCCGACCGACATGGCAGGGATTGCGCCCAAGCTGACGGCCTCATGGCTCTAACTTACCGGCGCAGACCGAGCCGGGAGATTAGCCTCTGGTATCGTCCGACATCTTCACGGCTCAGGTAGTTGAGCAGCCGTCTGCGCTTGGAGACCATAGTAACCAGGCCCCGACGGGAGTGTACGTCCTTGCGATGGGTGCGCAGGTGGTCCGTTACCTGGCGAATGCGCTCGGTGAGCATCGCCACCTGCAGTTCAGTAGAGCCGGTATCGGATTCGTGCGTGCGGTATTCTTCGATGACTCTCTGTTTGACGTCGGTGTCCAACATTACTGGTTGAGTACCCTTACCCTTCCGGGCCCTTTCGGCCCCGCATTGCGTTAGCTTGTTGCTTCAAGGGACAGGTTAGCACGGGAACGCAGATTAGGCAACACGCTGGCAGGGTTGACCGGCGCCGGGGGCAGCGTTACTGTGTTTGACCGCTCGCATCCGGGATGCGGCGTTTGAGAACGGCGATGTTCGTTCAAAATCCACTGAAAGGCATCAAGGAGTATCATCGTGTCGTTTTTATTGATACATCGTATCGTTTTGATAGCAGGGTTGAGCCTGCTGGGGCTGCTGGCGATAGCCTGCGCGGCCAGCAGCGACTCAACGGGAACCGCTCCGGCGGCGGCGACGGCGCAGCAGCAAGCGCCGGCGGCAGCGGCGACGAATGTGCCGGCCGCTACGGCGGTGCCGGCGGATAGCGCGACGGCAGCCGTGACATCGGAGGAGCGACCCACGCTGAAAGTGGGCGTGATATGGCTGAGCAGTCCACTGGATCCGGTGGAGAGTGGCTGGGTCGCCAACCAATCAGCGATGTCTGAGAACCTGTTCCGGCTGTCCGGAAGCACCCTCGCCCCCGAGCCGTGGCTGGCGACCGGGGCGACGCAGTTGGAGCCGTTGACCTGGGAAATCGAGCTACGGCCTGATGTCAGATTCCACAACGGGAACGCGATGGACGCCGAGGCGGTCAAGGCATCGCTGGAAAGGACGATACGATTGTCTGCGGCGGCGGCAGAAAACCTGGGCATCGATTCCGTGGCTGTAAAGAACCAACAGACCATCACTATCACCACGGCGGAACCGCAGCCAACTCTGCCGGGCCTGTTGACTGTTCCGGTCACCGCCATCCACGACGCAGCGGCGGTGGACGCGGCCGGCGAGGGCAACTTCCTACAGGCGGGCGCACTGACCGGCCCTTACGTCCCCACTGCGTACGTCCAGAAAGAATACCTCAACAGCGTGGCCAACAACGATTACTGGGGCGGCGCGTTGCCGCTTGCTGGCATTGATCACATCGCAATCCCCGACACCAGCAGCCGGGAACTGGCCCTGCAAGCCGGCGACGTTGACCTTGCCATTAACATATCGCCGGAAGGGGCTCAGGCAATCAACGCCCAGCCGGGGCTGTCCACCCAAACGTCAGGCATCGGGACGAACGTAGTGATGTGGTGGGTCAACTTCGAGCGAGGCACGCTGGCCGACCCCCTGGTCCGACGGGCGGTGACCCAGGCCATCGATCGCGAGAGTATCGCCAGCCTGGTCGCCCCGGAGGGGTCCGGCTCATTCGCCGAGCTGATGCTGCCGGAAGCCCTGCTGTCCTGTCCCGGGGTGAACGCCCTGGATTACGATCCGGATCAGGCCCGCGAGTTGCTATCGCAGGCTGGCTACGCCGACACCGACGGCGACGGAATTCTGGATAAGGATGGCCAAGCGCTGGAGATTATCATCGGCGGCTATCCCCAGCGGTTCCAGCTGCCCATCATAGCCGAGGCAGCCCAGGCGATGCTGTTGGACGTGGGAATCAAAGTCGATGTGCACATCACCGAGTCGGCCGCGGTAAGGGAAGCAAACTGGGATCTCTTCGGTTGGTACAACAACGTGATTGAGACCGGAGACCCGGTGCTGAACGTCATTAAGTTTGCCGGGCTCTTGGCCAACGTCAACGCCGGCGCAAGAAACTACGGGCACTACGACAATTCCGAACTGATGGACATAGTGGCGCCGGCCCGGACCATGTCTGACCTCGAGGGCCGGAAGCAGATTGCCTGCGAGGCCTTGGCGCTGGTCACAGAAGAAAGCGCGTACCTGCCGGTGGCGCACCCCTACATGGTGTACGGGGTCAGTGAACGGGTCACCGGGTTCGTTCCTCATCCAACCACGCTCTATTTCGTGGACCATCGGGTCGGGCTGGCCGAGTGAGAACCGGGCAGGCGGTTTGGTTGACCACAGCTGCCTGCCGTGCTAGCCTATTCGCGTTAAAAATCGAACACTCCAACCAACACCTGTTGGTGACCCGCGCTCCGATTATTGGTCGATGCCAGACGGCGACGATCTGCGGAAGACGCGGGGCAAAAGGAAATCCGGTGTAATTCCGGTGCGGTCGCGCCACTGTAATTGGCGAGACGCTCTCCCGTTGACCTCTCTTGGAAGAGGGTCGTTGATGCAAACCACTGTCTGCACGGCGCGGATGGGAAGGTGGAGAGTCGTCGCTATCAGCCATGAGCCAGGAAGCCTGCCTTCAGGTGTATTCTGGCTGCACTTCGCGGAACGAGTGAAGCGGATTCTCCTGTCTAATCGGGCATGGCTGACCAAGGCCACAGGATGCCCACGAGCAGGCCCCATCCACCAAGTGCGGACGGGGCCTTTTTGCTGTCCTCTCGACGGTTATATTGCTCCGCGCCGCCCAGGTTAATCCACATTCGCATGACCCGCGGCGGTGCGCCGGGAGCCGGGGATGATGAGGTGTTCACAGGCAACAAACAGGAGCATATTAGGAAGGAATGACATGGAAAAATTATTGAGACAAAATTTCAAATATGGAGTGGCCGTTGGGTGCGGCCTTCTGCTGACGTTGGCGGTGGCCTGCGGGACTGCAGCCGAACCCAGCGGGACGACTCCTTACACGGGTAGCAGTGATGCGCCGGCGACCGCGCCGGCCGCGTCTGCACCGCAGCAGCCGGTCGCCACCGCCGCGCCAGTCCAACAGTCAGATTCGTCGTCTTCCGCTCAACAACAGAACGAGCCCGCTGAAGCCGCAATGGCGGAGCGGCCCATTTTGAACGCCGGGGTCATCTGGCTGGACAGCCCCCTGGACCCGGTGGTGAGCGGTTGGGTCGCAAACCAATCGGCAATGTCGGAGAACTTGTTCCGACTGTCGGGTAGCACCCTCAGTCCCGAGCCGTGGCTGGCAACGGAAGCCACTCACGTGGACCCACTGACCTGGGAAATCGAAATCCGGTCGGGTGTGAAGTTCCACAATGGCAACCCGTTGGATGCGGAGGCGGTCAAGGCTTCCCTGGAGCGGGCCATTCGGCTTTCGGAAGCGGCAGCCGATATATTGTCTGCCGACACAATATCGGTTAAGGATAACCAGACCATCACCATCACCACCACGGTGCCGCAGCCGACGTTGCCGGGCCTGTTGATTACGCCGGTATTCGGCATCCACGACGCGGCGGCGGCCGATGCTGCCGGCGAGGGCAATTTCATAGAGGCGCGCGCCCTTACCGGGCCCTACATTCCCACGGCATACGTCCAGCTGGAACGCCTTGACAGCGTGGCCAACGACGACTATTGGGGTGGAATTCCCCCGCTGGCCGGCATCAATAGCATTGCGATACCGGACACCAGCAGCCGGGAACTGGCCCTGCAGGCCGGAGACGTCGATTTAATCATCAACGTGTCTCCGGACGGATCGCAGGTAATCAACGCCAACCCAGGCACGCAAACCGCGACCGCCGGCCTGGGCACTGCCCTGGTGCTATGGTGGGTGAATTTTGAGCGAGGCACGCTGGCCGATCCGCTGGTGCGTCGAGCGGTGGCCCACGCTATTGACCGGGAGAGCATCGCCGGCCTGGTGGCTCCCTCCGGAGCCGGGTCATTCGCCGAGTTTATGCTGCCGGAAGTGGTGGTCTCATGTCCCGACGTACAAGCGCCCGCCTATGATCCTGACGAAGCCCGTCATTTGCTCGAGGATGCCGGCTACGCGGACAGCGATGGCGACGGAATCCTGGACAGGAACGGCGAACCGCTGGAAATTATTATCGGCGGTTACCCCCAGCGGTTCCAGCTACCGATTATGGCCGAAGCCGCACAGGCGATGCTGGCCGACGTGGGAATCAAGGTGGACGTGCAGATCACCGAATGGTCGGTGGTGAAGGAACCCGCCTGGGACCTCTTCGGCTGGTACAACGGCGTTGTGGAAGGCGGCGGAGACCCGGTGTTCAACATCAGCAAGTTCGCCGGACTGCGAGCCGACGCCGGCGGCACGGGCGGCAACAACTACGGGTACTATGACAATACCGCCCTGGCGGAAATAGTGGGGCCTTCCGTATCGGTATCCGACATAGAGGGTCGAAAGGAGATTGCCTGCGAGGCCCTGGCAATCATCACAGAGGAAACGGCGTTCTTGCCGGTGGCGCACATGAATCTGGTGTTCGGCATCAGCGACAAGGTCACCGATTTCTCGCCCCATCCGTCCAGCCTCTATTTCTTCGACCACCGCGTCGGCCTGTCCGAGTGATGATCGACACCGGCCGGTACGGGAATAGACGGTCGTCGGTATGCTGGCATACCTGACTCGACGGCTGGCTACCCTGCCGCTGCTGCTTCTGGGAATCTCGGCGGTCAGCTTCGCATTGCTGAATCTGGCCCCGGGAGACCCGGCAGAGATTGTGCTGCGCCAGCGCAACCCGGGCCAGTTACCCAGCCCGGCGGAAGTAGCGGCCATGCGCGCCGAGTTGGGGTTGAACGCTCCCCTGGCCGTGCAATACGTTCGCTGGGCTACTGGGGCCCTAACGGGAGACATGGGCCAGTCTTACTCCACCGAACTGTCAGTGGCTGGCCAGCTGGCGCGCCGCACCGTACCGACGGCCCTACTTACGGCCACGGCATTATCCTTGGCGCTGCTGGTCGCCGTGCCTATGGGCATTTTGTCGGCGCGCAGGCGTGGCAGCGCTGTGGATACCGTCGCCCGTCTGGTGGCGCTGGTTGGGGCGGCGGCGCCGTCCTATGCCCTGGCCTACGGGCTAATCATACTGTTTGCGGTGAAACTGTCATGGCTGCCGGCCCTGGGCTATGGCTCGCCGACGCAGGTGATACTGCCGGCCTTCGCGCTGTCTCTGGGGCCGATGGCGCAACTGATGCGGCTAATCCGAGCCAGTATGCTGGAGACCCTCGGCGAGGATTACATCCGCACGGCGCGGGCCAAGGGGTTGTCCGAACGAACCGTTTCCTTCCGGCACGCGCTCCGCAACGCGTTGTTGCCGGCCATTGGAGGTACCGGCGTGAACCTCGGTTACCTGCTCAGTGGAGCCGTCATCGTGGAAACCATCTTTACCTGGCCGGGCCTGGGTCAACTGATGGTAGGCGCAGCGCTAACCCGTGATTACCCAGTGGTACAGGGGTTTGTGACGTACATCGCGGTGGTAGTGCTGCTGGTCAATCTGGCCGCAGACATTGCCCTGCGCATCGCCGATCCACGCCTGCGTTTCGGGCGGGACGAACTGTAGCATCTGATGACGAGCAGGGCTGAACATTCCGGGGAGCGCGGTCCCGTCCTGGCCGTGGCCAGCGGGGCGCGCCAGAGACGGCGCTGGACCGGCCTGCTGCGAGAGCCGGGAACTGCATTGGGTTTGTTCCTGGTATTGACGCTGCTGTCGGCCGGGCTGCTGGCTCCGTGGCTGCCCTTGGATGATCCAACTCAAATCAACCTGCCGGAACGGCTGCTGCCGCCGTCGGCGGAGCGCCTTTTGGGCACCGACCACCTGGGTCGGGATACTTTCAGCCGGATTGTGCACGGGGCGCGGATGACGCTGTTGGCCGCCGCAATCACGCTGGCCTTGAGCATGACCATCGCGCTGACCGTGGGCATACTGTCCGGATACCATGGCGGCTGGACAGACACCGCGCTGATGGGCGTAGTGGACCTGCTGCTGGCTTTCCCCTCGCTGATTCTGGCGCTGGCCGTCGCGGGCGCGTTGGGGCCGGGATTGTTCAACGTGCTGCTGGCGGCGGGAGCCGTCTGGTGGGTTGGCCACGCCCGCATCATCCGGGGGGTTACGCTGGCGGCCCGGCAACAGGAGTACGTTACGGCGGCGCGAGCAACGGGGGCCGGCGGCTTCCGCATAATCGTGCGCCACATTGCGCCGAACATTATCGGGCCGATTATCGTCATCGCCTCGCTGGACGTGGGCTGGATAATCCTGGGCATCGCGGGCCTGAACTTCCTGGGCCTGGGTGCGCAGCCGCCGACGCCGGAATGGGGAGCGATGCTCAACGACGCGCGTCCGCATCTGCAGACTGCCCCGCGGCTGTTGCTGCTGCCTGGCGCCGCCATTTTCGTCGCCGTGCTGGGGTTCAACCTGCTGGGCGACGGATTGCGAGACTTGCTTGACCCTCGGACTACGCGTTGAGGTCCAGCTTTTCCGTGAGCCATGCGCCCCGCACGACGGCGTGCTCGTGTCCGCCACCCTCGGCGGCGCCGTCGTACACGCGAAAATCGCAGTTGGGCAGCGCGACGGCCAACTCCTCGGCGAAGGGCAGCGGGCACAGGCTGCGGTCGAAACGGCCGGCGCTCATCAGCACCGGAGCCGACACCGACGGAGCGGTGCGCAGCGGGTTGAGCGGCGACAGAGTTTCCGTTACCGCTTCGCGGCGCTCCGGGTAGGCTCGGAGGTAGTCGCCCAGCTCGCCCAGCGGATAGCCGAGGCCGGGCTGCAGGGCAGCCGGATGCCCCAGCGCCATAGGAGTGTCGGCGGCTACGGCTGCCACGTTGGGACGTCGGGCGGCTGCGGCCAGAGCGAGAGCGGCGCCAAGACCGGCGCCGGTCAGAGCGACCGTGCTAATCTGTGCCAGGTTCTGGGTAGCCAGAGCGTCCAGCGCGCGCAGGGCGTCGGCGTAAGCGCCGAGCAGCGCGTAGGTGTGCGGGTGGTCGATGCCCTCGGTGAGCAGGCCGGGGTAAGTGGCTTGCATGAGGGCGTCGCTGTTGCGCTGGCCCCGGTGGGTGGCGTTCATCACCACGGCGCGGTGGCGCAGGGGCGTGTAGATTATGTCGTGGACGCTGGCGTAATCCGGTATTCGAACCAGGGCCGGGAACGGGCCGCCGCTTTTGGGAACCGAGAACCAGGCGAACAGGCGGTGGCCGTCGGTGGTGTCGTAGCGCATCCGGTACACGTCCCACTCGGGCTGAGAGTAGAAGGCGTCGTGCTCCAGCGCAATGTTGGGGTCGGTTTCGGCCAACTGGGCTTCGGTCTGTTCCCAGAAGGCTGCCGGGGATGATGGCGTACTGGTCATGGGGTATCACTCACGCTGGCGTTGCGCCGATGCGCTGCTGCAACCAGGAGGCTTCACGGGCGGGGTATTCGTGGGCGTTGCCGTGGCCGGAGTTAGGGAACAGCCAGAGCTCCCGCTGGCCGCCAAGCAGACGGTAGGCGGCGTAGCTCGTTTCGGGCGGGCAAACTTCGTCCTCCATTGCGATGCCTACGACCATAGGGCACTTGATGCGCGGGGCGAAGTTCACAGCGTCAAAGTAGCGCAGGGTTTCCAGCATCTGCTCGGCGCGGTCGGGATAGGCGCGGGCGTAGCAGGAAAGCTCGTCGTAGGGGTAGCTGCGCAGCATCCGCATCGACTCAGGGAAGCAGCACAGGAACGGATAGCCGGAGACGCCGGCCTTGATTTCCGGCCGCAGAGCCGAGGTGATCAGGGTCAGTCCGCCGCCCTGGCTGCTGCCGCAGCAGTAGATACGCGCCGGGTCGATTTCAGGACGTGATAGCAGGAAATCGACGCCGCGTACGCAGTCGGAGATGACGCCCTTGTAGCCATAGGTGTCCCGGTCTTCCACGCCGTGGGTGAGCAGGCCGGGGTAACCGGGATTGAACGTGCTGCTGCTCGGCAGCTTGCCGCGCACGGCCACGGCCAGGGAGGCTACGCCTTTGGCGGCCCAATCGCGACGCAGGGCCGGCTCGGATTTGTAACCGGGCAGAATCAGCACCGCCGGAAAGGGGCCATCTCCCACGGCCGGCACGCTGTACCAGGCAAAAATCTCCAGCTCGTCCAGGCTGCGATAGGTGGCCTGGTACACCTTCGCAGAGTCCGTGCTGCGGAAGGGGTCGTGGCCGATGCGGGCATCCAGGGGGATTGTCGCCAGCTCGGCCAGTACGTTGTCCCAGAAGGAGTCAAATTCGTCGGGACAGCTGACCCGGGTAGTGAAGGATACCAAGTCTGCTTGGGTTGCCATGGTGCGTACCCCGTTGGTTCCGGTTCGCTGGTTTTCTACGCATTATACACGGGTACCCGGTGCTATAATGCGCTCACCTGTCGCCGGGCTGACTGCGCCGGCGCGTACTTGCGGAGATGAAAACGTTATGAGAGCTGGGTTTATTGGCGTTGGCAATATGGGCAACCCTATGGCCGCGAACATGATCAAGGCCGGGCATCAATTGACCGTTCACGACCTGCGCCGGGAATCGGCGACCAACCTGCTGGAAATGGGCGCAGAGTGGGCCGATACGCCGGCCGGCTGCGTGGCGGGCAACGACGCGGTGTTCACCTCGCTGCCGGTGCCGCGGGACGTGGAGGCCGTGGTGATGGGTGAGAACGGCATTATGTCCGCCGCCGGCGACGGCGACGTGTACGTTGACCTGTCCACCAACTCGCCCACCGTCATCCGCAGCATCCATGCCGAATGCGCGGCGCGGGGCGTAACCGTGCTGGACGCTCCGGTGAGCGGCGGCGTGTACGGCGCGGCGGCCGGCACGCTGGCCGTGATGGTCGGCGGCGACGAGGCGACCTACGACAAGGTAAAGCCAATGCTGGACGCCATCGGCGCGCACGTTGTCTATTGTGGCGAAATCGGCAATGGAATGGTTACCAAAATCTGCAACAACCTGCTGACCATGGGCATCGGCGTGCTGATGGCGGAGGCGCTGACGCTGGGCGTGAAGGCGGGCGTGCCGCTGGAAACCTTGGCCGACGTAATCGCCAACAGCAGCGGGGGCAGCCGTCGCCTGGTGGAAAAGCACCCTCGCTACCTGTTTGCCGGCAACTTCGAGCCGGGTTTCGCCACCGCGCTGGCGGCCAAAGACGTGCGATTGGCTACGGACCTGGGGCGGGAGTACGGTATCCCCATGGACCTGTCCAACCTGGTTGACCAACGCCACGTGGAAGCAATGTTCCATGGGCTGGGGCCGGAGGACTCCGACGCCGTATCCAAGCTACAGGAAGAAAAGTCCGGCGTGCAGCTGCGATTCTGACGAGGCTACCGTTGTTCCGCTCGGCTTATCCTGCCAGTGACCAGCCCCGGTACGTTACCCGCTACGTGTATGCCGACACACAGCTGTCCACTCACGGCGGCAACGTGGGTCGGGTCAGCATTACCAGCGAAGAACATACTCGTTTGCAGCAGATGGCCGATTTTCTGGAACGCTGCTGCAACGACCTGGACGCCGCCGGCTACGACGTTATATCGATTACGCCGGTGGTCAGCGGAAGAACGTCCTACATGGCAACCAATACCGACCTTGCGGACCCCGGGCACGGCTACAGCGTTACCGACGGTTTGATAGTTACCGGGAAACTGCGAGAATAACCACCACCAAACATCAGGAGATTACGATGACCAGCAGCGCCGAACGGCACGTTGAAACCGCCGACACCATTGAGGCCATTGAGGAATGTTTTCGCCTGGGCTGGACCGACGGCCTGCCGGTGGTTCCGCCGGCCGACTACAAGGTACGGGAGATGCTGTCCGTGGCCGGACTCACCGGCGAGGAGGAACTGCTCAACCTGGACATGCGCAGCAGGGTCATCACGTCGGAGAATGCCGCGGCCAACGCGGTGATGGCCGGCTGCCAGGCCGAGTATTTCCCGGTGCTGGTTACAGCGCTGAAAACCCTGGAGGAGGAACGCAACTTCGTCAACATGGCCGCGTCCTCAACCAGTTCGCCAAGCATCCTGATGGTGCTGAACGGGCCGATACGGGACGCGCTGGGCATCAACAGCAGGGACGGGCTGTTCGGTCCCGGCTTCCGGGCCAACGCCAGCATCGGGCGGGCCGTGCGCCTCTGCTTTATGAACGGATTTGACGCCTGGCCCGGGCAGCTAGACCGGGGCACCATGGGCACACCGGCGAAGTACACCTTCTGCATCGCCGAGAACGAGGAAACCTCGCCCTGGGAACCGCTGCACGTGAGCAGGGGATTTGACGCCTCGGACAGCGTGGTGACGGTGGCGGTGGCCTACAACCCCGTCAGCGTGCCCAACAGTTACGGGCACACCGGTCGCCAGATCCTGAACTCCATCTGCGATTCCCTCCGTTCCGCCACTCTGGTTCATCGCTACCCGGCCCAGTGGGTTATCGTCATCGGGCCGGAGCACGCCCTGACCCTGCAAGGCGACGGCTGGAGCCGCCGTGACATCCAGGAGTTCCTGATTGAAAACAGCGGACGTTCCCGCTCCGAACTGATCCGGCTGGGTTCCAAGCAGGGGCCGGAGCGCCCCGGCGACGAGAACGTTATCATGCGCTGCGCCAACGACCCCGACGACATCCTGATTATGCACGGCGGCGGCACCGGCGGACGCTACAGCGCCATCATTGACACCACCGGCTACCGCATCCGCACCCGCAAGATTGGCGCCGACTAGTCGGAAACAGGGGTTACACAATCACCCGGTTTGACGGTACAATCGGGGCATCACATCACAATGACGGTTACAACCACGACGACGGAGGTTAGATAGCAATGACGACCGCCGAATCCATGAGCCGCCTGAGGCTCGTCAACCCCAAGGGCACGGAGCTGCCCAAGAGCGAATTTCACATGAACGACCGCTCCGGCGGCCTGGCCGGCAAGCGGCTGGGGCTGATGGAGAACTCCAAAGCCAACGCCGACAAGCTGTTGCATGAGCTGGGCAGCATCCTCAACGAGCGGCACGGTTTCGCCGAGGTCAAGTACTTCAGCAAGCACCACGCCAGCCTGCCCGCCAAGCAGGACGTGATTGACTCCATCCTGGGCGAGGTTGACTACCTCATCACCGGGGTGGGTGATTGAGGGTCGTGCAGTTCGTGCAGTGTGCACGACGGAATCGACATGGAAAAGCGCGGCGTTCCCACCGCAGCCATCATCACCCACGTGTTCCTGAACACCGCCCAGGCGATGACCCGGATGATGGGAGTGCCCGAATATCGCTACGTGGTGGCGCAGCATCCGCTGTCCAGCCTCACCGATGACGAAGTGAAGGCCCGGGCCAATGAGCTGGCCGACGAGGTTGAGTCCATCCTGACCGGCGTACCCGCAGCGTCTGCCTGACGTTGCGGGCCGTTTCGTGTCAACCACCGAGGGGTCAGAGCCGCCTCGCCCGGCTGTGAACCCGGGCATTCGGGCCGGCCTGACGGGCGAGGTAGAGCTAACCATCGGCTCGGAGCACCTGGCGCCACACGTGCCGAAGTTCTGCACGCCGGCGATGCTCTTTCTCATCGAGCAGGGTTGCTACCGCGCGGTGGTGTCCCTGCTCTATCCGGGGCAAACCGTAGTCGGCTACCAGTTCAACATCAGGCACTTGGCGTCGGCGGGCATTGGCGACCGCGTCACAACGCGCTGCACGCTGACGGACGTTACGTACAACCGGCTGGAGTTTTCGGCGCAGGTACAGCGCGACGATACGATATTGGGCACGGCGCAGCTCTACCTGGCCGTGGTGGAGCAAGCATCGTAGGGGCGGATGGTTATTCGCCCCTGCTACTTTTCGGAGGTTCAAGATGACATTGCTACCGGCCGGCCGGCCACGATTGCAAGACAAGGTCGCCATCATCACGGGCGCCGGGTCCAGCGGGCCGGGAATGGGCACGGGCAAGGCGGCGTCGATACTGTTTGCGCGGGAAGGGGCCAAGGTGCTGCTGGTGGACCGGAACCCGCAGGCCGCCGAGGAAACGCTGGCCGCCATCCACGAGCAGGGCGGCGAAGGCTCAGTTATAGCGGCCGACGTCACCTCCGCCGAGGATTGCCAAGCTATCGTGGACGCCGCGGTGGAGCGCTATGGCGCGCTGCACGTATTGTTCAACAACGTGGGAATCACCGGGCCGGGCACGCCCACCGACGTTGAGGAAAGCGTGTGGGACAACGTGCTGGACGTGAACCTGAAAAGCATGATGCTGACCACCAAGTACGCCGTGCCCAGGATGATCGACGCCGGCGGGGGCAGCATCATCAATATGTCGTCCATCGCCGGCGTGCGGGCCGGCAGCGGGCTGGCCAGCATTCCCTACTCCGCTTCCAAGTCCGGCGTCATCGGTATGTCGGAAACGATGGCGGTGCACCTGGGGCGGGACAACATTCGCGTGAACGTTATCGCGCCGGGCCACATCTACACGCCGATGGTGGCCGGGATGATGCCGGAACGGACGCGGGATCTCCGCCGCAAGGCCGGCCCGCTGGGAACCGAGGGCAGCGCCTGGGACATCGCTTACGCGGCGCTGTTTCTGGCCAGCGACGAAGCGCGGTGGGTGTCCGGCGTGGTGCTGCCGGTGGACGCCGGGCTGCTGGCGGCGACGCCGCTGGCGGTGTATCAGAACATCCGGGAAGGGGATTAGGCGGGCTACTCCGCTTCGATGGCCGGCCCAACCAGCACGTCATCGCCGTCGATGCGGACGGCGAATTTGCGTAACGCCTCGGTGGCCGGCGGCGTAACCGGGTTCCCGCTGGCAACGTCGAAAACCGCCCCGTGCAGCGGGCAAACCACCTCGCCCTCTTCCAGGTCGCCCTCGGAAAGGTTGGCATAAGCGTGGGTGCAGATGTCGTCGCAGGCGTGCATCTCCCCGTCCAGGTTCACCAGCAGAATCTCTTCGGATCCGACCCTCACCGAAAGCATATCGCCCGGCGGGATGTCGCTGAGTGAGGCAATTTTCACGAATTCGTCGGCCATTGGGATGTTCCTCCTCGGATGCTCGTTCAGCCTATGCAAAACATGGCTGCGGCGCGATTATTATATGACAAATTGGCGGCTGCGCGCAGGGCGCTGGTCCATTCGCTTGACCCTTCGTCAGGGCGCTGCCTATAATTTTACATCCTTGACTTTATTGCAGCGCATTATCGTGTCCCAAGTCTTAGCCCAGACGCAGTCCGCCGAATCAATTTCAGAGCTGGCCAGCCAAGCGCTGGCCGAATTGGATGCAGTTCCCGATGCCGACAGCGCAGAGCAGTGGCGGGTGGCCTGGTTGGGCCGGCGCGGCCAAATCACCGGCATCCTGCGTTCCATACCTCAGCTGGAGCCGGAGCTGCGACGTGAGGTCGGCACAGCGGCCAACCAGGCCAGAAACCTCCTAGATGAAGCGTTGTCCCGCCGCATCCGTGAACTGGCCGAGGCCGAATTGGCGGCGCGCGGCGCGCTGGACGTAACCCTGCCAGGGCGGCCGGTGGTTACGGGGCGGTTGCACCCGACCACGCAGATTGTGCGCGAGGTTTGCGCTGCGTTCATGGCGATGGGGTTCAGCGTTGTGGAAGGGCCGGAAGTGGAACTGGACCACTACAACTTTGAGATGCTAAACATTCCGGCGGGCCATCCGGCACGGGATATGTGGAACTCGCTGTGGGTGGACTACGTGAACGAGGACGGGCAGCAGCCGATGCTGCTGCGGACGCACACCTCGCCGATGCAGGCGCGGGTCATGGAATCACAGGAGCCGCCGGTGCGGGTGGTGGTGCCGGGCAAGTGCTATCGCTACGAAGCCACCGACGCCACCCACGAATGGCACTTCTACCAGATTGAGGGGCTGGCCGTGGCTGAAGGCATCACCTTTGCGGACCTGAAAGGAACGCTGTACGAATTCGCCCGGCGGGTGTTCGGGGCCGACCGCCAGATTCGCTTCCGCTGCGATTACTTCCCATTCGTTGAGCCGGGCGTGGATATGTCGATTTCCAACTTCGTTGACCCGGCCACCGGGCGGCGTCCCATCAACCGTGATGAGGACTGGATCGAGATTATGGGGGCCGGCATGGTGCATCCGAGGGTGCTGGAAGGGGTTGGCTACGATCCGCAGCGTTACACCGGCTTCGCGTTCGGCATGGGGCCGGAGCGCATCGGGATGCTGAAGTACGGCATTGACGACATCCGGCACTTTTACCGGAACGACGTGAGGTTCCTGCGGCAGTTCTGACTGGCAGGCGCTCGCCCGATACCAAAGACTGATATGCTCATTCCCTTTTCCTGGCTTTCCCAGTACGTTGACATTACGCTGCCCGCTGATGAGTTGGCCCACCGGCTGACGATGGGCGGAATTGAGGTGGGCGACGTTTTCACTCGCGGCGGCTGGGAAGGCTGCGTGGTGGGCTACGTGCGGGCTACGCGGCCGCATCCAAACGCCGATACGCTGACCTTGTGCGAAGTTGATCCCGGCGACGGGCCGCCGGTGGAAGTGGTTTGCGGCGCGCCCAACGTGGCCTCCGGGCAGAAAATCTGCTTTGCGCGGCCGGGCGTAACGCTGCTCAATATGCACACCGGACGGCGGGAGGAACTCAAGCCGGCCACTATTCGGGGCGTGGTTTCGGAAGGGATGATTTGCTCCGAAGCCGAACTGGAAATCAGCGAAGAGCACGAGGGAATCATCGTGCTGCCCGACGACGCCGAGGTGGGCACGCCGCTGGACGACGTGCTGGGCGATACGTTCCTGGAGCTGGAGTTGACGCCCAATCGGGGCGATTGCCTGTCTATGCTGGGCGTAGCCCGGGAAATCGGGGCACTGACCGGCCAACAGGTGCGCGTGCCGGACGTGTCTTATCGGGAGTCTGGCACCGCCGCATCGGAACTGGCGCGGGTTAGCATCGCCGACCCGGACCTGTGCTTGCGTTACACGGCATCGGTAGTCACCGGCATCAGCATCGGCCCGTCTCCTCACTGGCTGCAGGACAGACTGATACGGGCCGGGCTGCGGCCTATCAACAACGTGGTGGACGTAACCAACTACGTGATGCTGGAGTTCAACCAGCCGCTGCACGCTTTTGACCTGGACACGGTGACCGACCGTCACGTGGTGGTGCGCCGGGCTGCCGACGGCGAAAAGTTCACCACTCTGGACGACGTGGAACGCACGCTGACTGCCGACAACTTGCTGATTGCCGACCCGACGCAGGCCATCGGAATTGGCGGCGTGATGGGCGGCGCCAACAGCGAAATCACGGCGTCCACCACCAATTTGTTGCTGGAGTCGGCCACGTTCCACAACCTGAACAATCGGCGGACGGCGACGGAATTGAACCTGCGGACGGAGGCCAGCCAGCGTTTTGAAAAAGGCCTGCGCCCGGAACTGGCGCCCATCGCCCTGCGTCGCGCTACGCAGCTGATTCTGGAAACCGCCGGCGGGGAAGCCGCTGCCGGCATTATTGACGTGTTTCCCGATGGGGACAAGGCGGTTGCGTCCGTGCCTTTGACGGTGCAACGGCTGCGGCAGGTGCTGGGCATGGACCTGGACATTGGCCGGGCCGAATCGGTGCTGAACAGCCTGGGCATCGCCACCAAGCGCACCGGGTCAGACAGCCTGGAGGCGGAACCTCCCTACTGGCGCAGCGACATTGCCATCGAGGAAGACCTGATTGAGGAAGTAATCCGTATCATCGGGTACGACGAAGTGCCCACTACGATGCTGTCGTCGCCGATTCCGTACCACCGTGGCGACGCGATGACGACGCTGAAGGACAGGCTGCGCGACGCTCTGGTCGCCGCCGGGATGCAGGAAACCATCAGCTACCCGCTGGTTGGACCGGACGAGCTGGCGAAGCTGGGCAACGGCTACGATGAAGGGGAATCACTGCTGCGAGTCGCCAACCCGATGTCCGCCGAGCAGGACGTGCTGCGGCCCACGCTGGCGGCGAGCATCCTCAACACGCTGGCGTACAACCGGGGGCACAACGACGGCGGTTTTCGGCTGTTTGAGTTGGGGCGGGCATTCATACCCCAGAGCGACGGGCTGCCGAAAGAGCGGGAAGTGGCGGCCGGCGTGATGTGCGGCCCACGCTATGACGCCAACTGGCTCAACGATACTGAAGTGTTAGACTTCTTCGACTTGTCGGGAACGTTGGCAACTGCCTTGAACCGCATGGGCATAGACGCTGACTTTTCGTCCGCCGACCACGCCATGTTTCACCCCGGCCGCTGCGCCAACGTTGCCATCGCCGGAGAGCAGGACGCAGCCATCGGCCTGATTGGGGAGTTGCACCCTGACGTTGCCGCCGCCTTTGACCTGGACGCGGAGCCGGTTATCTACTTTGAGCTGCGGCTGGACGACCTGTTGGCGGCGCAATTGGGTGATGAATTTGCGGCGAGCCGGTTCCAATCGCTTTCCCGATTCCCGGCCGCGAACCGAGACCTGGCGCTGGTAGTGGCGGCGGACGTGCCGGCCAGTCGGGTCCGGCAACTGATTGAGCGGGTGCGCCTGGTGGAACGGGCCGAGCTGTTCGACGTGTATGAAGGGGAGAACGTTCCGGAGGGGACGCGCTCGCTGGCTTTTCGCATCAGGTTCCGAGCCGGCGACCGCACGCTGACGGCGGAGGACGTGAACCGGGCCGTCAACGGGCTGACCCGAGCGCTGGAGCGAGAAGTCGGGGCTACGGTGCGCGGGTGAAGCGTGCGGTACTGTGGTACGATGTTAAGCCGTCCGTGAAGCAACTCTCCATTATCTGGCAACGTTATGACTACTGACCAGCACAATCGCACTCTGCACGCTCACGACGCCCACGGCGACGGAGACCATGAGAGCATCCACGACCATGGTGGGCACGGCCATGGCAGCCGACATCACGGCGGACACCATGGGCGCGACAACGGGCACGGGCACGAGGATATGCTGGAGGTGGAAGAGGCGTTCTCGCGCATCATCGCCCATTTCGCACCGTTGGACGCCGTTGAATTGCCGGCGCTGGAATGTCTCGGGCTGGCGCTGGCAGAGGACATTACTTCGCCGCTGGACCTGCCGCCACTGGCCAACTCGGCTATGGACGGTTATGCCGTGCTGTACGCCGACATTGCCGGCGCTGACGATGACGCGCCGACACTTTCCGTCATATCTGCGGTAGCAGCTGGGCAGGTGTCGGAAGACACTGTAACCGCCGGCAAGGCCATACGAATTATGACCGGCGCGCCGGTTCCGGACGGCGCCGATACCGTGGTTCCCTTTGAGGAAACTGACGAGATTGACCGCCGGCGCAGCGGGCAGCCCCTGGATGAAATCGTTATCCACAAGGCGCTACCGTTGGGCAGCAACGTGCGCCCGGCCGGCGAGGATGTTTCCGCCGGCGAGCTGGTGCTGCCGGCCGGCACGATTGTACGACCTGCCGAGGCCGGCGTCATGGCGTCCCTAGGGCTGACCAGGGCTCGCGTTATTCGCCGGCCGGTGGTAGCGGTGCTGTCCACGGGAGACGAGCTCACGCCGGCCGGTGAAGCGTTGACGCCGGGGCACATCTACGACAGCAACAGCAGCAGCGTCGCAGCGGCCGTAATCGCCGCCGGCGGTTTGCCGCGCATCATCGGCATTGCTCGAGATACGCTGGAAGACCTGCACCGCTGCATCGACGAAGCGTCGGACGCCGACTTGCTGGTAACGTCGGCTGGCGTGTCCAAGGGCGATTACGACATGGTCAAGGACGTGCTGGAACAGCGCGGAGACATGAACTTCTGGTCGGTGCGGATGCGGCCGGCCAAGCCGCTGGCCTTCGGGTTGTTGCGCCGGCCCGACGGCAGTTTTCTGCCCCTGTTGGGTCTGCCGGGCAATCCGGTGAGCGCGCTGCTGGCTTTTGAGATGTTCGGCCGGCCGGCGATTCGCCGGATGCTGGGTCGGGACCTGCTGGCGCGTCCGGTGGTTGAAGGCGTGTTGACCGGGCCTATATTCAACAGCGACGGTCGTCGCGTTTATGCCCGAGTTGAAGTGAAACGACGAGAGGGCGCATGGTTTGCCACTCCCACCGGGCCGCAGGGCTCGAACATCTTGACCTCCCTATCCCGGGCCAACGGATTGGCCGTCTGCCCGGCTGACCTGCCGCGCAAGGAAGCGGGACAGGCCGTGAAAATCATCATGCTGGATTGGAATGAAGAGGTTGCTCAATGACCACAGTTGCCGCCAACACCCGCCTGGAAAGCCTGGAATATCGCTTCAGTCTGGAGCGTCTGGGGGAACTCAACCGCTCTCCAATACCCTTGCTTCTGGCGCGCCTGAACACCGCCTGTCCTTCCTACGGAAAGACGTCCGCCGACGTTGACGACCCCAATAAACTGAACGCCGAAATCCGCGCTCACTGCGCCGATGACCCCGACTTCATCCGCCAGTCGATGCCTTTGCAGGAGATAGTGTTTCGTACACTGCTCCTGGCAGACGACCAGACCATGACGCTGGGCGCAATCCATCACGAACTGAGCGAACGCTGGTCATCGCCCATCCGTCCCATCACTGTTACAGTCGCCGGCCTGTCCAAAATTCTGGACAACGACGCGTTCTATGGGTTTGAGGCGATTCCGGCCCCGGAGCCGGAAGCCCTGGAACCCGACCTGCCCATGTTGTTCGCAGCCGAGACCGACGCAGCCACGGCTTTGGCGGACGAAGCGGATTTCATCGATGCGGACGTTGAGGACGACGAAGACCTGTATGAAGATGACCCTTACGAAGAGGATGACGATGAGGATGGGGACGAAGATTAACGTCCCCTGACTCGCCAGTTGGCATAATCGGGAATAACAAATATCGCCAATTGACGGTACGCCGTTGACTGGGTGTTGACCCGACGCTAAAATAGGCGAGCAGTTAGCCCATTTCAGAGATTGGAAAGGGCGGCGGACGAGCGTTTAAACTCAATTGAAGGGAGGTGGCACCATCGCCAGACAATACAGGGTCAACGAACAGATACGCGTTCCGCAAGTGCGGGTAATCGGAGAAGATGGCGAGCAGCTTGGCGTAATGACAGTGTCAGACGCGCTCTCCAGGGCGCGTATGCACGACCTTGACCTGGTGGAGGTGGCGCCCAATGCCGATCCTCCGGTGGCTCGCCTGCTGGACTACGGCAAGCTACGCTACCTGACTTCCAAGAAGGAACGCGAGACCCGCAAGTCGCAGAAGAGCAACGAACTGAAGGAAGTGCGCTTTCGCCCCAACATCGGCACCCACGACTTCGACGCTAAGATGCGCAAGGTCAAGCAGTTCATCGGCAACGGCGACAAGGTGAAACTCACCGTCCGGTTCCGGGGGCGAGAGGCCGTCCATCAGCAGAACGGGCTGTCTCTGCTCAAGAAGGTCGCCGAGGAAATGAAGGACGAAATTCGCCTGGAGCAGCAGCCGTCGATGGAGGGTCGAGCCATGTCCATGGTTCTCATCCCCAGCCCGGCAGTCGCCGCTCGCCAAGAAAGCAACTCAACCGCTACAGCGGAATCGGAATAGCGAATATGCCCAAACTCAAAACCCACAAGGGCGCCAAAGCCCGCATCCACATCACCGGCTCCGGCAAGCTCATGCGCCGCAAGCGCATGAGCAGTCATTTGCGCCGCAAGAAGCCCAAGAAGGTTACGCGCAAATATGCCCAGAAGATGCCCTTCGAGCAGGCCGACGTCAAACGGCTGAGCCGCCTGGTGCCTTACGACATCTAGCCGGCGTATCCTTTAGCCAGTCAACCCGCAACTTACGGAGTACCAACCACCGTGCCCAGAGTCAAACGGGGCGTGACCAAGCGCGCCCGCCATAAGAAAATCCTGAAAGCCGCCAAGGGCTACCGGGCCTCTTCCAGCCGCAACTACAAGTGGGCCAAAGAGGCCGTGATGCACGCCTGGAGTCACGCTTACCGACACCGCCGGGAGCGCAAGGGCGACTTCCGTCGCCTGTGGATTGTCCGCATCGGCGCGGCCTGCCGGCAGCACGGCACTACGTACAGCCAATTCATGCACGGCCTAAAGGCCGCCGGCATCGAGATTGACCGCAAGATGCTGGCCGACATGGCAGTCCGAGACCCGGATGCTTTCGAACGGCTGGTGGAGGTCGCGGGCGCAGCTACTGCGAACTGAGCAGCGCCCGTCACCGAGAGTCATAAAGAGGGGCGAATGATGATTCGCCCCTAACTAATCTGTCCGCCTCATTCGTGGAAGCGTTGCAGGAGGTGGTGCAAGGCTTCGGCACCGAATTCGAGGGCCGATACCGGGACGCGCTCGTTGGCGGCGTGTATCGTTTTCAGGAAGTCGAAATCGGCCGGCAGGTTCATGGGCATCCAGCCGTAAGTCTGTATTCCCAGGCGGGCGAAGTGTCGCCCGTCGGTGCCGGCGGGCATCAGCATGGGGACCGACACGCCTTCGCCGTCCTGCTCGGCGATAATGCTGGCCAGCGTGTCGAAGAGGCCCATGTTGAGCAGCCACGGCTTGGGCTGGAAGTTCACAACCTGGAACTCGATATCGGGTCCCGCGATATCCTGCAACTCGCCCAAGAGGTCCTCGGAGTCGTAGCCGGGCAGCATCCGGCAGTCCAGGTTGACCACTACCTCGCTGGGGATGACGTTGGCCTTTTCACCGCCGTTGATGATGGTGGCGTTGGCAGTATGGCGGAAGAGCGGTTCCATCTCCTGCCCGGCAGTTCCCATGCGGCGCAGCATTCGACCAGTGAAGGTTGGGTTGAGCAGCAGCTTCAGAAAGGCGCAGTCAGGCATGGGCAGACTGCTGCTCATGGCCTCAATCATCATCCGCGTTACCGGGTGGATATGGTACGGCAGCGCCATGCGGTCCAGCTTGACCAGGAATTCGGCCATACGCGTGGGAGCGGTGGAGTGGTGCACCAGGGAGCCGTGTCCGCCCGGCCCGCGGGCGATGGCCTGGACGCGGCACCCCTGCTTCTCCGCTACCTGCACCATGTAGAACTTACGGCCCCGGTAGGTCTTGCTGAAGCCACCGAACTCGCCGACGGCGTAACGCGCGTCCTCAAACAGACCCGGGCGAGCATCCACGAGCCACTCTGCCCCGGTGTGTCCGCCGGCTTCTTCGTCGGTAACCAGGGCCAGAATCACGTCGCCGGGCAGGTCGGTTCCTTCCAGGTGGGCGCGCATAAAGGCGTCCATCATCATGGCAACGCCGCCCTTCATGTCAAGGGCGCCTCGGCCCCAGATGTAACCTTCCTGCAGCCGGCCTTCAAAGGGTGGCACCTCCCAGGGCTGCGCCGCCGTCGGCACCACGTCAATATGGCCATAGAGCAGCAGGGGCGGAGCATTGCCTCGGCCCGGCAGCCTGCTGACGACGTTGACCCGGTTGGGGTCGTCGCCCAGCAGGTCGGCAGCGATGCCGGCGCGGTTCAGCACGTCGCGGCAATAGACGGCGCACTCGCGCTCATTGCCGGGTGGATTGGTGGTGTCGTGCCGAATCAGCGCTTGCAGCAGTTCGGCAACGTAAGGTCGCGTCCCAAGGGTTTGACTTGACGCAGTCATCGCCAGCCTGCTATCGGGTGGCGGTTACGCACGGCCAGGGGAATCGTCATCGTTTGAATCCCCATCGTCCAGATCAACGGTCAAGCCCTGCAAAAACTCCTCAATACTGGACGGCAACGGAGTCTCAGGCTCAGGGAGGCTGTCCGTTTCGTACTCACTGTCGTACATTTCCTCAATACGACTGAGGACGTCTCCGGCCGGTATCTGACCGTCCTGCGGGGATAACTCATCGTACTGCTTTTGACCGCGCTCCGTCTGGGCAATGCGTTCCGGCAGGTCGTAGAGTCGGCACAACAGTTCCATCATCCGGGCCGCCCCGCGGTAGTCATCGTCCAGGTTGAGATACTGCGGCAGATGCACCACGAAAGCCCGGGTTTCCAGCCCCATTTTGGTGGCGGTTTCGGTGATGGTGTAGGTGATAGTCGTCGGCCCTTCGTAGCTGCTGGGCCGGGCGTTGGCGATGTTGTAGTCGCGGTCCACGTTTTCCCCGGTGCCCAGGCCGGAAACAACCAAGGGCCTGGTGTGGGGAACCATGTCGTACATGCCGCCGATGAGAGCGTACTGCTTCACACCGAAATACCTGATGATTTCCAGCAGTGCGTCAGAGTAGTCTTCGCCGTACAGGTGAGGTTCCAGCAGGTGGGCGGTAATCAGGTGCTGCCCGTCTTCCGGGTTGGCGTAGCGCAGGATGGTGTTAGGGATGGTAACTTCACGATTGCCGCTGACCAGATACGAGCGTGGCCGGTAACGGGTGAAATCGTAGTAACGGCCGGGGCGGTACAGCCGACCTAATTCCTTGCTGCGCAGATGGCGTTCGAGACGCCCCAGCGACAGGCTGCCCACGTTTCCCACGTCTATCCAGGGCCGAAGCACGGCCAGCATATGCGGGTCCCGGAGTTCGGGCAGGGGTTCCGCAATGTCAAATTCGCCGATTCGCATAAACGCGCCTCACGGTAACACCGAGGTGTAACAGCGTCAAGGCAGCTTCAGCCGTGTTTGCTGTCGGGTCAGCACTCGCCCATACGGGTGAGACGGCCTTCACGCCAGGCTACCGCGCCGCCTTTTACCGTGGCGAAGGTGTCCAATCGCAGCGAGCCGTCCACATTGTGTCCGGCCATGTCATGCCATACAAAGCGGCCCTGACGTTGCTCCCAGACCACAGCGTCGCCTTCCATGCCAACGGCCAGGGAACCAATGCTGTCCTGCAGCCCCAGTACTTCTGCCGGCCGGCTGGTGCTGGCGGCAATGGCGTCAGCCAAGGGCATCCCCATGGCGTGAAACTTGCTCACCAGGTCGTTCATCAAATAGACGATGCGGCCGGGCGGCGCGAAGTGAATGTCAGTGCTGATGGTATCCGGGACAATTCCCTGGTCCATGGCTGCCTTGACTACTTCAACGTCGCAATGGACGCCGGCATGGGCCACGTCCATGATGACGCCCCGGTCGGCGGCGGCCCGCACTTGAGGGCGAATCTTGCTGGAGTTGTCCAGGATGTTTTCAGGCAGGCCGTTGAAAGCATGGGTGGCGATGTCGCCGGGTCCGAGGTGTTCCAGCACGTCGGGCAGCGGTATCGGCGTGCCGCTGACGTGAACCATCAGGCGAACCCCGGCCTCGGATGCGGCCTCTTTCGCTTTGGCCATGGCCTCGTGGGCATTCCAGCGCGCGACGGCGTCATGGTGCATCCGCACCTTGACGCCAAAAAGGAGGTTGGGGTTGTCCTTGATTGCCTTTACCGTTTGCTCAACGTCGATGATGCGCATATCGTGGAGGCCACCGCCCAGAACCCCGTTGGCCGCCAATCCAACTGCGCCGATGTGAAGGAAAGCGATGAGCCGGGTGCGGTGTGCCGGAAAAACGTAGTCGCGCATCGCGCCGTAGTTCAGGAATCCAGAGCTGCCGGCGTCGACCCCAGTGGTTACGCCGCTGCCGAGGCAGTTCTGGTCGGCGTGAACTGCGCTGCCGCTGCCGCCATGGTAGAAATGGCCGTGGAGGTCGATCAGACCGGGGGTTACCAATTTGCCGGACGCATCGACGGTTTGCGTTGCGCTGGCCGGGTCAATGTGATTGGCTACGGCGGCGACTTTGCCATCCCTGAACGCGATGTCTCGCGGTTCGTCGTTGATGCCCTGGGCCGGGTCAAGCAGGTTGCCGCCGGTCAAAACGAGGTCGTGGGTGGCAGTAGTCATAGGTACCGAATCCCTCCGGCTTCAGTCAGTACTCATCCCAGTAGTAGTCTTCCGTAGTAAGGTTTTCCTGCCACCAGCGTCGCAAGCGAGGCAGCACCAGTTCCTTGGGCTTGCGAAAGTCCGCTTCGACAAAGTCCAGCGAGTCTGGCAGGGGCCGGGCTTCCCACTTTTGGATGGCTTCGAGAATGAAGCGCCGCACCATGTCCGGGGAGCGCGCTTCCAGACGGCCCAATTGGTAAGCCAGAGTGACAGCCATTTGCATCTGGCAGATGAGGGCGTGGGCGTCGTCTTCGCGCACGTTTTCGGGCATTGCCCCTGACTGGTCGATAAAGTCATCCAGCACCTGGCCGATAATCAAGGGCGGGTCATTTTCATCCTGCTCCGGCAGAAACTCGGTGAGCCGATCGGTAAGGTCGGCAACCCCTTCTTCAGGCAGGGCGAAGCTTGCCCACTGGTCATCGCCGGATTCAGGGTGGGGGGTGTACTGATCGTCGCTCATCGTAAGGTCCTGCGTGGGCAGACTTGACGGGCCGGGCAAGCTGAAAACCGCTGTATGGCGGGGCCGGTTGCGCGTCTCCTTGCATTGTATCACGCCCACGCCGCCAACCCCGATGAGGCCGGTCCTCCTTGCAGGATTTACGCCCTCCGTCAGACCCGCCCGGCCGCCTCCAGAAGCAAAACGGGTTGACACATCCAAACGTCGCTGTCAAACTTTACGCGGCTTTATGTCAGGGCGTCCTTAGCCCGATTCAGCATCCCAAACCTAATCTCACAGAAATCTTATACTTGTACCCAAGAGGAGCGAGTGGCATGCACGCAGTAACCGGCAAATCTCTTCCCTGGATTATAGGCAGCGTGGCGCTTATGGCAGTCGTCGGAGCCATCGTTGCCGGAATAGTGTTGCCGGCCGGCGCGTTTCAAGCCGCCGCTCCTGCTCCTGACAGCCTGACGACTGAATCGATACCGGTTACCGACCCCATAGGCGCCAGGGATTTGCCGGCTACTTTGAAGTCCGACTCAGTTATTGACTCGACCGACGGCGGCTCGTCCGTGACACAACAGTCCGGCGCTCCGGCCAGCATTGAGCTCTCCCCCGCGGAAGATTGGAACCCAATCAAAACGCAGCACACTTTCACCATAACGGTAAAGCGAGCCGACGGCTCTCCGGCATCCGGCGCAGCGGTTGAGTTGATTCTGAACCGCTTTGGCGCTGCAGTCGGCGATATCGTTGACATTGGCGGCAACAACCCCAATAAAGTGGATAACACCTACGGAACCGTCACTACCAATTCCAGCGGCCAAGCTACGCTTACCATCACCGCCACCCGTGAAGGCGACACGGACGTAACCGCTTATGCTCCCGGCATTGCCGACGCCGACGCTCATAAAGTGTTCGCCGTCAAGCACTGGGTGGACATCGCGGTTGACTTCCCGCCCGCGGAGGCTACCAACCAGGCCGGCGCGCCGCACCAGATGACAGTCGTGGTCTATAAGTCCAGCGACGGCAAGGACATCGACGGCAACCCCGTAACTCCGTTGTCCGGCGTGCACGTGGACTGGGCACTTACCGACAACGACCCCGGCGCCAGTTTGAGCCAGACTTCAACGGTGACCGATGAGAACGGCGTTACGACCGTGACGCTCCAGCAAGCCAGCGCCGCCACCGGCGACAACACCGTTGACATCTCAGTTAAGGACCAGGACAACCGCGCCACCTTCACCCATACCGTAACCAAGACCTGGGTGGCTCAGGACATCGCGGTTGACAAGCAGGGCCCGGCAGCTCTGGGCCTGCTGGCTGAAGGCAGCTACAGCATAACCGTTACCAACAACGGCACGGCAATGGCTCCCGACGTCCAACTGATTGACCAGCTGCCGGCAGGGTTGCAGTACGTCAGCGCCAGCCCTGAACCGGACCAGAACATCAACAACGTCCTGTCCTGGTCCCTGGGCGATATTGCCGTTGGCGAGTCTGCAAGCGTCACAATGACCTTGCAGGGCGTGGCAATAGGCAACCAGGAAAATACTGCCACCGCCGTTTCGGGTGAGTACTCCGGCACGGATACGCACTCTACCGGCGTGCTGGCCGGCTCTCTCATGGTCAGCAAGACCGGCCCCAGCCAAGTCAACTTCAACGAAGAATTCAACTACGACGTAACAGTTACCAACAACGGGAACGGCGCCTTGACCAACGTAGTGGTCACCGACGCGCTGCCGGCCGAGTTCACCCTGGTCAGCAGTGAGCCAACCGCTGCCGAAGGGCCTTCCTGGAACCTGGGCACACTGGCGCAGGGTGAAAGCAAGTCGGTCAGATTGACCGTTTCTTCCGCCACAGCCGGTGATTACGTCAACCGGGTCAGCGTCACCTCCGACGAAGGCCAAACCGGCAGCGCCGAGGCATCCACCACGGTGCAATCGCCCACCGTTGCGGTAACCAAGACCGCCAACCCGGGCACCATCCTGGTTGGTGAACAGACGACCTTTACCATCACCGCTACTAACAACGGAGACGGTTTCGCGTCCAACATCAGCGTCGTTGACAACCTGCCCGACGGGATGGAAATGGTATCCACCACTCCGGAAGCTACCGTGGGCAGCGACGGTTCCTTGAGCTGGACCATCGACCGCCTGAACCCCGGCACCTCTGAGACCTTCACCGTCGTCGCCCAGGGCAATTCCGGTGGCAGCTTGGTGAACCTCGCCGCCATCAGCGGAGACGGCGTCATCGGCACGGCGGAAGCTACAGTGGTTGTTCAGACCACTGCCATCGGACTGGCCAAGACCGGCGGCTCAGTGATGTACATCGGTGGAGAGCGCGATTACCAGATTACGGCGACCAACAACGGTACGGCCAATCTGACCGGAGTCGTCATCACCGACACCATCCCCGACGGACTGTCCTACGTGAGCAGCGAAAACGGCAGCCTGAACGCCAACACCGTAACCTGGACCATTGGCGAACTGGCCACCGGAGCCAGCACCACCGTAACGTTGACCCTGCGCGGCGAAACGGCCGGTGAATTCACCAACGAAGCCAGCGTGACTACTGACCAAGGTGTCAGTTCCGACGCCAACTTCGCGGTGTCGGTGCTGGCCGCCGCCGGCGCAACACTGCAACTCAGCGACAATCCGGACCCGGTGGGCATTGGTGAGCAGGTTACGTACACCGCTACCCTGACCAACCAGAGCCCCGACAGTTCCATCACCAACGTCAGGGTAACGGTTGACATCCCAACGGAGTTCACCATCATTGACGCGGGAACCGGCGTGGCAACCGGCAACAGCGTTGCCTTCCCGGCAGTGGAAACCCTGGGCGCCGGCCAAACCCTGACTTACACCATCACGGTGCAAGCCAACGCTGCGGGCGACGTGGTTGCGCAGGCTACGCTCGAATACAACGAGTTCAGTCGGCCCATCGCCGCACAGGAAGGCACCACCATCATCGACAGGTAGCCTTCGGGTAAAACCGAGCCACTTGTGCGAAAAGACAGGGGCGGCCTACGACAGGTCGCCCCTGTTGACAACAAGGTGTGCGCGCAGCGGCGAATGACAAGCCTATGGACGTCCCTCTACCCGGAATCGCGGTATCCGTTCAAACGGATTTGCCCGACGGCGCTGTGAAAGTGCCCTGCCCACAGTGGCTCGTTGCGGCGGTGCGTTGCGGTCTGGCTCAGGTTTTGGCTCCGGACGCCATCGGCCAGGTGAGCCTGCTGCTCACCGGCGATGCGACCGTTCAGGAACTGAACCGCCAGTATCGCGGCCTTGATGAAACCACCGACGTGCTGTCGTTCTCAGCGGAGTACGCCGGCCATTGGGAGGGGGATAATAGTTCACCCTCACCCCAGCCCTCTCCCATCGAGAGAGAGGGGGAAATAGCCGCCGCTTTTCCGATTCCCACTGACGAGCCGCCGCCGTTGGGAGACATCGTTATCTCAATACCCGAGGCCGCCAGGCAAGCGGAGGAGCAAGATATCTCACTGCATCGCGAGCTAGCACTGCTAATCGCCCACGGCGCGCTGCATCTGCTGGGGCACGACCATTACGGCGATGGTGAGCGGGCGGAGATGCAGCGGCTGGAGCGGGCGGCGCTGGCAGCAATCTTCAGAGAGGCGGAGGGCTGAAAATGATGATGTCTCGACAGGAGTTTGAGCAACACGTGCTGTCGGCCTACGAACAGCTGCCTCAATCTGCCCGGGTTGCGCTGGACGAAGGCAACATCGACATCGTAGTGGAGGACTGGCCCGGGCCGGAGTCCGAAGGAGCCTTTGACCCCGAAGCCGGCGACCCAAACCCGCAGAGCTTGTACGTGGGTGTACCGCTGCCTGATCGTCATGGCAGCCACGCAAACCTGCTGGGCCTGTACGTCGGCGTGCCGCTGATTGACCGCTACGGCGGCGAGCCGGCGCTGCCCGACTGCATCTATATCTACCGCTGCCCGATCCTGGAGGCTTGTGATTCTTACGACACAGTGGTGGAAGAAATTCGCGTTACGCTGCTCCACGAGATTGGGCATTACCTCGGCCTCGACGAACAAGATCTGGAACGCCTTGGTTATGGCTGAACTGCCCGGCGATTCGTGGGCCGACCGCCTGGCCTGGTTCATCGGGTCGGGTTTTGGGTGCGGGTTGTCGCCGCTGGCGCCGGGCTCGGTTGGGTCGCTGGGCGCGGCGGCGATACTCTACTTATTGACCTTCGCCATGCCCGGCATACCGGGCGGCTGGGAACGCATGGGGATATTGGCCGCAATGTCCATCATAGGCCTGGCCATCGGCGTTTGGGCCACCGGGCGAATGTCGACGCCGGAGAACCCCGACCCCGGCAGCGCGACCTGGGACGAGTTCGTGGGAATGTGGCTGACCTGCCTGCTGATACCGTTCCACTCCCCGGTGTGGCTGGCGATAGCCTTCGTGGTGTTCCGCGCGCTGGACGTCCTGAAACCCTGGCCCTGCCGACGGCTGGAGCGTCTGCCCGGCGGGTGGGGTATCATGCTGGACGACGTGGGCGCGGGACTGTGGGGGATGCTGATAATGCTGGCGCTGTTGGCTGCCTATGCCCTCGGACTGCCATTCGCCGCCGCCTTGGTCTTCGGCTAGCCATCGGGAGCTACCCGGGAGCGGATGGCCTTCAGAATGTCCACGTTGGGCTTGTCCGGGCCACGGTTATCCTTGTCGTAACCGGGGACTTCCAGGAAAAAGGGCACGTCGGCAAAGGCGGGGTGGGACATTATGCTAGCGAAACCCTGCTCGCCAATCAGACCCTCTCCGATGTTATCGTGGCGGTCAACGCCGGAGCCGCAGGGCCGCTTGGAGTCGTTGGCGTGCACTGCTGACAGCCGTTCCAGACCGATGTCGCGGTCGAACTCGTCAATCATGCCGGCGACGCCTTGGGGATTGGTGAGGTCGTAGCCGGCGGCAAAGGCGTGCTGGGTGTCCAGGCAGATGCCCAGGCGCGGACTGTCCACGGCGCGGAGGACTTCGCCCAGTTCGTTGAACTTAGCGCCGATGTGGTGACCCATTCCGGCCATGTTCTCCAGGCAGAGCAACGGCCCCTCCGGGGATTGCTCCAAAACCCGGTTGACGCTCTCGACCACTTGGGGAAACACGCCTTTGTAGCCGGCCCCGCCATGGCTGCCGGGGTGAAATATGACGCCGGCGGCGCCAATCTGGTCGGCCAACTGCATATAGTTGACCAGCGAAGTTACGGATTTATCGACGTTGTCCGGGTTCGAGTTGCCCAGGTTGATAAGATAGATGGCGTGCAGGAACGGCCGGGCCAGTCCGGCGCCGGCGTTTTTCTCCCGAAACTGCTCGGCCTGAGCGTCCGTAAGCGCCTTGAAGCGCCAAGAACGGGTGGAGGACCCAAAAATCTGAACGGCTTCGGCGCCGATCTCAACGGCACGGTCAATTGCGTTAGCAATCCCGCCGGCTGCGGAAACGTGAGCTCCGATAATCACTTTCTGCTCTCCTCGCTGTGCTGTTGCTACGCTGTCGGCAGTATCGCAGAATCAAACCGCTGTGTAACCCCTATGACAATACCGGCATCACCTATTCCGAGAACGATGAAAGCGCTGACGGTCGTGGAGGCGGGCCGTCCGCCGCAGCTAGGCATCGAGGACCGGCCCGTTCCGACGCCCGGCCCAGGGGAGGCGCTGCTGCGTGTGGACGCCTGCGGTTTCTGCCATCACGATCTGCTGGTGATGGCCGGGACGCTGCGACGGGGAGTCGGGCCCGGCGTCATTCTCGGCCACGAAACCGCCGGAACCGTCGTTGCCGTCGGCGAGGGAGTAACGCAGTTCCGCGCGGGCGACCGAGTGGTCAGCCTGTTGACTGCCGCCTGTGGGCAATGCGCGCGTTGCCTGGCCGGTCTTGAGCACCGCTGCGTGGCAGGAGCCGGCATCGGCCACGGGCGGGACGGCGGTTTCGCCGAATACGTGGCGCTGCCGGCGTCCGCGCTGGTGGCCGTCCCCGACAGCATACCGCCCGAGGAGGCAGCGCTGCTCGCCTGTCCCGCCGGCGTTGCCCTGACCGGCATCGAGGCGGCCGGAGTCAAATCGGGCGACACCGTAGTTGTAAGCGGGGCCGGCGGCGGATTGGGCGCGCACGCCGCGCAACTGGCCGCCATGGCCGGAGCGCAGGTCATCGCCGTAACCACTTCATCGGAAAAGACAGCGCAACTGGAAACGATGGGCGCGTCGGTGGTAATCGAAGCCGAAGACGGCTTGAACATCGCCGATGTGGTAATGGCATTGACCGATGACGCCGGCGCAGACGCCGTGATTGACACGGTAGGGCCTCCGCTGTGGCCGGCGACGCTGCGCTGCCTGGGGCAGTACGGGCGGCTTACCCTGCTGGGCGACGTTACCGGGGAACCGGCCACGCTGCCGCTGGCGGAGATAATCTTCCGCGACCTGCGGATAATGGGGGTATCCGGCGTGTCGCGGGCCGCGCTGGAGCGAACGGTGAATCTGGCAGCGACGGGCCGCTTGCGGCCAGTGGTATCGCAAACGCTGCCGCTGACGGCCGAGGGAGCGGCTGAGGCATGGCGGCTAGTGGCGGAGCGCCGCCCGCTGGGACGGGTGGTGCTTACGCCGCCGCTTCCCGCCGTCCCAGCGTGAAGATGCGCCCGAATTCCCGGCGTTCCCAGATTACGATGAACTGAGCGGCAATGAAGATGGAACTGTACGTTCCCACCACGACGCCGATGGCCACCACCAATAGCAGCTCGCGGATGGAATCGCCGCCAATCAGCAGCATTGCCAACAGCACCATCAGGGTGGTGAAGCTGGTGTTGATGGAACGCCCCACACTTTCGACGATGCTCAGATTAACGGTGTCTTCCAGGCGACGGTCGGGCACGCGGATGGTGTTCTCACGGATGCGGTCAAACACTACGATAGTGTCGTTCACCGAGTAGCCGGCCACCGTGAGGATGCCGACGATGAACATGGAGTTGACCTCGATGCCCAGCACCCGGCCCAGGATGGAAAACACGCCCAGCACGATTATGGTGTCGTGGGCGAGAGTAACTACAGCAGCCACGCCGTAGCGATAGGCTCGCGGCACGCGCCGGAAGGCGTACCAGATGTACACCAGGATGAACACCGACGCCACCATCAGCGCCAGGAAGGTGTTGCGAACGGTCTCCTGAGCGATGATTGGCGATACGGTGTCCACACCCGAAGCCGCAATCGAGCCGATTTCGCTCTCCATAGCGTCCTCGATGCGCTGGCGCTCCGACAACTCCGCTCCCGACGCTTCTTCCAGCACGCGGGTGCGAATCAGCACCGAATCGGAGCCCACCGACTGCACCAACGCCTCGGGGTGGTCCAATCGAGCCATCAGGCTGCGGACGGCTTCGGTATCCACCGGCTGTTCAAAGGCCACGTTCAGGACCGACCCACTGGTGAAGTCGATACCAGGACGCAGACCCGAACCGCCGCTGGCCCAACCCGGCGGCGCGATCATCGAAATCAGCCCCGGTATAATCAGGATGGCCGATAGGACAAAGTACCAGCCTCGCTTGCCGACAATGTTGAACATTAGCTAACGGCCTCCCTGAGCCGACCTGGGCTGCTGCCCGGTGGCGCGGGGTTGAATTTTCTCCGGTGTGAACAGGTTGGCCATGCGGCCCAAGCCCATGGCCTGAAACGCCTGCAGCAGGTTGCGGCTGACCAGTACCGCCGTGAACATGCTCACCATGACGCCAACCAGAAGGGTCAGCGCGAATCCGTTGACCAGCCCGCCGCCCAACCGGTTGCCGAACCACAGCAGCACGGCGCAGGTAATCAGAGTGCTCACGTTGCCGTCCCGTATCGCCGGCCAGGCGCGGTTGAAGCCCACTTCCATTGCCGAGGCCAAACTGCGCCCCAACCTGATTTCCTCTTTGATGCGCTCGAATATCAGTATGTTGGCGTCCACCGCCAGACCAATGGACAGGATGAATCCGCCGATGTGAGGCAGCGTCAGCGTGATCGGCACCAGCTTGAAAATCGCCAGGGTCACGATGGCGTAGTAAATCAACGCTATCGCGGCCACGACCCCGGCCGCGCGATAGTAAGCGACCACGAAAACCAGCACGAGGCCCAATCCGACCAGGCCCGCCATCAGGCTGCGTTCCAGCGACTCTCGGCCGAGTAGAGCGTCCACCTCGGATTCCTGTATCAGTTCCAGGGGCACCGGCAGGCGACCGGACTTCAATTGAACCGCCAACGTGCGCGCGCTTTCGCGGTTGAAGCTGCCGGAAATCTGGCTGCGGCCATCGCGAATATGGGCGCGGGCAACCGGCGCAATCAGCTGTTCTCCATCAAGAATAACAGCGATGACCTCGTCGGACTGACGATTGGTCTGCACGTTGATTTCACCGGTCATCTGGCCGAATATATCCGCGCCACGGTCGTTGAACTGAATGTTGACAACCCATTCACCCGTAACCGAGTCGGTGCTCGCGTAGGCGTCAACCAGGTCGTCCCCGGTGAGACCGATGCTGCTGTCGACGAACGGAGGCAAACAACCCACGCCGACCACCGGCCCAGCACATTTGCGCCGCAGGAACTCCAGTTGCGCCGTTTCACCGATAAGCCGCTTGGCATCTTCAATGCTGCCGGTTACCAGGTACGATTCGACGGTACCCACTTCCGACGCCAGCAGGGTTTCCAATGCGCTGCGTTCGGTGATGCTCAACGTGGTTGCGGTGGTAATTCGGAACCGGTTGCCTCCCCGGTCGACTACTTCAACGTCATCGTACCCCTGGCCCAACATTACGCTGCCCAGCTTCTCAACGTCGGCCCCCTCGGCAAAGGTAACGGATATGACCGAGCCGCTGGCGCCGGGCAGTTGAACGATGATGCGGTCTTCGCCAAAGCGCTGGACAATCGGCTCATCGGTGCCGTACAGGTTGACGCGGCGGCTGATTATGTTCAGCACCCCGTCCATCTGCTCCGAAGTGGGCGGCGGCAGGTCGTCGTTGACGAAGTCAACCGGCTCGCCGATGCCGTCCACCAGGGCTTGCCTCACCTCGGCGCGCCGCTCGGGAGCGAGGTATGGGCCAACAATTGCAAAGCTGAGGGCATCGCCGTCCTGGGTTACCTGGGCTTCATAGTTTGCGTCCACCAGGGCGTTCTGCACTGCGTCGACGTCTACATTGGCATCATCGGCGAAGGTTACAGACAAGGTAGTGCCGGTTTGCGCCTGATACACCAAGTGCGCCCCGCCCTGCAGGTCAAGCCCGAGCTTCAAACCCAGCGGGCCGGTTTCGGCACGGTCAATCCGAGGCAAGCCGGGTATGGCTACGTGGATTTCCGGAAGGGCCAGCGCGACGGCCGAGATGGCCAGGACAATTACTATCAGAAGGGTCAACAGAATGGTGCGGCGTCGCATTTACGTTATCCAACCTCAATCGCATCATCGTCCAACAGACGCGCGGCCAGGGACAGGGCTTCTTCACGATTAGAGACTTCGCCCACTGCCTGGGCCTCGCGCAGCCTCTCCAGCAGCGCGCCCACTCGAGGGCCGGGTTCCATGTGCAATGTATCCATCAAATCGTGGCCGTTGACTAATCCGCGGGGGCCATCATCCCCGGCCTGGGGCGTGGCTCCCGCTTCAAGAACAGTGGCAATCATTCTAGCATAGTTATTCCATCGTTCCGGCGACAACTCCGGGCCGCGCGCTGCCAAAAAATCGGCCATGGCCAGGTACAGCGTATCCACCGCGGCGTCTCCGACGTCGCGGTAGTATCGGTAAATGGCCCGACGGGATGGCATCTGGTCGCCTTCGCGTAATTGGCTGGGCCGCAGGTGGTGCAGCACCATCGCGGACACCAAGGACGTAGTCCGTCCGGCGACGCGGAGTTTGGGCAAAAGGGTTTCCACCACCTCGGCTCCCTGTTCGCTGTGGCCCAAGAATCGGATGCGGCCGTTTTCGTCCGGCCCGCGGGTTTGGGGCTTGGCAATATCGTGGAGCAGAGCGGCCAACTTGAGCACGGTGCGCCGATTGTGCCCGTCGCCGATTGCTTCCGAGAAGTAGGCGTCCTCTACAGCAGTCCAGGGAGCCATGGTGTAGATGGCGCTGTTGCGGCGTCCGGCGGTAATTTCTTCGGCGTATTCCACGCAATGCAGCAGATGGCCCAGCACGTCCCAATAGTGATGGGCCCGAGGCTGCTCGCAGTTGCGGGCGGCTTCCAGTTCCGGGATGACCCGGCAAAGCAGGCCCAGCCGGTCCAGAATTTCCAGCTGCGCCCTGGCGCCGTCGGCGGCCAGTATCGCCATGAACTCGTCGCGCACTCTTTCGGGAGCGATGCGTTCCAGCAGGTGGGCGTCCCGGCGGACGGCTTGCGCCGTTTCCGGCGTCATGCGGAAATCCAGGCTCTTGGCCAGGCGCACACCACGCAACATCCGGCCCGGGTCATTCCGAAAAACGTCGTCGCCGGTAGCGCGCAGAATACGGCGGACCATATCGGCCCGGCCGTTCAGCGGGTCAAGGATGCTTTCAATCCGTTCGTCGCTGTCCCAGCAACGAAGCGGCAGCGCTATTGCGTTCACGGTGAAATCGCGAGCGCGAAGGTCATCCTCAAAAGAGCCGCAGTAGCCGGAGACGTCGATGATAAAAGGGGCTGCACTATCGTTTGCCGGCGGCAGAGCAACGCGGGTAACGTTCCACGCTTCGACGGGTACTGCCGTGCCGCCCAGGTAATCGGCAACCGCTCGTCCGATTGGTTCGGAGTCGCCGGCCACGGCTAGGTCGATGTCGTGAATTTCCCGGCCCAGGATGGCGTCGCGGACGGCGCCGCCTACCAGCCAAACGTCGGTATCGCTCCGGGCAGCGAAAAACCCGCCCAACCGGGTGAGCAGGCCGTCAGCGTCCATGCTAGTCGGCGGCGGTTGCGTCGCCAGCGCCACGGGACGCAGTGCGTCCACTGGTGGGGTCGAACTGCGGCACCGATCCGCCTGCAGAGGGCTGGTGCATCCGACGGGCGGCGGCCTCCAACTCGGCGGCGTCAGGCTCGCCGGTGGGCAGGTATTCAACGTCGCCCTCTTCGTTGACGTGGATGCGGAAAAACTGGTCGTGGGCAATCAGGTGGTCTATGTACAGGATGCCGTTGAGGTGATCGGTTTCGTGTTCGATAGCCTGCGCCAGGATGCAGTCGGCCTTCAGGCGCAGCTGTTTGCCCGTCAAGTCCTGGTAACGGACGCGAATACGCACCGCGCGGTTGACCATGCCTCGATAACCGGGCAGGCTAAGGCATCCTTCCTCAACTTCGCGCTCGCCCTCGCGGCGAATGACTTCGGGGTTAACCAGTACCAGAGGCTCGTCCCAATCCTCCGGCTTTACCACGCAGAGGCGTTGCAATACGCCAACCTGGTTGGCAGCCAAGCCTACGCCGCGCTGCGCTTCCATGGTTTCCACCATATCACCGGCCAGTTGGGCCAGTTTGGCGTTAAACTGGGTTACCTTGAGCGCACGCTGGCGCAGTATGGGGTCGGGAAACAATCGTACTTGCAGTACGGCCACGGTATTACTCCGCTGGCAGCCCGGCAGAGCCGGGCCATGCTATTGCGAAATTCGTAATGATTGGCGGCAATTATAGCACGACTACAGCCCGGTTATCTCACCCTCCGCCGTAACGTCCATGTCCATTGCCCTGGGACGCGTGGGCAGGCCGGGCAGCGTTTCGATGCGGCCGGCCAGCGCGTACAGGAACCCGGCCCCTACGGAGGCGCGAATGTCGGAAATCGGGAAGGAATATCCCGACGGGCTGCCCCGCAGCACCGGGTCATGGGACACTGACAGGTGGGTCTTGGCCATGCAGATGGGCAGGTTGCCCCAGCCCTGTTCGGTGAAGAACCGTGCCCGCCGGCGGGCCTCTGCCGACCAACTGACCGATTCCGCGCCGTACACTCGCTTGGCCAACGCCAGGGTTTTCTCCTCGATGGTCCCGTCCAGCTCGTAAGCGTAATCCACTTGCGCAGGAGCCAGCCCGTCATTGCTGGCGGCTGCCTGAGCGACTGCCTCGGCCAGGGCCATGCCGCCCTCGCCGCCGTCGGTGAAGCCGGCGTATTCCGCCGTCGCGCAGGCACCCGCGTCGGTAGCAATGTCAGCGGCGGCGTGGAGTTCCTCGGCGCTGTCGCCGAGAAAACGGTTCAACGCCACCACGCAGGGCAGTCCAAAGGCGCGCACGTTGTTGATGTGATGGACCAGATTAGCCGCGCCTGCTTTCATGGCTTCCAGATTTGGCTCGCCCAGGTTACGACGAGTTGCGCCGCCGTGCCAGCGCATGGCCCGCACCGACGCCACCAGCACCGCCGCGCTGACGGGCAGGCCGCTCTGCCGGGTCTTGATGTGCATGAATTTCTCAAAGCCCAGGTCGGAGCCGAATCCGGCCTCGGTAATGATATGGTCAGCATAACCCATGGCCAGCCGGTCGGCGATGATGGAGCTGCAGCCGTGGGCAATGTTGCCGAAAGGCCCGGCGTGGACGATGGCCGGCTGGCCTTCCAATGTCTGCACCAGGTTGGGCATCACAGTATGGCGCATCACTGCCATCAGCGAGCCCTCAAACCCCAGGTCGCCCACCGACACGGGCGCGCCGCTCCGGTTGGTTCCCACTACCATCCTGGAAAGCCGGGCACGCAGGTCTGCCAGGTCGGTGGACAGGGCCAGGATGGCCATGATTTCCGACGCGGTGATGAAATCGAAGCGGGTTTCTCGCAAGGGGCTGTTGGCGCTGCCGCCCAAGCCGGCAGTTATCTGGCGCAAGGCCCGGTCGGAAGCGTCGGTTACCCTGGACCAGGTAACACCCTCGGGCGCCATGTCGTTGGCATTGTTGCGATACACTGCGTTCTCAACCAGCGCGGCCAGCAGGTTGTGGGTGGAGCCCACGGCGTGAGCGTCGCCGGTAAAGTGGATGTTGATTTCATCCTCTGGAACGATGCGGGCCTTGCCGCCGCCGGTGCCGCCGCCCTTGATGCCGAAAATCGGCCCCAGGGCCGGCTCCCGCAAGTTGACCACCGGATGATAGCCCAGCCGGCCCAACCCGTCGGTAAGTCCGATGGAAGTGGTGGTTTTGCCTTCCCCGGCCGGCGTTGGAGTAATGCCGGTAACGACCACCAGCTTGCCCCTTGCGGTGTCGGTTTTTATGGCGTCAAGGCTTATCTTGGCCTTGTAGTGCCCGTAGGGAATGAGATGCTTCCGGTCGATGCCGAGGCGGTCGGCTACGGCGCTAATCTGGTCCATTGTGCCCCCATAATTTCGCTGCTTAAGGCTCTATTATAATGCCACGCGGGCTAGTCCAGATGCACCGGGTCAACCTCCACCCGGCAGTTGCGCGGGATGGTCTCACCCTGCAGGAATTGCCACAGCCGGCGTCCTCGCAGCAGCAATCGCCAGCGGTAGCGGCCCCGTAGGCGCTCAGGCTGGCAGGGTGTCGGGCCGATGATTGCGACGTCGCCACGACCTTGCAGAGAGGCTTTGCTTCGCCACCGTTCCGCCAGGTCATCCAGGGTTTGCTGAGCCAAGCGTACGCTCGAATCGGCGCAAACTACTTGCGCCAGACGGTTGAAGGGAGGATTCCCCTGCTGTTGCCGGGCGTTGATTTCAATGCCGTAGAACAGGTCATAATTCTGAGCAGCGGCGGCCATGATGGCGTAGTGGTCGGGCTGGTAGGTTTGGATGATGGACTGTCCGGCCTGCTGCCCTCGGCCGGCGCGTCCGCAAACCTGGCACAGCAGGGCAAATGCTCTCTCACCGGCGCGGAAGTCGGGTAGATTCAGCCCCAGGTCAGCCAGCAGCACCGCCGAGAGAGTTACGTTGGGCAGGTCGAGTCCGCGGGCTACCATCTGGGTGCCAATCAAAATCTGCGCCTCTCCGTCGGCCAGCCTCCCCATCGCCTGCTCCAGCTCCGCCGGGTCGCGCACCGAGTCCGAATCCCATCGTTCAATGGTGACGCCGGGATAACGCTGTTTCAACTCGGCTTCTACCGACTCGGTGCCAGCGCCCATCTCGCGGATGCGCCCGCCACGGCATTGCGGACACGCCCTTGGCAATCGCCGTGATCGGTTGCAGTAATGGCACAGCAGCCGTCCGGTTTCGCCATGGTAGGCGTAGGCCACCGAGCAACGGCTGCAGGTAACCACATGTCCACAGTCGCGGCACTGCATAAACGCCGCGCTGCCTCGACGGTTCAGGAACAGGATTGCCTGCTGGCCGGCAGCTATGGTCTGGTCCAGCGCGGCGGACAGGCTGCGGCTGAAAACGCTGCGATTGCCTTCCCGTAACTCCCGGCGCATATCAACAATCTGCGTATCGGCCAGCGGTATCGGCGCGCCGTCGGCTCCCGGGATACGCTCGGGCAGAGTCATCAGGTGGTGGCGTCCTCGCTGAGCGTTGTAGTAGGTGCAAACGTCAGGCGTGGCCGAGCCCATCACCACCACAGCGCCGCAGCGCCGGGCCAGGGCCAACGCGGCGTCGCGGGCATGATAGAAAGGCTCAAACTCGCTCTGTTTGTAGGCCGGCTCGTGTTCCTCATCCACCACAATTATGCCAACGTTGAACGCCGGCGAGAAAAGCGCGCTGCGCGGACCGACCACCACGTCCGCCAGACCGTCGCGGATTCGCCACCATTGGTCGAAACGCTCTCGGTCGGTAAGGCGATGGTGCAGCACGGCGGCGCGTCCGGGGAAACGGTCATTAACCAGGCCGAGGGTTTGCGGAGTCAATGCGATCTCAGGCACCAGGTAGATGGCCTGCTTGCCCAGGGCAACAGCGTGGGAGATGGCGCGCAGGTACACCTCAGTTTTGCCGCTGCCGGTTACGCCGTGCAGCAGAAAACTGCGCGGCGTGGCGTCGGTATTGTCCAGGGCAGCCGTAATGCGGGCCACCGCGTCGGCTTGGGACGACGTCAGAGCGACGGGCGGCGCGTTGACCGGCGACACTCCGGCGGGTATTTCAGGGTCAATGCGCTGCCATTCCTCGGCGATGAGGCCGCGGTTGAGCAGGGCGTCGGCGACGGGTCCGATTCCCGTGGCGGCGTAAGGCATCAGCGACTCTCGAACCGCCGCCAGCAAGTCCGCCTGACGGTGGGCACGACTTGGAACTTCAGCGGCAGTGTCGTCATCGGTTGCCGGGTAATGTCCGGGAATCAGCAGGCGCCGATAGCGATGGGTGCGCGGCCGGGGCAGGCTGACCTCTTTATGCACCATCCCCCGGTCAACCAGGCGACGCATGTCGCGGCGTGCTTGATCAACGCGGTTGCGGTTAGATTCAATCCGTTTCACAAAATCCGGCTCATCCCAGGTTTTTCTCGACGCCACCAGCTCGCGCCAGGCATCCCGAGTCTCTTGCCGAAAAGACGCCAGACCGCCGTCGTCATCAGGACCGGCAACCGCCGTGAGGCGGGAGCGCTGCTGAGCGCGGAATCCGGGCGGCAACATCGGCGCGAGGGATTCGAAAGGAGAGCACAGATAGGTTTGCCCCAGCCAGTCCGCCAACTCCAAGCCTAGTGAACCTACCAGCGGAGACGGTTCCACCGGATGCAAAATATCTCGGGTTTCTTCTTCCGACACCGCCGAGGCGTCGGACAAGCTGACGACCGCGCCCTGGACGTAGCTGCGTCCGAACTGCACCCACACCAACTGGCCAGGTTCCACTGGCAGATGCCGGGGGATGCGGTAGGAGAAAGTTTTGCCGGGGGGTATCCAATCGGCGTCTATGGCAACGTCGGCGTAGTCCACGGCGCAGCCTCAATAAATGCGAAACCGCCGCAGCCGCGCTTTGGAGGGCACGGGCGGCGGTTTACGGTTTGCCATTGGGATTCAGCGAGTTCCGTAGGTAGTACGTTCCTTGATGCGAGCGGCGCGTCCCTGTCGCCCGCGCAGGTAGTAGAGCTTGGCCCGGCGCACTTTGCCCTGCCGGGTAACCTCCAGGGAATCAATCAGCGGCGAGTGCAGCGGGAAAACGCGCTCAATGCCGATGCCGGCCGTGATGCGGCGCACGGTGAAGTTCGCAGCCGGGCCTTTGCCGTTGCTGCGGCGGATGCAAACGCCCTGGAACGCCTGCACGCGTTCGCGGGTGCCTTCGCGGATTCGGAAGTTCACGCGCACCGTATCGCCGGGGCCGAATTCGGGGATGCCTTCGTTGACTTCGGGGGGAACGAGTTCGGATGCTTTCATTGCAGATTTTCTCAGTCAGCGCTTGCAGCGCGGATTCAAGGTAGCCGTTTACGGCAGCGAATACGGCTGTTGATTATAGCACACACCCTTTATTGCCGCACGTACTTGTCCACGCGCTCCTGCGCTCCCAGCGCCATGTAGATGTTGCCGTTGGCGTCAACCCAGCTGCCATGGGCTGATTCCGAATCCCAGCGAGCCAGCACGTTGCCGTCGGCGTCCATGATGCTGACCCGAGGCGACATACCGTTGACGCCGCCCTCGCTGATGACCAGCGCGCCCTCGCCATCCACGGATATATCCAACGGCCGGCGCATATCCTCCCACATGGCCAGGAACTCTCCGTCGGGCGAATAGACCTGCATCCGGTTGTTCTCCCGGTCGCACAGGTACAGGTTTCCGTTGGGGTGGGCCACGATGCTGTGCGGCAGGTGGAACTGGCCGGGACCGCCCTTGCCAGGCTCGCCCCAAGACTGCTTCAACTGACCATCCCGGGAGAAGCGATGCACCCGGGCGTTGCGGTATCCGTCGGACACGTACAGGTCTCCGTTGGGCGCTGGCACCAGCTCCGTCGGGTAGTTGAACGGGCCGGCGGAACGGGGGCAGACCTCGCCGGGAACCTCGCAGCCGGTGTCGGAGTGCACGCCACGCTGTCCAATGACCTGCAACGGCTTCCCGTCCAGGGTGTAGATCACGCACACCGAGTCGGTGCGGTCGGTGAGATACACGACGTCGTCCTGAATGTAGATGCCGTGGGCTTCGTCGATGGCGCGCAAGCCCCAGGAACCCAGGTAGTTGCCGCCCGCTCCGAAAATCAGCACCGGCGGGTCCTTGCGCTGGAACACGTAAACGCGGTTCTGCGAGTCGGTGGCCACCGCCGAAGCGTTGCCCATCGTCATGCCTTCGGGCAGACGCGCCCAGTGCTCTTCCAGGGTGTACGTATATTTGCCGGAACCTACGGTAGTCATTGTGGGCCTCCTGTCCGTTCTCCAGTGGCGGTTGGCGACATTCTATCAAACGACCGCAACAGCGTTAGTCGTCAAAAAAGCCGGCGATGATGTGTTCCCGTATCGTATCGGCCACCAGCGTCGGCCTTTGCAACGGGACGTCGTGGATGCTGTCCTCCAGCCACACCGTCTTGCTGCGGAGCAGCAGGGATTCGGCTTTGGCGATGGATTCCTCTCGTCGAAACCGGCGGGCCATGGCGTCTGGCACCGCCTGGCGCGCCGGCAGCATCAGCACGGGACATCGCAGCGTGGGGAACAGCCCAAAGGGCTTGTGCTCCCACAGGGCGTCGATGATGCGCAGGTGGTTCTCCCGGCGCAGGTTGGACTGGATGGTGCCGTCTTCCAGCACGCGGAAGTTGGCGAGCACGGCCTCCGTAGTTTCCGGGGGCGCGTTCGGCCCGAACCGCCCGCTGGACTCTACTCGCTCGCGCATCATCTGAGGCGTAAAGCCGGTGAAAATCGGCGGCGCCATTTCCTCCCTCGCCTGTTCCAGCGTCCAGCCGGGGCGGTTGGAGATGTCGATGGTGCCGCCGTCCACGAAAATCAACCCGCTCACCACCTGCGGATGAGCCGCGGCAAACTCCAGCGCCACGTCTGCGCCCCAGGAGTGACCAACGATAATCGGACGCTGCCAGCCCAGATGGTGAATGAAAGCCGCGGCGTCGCCCAGCACGGTGGCGAAGTCGTAGCCCTCGTCAACCTGTGCCGACTGTCCATGCCCTCGCTGGTCCAACGCCGCGATGCGAAAATCGGCGGCCAGCAACGGAGCAACGAGGTCCCAGATGTGGCAAGTGGACGCCAACCCGTGCAGCAGCAGCACGGGCCGACCGTCGCCGCCCCAATCCCGATAGTGAAAGGGGAGGCCTCGCAAGGTGGTGTGATGGTCTTGTGAGTGGTTCATATCGATCACGGATGACAGGCCGTCTCATGGTGGGCGCTGGGCGGAACGTCCAGAACTGGGTTGATGTCGAAGAATCCCACTGGCTTGAGGCTGAATCCACAGTAGGCCACCGGGGAGATTGGCCAGTCTTCAGGACGCGGGACATGGTGATAGCCTAGGGTGTACCAGAGCACTACATCCGTGTTCTCGACGTTCCGGTCGTTCCTGGTGTACTCAGGCAGTCCGGCGCCGCCCGGGTGCTGATTGGGATACGGTCCGGTTGCCGAGATTTCGTCCCGATCGTAAGGAGTTACCCACAAGTGCTTGGTCATGAATCCAGCACGCTTGATGATGCTGGCGTCAGGATGGGCAAAGGGCAAGATGTTTTCGCCGGGCATCAGTTTGTAGCTTACCGGCTGGCCCAGGGCATTGGTAACTGCCGGATTGGAAACCAGCCAGTAACGGGCCTTCATCGGGTCAACCACCCGCTGGGCTTCCCACTCTGTCCGTAACGCGGCCTTCTCTGCATAGAAAGCATTGCCATGGGGGTTATCCGGCCCCGGGGGTTCGGCAACGGTATTCACTTCGAAGACCGAATTGTCTTCGCCGTCCACGCTCATATCCAGGCGGAAGTTGAAGAAGTGCTGGTGGATGTGGGCATTCAGCTGGGGGGCCACCAGCGTGCCGTACTTCGGCGTCTCGCCTTCGGCGATGCCGGCGGTGTTGATTATGCCGGTGAGTTTTACCTCTACCTCGATGGCGCCATCCTGGTAAAAGTACCAAAAGAAACCGTATTCGTAGTTGCCGACGGTGGCCACGCTGGACACGACCAGGCGGCGGGAGCGACGGACCTCGGTCTGACCGGTGCGCCAGTCAGTGTGTTTCCACAGAATGCCGTAGTCCTCCTCGTGCATACACACGGCGTTGGGTATGGTGAACGGTTCACCCCGGCCGTCGTTGAGAGCCGCGTCGAAGTAGTAAATCTCTCCGAGGCAATCGCATCCCAGGGTCAGCGAGTTGGTGAGGGAACCTATGCCGTATTCGCCGGCGTCAAAAGCGTTTTTCCGGTAATGGTCTTTGCCGGGGTCGCCGTAAGGCACCACCATGTCGGACAGGGCAGCCCGGTACAGAATGGGCCGGACGCGCCCCCGATCCTCGTAGCCGACGGTGTGGATGACCAACCCCTCCCGGGGAGTGAATCCGATGCGGATATGCCACTTCTGCCAGGTTACGCTCCAACCGTCCACCTGGAAACTTGCCCCCTCCGGCTGCGAAATGTCCAGCGGCTTCAGGTCTTGGCGGAACCCCCCCACGAATTCGGCGGCGTAGTTCCCGGGTTCCGGTGGTAGAGGAATCACGCCGTAGTCGTCAACCCGCAACACCTCCATGCTGTTCAGGTCCACTACGGCGGTTACGCCCTCAATGGGACGAGCATACCCGTTGTCCGTGGGACTGGAGCGGACGAAATTACGGGCAAGCACCAGCCGACGTCCCTCTTCGTCTTCGAACCCGTAATTGCCGGCCGACCACGGGTCCACCATCACGAGGCTGGGATCTGCGATGCCGCGCTTTTTAATGGCGGCCTGGAACCTGGGATCGGCCCGCACGGCGGCCTCGCACTCGACGAACTCATCAAACATAACTCTGGGCTGCACGCCGGGAATATGCTCCCACGACACGACCCTGCGGTCGTCCAGGGACACCACCGCCTCATACGTTGCCGGGCCGTCATTGTCCAGCACCACCAGAAAGACGTCCCGACGAATAGGGGTGCCGGGCTTAAAGTTGAGCACGGCGTCCTTTGCCGGTTCCCGAAGGACGACGGTCTCGAACCGGACTCGTGGCCCCAGCCGCCGTTCTTCTTTCAGGATGGCCGACGCCTCCGCGATTTCCTGGGGCGTAAGTGGATCAAGGGGATGGGAAACCGAAGATGTAACCGCTCCCTCGTTTTCGGTCGCTATGGCAATTGTCATTACTCCTCCGGGTCGACCATGCTACTGGCCCGTCATTCTACTACTATACTAGTCATCGCGACGCTCCCTACGCACGTCTCCTCAACTTGCCCTGCTATAATGCCCCCGGCGGCTACCTAAGCAGCGACCCGGGCCGCCTTTAAATGCACAGGAGGAACCTCTCAATGTACGCCATTTTCGTTACCATCAACATCAAGGACGGCCACGCCGACGAGTTCGCCGCCGCCAGCCTGGGCGACGGCCAGGGCAGCGTCCGCGACGAGGAAAACTGCTTCCGCTTCGACATCCTGCGCAGTCCCGACAACCCCAATCAGTTCTATCTCTACGAGGTGTACTCCGACCGCGCCGCTCACGCCACCCACCGGGAGCAACCCCACTATGTCGCCTGGCGCTCAGCCGTTGAGCACATGTTTGAGGGCGACCTGGGCCGCGTGGAGATGGAAACCGTCTTCCCGTCCGATGCCGGCTGGCGGGCGCAGAAGCCGGGGCTGGTCAACTGGTAATCGCCATGCGAAACCCGTTCTTCCGCTACGACCTGAACGCCGTCCAGGCCATTGCCGCCTGCGCTTTCGTGGCGGTTGCCGTCTTCGCCTGGACGGAGCGGACGGTTATCGTTGACCCTGACGGGCTGTCCGTTGCGTATTGGCCCTGGAAACTGTGGCAAATCGGCCCGCTGTTGATGGGCTTTGTCGGCGTGTGGTGGGTTTGGCTCAGCACGTGCCGGGTTACCTGGGTGCGCAGCCTGGCTCTGGGCATCCTCGCGGCGGTGGTCTTAGCCAACGGATATACCGGGTTGTTCGGTGAATACTGGGGTGACGTATGGCGCACCGTCAATCCCCTGTTCATTGCGTCCTCCAGCGTGGCGGCAGTGGCCTTGTGGCGCTGCGGGTGCGCGGCCGGCAGGGTGGGTGCGGCGGCCTGCGTCGTCCTGGGCGCCGTCGTATTCGCCAATGCTTACTTCGTCAACAACGGAGTGCTCTGGCAGATTTTGGACCCGGTACGGATGCTCACCGAACTGGCTTGGGCCGCCGGGGCCGTCCGGACCAACACCGCGGCTCCGGAAGCATCAAGGTAGTTCCCTGGTGACGCCAGTTCGTGAAATCCCCGCCGTCTATGACCGCGTGCTGGAAGTGGTGCGACAGATTCCCCGCGGGCAGGTGGTGACCTATGGGCAGATTGCCATGATCGTAGGCGAATGCACTCCTCGCATGGTCGGTTACTGCATGGCGTCTCTCGACCCCGATTCCGACGTCCCCTGGCAGCGGGTCATCAACGCCCAGGGTAAAATCAGTCCTCGCGGAGTCGGCGACGGCGCGCTGAGGCAGCGGCATCTGCTCATCGCCGAGGGAGTGGAGTTCAGCGACGCCGACCGCATCAGCTTCCGCAGGTTCGGCTGGCTGGACCCATACTGAACGAGAGGCGATACCATGCCGGAAGCGCCCGAACTTCAAGTCACGGTGGAGTTCCTGCGCCCGCGCCTGCCGGGGCAGGCTATCGCCGACGCCCAGGTGCTCAAACCCAGTGTCGTCCGTTCGCGGGCGGCATCCTTGTCCGACGACGCTGTGGGGCGGGAGTTCGTAACCATCCAGCGACGCGGCAAGTTCCTGCTGCTGGGACTCTCCGGCGGCTATGCCCTGGTCATCAACCCCAAGCTTACCGGTGGATTGCAGTACGTTGCCGGCAAGCAGCGGGTTCTCAAAAAGACCTGCGTACGCTTCGGCCTCTCCGACGGAAACGACTTGCGTTATGTTGACGACCGGCAGATGGGGCAGTTCTACTACGTGCCAGCAGAGCAAGTGGAGAGCGTTCCCGGGCTGGCCGAGCAGGGGCCGGACGTGCTGGATAACTTCACCTTTGATGACTTCAAGGCGGGCCTCAAAGGGTTCAGCGGAGAAATCAAGGGCGTGCTGACTCGCGGCCGTGTCATCTCCGGCATCGGCAACGCCTACGCCGACGAGATTCTGTTCCGCGCCGGCGTGTACCCTTTCAAGAAGCGCCGGGCGCTGTCCGATGATGAATTACGACGCATCCACCAGTGCTCACGCGAGGTTATCCTGGACGCCATCGAGGAAGTGCGCCAGCGCATGGGCGACCAGATTGACCACAAGGCGCGGGATTTCCTGGCCGTACACAACAAGGGCGGCCAACCCTGCCCCCAATGCGGCAACGCCATCACCGAGCTGCGTGCGAATCAGCGCATCACCAGTTACTGCCGACGCTGCCAGCCGGGGATGCTGCTGAAAAACTGACGCCGGGAGGAAAAGCTATGACTAGGTTCATGTACGTATCCCTCCAACGGGAAGACCGCATCGCCCAGTACGTTGTTGACCCTGACACCGGCGCACTGGAGCATCAAGCCGACTATGCCCTGGCGGGAATGCCCGCTCCTCTGGCTGCTGACCCGCAACGGCGCTTTCTGTTCGCCGGCCGACGCCTGCCAGGCGAGTTCGGCCTCTCCGGTTTTCGCATCCGCCCAAACGATGGCAGCCTGGAGCCGGTGAACCACGTACCCCTGGGCGGCGACCCGGTACACATCTCCGTTGACCGCAGCGGACGCTACCTGATGTCCGCTTACTACTACCAGGCCCGGGTCGCTGTGCATGGCTTTGACGGTGAGGGCGTTCTGGAAGCGTCGCCCATCGAATGGCGGGAAACCGGCACCGGCGCGCACTACATCCAAACCGACCCGTCCAACCGCTTCGCCTTCGTGCCGCACATCGCCGAGGGCAATCACACCGGCGCCAACGCCATCTTCCAGTTCCGGTTTGACCAGGAATCGGGACGCCTGTCTCCCAACGAACCCGACCGGGTCATCCCCAACGCTCCCGAAGGGCCTCGGCACTTCTGCTTCAACCCCAACCTCAACGTGCTGTACTCTTCCAACGAGCAGGGCTGCAGCGTCTCCGCTTACCGTTTCGACCCCGAGGCCGGCTTGCTGACGCCTTTCCAGACCGTGCCCACCCTGCCCGATGGTTACGACGGCCCCAACTCCTGCTCCCAGATTCAGATAACGCCGGACGGGCGGTTTCTTTACGCGCCCAACCGTGGACACAACAGCATCGCGGCTTTTGCCGTGGACCAGGCCGACGGCAGCCTTACTGCCCGGGGGCAAACCGACACCGAACCCATCCCGCGAGCCTTCAGCCTGGACAGTTCGGGCAGCTTCCTCTACGCGTCGGGGCTGGACTCCGGCAACCTGGCCGCCTACCACATCGACCGGGACAACGGACACCTGGAGCCGCTGGCAACGTATCCGGTAGGCCAAGGGCCGATGTGGGTGCTGATTATTGACCTGTGAACGGCTTGCGCGCCAGGAAGCAGTACAACGGCGTGAAAATTCCCGCCTTGCCCCCCGCGACGTAGGCGTTGGCGGTTCCATGCAGTAATCTAACGACTTCCGCAGAACCCTTCGGGAACAGCCCCAGCGTTTCGGCCAGCCGCGACGCCCCCGTGAATGCCTTGCGCCCCAGCGGAGTACGGTATAAGGCGTTGCCCACTGTTCTGCGCTGAGCCACCATCGGCTGATACCACGGCGTCGTCGGGCCATCTTCCACAGCGGCCCGGTCTATCCCTTCTACGACCTGAAACCCCGCTGCTGCCAGCGTCCGGTTCACCTCTGCCGTAGTTGCAATATCATTCAATGCTATGCCCTGCATCAGGTCTTGCTTGATAGCCTGGTGACGTCTGTCATCGGGGTCAAACTTGTCCGTCATGCACATTTCCTGACCCCAAAAGAGGGCACCGGGTTTCAGCACACGGTAGATTTCAGCGAATGCGCCCGCCTTGTCCGGCGCGTGGCAAGTTGATTCGATGGCGTATCCGCGGTCAAAGGTGTCGTCAGCGATGACTCCCATGTCCATGAAACTGCAGGCGAAATGTTCAACCATGTGGTCCAGTCCTGCCTCGGCGTTCAGCGCCCTCGCCCTCTCCAACTGGATTTCATTGTTGTTGACGCCTACGACCCTGACCCCGGCCTCCCGGGCGATACGGCGCATCGGGCCACCGATTCCACAACCGACGTCAATCACCGTCATGCCCTGGCGCAACTCCAACTTCGCCATCATCAACCGCTGGTGGCGAATCTTGGACTCCTCCAGGCTTTCCTGCGGCGATAGCGGGGCAAAGTGCAGGGACTCGCCCCAACTGAACACCATGAATTCGCCGCAAAGGTCGTAGTACTCTCTGACGGTTTCAGAGTGGTCGTAGCCCGCCGCGTCAGCGTCTGGCCTGGACAATCTGTCCTGCCATCCATTGAAGCGTTGCACGCGATGGGCGACGTCCTGCCCGCCATACGCGGCCTTCAGTCCATTGGATAGTTTGCGGAGTTGCATCGACGCCTCTCAATACGGGAATTAAATGCCCGATCCCACAACAATCCAACGTTGCGATCAATAGGGGCAGCGCCGATACGACATCCACTGGCGATTGTCGGCGCCGGCTGCGTCATGGTGGGCCGGACTGGACAAAATCGAGAACCGATGCCGACTCACGGGTTACCC
>VXTR01000034.1 GCA_009837355.1 Chloroflexota bacterium | reverse complement strand
ATAGGCATTCACCACTCCTTGCGGGTCGTACACGGGTTTTCTGGGACAGGCTCAATCCCCCAGTTGTTGGGAACCGTAACGCCAAACTCCATCGTTCGCTTATCCTCCGCGCCCTAATTCCTGCCGGTCTTGGGCAGGAACGGAGTCAGCTTGTCGGCCAGCGAGGCCAGGTTCCGGGTCTGAATCCACACCTGTCCGTTGCCCCGGAACTTCATCACCAGGCCCTCGCCGCCGGCGATCAGCGACCCGATGCCGCCCACCTTGCCGATGGAATACTCGACGTCGTCGGTGAAGGCCACCAGGTGCCCGGTGTCCACCACCAGTTCCTGTTCCGGCGTTACCGGAACCTGCTTGATTGCGCCGTAGGAGTTGTAGAACACCGTGCCCATGCCGCGCTCAGCATAGGCCCGGATGAAAAACAGGCTTTCCCCGCTGAAAAATCCCCGGAATCCCTGAAACTGCGTGTCAGTCTGCACGTTCTCGGTGCAGGCCAGAAACGAGCTGCCCTGGATAAAGAGATTCTTGCCCGGTTCCAGGTCGAAGGAACCCAGGTCTCCCGGCGACGGCGGAGCCAGGCTTACCCAGCCGCCGAATCCTTCCCCGGTAAAGGTGTTCAGAAAGAAGGACTCGCCGCCTATCATCCGGCGTATCCCGCCGAAGAGACCGCCGCCGCCCATGCCGGTTTTCATGCCCACGCCGGCCTGAGCTACCATCGCGCCGGTTTCCGCCTTGATGGACTCGCCGGGTTCCAGTTCTATGGTCAGCAGCGAATAGCTGGGGTTGAACTCCACGTTGCTTTTCATAGTCCACTCACCCCGTCTTGATGGCCTGCACCAGCCTGGCCGATGAGATGGCGCCCACGGCGCAGTCGGAACCCAGGTTGCCGACCTTACCGCCGGAACGGTTGATGGCCTGTTCCAGGTCTTCGGTGGTCAGCACGCCGAACATGGTCGGCACGCCGGTTTCCCGGGCCACTGCGGCGATTCCCGCCGCCGCCTGGTTGCAGACCATATCGTAGTGGCTGGTCTCGCCACGGATGACGGCGCCGAGGCAAATCACGGCGTCGTATCGGCCGGACTCGGCCAGGGTCTTGGCGACTACGGGCAGCTCGAAGGAGCCGGGCACCCAGGCGGTGGCGATGTCCCCGTCTCGCACGCCGTACTGAGCGAGCGTGTCCAGGGCCCCTTCCATCAGGTTCTTGGTGATAACGTGATTGAAGCGGGCCGCTACCACCGCCACCCGGAGACCGTTCCCATCCAACCCACCGTTCAGTTCTTGCGGCAAACTCTCATCTCCCGTGTTGGAGTCGTGGCGCCGGGGAATCCGGCATACCGGGACCAAGATTTTACGGCGCTCATCATACCCATGCGGGCAGGTTGGGGCAAGGGTAGGTGGGTTTTAGGGGCGCGAGTTGGGCGATGGTCATGGTGATTGCCTCCGAGAGGTGGAATGTACTGGGATGAAGGGGATGAGGACCAGGTCGGATGATGGCCGGTTGGTGAGGGAAAAGGCGATTTTCCTCTCGTTTCCTCTCATATCCTCTCATTTGAGCAGGGGTCAGGTGGTGAAATGGGATAGAAATGAGAGGGATTTGGGGGTGAAATTGGTGGTTTTGAGAGTGATATGAGAGGGTATGGGAGTGGGGTGTTGGCGAGGTTGGGACGTGGGCATGGATGGCTCTGGGCCTGGGCTGGGTTTGGGTTGCCGGTTAATATGGTACGGATGTGCTAACAGTTGCGGCAAGGGGGAAGTGTCAGTAGTCGCCCTAACCCTAGGGCTCTCCCGCCAGGGACGGACGTTGCGCCCGTTGAGGGAGAGGGGACTGAAATCAACGGCCGGAGCGTTATAGGGTCCTAGCGGTGAGGCAGCTATGAATTTGGGGCCAGGATGTCGTTGCGCCGGTGAGGATGCGGCGGGCTAGGCGGCGGGCAAATTCCTTTGGCTCGTCGTCGGTGATGTACTCCACGGGGGACTTGCCGTCAACGCGGGCCAGCAGCAGCGCGCCCAGCTGCGCCACCGTGTCGCTCTCCAACCGTGCCGGCTCGCCGGCAAGGTCGCCGGCGGCGGCGATATACGCCTCCCAGAAACTGCGCGCGGCCTCGTTGTATCTCTCCGCCAGTTCGGGCCGGTGTATCGCCTTCAGCGTGAAGTGGTTGAGCATAAATGCCAAGTCAAACACCGGATTGCCCAGGTGGACCACCTCAAAGTCGAGGAGAAACACCTGCGCCGCCGGGCCGCTGCCGTTGACGATGACGTTCTTGGGGCTGTAATCGCCATGCACCAGGGTACGTCGGCCATCACGCGGCGCGAGCATTTGCCGGGCCTGTTCCTCAATGGCGCCGGCCAGGTCGGGGTGAGCCGTGGCCGTGGCCCGGTGATAGGGGTCAATGCGCAGCTGCACGAAGCAAGCCAAGTCCGCGAAGGGCTGCAACTCGGCCGGTATGTTCTCGCCGACACAGCAGGATGATCGGTGAATAACCCCCAGCAGCCTGCCGACCTGGCCGGCGACGGCGGCGTCAACATCGCCGGCCAGCAGGGCGTCTTTCCAGTTCACGCCTTTGCCGGGGGCGGCAGTCATCACGAAGAGAAAGTTTTCCCGGTCTTCTTCCACCACGCGCGGAATGGCGCCGTTGGGCAAAGCGTTGGACAGCCAGTCGATACCGGCCCGTTCCCGGTAAATCCGTTCGCGGTCGGCGAACCAGTCCTCCTCGACGCGCAGCTTGGGCAGCGACTGCTTGAGCACCAAGGCGCCGTTGCCGCCGGGCGGCTGTACGCGGACTACCACGTTGGAAACCCCGCCGCCCAAAAGCTCGGCCGTTGCCGTCCGTGTCGCCGTGGGCGAAACCAGACCACGCTCGGCCAGGTACGAAACCGCGCTGTCAGCAGTGAGAGTAAAGCCCATGGCGGCGAATATACCATCGGGGCGCTTACCGTGTATAATCACCGAGGTCGTTTTCGTTGTTGCCCCGCAGAACACGGGGCGGGAGGAGCATCGTATGGTCATTTCTGCGCAGGAATCATCCGCCGCTACTCAATCTGCCGATGGCATCGAAGAAGTTGACGTCATCGTCATCGGCGCCGGCGTAACCGGCCTCTACTCCCTGTATCGGCTTCGGAATCTGGGATTCACCGCCATCTCTTTTGAGGAAGGCGATGGCGTGGGCGGCACCTGGTACTGGAACCGCTACCCAGGCGCGCGCTTTGACTCCGAAAGTTACACCTACGGCTATTTCTTCTCCGAAGAGCTGCTGCAGGAATGGGAGTGGAAGGAACACTACTCCGCGCAGCCTGAGAACGAACGGTACCTCAACTACGTGGCCGACAAGTTCGACCTGCGACGCCACATCCGCTTTGAATCCCGCGTGGCCTCCCTGGTGTACAACGAAGCCTCCAACCGCTGGACCGCCACTACCGACGACGGTTACCAGGCCCGTTCCCAGTTCGTCATCACCGCCATCGGCATCCTTTCCGCCCGCTACGTCCCTGACTTCGAAGGCCTGGAGTCCTACGAAGGTGTCTGGACCCACACCAACCGCTGGCCCAAAGAGGGCATCGACATGGTCGGCAAGCGGGTGGGCATCATCGGCACCGGCGCCACCGCCGTGCAGCTCATCCCCGAAATCGCCAAGGACGTGGCCCACCTCACCGTGTTCCAGCGTACTCCCAACTTCTGCGTTCCCCTGCGCAACTCCGTCATTGACGACGACACTCAGGCGTACATCAAGTCCCACTACCCCGAGATTTACGCCCAGTGCATGTCAACCGCCGGTTCCTTCATGCATATGTTCGATCCCCGTTCCGCTTTCTCTGTCTCCGAAGAAGAAAAAATGGAACAGTACGAACGCCTGTGGGCTGAGCCGGGATTCAAGAAGTGGCTCGCTAACTTCTACGACGTGATGATGCCCGGCGAAGCCAACGAGGATTACGCTGAGTTCGTTCGCAATAAAATCCGTGAGCGCGTCCACGACCCCGAGGTCGCCGAGATGCTGGTGCCCAAGAACCACATGTTTGGCTCCAAGCGCCTGCCCTGCGAGAGCGGCTACTACGAGGTCTATAACCAGGACAACGTCCGCCTGGTTGACGTGCGCCAGGACCCTATCGCGCGCATCACTCCGCGCGGCCTTCAACTCACCGGTGGTGAGGACTTCGAGTTCGACGCCCTCATCTTCGCCACCGGCTATGACGCGGTAACGGGCCCGCTCAACCTGATACACATCGAGGGTATCGGCGGCGAAGTCCTCAAGGAAAAGTTCGCCAACGGCCCCCGCACCTTTATGGGAATGTCCAGCTACGGCTACCCCAACCTCTTCACCATCAACGCCGCCTCCGTGGGCAACTTCCCACGCTCCGCGGAGCCGCTGGTGGAGTGGGTCACCGACACCGTCGCTTACGTTCGAGATAACGGCCACTCTCGCATCCAGCCCACCAAACAGGCTGAGGACGACTGGGTGCAGCACATGAGGGAAGGCGGCGAAAAGATACTGCGCACCCAGGCCGATTCCTGGTTCGTCGGCGCGAACATCCCCGGCAAGGCCCGGGTGCTGCTCACCGCGCCCGACACCGCGCCGGTGATGCGGGCCAAGCGAGCCGAAGTAGCGGCAAACGACTACGAGGGCTTTACCCTGGACTGACCGCCGGGCGGCGGGCCAGCAGGTAGCAAACCCCCGACGCCAGCTGCATGGCCGCCGACGCAATCAACGCTGGGCCGTAGTCGCCGGTTTGGTCGAACACCCAGCCGGCCGCCACCGGCGCGGCCAGGGACCCGACCCCGAAGCTCACCGTCATAATCCCGACCAGTGAGCCGAAGCTGCGACGACCGAAGTACTCGCTGACCGCCAGCCAGCCCAGCGTGGCAATTCCTTCCGTAGCCGCGATGGACACCACGAACATCGCCGCCGCCGGATAGCCCGACCACCCGATGAACGTCGCCGTTCCCACTGCGCCAACCGTCATTCCTCCCAGCAGGAGCCAACGGGACGGCACTACCATGGCCGCCAGCCCCATGCCGAACCGCAGCGGGATTATCGTCAGAAACGTCGCCGACAGGTAGTAGGCCGCCTGCTCTTCGGGTATTCCCTTCCAGACCAGCATGGGAATCTGGTTGATGACCAGGGCGTCCGCCGCAGCGATGCGCAACGTAACCGCCGCCGTCATCAGCCAGAAGGCCGGCGTCGCCACCGCCCGGCGCAGGGTAAAGTCCGATTCGGAGTAGGTGGGCTCAATGCGGCGGCCCGGCGCTCGGCCGGCGCTGTCCCCAGCCGGCCTTTCGCCGTCGGGCAGCAGGCCGATGTCCTCCGGCCGGCTGCGTATCACCAGCGTGGCCAGCGCCGTCAGTATCGCTACGAACCCGCCCGTCCACAGTATCACCGCGCGCCATCCGAACTGTCCTTCGCAGTAGGCCAGCAGGGGCACCATGATGGCCGCGCCGCCGGCGAAAGCGGTGTTCAGCAGCGTCATGGTCAGCGCTTTGCGGCGCACGAACCACTGGTTCACCACCGTCATCAAGTTGGGCACCACGCCGATGCCGCGTCCGATGGCAGCCACGCCGGAGTACAGCAGCATCAGCTGCCAGTATGCCTTGGCTCCGGCCACCGCGCCGAATCCGACGCAGCACAGCAGCCCGCCGACCAATATCAGCCGGCGTCCGCCGTAGCGGTCGGCCAGCCAGCCGGCGGCCAGGGAGGCCACGTTGCCCACGGCCCAGGCCGCGCCCACCACGAAGGCGAACTGCGCCGAGCTGATCCCCAGTTCTCCCTTGATGGGAGTAGCGAATACCAGGAACCCCGGGATCAGCGCGCCAAACCCCAGGAATCCCAACCCGCCGGCGGCGGCCAGCACCCACCAGCCATAGAACAATCCGCCCCGGCTTTGGGGCGCCGGGGCGGAAATGATTTCGTCGTCGGACCGAATCTGACCCACGGTAGGGGCCTAGTCCGCCAGGGGTATCACCAGGTACACCCTTTCCTCGCCGCCAACCACGCGGGTGGTGTGCCCCTGGCCAGTCATGTCTTCGGCCAGCAGCACGTCGCCTGGCCCGACCCGGTGGGTGGTGCCGTCGCTCAGTCCGATTTCAGCCTGCCCGGCGAGGGTAACTGTGTACTGCCGCCGGGGAGCGCAGTGAAAGTCCAGGAAGTAGTCGGACGGCGAGATGCGTATGGTCATCCCCGTGGTGGCTTCCAGGGGAGTGCCTCGTCCGTAGGCACCTTCTGTGTCGAGGAAATCCTCAAACGGAGGGTCGTAGTGTTCCAGACGGGACTGCCCGTCTTCTCCAGTGTACACGCGCACGAATTGCGTCATGATTCAACTCCTTGCAGTTTTGGCTCTTGATTTTCCGGTTATTGACGTCGGGTTACCCAGGATTCCCCGTCTGATCCGCCACCGCTGCCCCGGCGTAGATACTCGAATACCCGAGTAGCCAGCGCTACCGCAATCAGGCCGGCTGCCGCTCCCAGCGGGAACGCCAGCAAACCGCCGGCCACGCACAGCACCACCAGCACGTGCGGCTCCACAATCGCCCGGTCGTTGAGCTCGGCGATGCGCGCAAAGCGGGCGTAGATGGCCCACGCGACGTAGCCGCCGGCTGCGCTGCCGCACAGAGTGGCGCCAATGATGTAGAACAACCTGGTTGGTGTAAACATGGCTACGCATTATATCCCAATCCGTGGCTGCAATCCGCTATCAATGTGTGCCGTTTTCGTTAGGGCTGTGCAAAACTCGGGTCGGCAGCTGATGCGTTACGAAATTCGGCGTCGGGATTGCGGAATACGCCAGAGGGAAGATTTGGGAATTACCTACTGTTTTACCCACGGTTGCGCTTCCTTGTGAGTGTCTGGTGTTCTTCTGGGGGGATAGCCTGCCATTCAACACGCTGATCGTGAAAGTCCCGGAACCTTTCAGCTTCCTCCAGGGGCAAGAGGTATTCGCGCTTGGCTTGGTCATATGCGGGGTCTTGCAAGCCGTACGTTTCCGCGTACTCCCGCAAAATTCTGTCAAAGCCCCCTGGGTTGGCGTGGTCAGCATCATAGCCTGGTATCTGACCAGCCTTGAACGCATCCCTGGATGGGCGAATCGCAGCACGATAGGAATCTATGCGGGTTTTGTGCGTAGCAGTTTCTTTCCCCACACCGAGTTTGTAGTAACTCGTCGCCCAATACTGACCATCTCCCCATACGCGAAGGCAAGGGCGACCGTTATTGCCCACATCAGCGCAGAAACACAACCGCCATGACGGTTTGTAATCCGGGTGCAGCGGAAGCCAGTCCGCGATTTGAGCGTGTTCGTCTTCGTTCAGGTAACCTTTCTCTAATGCAGTCCGGCAGTAATTTCTCATTGCTTGTTGCGTTGCCATATTTTTTCTTGTCTTACCTCTTGCCCAATTCTGCTGGCCTGCTGGGTAAAATGGTATGTAATTCCCGAAGATTTGGACGACCTTGGTATGATGATCGTCCGCAAATTGCATCACGAGGAGCATATCAGATGCGCAACGAATGGTTCGGCGACAAGAGAGACCACCTGAAGTGGACCAGCCTCTTGTTGCTGGCACAGGGAGCAGGCATCCAACGCATTGTCCAGATCGCCATGTGGACTAACCCGCAGCCACCGGAATTCAGGATCCTGAACATAGATTATCCACAGGATGACGCCCACGATATCACTGGCTGGGTCTCCGATTTCTTCCATCAGCATAATGACTTGGGCAACATCCAAGCCCTCGGACAGCAACTGGGCATCGAAATCGAGGTATGGCTGCAGCCGTTTACACGCAGAGCGCGCGAGGCTTACTTCCGCCAGATTACCGAGAGGATTCGGGAATCCGATGTGCCGACGATTTGGTTCTTCGACCCCGATACTGGCATTGCGCCTGTCGGCGGGGCCTCCGATAAGCACGTGAGAGTACCAGAACTGGCGGTGGCCTTCGATGAACTGCCGCGGGGCGATTTCTTGGCGTGCTATCAGCACGCATGGCGTGCCCACGATTGGTACGATCAGACTCTCGATCGATTCCGCCGAGCTTGCAACGTGCCGGCCGAGCACGTGAGGGATTTTGTTTCCATCCACGCCAGCGACGTTCTCATCTTGGCGGTGCAAAAACCATAACCAAAGATAAGAGGACTGGGCCCCACAGTATGAAGGGTGTGACCGTATCCTCCAGTGGATAAGAGCCAGCCACGGCTACGATTTCTAGGGCGTGTTTACATTCAAATCGGCTCAATCGTGCCATAATTCAAGGGGAGGAATCAACCGGTTCCTCTCCTTGAACGGTGCGAACTCATTCCTGTTGCAGATCGAGTAGTACCTTCGAGATGTCGTTCACATCATGAGGCGCGCCCCGAATCGTATGGGCAATCCGTCCGGCTTTATCAAGAAAGACGTACCTGGGGACTCCGCCCGTGGCGTCGAACGCGACCGCCACCTTCTGATAGGGGTCGGGGTCATACACGTTGGGGAATGTGATTTGGAGTTCATCAGTTAGTGCGCGCACTTCATCTTCGGTGGCCATGTAGGCGAGGCCCATGACGACAGCTTCGCCATTGAATGCCTCGTGGAAATATTGGATGGCTGGCAACTGCCGCCGGCAGTGGGGTCACCAAGGTGCCCAGAACATCAGGAGGACCGGCTTCCCAAGGGTTTCCTCAAGATGGAACTCGGTTCCATCCAAGAGTTGACCCGAAAATAACGGCGCCTCGGGTCGAGGGGATGGGGTTGGTGCTGCGACGACGATAGACGTGGGGCTGGGCGGGCGAATCGCAGTCGGTTCTGGTTGGGCAGGGACCGCTCCCGTAGTCTGCGCCGTAGCAGTCGGCTGTGGAGCCGGCGTCGTTGTCGGAGAGGCCGCGATGGTACTCACCATGGCATCAAGCGTGCTTTGGATGGATTGAACATCCGGCGTAGTCGTTGAGGGGTATGGTGCCGCCTCGATCGGGGCGGGTGTCTGACTGGCCTCCAGAGTCCGCACTGCGGCGTCAATGGTCGCCTGAAGGTCTGGCGTTGGAGCCTGCTCATTCGTCGGGTCTGAAGAGAAGAAAGGTACTCGAGGGAGGGACGAGCAAGCAACGGCGATGCTGGTCGCCAGCACCAAAGCGACAAAGAACGCCAGGGTAAGTTTTGATGTGCGCATCGATTTCTCCTTTTTATCGTCGGCTGTCCCGCGGCAACGTGTTTACGTCCGTTGGTTACCGTGGGAGTTTTGTAAAGTACTCAAACTCAACCAATAATCTTGCGCCGATAGGCCCTGAGGGGACCTTTCGCCCGCACGGAGGCCGCACATGAAGATTGGAACGATTTTCGCCCCGTTCAAATCAGTCGACACGGTCGGCAAAACGATTTTCCCGATGATGCTCTACAACGTGGTTGGATTCCTCATGGCTGCATGCGCGGCGGGAATGGGTGTAGATTTCCGGTTTTGGATCTTCTTGGCAGCGGTGTGGTGGCCCACCTGTTTTTTGGCCGCCATGCAGATGGCCCACGGCTATGAAAAGGCTTTGAAACAGGCCAAACTAGATGCCTCCTCTCGGGCCCGGCCACCACGCGATAATGGCTCCGACCGCACTGATGACCGCTAGGGCGCAGGTTCCCCAGAAAACCCTTGGATCGCAGGTGCCCAGTTGCCATACAAAGAAAGCGAGTACCAGCCCTATGGCGGTTGCGCTCGGCAGCAACAATCGGAGCCAGAAAATCTTTTCGTTGTCCAACATGGTGAGACCTCCTTCGATACCAACGGATTAGAAGCAGAACGGCAGGCCCACGGACGGCCAGTCGTTATTGCGGATATCGCGCAAGCCGCTGGGTATGCACCCAGTGAACCGATTGCCGCGCAGCCACATCGTCATTGAGCTGGGCAGATTTTCCAATGCCGCCGGTATCTTGCCGATCAGCCGGTTGTCGTAGAGGTGAAATCCTCTGAGGTTCACCAGATTGCCCAGGTCTGGGGGAATCGACCCAGAAAGGTCGTTGCCCCAGAGGTGTAGCTCGCGCAGGTGCACCAAATTGCCCAGCTCGGACGGTATTTCACCAGTCAGACGGCTGTCGGCAATTACCAGGGTACCTAGATTTGTTAGTTGCCCCAACTCCGGCGGCAGGACGCCGGTCAAACGGTTGTGGCTGAGGTTCAGAGAGTCAAGGTTGGTCAGGTTGCCCAACTCCGGCGGTATTTCACCGCTTAGTCCGTTGCTCGGCAGGTCGAGATGCACAACACGGCCGCTTCTATCGGTTCCTACACCATGCCATTCGCCAAGAGGGGCGTCGCTCAGCCAGTTATCGTTCCTCTTCCAGTTCGCGCCGTCGGTGGCGGTGTACAGCGCTGTCAGCGCCTCCCTTTCAGCAGTGAATGGATCAGGACTGGCATGGGCGTTTCCTCGCGGCTGCGGCGGGCAACGCAGCACCTTGGTGAACGTGGCGTGGTCTTCCTGTCCGTTCCAGTACGAAAGATTGAGCTCAACAAGCGTCAACCACTCGTAGTTGATGCAGGCGCCGTGCATCTCAATCACGAACGTGCCGTTGATTCCCGTGAAATCGATCACGCCGAAAGGATTGGGCTTCAACTGGTGCCCCGTAGCGGTGACGATACCTGTGTGCCCCCGATTAGGCAGAACGGCGACACCGGCACCGTCGGTGGTCAATTCAAACTCCGGTATCGCATCCACCAGGAAATCTTCATACTGGAAGAATCGGAGACCCACGTTGGGCAATGGCCGGCCGTCCTGGTCCACTATTTTCACCGACGTGGTGCTTGGCGTATCGTAAAGATACTCACCGTAGAACCCTCGGCGATGACCATAGTTTGCCTTTAATCCTCCCGCGGTGTGCGGTCCGATGGAGAATGTGCCGTAGGAAATCATCAGGTCATCGATGTCTCTGGAAAACCTGAAGCATGCCAAGTCGTAAGACCAATAATCCGTGCCGCATCCGGCCTTGAAGCCCAGCCGGTTCGCGTCCGGCACTTCGATGTCTTTGGTGTCGATGTGCATCCGGTAGAGGTCGATCACGCCCAACTGGTGCATCAGCTCGTGGAGTAGTCCAGGGTCAATTTTGGGCCGCTCCCTATACCTTTCCATGCTATACAGGCTCGTGATGGCAGGGTTTGCAGGGTCTTCATGCCATATCCGCCACATTCCATCCATGTCCCACTGGTAATCGTAGGGATCGAACCGAGGGTCCGTATATGGGTCCTCGGTGATGAAAAGCAGCTCGGCGCGCACCCTGTCTTCCAGATCAGCATCGGCAAGCAACGCGTTCAAGTGCGCTACGTTGTGATGGATCCAATGCTCGGGCGATTGAATCTGCCTGCCGGGTTCGTTGGAGAGCCTGAGGGATTCGTAGGCTTCGGGACTGAGGAGGAAGCCTATCGTGTAGCCCTTCACCCAGTCGATAACTTCGTTGTTGTCCTCGATGAGTTCAGCGACTTCGTCCCTTGTGTCCACAGCGAAGGAGACGGTGGGGTTTTCCTCGTCGCTGGGCCATGCTAGAGAGAGGGAGACCGTAGCGTTTTCGCCGGATGCCAGTCCTTTGTGGTTGCCTGCTGTAACGGGCTGATCGTTCAGTTTCCACTCGTATCCGAATGGCCCCGATGCGGTATCCCCGAAATTCCATATGTGGGCAATCAGCGTAACCGTTTCCCCAGCATGAGGCCATCTCTTTATCCCGTCCTGTTCGGGGCAAACGATGCCTCCTCTGACCGCATCGTAGGGGTAATGGCAGGCTCCAGGATAATTGAGGTAGCCGACCTTGTATCTCTGAAATCGCGGCTGGCGTTCGATATAAGTGGCGCCCAGGTCGATGCCGCCGTCAAACACGGGCCTGTGGGACCACATGTTGGGCGGAAGTTCTGCAGCGGGCATCGGGGTCGGCGTAGGAAGCGGTGTCGGCGTGGGTTCGGGCGTTGACGTTGGCGTGGGTTGCACCGTCGGATGGGACGTTGGCGTGATGGTCGGAGGCACGGCGGCAATAGCAGCCGATATCACGGCCTGCACCGTGGCCGGCAGGTCAGGCTCCGGCGTAGCAGTGGGCTGAACCGCGACCACCGTGGCGGCCACCATAGCCTGGACGGTGGCCTGCAGGTCCGCTGACGGAGCGGTGTATTCGGCGGATGGAGCGTCCTCAAAGAAGAACTGGCAGGCGACGGCACTCGCAGCCAGCAACACCATCGCGACGGCTAGTGCCAAGGCAGTTTCTGTTCTCATTGGCATCTTTGCGCCCCGCGTTCACGTCAGATTGGCACGGCTTGCGGGTGTGGTAACGTCATCGTGCTCGGCTATCTCATACCTGCCCCGCGTAGGAAGGACATACATGGAAAGCAACAGCGATCTCATCCTAAGCGTTATTGCCCTCAGTGTTGCGGGGTTGAACGTCATAGGGCTTTCACTGCTTCGAGAAGTGAAGCGACTATCACAGCAACTACAAGACCGCGAGCGAAGCCGGTTGCCACTTGAAAACCCAGACCACTCTGCCAGCACGGACGCTCCAGCAGATACCCTATGACTGCGAATAGAACGGTGCAAAATGCGCAGATGCGGGCTATCCACCAAATGAATCGAATGAGGTCTTCCATTTGGCGCCCCTCCAAGCATCACTTTGAACCAAGCCGGCCGCTATCGCTGGATGAAATTGCAGTGGGCGAGAATGTCGCTAAGCCCGCCGACCTGCCAGTTGGCGACCGCAGGTACGAGCTGTTCTGGGCCTCTCACCCTGGCGGTAATCGTTTCCCGTCCGTCTTTCGTGAGGGAGGCTGTCTGGCGCAGATTGGTAACGGCCGGCTTCAGGGATCCTATTCCGCTGTGCCACATCCTTGTGCGGTTGCCTGACAGCACGATCCAGTCCCCCTCAATCGTGTCCAGTATGGGCGGGCCGTACCGGTCTATGACGGAGTCGGATGCAGCGGTCGCTACGTAGAACTCCAAATGAATCTCCAGGCTGCGCGGCCACCGCCAGCGCAGCCACTGAACCAAATGCTCGGGTGTTCCCACGGTCGGGTTCTGATGGGTCTCCACCTCCGCCCAGACTCGGTCCAAGTCGGCTTGCTGCCGCTGGTCGAGGTTCAGGCCATCGATGAAAGCCGAGAGGCCGTTGACATACGCCGCCAGAGCGTGCAGGTCGTGGTCGCGCCAATCATAGTCGTCGAACGTATCCTGCCACTCCCCGGGGATGCTGGTTGCTTGGGTGACCAGTGGTCGCTTCCAGTCGATGTACATACTCCGATACCCCTGCGTATCGCACTGGAAGGCCAGAACGGGCGGGGCATCAGACTCGTACTCCACCGCGTCGGTGCGGAAGGTCACCATCCTGCGAGAGCCGTAATCCGTTTCTTCCATGCGCCAAGTACCGTAGGCCGTAGCTGGCTGTACGGTGGGAGCAGGACTCGGCGTCGGACTGGGGACGGCAGCAACGGTGGGGGTTGGCGCCAGGGTTGCGACCGGAGTGAGCATCGTCTCGGAGCCAGAGACGGCAGTGGGCGCAATCTCCACGATGCGGGTTACGGGCACCTCGCGCGTAACCTCAACGTCGCGGACGGTCTCCACCGTGCGGGTCACCTCGACCGTCTGCGGAACCGCTACGGTCACAGGAACTTCCCGCGTCACTGGCACCTCCCGCGTGGTCTCGACGGTCTGGACGGTCTCCACCGTGACGGGAATCTCAACGGTCACGGGGACTTCGCGGGTGACCTCCACTGTGGCGGGCGGCGGTTCCGTGGTGCAGGCCAAGGCGGCCATCAGCGATAGAACGCCCAGGGCCAGGAAGGCACGGAAAGAGCGGGGTAGGGGCACGTGGAACCTCCTCTGCGGACAACGGTCAGGTACTTACCACGGTAGCCCGGCTCGTGTAGCGCCGCAGAGAAGGCAAGAGATTCCCTGCCGTATGCGTTGCGCTACACGAACGTGCGCCGCGAAGACGCGTGGCACGAACAAAGGCTAACCGTGGTGCGGACAGGATATGGCTGGGTTACGTTCGCTGTCAACAGATGGGCTCACCGCCGCAGTTTTCCGGGGTGTTCTGAGCAAACGTTCTGCGAGTTGCTGCTCTGGAGGCGAAAACAGCCGATTTTATCGGTAATTTGAAGCACTTTGCCCGGTGGAAACCTTGCTTTTGGCGGCTGATCGATCTCAACATAATGTCATGGGGTCGTAGACACCCTAATCCACGCGAGGAGAATCGGCTCCACGTCACACGCGCAGGCAAGGTGACGCGGAGCAAAACAGTATAATAGTTCTATTCAGATCAACGAAGATTGGCCGTCGGTAGAGCCAACTACCGACGGCCGGTCACCACAGCGCCGATGGTGAGGGCAGCTCCGTGGTTACCACCAATACTATCCCGGAGGACCAGTCCTGGCAAGGTTTCGCCGACCTTGTCGACCTGCGCCGGCTCCTCGACCGGATCGACTTGGAACCACTGGTGTCCGCGCTCACCGGCCCGCGGCGCACTGGGCGCCGGCCATTCCCGCGCCGGCCCATCCTGAGGGCCTTCCTAGCTTCTTACGTACTGGGCACTCCCAGCATCTCCGCGCTGGTTTGGCGCCTGAATAACGATCCCGCCCTGCGGTCCGTCTGCGGGTTCACCAATCGGCTCCCAGACCGTTCAACGTTTAGCAGGGTATTCCAGCAGATGGCAGAGCAGTACGCTGACTTGGTGTATGAGTGCTCCGTTCGACTTCTCGCCGTGCTGGCGGCGCAGGACCCTGACTTCGGCAAGGAATTGGCTATCGACTCCACCACCATCCCGACCTATGCCAACCCGCGCAGTGGCAAAGACCCCGAGGCCTCGTGGACCAGGAAACACAGTGCGCGGGACCCGTCCAAAATGGAATGGGTCTATGGCTACAAGGCCCACTCCATCGTTGACGCCAAGCGCGATCTGCCCATCACGATGATCGTCACCACCGCCAGCCAGAACGATTCGCCGACGCTGATTCCGCTGTTGGAGAAGGCCGAGGCGGAACATCGCTGGTTCCATCTCGCTCCCGATAGCGCCGTCATCGCCGACCGCGGCTATGACTCCGACCGCAACAATCGGTTCGTCCATGGCCGAGGCTCTGCCCCAGTGATTCACAAGCGGGGGTTGCCCGGCGGCAAGCTGCACGACGGCACGTGGACCACGAAAGGCGTGCCCGTCTGTATGGGGCACCTCGAGATGGAGTACGTCGAGACCGACCCTGAGACGGGCCACCACCTCTACCGCTGTCCCGCCGGCGGCTGCTGGCGGCGCCGGCAAAAGCATTTCGGCTATGCCACCTGCGGAGATGAAGTATGGGAGGACCCCGAGCAGGACATCAGGCTGTTCGGCGGGCGGATACGGCGGGCCAGTCCAGAGTAGGAGAGAAAATACGCCATGAGGTGGAGCGTAGAGCGTGTCCACAGCCGGTGGAAATACCCTGGGAGGCTGGAACGCCATTGCTTTATGGGACAGGCGAAGATTCAGCTGCATTCGTTTATGCAGATGCTGATGACGTTGGTGGCGGCTGTAGGTTAGTCAGAGCGGGCGAAGGCGGTTGACCTGCGTCAACCCGGCTGGGTAGACTGACCTCATGGATGAGGGTCAAACTGGCGCCGTTCAATAGACCAGCGCCAGCAGGCTCAACGGTTCGGCGCAGGGAGAGCCTTGCGGAGAGAGCCTGTCCCAGAAAACCCGTGTACGACCCGCAAGGAGTGGTGAATGCCTA
>VXTR01000077.1 GCA_009837355.1 Chloroflexota bacterium | reverse complement strand
TCAAAGACAGTTGCTTCTCGTTGCCGCCGGAGATGGCGGAGCGGGTGGACGAAGCGATGCAGCAACAGGGGCGCTCCCGCAGCGAGTTCCTGCGGGAGGCAGTGCTTCGGTACATCGAAGAATGCGAGTGGCGGCAGTTGCTCTACTATGGGGAGGAGCGCGCCCGGGAAAGAGGCATCGGCCCGGAGGACGTGGCCGGCCTGGTGGAGGAATACCGGGCCGAGACAGGACAGACCTCCGCATGAGAGTGGTGCTGGACACCAACGTGATCATCTCGGCCCTGAACTTCCCCGGCAATGAAAGGATGGTGTTGGAGTTGGCCCAACGGGGACGGTTTGAGTTGTTCCTGTCCTGGTTTATCCTGGACGAGGTCTCCGGGGTGCTCACGCGCAAGTTCGGCTGGGACACCGAGCGCACGACCCAGGCGCTAATGGCGCTGGAGAGCGCCGCTACGGTAATCGAGCCGCCGCGCTTGGGGGAGGAGGTGATCGAGGGTGACCACCCCGACAACCGGGTGTTGGAATGCGCCGTGGCAGCAGGGGCAGACTACCTGGTTACCGGCGACCGGCGGCATCTGCTGCCCATCGGAGAACACCACGGAGCCGAAATCGTGAACGCCCCCCGTTTCCTGTCGTTACTGGCGCAGGTTCCGTAGGCGAAAGGCCAACCGCTACCGGCATTCACTAACAAAGACGATAAGCGGGCGCAGTCAATCGGCCGGGGGCCCCAGCGGAATGGCATAGGCAAAGAAGGAGCGGAACGTATGAGAGACGCGTTTTTGTTGGGCGCCGGTTTTTCCCAGGCAGTTCACGAGGAGATGCCAACCATGGACGAGCTGTTTAGGAAATTGAAGCCTTTGGTTGGTGTGGAGAATGGCGTTGACCCGGACGTGTACGAATACGCGTGTAAGTCTGGCAAAGTCGAAACCTTGCTGACGTACTACGCCATACCCAGTCCGTCCGACGACCATATTGCGGTGCTGCGCAAGCGCGTAGTCGCCGCTCGGCTGGAACAGAGCATAGGGTTGGTTCTTGCATGTCGGGAGCGACACCTCAACCGACTCGCCCATTGCACGAACTTAGGTCAGAAGCTTGTCAACAGATGGGATGAACAAGGAAGCCATGTCCTGACGGCCAATTACGACACGTTGGTGGAACAATTGTCAGGTTACCTTGATGATGCGCAGGTTCCGATTCTGTACCCGATTACGGTGGTGCCATTGGAAGCAAGCACGAGGCCCATACCCGCTGCCCACCCGGAAATTCCGGTCTTGCAGCTCTACAAGCTCCACGGTTCCGTCAGTTGGTACACGTCTCAAGACAAATCGAATTCTGACCCGATATATGGCTTTGTCGACTTCGGCCCCCCTCCTTTCACGCCTCCAGAAAAATTGCTTGGGGGCAAACGCCGCTTCATAGCACCACCGGTACATGATAAATCGACGTTGCTAGGCCATGAACTTATGCGCGACCTCTGGAGGCAGGCCAAGGACAACGCATTGGTGCCGGCAGAGAGGCTCTACGTCATCGGGTACTCTCTTCCGGAGACAGACATGGCGATGCGGACGTTGCTGTGGGAATCCGGGCGGTCCGCCAAGCGTGGAGAACGGATTCGGAAGATACCGCTCTATTTGGTCGATTCAAACTGCAGTCTCGCTGACCACTACGGCAAAATGCTTGGGGACTATTACGAGGTGAATGGCACCTACCTCGGAGACGATGCATTCAAAAGATTTGTCAACGACTACGCCGGCGACTGATGCTCAAATCGCCCGCGCATGAGGTTCGGAACACTGACAGTTGCTCCTTGACAGATACCGCTCGGATGTTTCATGATACTGGGTAAGACTGGGTAATTATACGCCACAACAAAAAAAGGAAGCACATATGACGAATAAGCGGCAGTACCAACCCCTGACCCCGGCGGCCCTCTACGCCCGGGTGTCCAGCGACCGCCAGGACGTGGACCTCTCCGTGGCCGCCCAGTTGCGGGCGCTGAAGGAGTACGCCAAGGCCAACGGCTACTCGGTGGCCCGGGAGTATGTGGACGAGGCCGAGAGCGGTAGGGTGGCCGACCGGCCCCAGTTCAGGAAGATGATCGAGGAGGGCGGCAAGGCGAAGGCTCCTTTCGACGTCATCCTGGTCTGGAAATTCAGCCGCTTCACCAGGAAGCGGGAGCACGCCGTGGCCTTCAAGGCCCAGCTGCGGCGCAAGGGCATTCGCGTCGTGTCCATCACCGAGCAGGCCGAGGACAACGCCACCGGCCGGTTGCTGGAGGGCATCATCGAAAGCGTGGACGAATACTACTCGGAGAATCTGGCCCAGGAGGTGGTGCGGGGAATGCGGGAGTCCGCCTCCCGTGGCTACTTCCTGGCCTCCCGCGCTCCCTTCGGTTACCAGCGCGTCAAGGTCAGCGACGGGACGAAGGAACGGCCCACCCTGGAGATTGATCCCGACGCTGCGCCCATCGTCAGGGAGATCTTCGAGAGTTCCCGGAGAGGCAACGGCTTGAAGGAAATCTGCAAGGAG
>VXTR01000039.1:4127-64798 GCA_009837355.1 Chloroflexota bacterium | reverse complement strand
GCCGCCGCCCGCCCCGCCGCCGACCATCGCCCCCTCGCTCCCGCCTCCCCCGGCTCCGACGAAGCGGCCGCCCCCGACCCCCCCGACGCCCACCCCGCCGCCCACGTTGACGCCCACGCCTGTTCCCACACAGCCGCCGCCCACGCCGGCGCCAACCCCCGCGCCCACGCCGACGGGTCTCTTCCTCAGAGTTGACCAGCCCGCCAACCTGGATGTCATTCACGGCCCCCCTGAGGTGGAGATTCACGGAGCCACCCTGCCCTGGTCGGTTTTGAAAATCGCCTATGACAGCTTCGAGAACCCGGAGCGAAGCCTTGACCTGCGCGCCGACAGCGACGGACTCTTCAGCGCCACTATACCCCTGGCCGAAGGCGCCAACATCGTCGAAATAACCAGCTACGACAGCGCATCCGACCGCGAGGCCCGCCGGCTGCTGCAGCTGACCTACGCCCAGGAACCGCCCGATCTTTTCGTCACCATTAGCCGGCCCAGGGACCGGACCGTCATTGCCGACCCGGTGCTGTCCGTCAGCGGCGCCGCTCTGCCGGAATCCCGGGTATCCCTCAATGGCATCATCCCGGCCCAGTCCGATGACCGGGGCTTGTGGCAGGCGGTCATCCTCCTGCAGCCCGGCTCCAACCGCATCGAGGCCACCGCCGTTCACGAAGGCAAAACCGTTACCACCTCCATCGTCGTTATCCACCGTCCCTGATCACCCGCCGGCCCTTGATTGATTACCCCGGCAACGATGGCTATAATGGAATCACGGCATCCCCGCCAAAACTTAGGAGGCGCTTGCAATGGTTGCAGAGATCCTGACCGGCACTTTTACCGTTAAATCCGGCCACGCCCAGATGCTCAAGGGCGGCGTAATTATGGACGTGGTCACCCCAGAACAGGCCAGCATCGCCCAGGAAGCCGGCGCCGTTGCCGTCATGGCTCTTGAGCGCGTCCCGGCCGACATCCGCGCCGACGGCGGCGTCGCCCGCATGAGCGACCCCTCCATGATTGCCGAAATCATCGACGCCGTCTCCATCCCCGTTATGGCCAAGTGCCGCATCGGACACTTCGTCGAAGCGCAGATTCTTCAGGCCATGGGCGTGGACTACGTGGACGAGTCCGAAGTGCTCACCCCCGCCGACGAGATGCACCACGTCTGGAAGCACGACTTCACTGTCCCCTTCGTCTGCGGCTGCCGCGACCTGGGCGAAGCCCTGCGCCGCATCTCCGAAGGCGCCGCCATGATTCGCACCAAGGGCGAAGCCGGCACCGGCGACGTGGTCGAAGCCGTCCGCCACATGCGCGCCGTTCAGGACGCCATCCGCAAACTCAAGACCATGCCCGACGACGAGCTGGTTGTTGAAGCCCGCGACCTGCGCGTCAGCCTCGACCTGCTCCAGCAGACCCGCGAGGAAGGCCGCCTCCCTGTGGTCAACTTCGCCGCCGGCGGCGTCGCCACCCCGGCCGACGCCGCGCTGATGATGCAACTCGGCGCAGACGGCGTTTTCGTCGGCTCCGGTATCTTCAAGTCCGGCGACCCGGCCAGCCGTGGCCACGCCATCGTCCAGGCCGTTACCCACTACAACGACCCCCATATCCTGGCCGAGGTTTCCCGGGACCTGGGCGAGCCCATGGTTGGGCGCAGCGTTCGGGAACTCAGCCCCGAGGAACTCCTCGCCACCCGCAGCATCTAGCCCCGCTGGTCATCTAGTTGAATATCGGCGTTCTCGCAGTTCAAGGAGACTTTGCGGAACACTGTCACGTGCTCCGCAGCATCGGAGCTGTCGCTACGGAAGTGCGGCTGCCCGGCCACTTGGACGGGCTGGACGGCCTCATCATCCCCGGCGGCGAGAGCACCACGCTCAGCCGCCTGATGTCCCTCTACGACTTGCGCCAGCCCGTCGCCGACATGGCCGCCGCCGGCCGAGCCGTCTGGGGCACCTGCGCCGGCATGATTATGCTGGCCTCCGAAATCACCGAGGCCGACCCCATACCCCTGGCGGTCATGGACGTGGGCGTCCAGCGCAACGCCTTCGGTCGGCAGGTCGATTCCTTCGAGCAAGACTTGACCGTCGCCGGCCTCGGCCCCGACCCGTATCACGCCATCTTCATCCGCGCGCCCGTCATCATCCGCGTCGGCAAGAGCGTGGAAGTCCTCGCGGCCCTCTCCGACGGCCGGCCCGTGGCCGTGCGCCAGGATAGCCTCCTGGCCACCTCCTTCCATCCCGAACTCACCGCCGACGCCCGCATCCATCGCTACTTCCTCGCCATGGCCGGCGGCCCCCCCTTCGACGCCGACGCCCCGCTTATCGAAACGCCCCGCGTGCGTTGACCCTGACTGCCCCCGTCATTCCGGCGAAAGCCGGAATCCACCGCAAGGAACAACACCATTGGTAACCGTTGAACAACTGCCCCAGGATGAACTGCAGCAGCTTCTTCAAGTGCTTCCTGCCCGTGTCCTGGACGTCCTGCGCCAGCAGGAAAACCTGGACGATCTGCTGGAGGTCGTCCTTGACCTCGGCCGCGCTCCCGAAGCGCGCTTCGCCTTTGGCGACGTCCTGCTCAATGATGAACCCATCGGACGGGAAGACCTGGAGTACGTCGTCTCCCGCATCGGCGACTTCGGCGCCGACAATCGCGCCGGCATGGAGCGAACCCTCCATCGCATCTCCGCCATCCGCAACCGCAACGGCAGCGTCGTGGGCATCACCTGCCGGGTGGGACGCGCCGTCTTCGGCACCATCAAGATGATTGAAGACCTCGCCTACGACGGCAAGAACATCCTCCTCCTCGGCCGCCCCGGCGTGGGCAAAACCACCATGCTGCGCGAGGTTGCCCGCACCCTGGCCGACGAAGCCCGCAAGCGCGTCATCATCGTTGACACCTCCAACGAAATCGCCGGCGACGGCGACATCCCCCATCCCGCCATCGGCCACGCCCGTCGGATGCAGGTGCCCACGCCCACCGAACAGCACGGCGTCATGATTGAAGCCGTGGAAAACCATATGCCCCAGGTCATCATCATCGACGAAATGGGCACCACCCAGGAAGCCGCCGCCGCCCGCACCATCGCCGAGCGCGGCGTCCAGCTCGTCGCCACCGCCCACGGCAACACCCTCGACAACCTCATTATGAACCCAACCCTGTCCGACCTCATCGGCGGCGTGCAGACCGTTACCCTGGGCGACCAGGAAGCCCGCTTCCGGGGCACTCAGAAAACCGTCCTGGAGCGCAAGGCTCCCCCCACCTTCGACGTGGTCGTGGAAATCCAGGACCGCAACGAGGTCGCCGTCCACGACGACGTGGCCCAGGTCGTTGACCAGTGGCTCCGCGGCTATCCCGTCGCTCCCGAAGTCCGCCGCATGAACGAGGACGGTAACATTACCCGAACCGCCGCTACCCGGCAGAACGAGTCGGCTCCACCGCCCTGGGCCGCCAGCGAAATCCGCAACCGCCGCGGCAAGGCCCGCCGCGGCCGGGAACCCGACGCCTACGAGCAGTACCCGCCGGAACGCTTCCAGGACGAACCCGACGCCGCCGGCGCCGCCGGCCCCCGCCTGGACGCTCGCATCTTCCTCTTCGGCGTCAGCCGCGACAAGCTCGAAGCGGCCCTGGCCGAGCGCGGCGCCACCGCCGAAATCGTCAGCGAACTCCGTCGCTCCAACGTGCTGCTTACCACCAAGAACCATTACCGCCGGGGCAGTCAGCTGGTGCGCGTCGCCGAGAACAACAGCGTCCCCGTGTACGTCCTGCGCAAGAACACCGTTCCCCAGGTCAGCGAGTTTCTCACCACCCTGGCCCGCGACCAGGGCATCGAGCTGCCGCCGCCCATGGGCCGCTTCGGTGAAGAACCCAACGCCGAAACCGAAGCCGCCGCCCGCGCCGAGGCCGAAGAAGCCGCCCAACGCGTCCTCTCCGGCGAGTTCAGCGTCCAACTGGAGCCCCAGCGCCCCTACATCCGCCGCCTGCAGCATATGCTGGCCGAACAGTTCAACCTCGCCTCCACCAGCCGGGGACGCGACCCCCAGCGCGGCGTGCTCATCTACCGTCCCTGATGTCCGGTCTGTTCATCGCCTTTGAGGGTGGCGAGGGCGCCGGCAAATCCACCCAAGCCGGCCTGCTGGATGAGGCTCTCCGGCAGCGCGGCTACTACCCCGTACTCGTGCGCGAACCCGGTTCCACCCCCCTGGGCGAGCATCTGCGCGAATACCTCGTCGCCGGTCAACCCATCACGCCGCCTGCGGAACTGCTCCTGTTCGAAGCCGCCCGCGCCGAGCTCATGGCCCGGCGAATCGCCCCCGACTTGGCCGACGGCGCCGTGGTTATCGTCGACCGCTTTGCCGGTTCCACCGTCGCCTACCAGGGCCACGGCCGCGGCCTTGACCTGGAGCGTATCAAGTGGCTCAACGACTTCGCCACCCGAGGCCGCTATCCCGACTTGACCCTCCTGCTCGACATCGACCCCGCCATCGGCCTGAACCGCGTCCAGAGCCGCCAGCTTTCCTTTGGCCTTCTTGACGCCGACGCCGACCGTTTTGAAGACGCCGACATCGCCTTTCATAGCGCCGTGCGCCGCGGCTTCCAGGAACAGGCCGCCGCCGACCCCGCAGGCTGGCAGGTAATCCAAGGCAACCACGCAATACCCGATGTCGCCACCGCCGTCTGGCGCTCCGTCTCCCCGCTGCTCGCCGGTCGCAACCTCCGCCGGGAGAGCGTTTAGCCGCCGCATTGCCAAACCCCTCGGCGGGTGTTACCGTAGCCGAAATGCCCACGCCGAACTTTCCCTTGCCGGCGGCGCTCGCCGCTGCTGTCCTTATCCTGGCGGTTACGCTGGCATGCAGACCTGACGGCGGAAACGGCGCCATACCCGCTGACATGGTCATCAATCGTATCGCCTACATCAACGCCGACGGCCAGCTGGCCACCGTCAATCCCGATGGCAGCGACCGCAACACGCTCACCGGCGGCGCCGTCGCCGATTCCGGCGGTCGCCTCGGCGGCATCCTGGCCCAACCCTTGCCGGAAACCCGCCTCTACGGCTGGCCCGCCTGGTCTCCCGACGGCGACCGCATCGCCGTTTCCCTCATCAGCGGCTCGTCTCCCGGCAACGCCGAAATGAGCGTGCAGTCCCTGGAATCATCCACCGGAGTCGGCGGCGCCGTCTTCGTCAACTCCGCCCCCCTGACCATCGCCGACGGCACCCCCCATTACGTCCAATGGTCTCCCGACGGGCGACGCCTCGGCGTCACCGCCGCTACCCCGGAGGGATTGACCCTGTTCGTGGTGGACGCCAACCCTTCCGACGGTAACGCCGCGCCGGCGGAGCCCCTGCCGGTGGTGCGTGGCGCGCCGCTCTACTTTGACTGGGCCCCGGACAGCCAATCGTTGGCCGTCCACAGTGGCGAAGAAGTCGCCGTGCTCCGGCTGAACCGGGACGGAACCCAATTCCAAACCCAGTCACTCACCCGTTCCCGCTCCTTTCGCACCCCCGCCTGGTCGCCTGACGGAACCCAACTCGCCTGGTCTGCCCCCGGCGGCGACAGCGAAGCCATCTGGCTCGGCCGGCCCCATGATGCTGACTATCCTCCCCTGCGCCTGGCCGAAGTGGAAGGAGCCTGCGCCTTTCTCTGGTCTTCCGACGGCAGCGCCATCGCCGTCGCCGACCGTCAGGACGACCGCTCGCCAGCCTACCGCCGATTGCGAATCGTAGCCGCCGACGGCAGCGCGGAGCAAACTGTGCGCGAGGATGACTGGGTGCTCGGTTTCTTCTGGGCCCCCGACGGCGCCCGCCTCTCCTGGGTCGCCCTCAACCCCGAGGAAAGGAGCATGGAATGGCGCGTCGTCCGGGCCACTGGCCTGGCCGAAGGCGCCGAAGACTACGGCAGTCAACCCGTCGCCGGCCTGCGCTTCTCCCCCAGCGGCGAGACCTTCCTGATGCTGGCTTTCTTCGACCAGTACGCCCGCAGCCATTCGCCCTGGTCTCCCGACGGCTCCGCCCTGGTCGTCGCCGGCAACCAGCAATACCTTTCCGAAAGGCGCAACGGCAGCGGCGCAGCCGGCCCGCGGGTGTACGTCGCCCCGTTGGCGGACGGCGCAGAGCCCCTCGACATCGCAGACGGCGGCATCGCCGTCTGGTCGCCCCGATAGACTATACTGCGTCATATCCTTGCCCTGGATTCCCGCCAATGCGGCAATAGCGAGCCGGTCAGGAGGATACGTGATGACCCAATCTTTACGCTTCGTCGTTGCTCCCCGGCGCTTCCTGCCGGTGATTATCGCCATTGCGGCCATTGCCACGCTGGTCGCCGGCCTGGCCTGCGGAGGTTCGGAAGAGCCTGATGCCGCCGTGGAATCCGCTTCACCTGCTGCTCAGCCGGCCGCACAGGCGACGCCCACGCCCACGCCGCCGCCGGACCCGAAAGCCCTCTTGGCGGAAACCGCGGCCACCACCCGAGCGTTGGCGTCAATGCGCTTTGCCGTTACCCACGAAACCGGCAGCATCTTTGTCAGCGCGGCCAACGCCAAGGCCACCGAGGCCAACGGCGCCTGGAACGCGACCCAGGGCGCCGACATCGCCATCGACGCCTACCTCGTTGCCGGCCCCGACGCCGACCTGGAATCGGGAACCTACATCCAGCTGAATATGCTGCTTACTCCCGACAGCTATTTCATCACCGACCCGCTGTCCGGCGTCTGGACGAAGCGCCCGCTCAGTAGCGTGCCCGTCCCCATCGACCAGATTGCCAACATCGTGGGCGATATGCTGGAGACTGTTGAGGATCCGCAACTCGCCGGGCAGGAATCGTTGGACGGCGTGGCAACCTACCGCATTACCGGCCGCGCTCCGGCCACCGTCATGGAATGGCTCCTGCTCAAGGGCGTGCCCGGACAGTTCGTTGACATCGAAATTTGGACCGATACCCAGGAGAAACTGATTCAGAAACTGCGACTCACCGGGCCGGTCGGCGAGTTCGACGACCCCGACACGGTGCGGGTCATAACCCTCTCCGACGTCAACGGCTCGGTCAGCGTTGAGCCCCCCGCCGATTTCATCGACCTGAGCAACCTTCAGTAGCGCGGCGGGCACGCCGCCGGATAAATCTAATGGGCTTTTACCTGCTGGAACGCCTGCAAAGGCACACCCTGCCCCCCTGGGTGATGGTGGCCGCCATCGCCACGGGCACCTTCATCACCGCCCTGGACCAGACGGTGGTCGTAACCGCCCTGCCGGCCGTCATGGCCGACCTCAAAATCCAGATTGCCCGCCTGGAAGCCGTCATCTGGGTCGTAACCGCCTACCTCCTGGGCTACACCGTGGCCATGCCTCTCATCGGACGGTTGGCCGACGTCTACGGCTACACCCGCCTGTACCAGTGCTCCCTGCTGGTTTTCTGCGTAGGCACGGTCCTGGTAGCCCTGTCCGGAGAATGGCAGTGGCTCAACGGCCATATCGACACCCTGGACCAGATTGTCGTCGCCCGCGTGGTCCAGGCCATCGGCGGCGGCGGCACCGTGCCCATCAGCCTCGCTATCGCCGCCGCCCTGGTCTCGCCGGAGAAGCGCGGCCTCGCCCTTGGCATCGTCGCCGGCGCCGCCGAGGCCGGCAGTATGCTCGGGCCAGCCTACGGTGGGGCCATCATCGAATTCTGGAGCTGGCGCGGCATCTTCTGGCTCAACGTGCCCCAGGCCGCCATCATCGCCATCGCCCTGCTGTTCCTGCCCAACCATCGCTACGCCGAGGCCAGGATGGACTACCGCGGCGCCATCGTCCTGACCCTGGCCCTGGTGATGCTCTCCCTCGCCGTAGCCCACGAGGGGCTGTTCCGGTTCTCATCCTGGACGCCCTACTGGCTGCTGGTGGGATTCCTGGTTACCACTGGCGCGCTGGTGCTGCTGCAGCGCCGCACCGTGCAGCCCCTGTTGTCCGGCACGCTGTTCCGGGCCTGGGCCTTCGTGATGGCCAACGCATCCCAGCTGCTGGTGGGAATATCCCTCATTGTGGCCATGGCCTCAATGGTCATTATGGCCAATACGGTGATGGACATACCCGAGCGTCCGGTGGACTCCTTCACGGCGGCGCTCTGGCTCCTGCGAATGACCGGCACCATCCCCGTCTTCTCGGTGATTGGCGGCCTCCTGCTGCGGTGGGTGGATGCCCGCTGGGTTACCGTGCCCGGCCTGGCCTTCATCGCCATCGGGATGTTCCGGGTCAGCGGCTGGCAGGTTGACATTGGCGAACCCCGGCTCACCCTGGACATGGTCATCGCCGGCGTCGGCTTCGGACTCGTCATCGCGCCTCTGATGCACCGGGCGATACTCTCGGCCCCCCTCGACTACCGCGCCGTGTCGGCCTCCATGATTGTCGTCGCCCGAATGTTGGGCATGACCCTGGGCATGGCCGCCCTCTCGGCGTGGGGCGTCAACGAGTTCCTCGCCATATTCGACGATACCATTACCCTGCCTGCCGCCCAACGCCAGGAAGTCATCAGCACGGCCAGCCTGGAGCTGTTCCAGAGCTTCTTCCGCGCCGCCGGCATCATCGCCATCCTGGCCATCGTGCCCGCCTCCCTGATGCGTGCCAGCCCTATCGAGCAGGCGGAAATGGCGGAAGCGGCGGCCCAGACGGCCGGCGGCGGCGACGCCTCGTAGCCGGGCATATCGGGAGCAGTCCCCATGGAACGCAAACCGCTGGGTTCGTCCGGAGTGATGGTTCCGGAAATTGGCCTGGGCACCTGGCGTTACACCGGAGGGCCGGAACCCCTGCGGCGCGGCATTGAACTGGGCGCGAATCTCATCGACACCGCCGAAATGTACCGCACCGAGGACGCCGTGGGCGAGGCCATCGCCGGCATCCGCGACCAGGTCTTTGTCGCCACCAAGGTGCTGGGCAGCAACCTTCGTTACGACGCCGTGCTCCGCGCAGCGGACCGCAGCCTCCGCCTGCTCGCCGTGGATAAGATTGACCTCTACCAGGTCCACTGGCCCAACCCCCGCGTCCCCATCGCCGAAACCATGCGGGCTATGGCGCGCCTCGTTGACGACGGCCTGGTGGACTACGTCGGCGTCAGCAACTTTTCCGTGGAGGACATGGCGGAGGCGCAGGCGGCCATGCCGCACCATCCCATCGTGTCCAACCAGATTCTCTACAACCTGCGCCGTCGCCGCGCCGAGCGGGACGTCATACCCTACTGCCGCCAGCACGATATCGCCGTCATCGCCTATTCACCCCTGCACGAGGGCGCGCTGACCGGCAACGGCGGCGGAGTCGCCTCGGGTGTCCGCCGGGCCTTGGGCATGAACCGCGACCGGCAGGTGTTGGCCGACCTCGCCGGCGAAACGGGGAAAACCCCCGTCCAGGTCGCCCTCAACTGGGTTGCCGACCAGCCCGGCGTCATCGCCATCCCCAAGTCCAACAGCGTGGCCCGCACCGAGGAGAACTGCGCGGCGTCGGGCTGGAGCCTCACCCCGGATCAACGGCAACGCTTGGATGCGGTTTTCCCGGTTTAGAGGCTGTAGCTCCCAATGGCCCGCCATTGCAGGTCGGCGGCCCAGCGCCCTCCAGACCAGTCGTCGCCGGCGGCGTTGGACTCAAAGCGGGTCAGGGCCAGCCGCCAGGCGCGGGTAATCTGCGACACCTTCAGCTCGTCGGTTACCGAGCGGGCAAACTCCAGCGCGCCGTCGAACACCGAGTCCGGCAGGCTGGCGTGGGACAGCAGCGTAATCTGCGGCGGAAAGTCGGCGCTGAACGCCCGTCGCTGCCCGCCCACCGCCGGACTGCGCTCCAGCAGGTCGGCCGCCATGGATTGCAGCCGGTACAGCGATTCGTTGACCACCTCCGGCGAAAAATCCAGCCAGATGTTGCCGTCGGCCTCCGACGGCCGGGTAACCGATATGCCCCGGTTGAACAGCGGGAAGCGCGGCGACACCCTGCGGTAGCGTTCCGCCAGCCGCTCCAGCTCCAGGGCCAGCTGCGCCTCGGCGTCGGGGTGAGCGTCGGTGTCCAGCGAAAAATAGTCGGACAGCGGCATATGCACCATGTGCATCTCGGCGGCCCAGCAAGCGTACTGCCCGCAGATAAGCTGCCGGGAGCGGTAGGCCCGAGCGGTAAAGTCAGGGTCGGTAAGCAGGCTGACTGCGTAACGAATAGACATTCAGGAAGCTCCTGCCGGAGTCGTAGCGATAGCGGGCATTTCGTCCCAGGTTCTGCCGTCCAGCTCCCGACCGTTGCGCTTTTTGAAAACGCCGCCCCACTGCTTGAAGTGAAAGGCCACGTCAGCGGCAAGGCACTGGTTGCGAATTTCGCGTACCCAATCGCCTTCCATCGGGCGCGCGCCGGGGCCGGACTCGCCCCCTACTATAACCCAATCGATGCCTTGCAGGTTCAATTCCGGCAGCGGCCCAAGCAGGGGTTCCAGCGACAGGAACTTCACCGCGGCGCCCGTTTCCCGCAGCAGGTCAATGCGGTGAACGTAATCAGCGGACTCAACGCTCACGCCCAGCCACACCTGCGACGGCCAGGGCAGTTCCCCATTCAGCGCCGCCACCCGCTCCGGCCGCTTGGTCAGCACTTGGTAGCGATGCCAATGGGCGCGCTCCATCACTGCAAAAACCTGCCGCACGAATTCGTCCGGCACGTCAACGTGAAACAAGTCGCTCATCGAGTTGACGAAAATGGAACGGGGTTTGCGCCAACCCAGCGGGATGTCCAGCGTATCCGGATGCAGCGTAACCTTAAACCCGTTGCGGTACTTCGCCATCCCGGTAGCCTTCAGCCGTTTGGCCATCCGCTCAGCGTAACACCGCTTGCATCCGGGGCTGACCTTGTTGCACCCCGTAACCGGATTCCAGGTAGCATCCGTCCATTCAATTTTAGAAGCGGCCATGATTCACCACCGGTCCAGTAGGTGATTGGCGATATTGAGAGCAATCCGCCCGCCTCTTCCGGGATTAGCCGCTGCAAACATGAATGCAAACAGCGGTGAGTGGCGAGAATTGTGAAACCACTTTGGGGACGCAGAAACGTGCGGGAAAACCGTGCTCAGCTTTTCTAAGTACACTTGCACGATCGCTTCCTGCCCAGCTCGTACCGTCTCCGCCTCATCTCCGAACAAAGTTCGGCGTATCCGCGTTTGGTACAAAGTGCGCCATTCATCCCCGCCGTAAACTTCGTCCAATCTATCTGCCCACGACTCTTCCGGCTCTCGGTCACGCGGCATAATACGTGTTAGCGCCGAAAGTGGGAACAATATCCACAAATCGATGGACTGAGTCGATGCTACTGCTGCGACTGTACGCCAACGGACCTGCGTCGCAAACGGGTCAAGGAAAACAACAGCACGTTGGCGGAGTCCTGATCGGTTCCAGGGTACACCCAGGGATTGGTTTTGACCGTCACACCACATTTGCAAGAACGCGTTGGCGTCTGATTGTTCGATACGAATGTCTCGGCTCGAAAATTCAGTCCTAACCCGTCGGAGCTCTGCAGCGTGGCTCGCATTTTGCTCGATAAATATGAACGTATCGAACGGCTTGTCAGTAACTGCAATAGCGCGCCTAGTAGAACCAATCAAGACTTCCCTCGCTGGGTCGTCTAGAGCGTCTCCCCATCCCGACCGAGTACGCTGCTCTTCAGCCAAGTTTGGATTGACGTACCCAGTCCCGGCAAATGCGTCGAGGTATGTCAAATGAAAATCTTGGTTTTTCAGTGCCGTCGTGTATTGTTTTAGGTACTCTTCAAGGATCGTCAGCTTTTGCTCGGTCCATGTAATACTACCGAATCGGTTTGCCCGGATCTCTGACAACGTTATAGCCCTCCCGTCTTAGAACGTATGAACTGCCGGTCAGCATAACAGACAAGACGACGCTATGCAAACAAGCGCGCACGGCGATTGGTTTTTCGTAGTTGACCTATACGTTATACTTCCTCAGCCCAGCGTGGTTGTTGGAAATGATCAATGCCAAACGCCGATAGTATGCCCACCCGCATCCTCATCACCGATTTCGTCTGGCCTTCCACCGCCCCCGAGCGCGACGTACTCGCGGCCGGCCTCGGCAACGACGTGCAGGTCATTGAAGCCCCCGACGGTACGGAGGCCACCCTGGCCGCCCTCGCCGCCGACTGCGACGCCATTATGACCTGCTTCGCCCAGGTTACCCCGGCGGTCGTGCAAGCCGCCCAACGCTGCCGCTGCATCAGCCGCTACGGCGTCGGCGTGGACAACATCGCCGTGGACGTCGCCACCGAGCTGGGCATCCCCGTAACCTACGTCCCCGACTACTGCGTTGACGAGGTCAGCGACCACGTCATGGCCCTGCTCCTCACCTGGAACCGCCAGGTGAATTTCTACGACGGCGTCGCCAAGGCCGGCCGCTGGGAGGGCACTCCCTCTCCCCATCCGCTGACCCGCTTGCGGGGCCAGACCATTGGCATCGTCGGATTCGGACGCATCGGCCGCTCTGTGGCGGACAAGGCCCGCGCCTTCGGACTGTCGGTGCTGGCCTTCGACCCCTACCTGCCGGCCGACGCCAACCTGCCGGACGGCGTAAGCGCGGCGACGCTGGACGACCTGCTGGCCGCCGCCGACTACGTTACCGTGCACACCCCGCTGAACGACGAAACGCGCGGGCTGGTTGACGGGCGAGCCTTTGACCTGATGAAGCCGTCGGCCTACCTGATCAACTGCGCCCGCGGCCCCATCGTGGACGAGCCGGCCCTGCTGCACGCCCTCCAAACCGGCAGCATCGCCGGCGCCGGCCTGGACGTGATGGAGTCCTCAGCGCCGCCGGCCGACCACCCCATGTTCGGGCTGGACAACGTCATCATCACCCCCCACGTCGCCTTTCTCTCCCAGCAGTCGGTGCTGGAGTTGGAAGTGCGTACGGCGCGGGCCACGGTGGACGTGCTCCAGGGCCGGATGCCGGAGTTCCTCGTGAACCCGGCGGTATTGCCCCACTCGCGGGTTGATTTACGGGGATGAACCGGATAAACGGGACATTGTTTGACAGGAGGATGGATTGAGCGCAGCAGGATTTACGGTTAGTTACCTCGGCACCGGCTCCGGCGGGAGTACCCTGCGCGGTCATACGGCGATGGTCCTGCACTGTCCCGATGGCGAACGGATACTGCTCGACGCAGCCTCGGGCAACACCGTGCTGCGCCACGGCGAGCAACTCGGCATATCCCCCACCGACTATGATCACTGCCTGCTCAGCCACAGCCATCCCGACCACTGCGAGGGGCTGCCCCACATCGAGATGATACGCAGCCGCCGCAACCCCGAAGAACGGCCCATGCAGGTACACGGCTCCGAGCGGGCCATGGCCGACATCGCCACGCTGCTGGCCTACCCGACGCGGGGCCTGTCCGTGGCTGCGGACGGCGTGCGCCGGCGGGACGGACGGCTGGTGTTCAATCTCCGGCCCGCCGACCCCGGCCAATGGGTGCAGCTGACCCCCACCGTGCGCGCCAAGTGCGCCCCGGTTGACCACATCGGTGGCGCAATGGCCTGGCGCGTGGAATCCGGCGGACAGTCCATCGTGTTTTCCGGCGATACCCGCTGGTGTCCCTCCCTGGCCGAGCTGGCCCAGGGTGCAACCCTGCTCATCCATGAGGCCCTGTGCGTCGAGGCGGAGCGCAGCCGCGCGGAAGCGACGGCACACTCCACCGCCGCCGAGGCTGCTCGCATCGCACAACTGGCCGGCGTCGGATCCTTGACGCTGACCCACATCGACAACGCCTACCACCTGGACACCGGGCCGCTGGAAACAGAAGCGCGCTCGGTGTACGACGGCCCGGTGTCCGTGGCCGCGGATTGCTGGCAGCAGCCGGTCTAGCCCTTAGTGTTGCGTGGTAAAATGTCCGCTGGCAATTCGGCCCAGGCCAGTTCTCCATACCGTTTATGCACCACGCCCACGTTCCAGACGTTCACCCGCTAGTGCGGGTCGTCAACCTGCTGCAGGAGTTCTCCCTGCCGCTCATCGCCGGCGTCGTGCTCGGCTTGGTCGCCGCCAACGTCAACCCACACTGGTACCACCAGGTGGTGGACTTCCATCCTCTCGGCAAATCCGCCGCCGTCTTTGGCCACGACCTGACCATCCACTTCATCATCAACGGGATGTTCATGTGCCTCTTCTTTGGCATCGCGGCCAAGGAGATTGCCGAATCCACGCTGCCGGGAGGCGTGCTCAACCCCCTGCGCCGCGCCATCAACCCCCTGGTTGGCACCCTGGGCGGCGTGGTCGGGCCGGTGGCGATGTATTTCGCCATGACCTGGATCTTCTACGGCGGCACCGACGACTTCGGCGCCGTCGCCAACGGCTGGGCCATTCCCACCGCCACCGACATCGCCCTGGCCTGGCTGGTGGCAAGGGTCGTCTTCGGCCCCCTGCATCCGGCGGTGAACTTCCTCCTCCTCCTCGCCGTGGTTGACGATGCCATCGGCCTCGTCATCATCGCCGTCTTTTACCCCGACCCGGTCCATCCGGTGGAACCCCTCTGGCTGCTGTTCGTAGTGGGCGGCATGGCTGTCGTGTACCTTCTGCGCAAGCTGCGCGTCCGCTGGTGGCCCGTGTACATCCTGACCGGAGGCGGGCTTTCCTGGGTTGGCCTGGCCGGCGCCGGCGTGGAGCCGGCCCTGGCTCTGGCTCCCATCGTGCCCTTCATGCCCCACACCAACGGCCACGGCAACGTAACCCAAGCGGAACATGCTCACTCCCACGAGGGCATATCCGCGCCCCATCCCCACGCCACCGACGCCGAACACGCAGGACACAGCGTGCTGGAGCAGTTCGAGCACCATCTCAAACTCTTCGTGGACTTCGGCCTCTTCTTCTTCGCTTTCGCCAACGCCGGCGTGGCCTTTTCCAGCATCGGCCTGGTCACGATGATGGTGCTGGTATCGCTCATCGTGGGCAAGGGCATCGGCGTCACGATTTTCTCGTGGCTGGCCGCCCGGGTCGGATTCCCCCTGCCCGATGGCATGGATGTCCGGCATCTGGTCGTTACCGGCGTCATCGCCGGCTTGGGCTTGACCGTCGCCCTGTTCGTGGCCGGCAAAGCCTTCCCCGGAGATTCACCCTTCCAGGAACCCGGCAAAATGGGCGCGGTGTTCAGCATCGTCGCCGCCCTGGTCGCCTACATTCTCGGCAAACTGCTGCACGTGCGGCAGGAAGGCCTTACGTTTCGCCTCGACCTCCCGTGGACCCGCCACCACTGACGCGGACGAATCCACCCATGACCACACTCACCCACAATGACCCATGGAGACCTTGAACATGGCAATGGTTGGCGTACTCACTCACCACTGGGCCAAGGCGGACAAGATTGCCGAGGCCAAAGCCCTGCTCGAAGGCAACGGCCAGGCCCAGAGCCGGGCCCCCGGCTTCGGCGCGCGGCAGACCTTTATCTCCCTGTCCGACCCCACCAAAATCTCCACCCTGGTAACCTGGGACAGCAACGAGATTTACGACGCCTGGCGCGCCAGCCCGGAACGTGCCGTGGCCATGGCCGGCGCCGACGAACTGTGGGCCCGTCCCCCCGAATCCGAGCGCTTCCAAATGCAGGACTAAACGACCTCTCCTGCCGTCATTCCGGCGAAAGAACAGCCTGCCCCGCACTGCGATGCGGGGTCACCCCTTACTTGATACGGGGCCGGAAACCACCGCGGCTACAACACTGCCGCTAGGTCAATCCGCTCCGCCAGCAGGTCGGCCATCCGCTCGGCCTTGTGCGCGTGGTAGGGAACCACTGCGCCCAGCAGGTTGCCCACCGCGTCGGCAGTCGCCACCGTCCCGCCGTCCACCAGCAGCACCGGCACGTCCCGCTTCGCCGCCTCCACGCGGATGTACTCGGTGGGCCGCCCCCCGCCGGTCAGCACCAGGCAGCGCGTGTCCTGCATCAGGCTCGCCATCTGGATGTCGGGCCGTTCCGCCCGCGTGATGACCGCTTGGTGAGGGTAGCGCCCGAAGTAGCCGGTGCCGGAGTCCATGATGTTCCCGCCGATGAGGAAGCGGTCAATCCAGTCCTCCCCGTCCGAGGGTTCCAGCTCCCATTGTCCGCCCAGTTGCTGCGCCAACTGCTTCATTGTCAGCGAGAGCATCGCACGGTCTTCCGGCAGTGCAGCCATTGCCGTAATCCCGACGGTAGCCGCTTCCGTCAGCATCGCCCCAACTTCGGCGACCCGGTAGCGCGGGGTCTGGTTGACTATCACGCCGGCCAGGGCGTCGCCTAGGGGGGCCACCGCGCCGGATACCGCCACGGCCGACAGCTGTGCATCGTATCTAAAAACGGCGATAACCCGCGCCGAGAGCCGCTCCACCAACCCCGCCGTCAACGGCGACGCTAAGCCCGAGCCGCTCACCGGATTGGCGACTTCCACTAGGGTGTGATCGCTGTTGCCTGACAAGGAGCGCACGGCGTCGGCGGCGTTGTCCAAAGCCGCAGCGTCGTCGCCTTCCGCCACCGCTGCGCTGCCGCCGAACCCGTCGGCAAAGTACCCGGCGTCAGGATCGGCGCTGCCGGCCGGGGACAACGGTTTGCACACGGAAACCGATGCGCCGCTCCGTTCAAAGAGTCTGGCGAGCCCGGCGGCGATTGCCGTTTTGCCCGCGCCGGGCGCATGGGATGCTATCAGCAGGGTAGCCATGGCGCCGGTTAGTAATCGTCCACCCGGTTTTCGATGTGGTTCGGGTCGAAGCCGGGCGGGAACTGGGTCGTATCGTCCCACTTGCCCATGGTCATGTCGCAGCGGTGCAGGCTGGCCCGGTTGAAGTTCGCGCCCCGCAGGTCGGTCATAATCCACATGGAATCGCGGATTTTGGCGTTGGTGAAATCCGCTCCCTGCATCACGGCCCGGCTCACGTCGGCCCCGTTCATGTTCGCTCCCTGCCAGTTGGAGTCGGTCAGGTTGGCGGAGCGCAGGTCAACCTCGATGGCCGTGGTCTGGCTGCAATCGGCGGCGGTCAGGTCGGTGTTCAGGAACGACGCCCGGTTCAGGCGAGACCATTGCAGGACGCATTCCTGCATCTTGGACTGCTTCAGGTCGGCCCAGAACAGGTTGACGTTGCGCAGGATGGCCGTGGCCATCTCCGCCGACGCCAGCGTAGCTCCGTAAAGGTCGGCCCCGGTGAAGTCGGCCGCCCGCAAGTCGCAGCGCGACAGGTTCGCTTTGGTGAGCTTGGCGCCGGCCAGCGTCGCGCCGCGCAGGTCGCTCCCCCGCAGGTCGGCGCCTGCCAGGTCCAGCCCGCTCAGGTCGGCGGCCCGCAGGTCCAGCTGCCCCTCGGGGTTGTCCGCCCGCCAGGATTCCAGCGCTCCCTTGCCGGCCCGGATGATTTCTACGTGTTCGTTGTTTGCCATTTCATTCAGTTGTTGGCGGCCATCATCTCGTCTTCCACGTCGAAGACGCGCTCGGCGATGACCATCTTCAGTTCGTTGACCTTGCTGTAGCCGGGATATTCGTCCCCTTCCTCGTCGTAGCGGTCAAATATCTTCGCGCCGTCCAGGTAAATCTCCAAACGGCCCTTGTCGGCGGGAGTCAGCTTGATCGCAATGTCGCCGGCGTTTTGCGAACGCCAGAACTCGGTCGCCAGCCACGTGGCGAGGCCATGGTAGCCTCAAGGCACGCAATAGACGATGTCCACTTCAACTTTGCCGAACTCGGAACGGGTCATGGTCATTCGGGTTGCTCCTGTAATGCGGTCGTTCAACAGGTCAATGCGCTTCGGTGGCAAGAGACGGCCCCTCGCTCACAAATTTTCCAGCATACGGATGAATTCGGCCATTTTCCCCTTGCCGTGCCGAATTTGGTTAGCGTTGGGCGGCCCGCCGTAAAAGCGTGAATGGTGCCAGCTTGCCAACGCGTAATATGTGTATAGATCCGGCGTGGCGCCCTCGTCATCAACTAAGCGGAGCACAGTTTCCTCTAGATCTCGGTGAGAGCCGTGGGACCACTCCCTGCGCTCAGCCACTGCCTTGATGGCATGAGCGGCCGCGCCCCACAACTTGTTGCTGGCCTCCTCCAACTCGCCCCGTTCAACTTCATCGTCCACCAGGTCGAGGAAGTGCCAACTCCTTTCGGCGTGGTATTCAACTACGGTAGTCATCGCACGCTCAAACCTGATCGAATACCCGCCGGCGTAGCCGTCTAGCGAACCACCGCGCTCGCTTGCCCAACGGCCGTCTTGTCACCGTTCTGGTTTTCGCAGTACACGTCAACCACGACCATCGTGCTGCCGTCGTCCTGCGGCTGCCGGCTGTTCACCTGCCCGTGCACTGATACCGTGTCGCCGTGCTTCACCGGACGCAGGAACTTCAGGCTCACGTTGCCGCTGCGGTGGAAGTCCTCCGCCCCCACGAACTTGCGCATGGCCTCCGTGCAGAAGGCGATGCTCATGCGGCCCGACGCGATAGCGTAGGTGGTGCCCAGCCGCTTGGCGGCCAGCTCCGGGTCGTTGTGGATGTTCGCCCGGTTCAGGATGCCGCACGACTCAAACTGGTTGATGACGTCCTGCGTGATGTGCTTGGAAATTACCGGCAGCGTTTCGCTGTCTAGCCTTGCGGATGCCATTTTTTGCCCAACTCCTCGGGTTTCTTGATTTGGTAGGTGCGCATCTTCTCAATGAGCCGGCCATCCTCGTCCGTGGCGGTAGCCTCGATGACCAGGTAGGGCTTCTCCCGCCGCACGTACTTGTCGTGAACCCTTCCGGTAACGCGGATTTTCTTGCCGGGCACCGGCGGATTGTGCAGGTCGATTTCGTTGCCCGCGTTGATGCCGCCGGTCTGGTCGTCGTAGGCCAGGGCCAGCGACGTGGCGTCGTGCTTGACCGCGATGGTTGGGAAAACCGCGTCCGGGTCGTCCACCGCCTTGCGGTACAGGTCAACCATCTCCTGCGTCAGCAGGTATTCGTAGGAGCCGAGTTCTTCGCCGATTTCGACTTCGTCGTACACGAACACGGGCAGGTCTTGTTCGGCCATCTTGGCACACTCCCTGGCAGTGATTCTAAGGTAAGTGCATAGCGGCATTTACCATACCCCAGGCCGGGCCGGCAGTCAATGAATAGGGTATCATTACCGCGGAGGTCCTTATGCCAGTTGTCGGTAATGAATTGCCCGCCCCCCTGGGCCGCGTCCTGATGGTCCAGGGCACCGCGTCCCACGTGGGCAAGAGCGTGCTGGTGTCGGCCTTGTGCCGCATCCTGCGCCAGGACGGCCTGCGTGTTGCCCCCTTCAAAGCGCAGAATATGTCCAACAACTCCTACGTAACGCCCGACGGCGCCGAAATCGGCCGCGCCCAGGCCGTGCAGGCCGAAGCCGCCGGCGTAGAGGCCCGCGCCGAGATGAACCCCGTCCTGCTCAAGCCCGAAGCCGACAGCCACGCCCAGGTCGTCCTCATGGGCCGTCCCCTGACCTCGGCCCGCGCCCGCGACTACTTCGACCTCAAGGCCACCCTGTGGGACTCGGTTGCCCAGTCGCTGGACACCCTGCGCCGCGAGCACGACGTGGTGGTCATTGAAGGCGCCGGCAGCCCCGCCGAAATCAACCTCAAGGCCACCGAAATCGTCAATATGCGCGTCGCCCTCCACGCCGACGCCCCCGTGCTGCTCTGCGGCGACATCGACCGCGGCGGCGTCTTCGCCTCCCTGGTGGGCACCCTGCAACTCCTCGACGACGCCGAACGCGCCGCCGTCAAGGGTATGCTCATCAACAAGTTCCGCGGCGACGCCTCCCTGCTCACCGACGGCCTCACCTGGCTGGAAGACTACACCGGCAAGCCCGTCGTCGGCGTCGTTCACCACTTCCGCGACATCCACATCCCCGAAGAGGACTCCGTAGCCCTGGAAATCACTCCTCCGTCATCGTCCGCCGCCGCCGTGCTTGACGTCGCCGTGGTCCAGGTGCCCCACATCTCCAACTTCGACGACTTCGACCCCCTCGCCCGTGAGCCCGGCGTCGCCTTGCGCTACGTGCAGCACGGCGACCGCCTGGGCCGCCCCGACCTGGTAATCCTGCCCGGCAGCAAAACCACCATCCCCGACCTGCTCTGGATGGAACAGCAGGGCCTGTCCCGCGCGTTGGCCGACTCCGTCGCCGGCGGCTCCTCCGTCATCGGCATCTGCGGCGGCTACCAGATGCTCGGCGAAACCCTATACGACCCCGACGGCATCGAATCGACCATCGGTCAGGCGGACGGTTTGGGCCTGCTGCCCCTGTCAACCACGTTTGAGGGCAGCAAGGAGACCCACCGCGTGCAGGCCACCGTGCGCGCCGAGGCCGGCAAGGCCGGCGGCCTGCTCTCCGGCGCGGCCGGCGAGAACGTAGTCGGCTACGAGATTCACATGGGCCGCACCGTCGGCGAGGGATTCATCCCGCCCTTCGCCGTCAACGACCGGGCCGACGCCCCCATAACGCCGGCCACGTCCCTGGACGGCGCGCTGGACGCCTCCGGCCGCGTGCTCGGAACCTACATCCACGGCCTGTTCCACAACGCCGGCGTGCGCCGCGCCGTCCTCGGCGAACTGGCCCGCCGCAGGGGCGTTACCCTGCCTGAGGGTGTTGACGTGGCCCGCGACCGCGAGTACGACCGCCTCGCCGACTGGGTCCGCCACAGCCTGCGCATGGACTTGGTGTACGACATGACGGGCCTCTCCCCGGCGCTATGAGCACTATCCACCTGGTATTGGGCGGCATCCGTTCCGGCAAGAGCGCCCACGCCGAAAAGCTCACGGCGCAACTCGCCTCATCCATCGGCAATCCGGTGCTTTACCTGGCCACCGGCCTGGCCGTTGACGCCGAAATGTCGGAACGCATCCGCCGCCATCAGGAACGGCGGCCGGCAGAATGGCAAACCGTGGAAGCGCCGCTGAACCCGGTCGGCGCGTTGCAGGGGTTGCCGCTGGATGCATCTCGTCCGCCCGTCCTGCTGCTGGACTCCCTAGACGGCTGGGTATCCAACCTGCTTTTTGAACACGAAAACGCGCCCCCGCCTGAGCTGGAGGCGCGCGTCGTCGGCGCAGTGCGGCGCTTCGCATCCTTCGTCGCCGAGCTGGACGCCGACACCGTAATCGTCAGCAGCGAGGTGGGCCACTCGCTGGTCGCCACGTCACCGCTGGGCCGCCAATTCCAGGACCTGCTGGGCACGGTAAACCAAACCATCGCCGCCGACGCCGAGGCCGTAACCCTGGTAGTGGCCGGCATCTCCGTCCCAATCAAAGCCCCTTCCCTTGATGGGAAAGGGTTGGGTGAGGGTGGCCCCCTTGCCTGAACTCATCGGCGCTGCCACCGCCCTCGCTCCCGGGACCTGCGGCGAACTGGTCCAGGGCATCGCCGACGGCGCCGATTTTCTCGTTACCTGTCCCATCAACCAGTTTTCCCGCGCCACCGTTACCCTCCGGGCCGGCGACGCCTCCGGACACACGGTGCGCGGCCTCGACCACCTGCCCAAGACCCAACAGGCCGTTACCATCGCCCTGGATGAGCTAACGGCCCCGCTCGGCACCGACCACCTGTCCGCCGAGGTGTCCATCGCCAACCCCATTCCGCCCGGCAAGGGCATGGGCAGCAGCAGCGCGGACATCACGGCGGCCATCGGCGCCTTGGGCAACGCCGCCGGCCATCCCTTTCCGCCGGAGTCAATCGCCCGCATCGCCCTGTCCGTCGAGCCCACGGACGGCGTGATGTTTCCCGGCATAACGCTGTTCGACCACCGCCGGGGCAGCGTTGTCGAACCCCTGGGGCCGCCGCCGGCTATGGAAATAATCGTCATCGACCCGGGCGGCGTCGTGGACACCCTGGAGTTCAACCGCATCGACCGCACACAACAGTGGCAGGAGATTGCCGACCGCACCGCCGAAGCCCTGGCCCTCGTCCGCGATGGCATCCGCCGCGGCGACGCCAACCTGGTGGGTCGAGGCGCGACCATCAGCGCCCTGGCCGGCCACCCGCCGGCCTCGGCCCAATGGGTAGCCCGCGCCGCCGCTTTCGCCACAGAGCACAGCGCCGCCGGCATCAACGTAGCCCACAGCGGCACCGTGGTCGGCATCCTCCTCGACGCCCAGCAACGCCGCAGCAAGCCCATCTACCGCCAGGCCCAACAAACCTTCCCCGACGCCGAAACCGTCGCCCACTACCGCATCATCAGCGGCGGCGTCCGGGAATCAGCCGCCTAAAACAGCTCTCGCAACGCCTGTTCCGGCGTGATTGCGGGGATTGGTGAGTTGGTGAAATCTCCGAGGTCGCGGGTTACGATGTACTCTGCACCGCAGGCGCGGGCCGCGGCGACCTGCATCGCGTCTTCAAAATCTGTCATGGGCAGGGAGAGCGCATAGAGAAGCGATTGGTGGCCGACTGGCGCAACAGTTAGGAAGGCGGTTAGTTGGTCAACGAAAGCGCGGGCGGTTGCTCGGTCTATGTCGCGCTCCATGATGTAGTGGCACGTAGCTATGGAGTGCCAGGATATAAACGCGGCTGTTGCGGACCGTACAATGCGATTGAGTAATTCCTCCGTTATCAAGGAGTCCGGTTTCCGGTCAAGACCAAGATCGAGCAGTACATTGTTATCGATCAGCATGATAAGTATTTGGCTTTTAGGTATTCGTAACGTAGTTCGTCAAGATACCGGTCATCAAGTTGCCGGCCACCTGGTGGCGTGATCCGTAGCTTGCCCCTCCACCGCGTACCGAATGGAAGAGGCTCCTCGCCAAGCCGACGCCGCCAGTAGAACAGGTACTGATTGGCGTAACCGGCGTATTTGCCGAACACCTGCCGGGCTTGTTCCGACGCTTCGCGGAGGTTCAGATCGCTGGGCTTGGTATTTTCCGGGAATCCCCATTCCGGATATGCCTCGGTGATGGCGCGCCAAACCCACAGGTCCACCGGGAATGCATCCAGTTGGTCCAGCGAAAACAACGCGATGCAATCCGCGACTTTAGGGCCGATGCCATTCGGCTTGCTCTTATGACGCGTCCCTTCCATCAGCGCCGGCATCACATCCTGATACGACGAATTCCTGAGTACGTCCGCAACCAACCCACCGTTCACAAATCGGTGTGCTGCCTTTACGATGTTCTTGTCCCGGTTCAACCCCAATTGCATCTTCTTGAGTTTCGTAACACGGTCAGGGTCGGCAAGAATTTGATCCGGCGTCGGGAACACGGCGCTGGCGTCGCCAGCCAACTCTAACGGGTGACCGAACTCACCGGCTATCGTTTCTACAATCGTGCCGATACGCTTGACATTGTTATTCGCCGAGCACAAGTAGGCTACTGTGCACTCCCACGGGTCTTGCCGCAGGATACGCAACCCCGGGAACTCCTCGATTATCGTAGCCACCTTGGGGTCGCGGCTGATATCAGCGTAAATCGCCGCAACGTCGTCATCCTCCCGAAAGTACCTGCGCAACATTGCGTCGTCAGCATCAGTAGTCCGCCGCTCCCCCTCCGGCCCCCCAACCCGGTACTCAATCCCGCCATCATTCTGCCGAACGTGAACCAGGTTCTCCCCCAGCACACCCGAAAACCAGCCGTCGCCCAACTCACGCCACCGAAACGCCTGCCCCATCATCAGGCTGAGTTCCAGGTTGAAAGGCTGCTTAATTTCCAGCTGCCGCGTCATCTCAATCTCTGATTCGCCTTTTGGATTGCCAACGTTCATAGCATAACACGGCCCCCCCAATAGACAGCAGCAACACCGCCCCCAGCACCGCCGTCAGCGCTACCCGCATCGTAGCGTCGAACCAGAACGGCCCGGGAAACAGTATCAGCAGGTAGTCGGTGCGCGGGTCCAGTATCCACAGGTCGTTGGCGAAACTCAGCTGATGGAACAGCAAAAACAGCTCCTCAAAGGCCGCCACCGACGCCAGCCCGACGCCAACCACCGCCGCCAGCGTTACGCCGCCGCCCCACAACGCCAGCCTCGCCGCCGGCTCCACGTACTCCCGCCGCCGCAACGCAAACCCGCCCGCCAGCGTCGCCGCAATCCACAGTGCCGACCCGACGGCTACCCAGTACGTCCCGCGCACCAGCCGCTTCACGTCGTACATGTGCGCCACCTCTCGGGCGTTGAACACGTCCTGCTCAATGCCGTAAATCGGCGCGCGGACGGCCAACGGCTCGTCGCTGGTGTTGAAGTACCGGCGCAGCTCGGCGCCGATGGCGATGAGGTCGGCGTCGGTGATGCCGGAGCGCGCCGCTGTGTTGTACCGCTGGAATCCGTTGCGGTACAGCCCGGCGTCGTTCACTGCCCACGCCACTGAGCCGGCGACGAGGAACAGCAGCACCGCGGGCACGGTCAGGATCGCGGCGACCCGGTATTTGATGGCCGCCGCTTTGGCAAGGTTGGTTCGGGAAATCATCAGGCTGTAATTCCAATCCAGGCAGGGTTTGGCGCAGCAAAATCGCCTCGCGGTTCACTATGGTATATTGCCCGCGCTATGAGTACCAACCATCATTCTCCCATACCCGAAGCGCGCATCGGCGATTTCCAATCCCTCATCGACATCGTCGCCCGGCTGCGCGGCCCCGGCGGATGCCCCTGGGACGCCGAGCAGACCCACCAATCCCTCAAGCGCAACCTCCTGGAAGAATGCTACGAGACCCTGGAGGCCATCGACGCCGGCCATCCCGCCGAGCTGGCCGAAGAGCTGGGCGACATCCTGGTCCAGATCGCCTTTCACGCCGACATCGCCCAGGCCGCCGGCCACTTCGACATCGCCGATGTGCTCACCGCCATCAACCGCAAGCTCATCCGACGCCATCCCCACGTGTTCGGCGACGCCAATGCCTCCGACGCCAGGCAGGTCGAACGCAACTGGGAGCAACTCAAGGCCGAGGAACGCCGTCAGGCCGGCAAACCCGAACCCTCGGCCATGGACAGCGTCCCGGCCGCCCTGCCCGCCCTCTCAGCCGCCCAGCTGATTCAGGACCGCGCCGCCCGCTTCGGCTTCGACTGGGACAACATCGACGGCGTGCTGGACAAGCTGGCGGAGGAAATCGCCGAGTTTCGCGCCGCCGCCTCCGACGAGGAGCGTCTGGACGAATTCGGCGACGTGCTCTTCGCCCTAGTCAACGTCGCACGCTGGTCCGGCATCCAGGCCGAGGACGCCCTGCGCCAGGCCAACGCCAAGTTCCGCACCCGCTACCGCATAATGGAACGCCTCGCCTCACAACGAGGCCAGGATTTCACCGCCCTTCCGCTGGACGACAAGGAAGCCCTCTGGCAGGAAGCCAAGTCCGCCAACTAGCGATTATCGCTAACGATCCCTCGTCAGGAAATTGCCCATCATCCCCGGCTCAATGAAGTAAACGCCGCCGCCCATCATCCCGGCCAGCCCTTCCAGCGCCGGCAGATAGGAACCCCCAGCGCGCCCGGGCATCCCCAGCCGCGCCATGAACGGACGCTTGGGATGGTAGTGCCGTATCCTGCGCCGCGCCCCGCTGAGCCGCATGGCCTCTGCGATGGCGTCGTCGAACCCTCCGGTGCGGTCAATCAGGCCCAGCTCCCGGGCCTGCGCCGCCGTGTACAGCTCGCCCGTTGCCAGCTCCCGCGTCTGCTCGTCCGTCAGCTTGCGGCTTTCCGACACCACCGACACGAACAGGTCGTACATCTCGCTGATTAGACCCTGGAACTTGTCCGCCTCTTCGTCCGTGGGCATCCGCCAGAAGGCCGACATATCCTTGAGCCGCCCGCCCTTGAACACCGAAAACTCAACGCCCATCTTCCCGAAGAGCTGCTGCAGGATGGGCCGCAGGTAAATCACGCCGATGGAACCCACTAGCGCGGCCCGGGACGCCATGATCTGGCTGGCTCCGCAGGCGATGTAGTAACCGCCCGACGCCCCCAGCCCACGCACGTAGGCCACCACCGGCTTGCGCTCGGCAACGCGCCGCACGTTCTCGTAGAGGATGTCGCTGGCCGTAGCCGACCCGCCGGGCGAGTCGATGTCCAGAACCAGCGCTCCCACCTTGCGGTTGTCCCGCACCCGCTCAAACAAGCGAGTATAGTCCGGTTCCCGAATCGCCGTGCCAATCGTGCCGTGCATCTCAACAACGGCAATGCCAGCCTTACGTTTGAAAAAGAACATAGAGAGCGAAACCTCAACGGTGGTTACACGGATGGCAGTATCTTGGTACCAAGAGCATACGCCGGAATGCCCCAGTTATCATCTGGTTTATCCAGCATCAAGTTGATGAAGTGAGGGACTAGGAAAGCCATGATCGCTGCACCGTCCTGTACTTGGCTGCGATTCACTCGACCTTGCCAGGTAGCTCCGCCATGGATTAACTGGCTGCGGAGCACATACAGGCGGTCAAACAACTCGTTGAGTATAACCGTCGTGTTGCGACTGCGATTGCCCAAAGCGCGATGGATCGAACTCAGTTTGTTGTTGAACTGACGCCTCCAATCAGCGTCTGCCCTCTCCCGGTCTGACGACAACCAAAATGGGTTGAACACATACTGATTATCCAAGAGCACCCGGATCGGTCCGGTAAATTTCTCCCACACGGAATCGTAGAGCACATCGTCAATGTCTATGCTGACAATCTTTTGGAAGTAGTCTCGGATGGCACTCCTTTCCACATACTTGTAGCTCGCCGGACGGTCAATTGAGTACAAGGCGTTGAAGGAGATCCAGTAGAAAATAAATGCGGCATCAGGGTCATCCCGTTCTTGCTCGGCACGGGCCAGCCAGCTGATGGCGCGGCGCATCCGAAGGTTAAAAGGGTTTTCCCGTTCCTCTGAACAGGGGCTGCTTTTCCACTTTGCTTCCAGTCCTGCAGCAGTCAACGCCGCAGCAATGCCGTCCTTACTCATGCCGATTTCCCTCCGAGTGAGAGTATATCACCGCTCACTTGGGCCCGGGACTAGCCCGCCGTTGACACCGACGCTTGCCCAGCCTACCCTTGCCCCCATCACCGAAACCCCCGGTCCCACCGCCTCAAGATGGAGTATCGCCATGCAATTCGGCCTGTTCATGATGCCCTTGCATCCACCCCACCGTTCCTACGCCGACTCCTACGACCGCGACCTTGACCTCCTCCAGGCCGCCGACCGCCTGGGCTTTCACGAAGCCTGGATTGGCGAGCACCTCACCGAGCGCTGGGAAAACGCCCCCTTCCCCGACCTGCTGATCGCCAAGGCCTCGGCCCTTACCGAGAACATCCGCCTCGCCACCGGCGTTACCCTCCTGCCCATTCACAACCCCATCGAGCTGGCCCACCGCATCGCCATGCTCGACCACCTCACCCGCGGCCGCCTCTACTGGGGCATCGGACACCGGGCCATTCCCACTGACCTGCAGCTCTTCGGCATGGATCCCGGCCAGGGCGACGACGTCCGCCGCCGCGCCGCCGAGGTGCTGGACGTCGTCCTCAGCCTCTGGGCCTCCGACGGCAAGTTCGAATATCACGGCGAGTTCTTCGACATCGAGGCCCCGGAGCTGGACCCGGTGCTGGAGCGCGGCCTCCACATGAAGCCCTTGCAGCAGCCCCATCCCCCCATCGGCGTGGCCGCCACCTCCATCGGCAGCAGCAGCATCCGCGTCGCCGGACGCGAAGGCTACATCCCCATGAGCAGCAGCAACCTGGCCCCCCATTACTTGGGCGACCACTGGACCACCGTTGAGGACGCCGCCGCCGAAGCGGGCCGGGAGGCCCGTCGCTCCGACTGGCGCATCGGCCGGGACGTGTTCGTGGCCGAAACTCCCGAAGAGGCTCGCGAACGCGCCTACGCCGTGCTGGGCCGCAACTACCTGCAGCACCAGCTGCCCAACCGCCTCGGCTCAGGGCTGATTCAGGCCACCAAGATTGACCCCAACATGGCCGACGACGAACTCACCGTTGACTACATGATGGAAAACATTTGGATTGTGGGCGACCCCGACGAGTGCGCCCAGCGCATCCGCCAACTCTACGACGAGGTCGGCGGCTTCGGCCACCTGCTCTGCATCACCCAGGACCCGGACGACCACCAGTGGGAGCTGGACTGCCTCCGCCTCATCGCCGAGGAGGTCGCCCCCCGCGTCAGCGACCTGACGGGAGACCCAGCGTAGCCCCCTACTTAAACGCCGGGAACACGTGCTTGCCGAACAGTTCTATGGATTCCATCACCTTGTCGTGAGCCACCGTTTCCGTCGCCATCAGGAACTGTAGCTGGTCAACGCCGGTTGCCTCGTGCAGCTTGGCCGCCCTGATGCAACTGTCCGGGTCGCCGGCCACGATTACGCCCCGCTCGGCCAGCGTGTCCGCGTCGAACTCCTCCCAGATCTTCTGCGCCAGCGCCGTGCCGCCCGACAGGTCGACGCCGCCGGCTTCGGCATCCGCGCCCTCCTCCGCCACGTCGATGTAGCGTGAGAAGTTCTGCTGCAGGTGCTCCGGAATGCCGCCCCACTGGTCCAGCAGGCGCGCGTACACGTCCTTCTGGTCCTGCACGTAGGGACGCCCCGGCCCAAAAAACGTCTTCAGCGAGTCGGCGCACAGCTGGCGAGTAGCCCCGTTGTCCGCCCCGCATAGCCCGAAGATGGAACTGAGCCACTGGTTGTTGGCGAACTGACCCACCGGCTTCGCCTTCTTGATGTTCTCCCGGTACGCCGCGATGTGCGGCTCCAGCACCGACGGCGCGCTGACCCCCAGCGCCATCACGCCGATTCCCCGTTCCGCCGCCAACTCGTAGGTGGCCGGCTGCAGCGCCGCCACCCAGATGGGCGGGTGCGGTTGCTGGTACGGCTTGGGCAGTACCTGTCGAGGCGGTACGTTCCAGAACCTGCCTTCCCACTCGAAGTAGTCGGACTCCCAGATTTGGGGAATCATCTTCAGCGACTCCTCCCACATCTCCCGGGTGTCCCGGGGATCGATGCCCATCCCCGTCTGCTCGTAGGCCGCGCTCCGCCCCGTGCCCATGTCCACCCGCCCATTGGTCAGGTGGTCCACCATCGCCACCCGCTCGGCCACCCGCACCGGGTGATGGTAGGGCAGAATGATTACGCCGAACCCCAGCCGGATGCGCTTGGTCAGCTTGCTCAGCGCCCCGAAGATGACCTCCGGGCACGGCGACATGCTGAAGGTCGTCAGAAAGTGGTGCTCCACAAACCACACGTAATCAAACCCCATCTCGTCCGCCAGGCAGACCTGCTCGATGGTTTCCTCAATCACCGCGTGGTCGTCCAGCTCGGGACGCTGCATTTCATAGGCCAGGCCGAATTTCATGGTGAACCGCTCCCAGGTATTAGGCTGTTGGCTGGATTGTACCGCCGCGCCCGGGCCGGGGCAATGTTAGAATTGAACCCCGCAAACCCTTCCACACGGAGACCTTGTATGTCCGTCCATCACCGCGCCGCCCCCGCCGTCATTTTCGCTGTTCTGGCCCTTGCCATCTTCGCCATCGCTTGCAGCGGCTCGCCAACCGAACCCACCTCAATACCGGCCGCCACCCAGGCCCCGCAGCCCGCGGCCACCGCTGCGGCCACGGAAGCGCCACCCCCGGCCGCCGCCACCAACCCGCCGCCGGCAACGGCTACCGTCGCCGCCACCGCTGCCCCGGCGGCAACCCAGGTAGCACAAGCGACAGCGACGCCAACGGTGCTCCCGGCGGAGCCTCCCACCGTTGAGGCAGCGCCATCCGGGGCGGCCACCCTCTTCACCCTGGGCGAGGGAACCGTCGCCCGCTACCGGGTCGAGGAAGAGCTGGCCAGCACCGGCTTCTTCGTAGCGGTAGGCGAAACCACCGACGTGGCCGGCAGCATCGCCTTCGACGCCGACGGCGCAGTGATTGCCGACCAAAGCCGCCTCGCCGTGCAGGCCGCCACCCTGCGCACCGACAGCAACCGCCGCGACGGCTACGTCCGCAACCGCACGTTGGAAACCGACACCTATCCCGAAGTGGTGTTTCAACCTACGTCGGTTGACAACTTGGAGTGGCCGCCCACCACCAACTTCCCGGTGGCCTTCACCCTCACCGGCGACCTGACCATCAAGGACCGCACCGAGCAGGTGGTCTGGGACGTTCAGGCGGTATTCGCCGAGGGCGGCACAATGAAGGGCCTGGCCACCGTGGAGTTCACCTTCGACGACTTCGGCATGGACAAACCCCGCGTCGCCGTCGTCCTCAGCGTCGATGACACCATCCGTCTGGAACTCAACCTGACGGGTACGCTTACGTCCCAGTAATCAGCACTATCTCCCGCTGCACCGGCGACGATGCGTAGGGGCCGTCCTCGCCCATGTAGGCGTCAATTTCCGAGCGCACGCCGAACTCCGGCAGGTAGATGCCCGGCTCGATGGAAAAGCCCACGCCGGGAATGACGCGGCGCGTGTCGTGCGTCTCGAAGTTGTCCAGGTTGACCCCCTCGCCGTGCACCGTGTGGTAGATGCTGTGCCCCAGTCGGTGCGTGAAGTAGTCTCCGTACCCCCGCTCGGCGATGTAGCGGCGGGCCACGTCGTCAACCTGCCAGCCCTGCACCGCCTCGCCGGCGGCGTGAGTATCCTGCAGGAACCCCAGGGCGGCGTCCCGCGCCCCCAGCACGATGTCGAAAACCTGCCGGTGCCGTTCCGGCGGCTCGTCCCCCACGTAGGCCGTCCACGTGATGTCGGCGTACACGCTCCCCGGCGTATCCTCCCGTGCCCACAGGTCTATCAGTACCCAGTCTCCGGCCCCGATGACGCTGCTGCCCTCGGCCGCCGGCTCGTAGTGCGGATCCGAGCAGTGCGCGTTGGCTGACACGATCGGCCCGTCCGCCGTGGTCAGCCCCTCTTCCCCGAAACGCCTCCGTATGAACTCGGCGATTTCAAACTCCGTCACGCCGTCCGCCAGGCGCTGCCCGATGCGGACGAATGCCTCGTTCACAATGCGGCCCAACGCCTCGCCGGCCCGTTGGTGGCTGGCCAGCTGCTCCGCCGACCACCGCTGCGTGGCGTACTGCATCAGGTCCGCCGACGATACCACCTCCGGCCCCATGCTCTCCACCAGCTCCACCGTGCCCGCGTCCACCCGGGAAACCCGGGGCAGACCGTTCCGCGGCGAATACTCCATGGCTACTTTCGACACGCCGGCCAGCAGATCCGCCAGCGCCGACTCCAGGCTGTCGCGATTGCGGTACACCACGCTTTCAACCCCGCCGTCCGCGAACTTGCCCGCGTCCACGTGATGCGTCAGCAGCCGCGGCGCCCCCACTGCCGGCACGTACAGGAAAACCGGACGCGTAACGTGGCCCGACGGCTGCGCCACCTGCGCCAATATCGGATTGCAGCCCAGGTAATCGTAGATTAGCCAGGCGGGTACGTTCTCGCTGACCAGGAATTCCTGCGCGTCCTCAATCATCTGCCGGCTGGACATGAGCTTCCTCCCGCCGTGTCGCTGTTCTGTTCGAGTTGCTTCAGGCGTAGTACTGCCGGTGCCGCCCGCCGTCCAGGATGATGTTGGCGCCCGTCAGGTACGACGCCCGCGACGATGCCACCATGGCAACCACGTCTCCGATTTCCTGCGGCTCCGCCGTACGGTGCATCGGTGATTCTTCTACGGGCTTTTGCCGGTGCGTCCCGTTTTCCGCCAGGTCTTCGGAATCTGCCCCGTTATGCGAGTTGCCATTGCCGTCCGCCCCGGCCTTGCCGTTCTCAATCTCGCGGCACTCCACCCCGAAGTAGATGATGTTGTTCACGGTTATGTGGTTGGAAGCCAGCTCCAGGGCCAGGCCCTTGAAGTATGCCAGCAGCGGAGCCAGGCTCAACGACGACAGCGTCCCCCCGTACGACACCTCGATGGCTGAGTACGGGATGAGGTTGATAATCCGTCCCATGCCCAGGCGCTTCATGTGGGGCACCACTTCCCTGGTCAGCTGGACGGCGGAGAAAAAGTTGCGTGACAGCGCCGGCTCGATATTCTCTTCCTCAAGCTCCACCGCCGAGGCCGGGTCCAGCTCCTGGACCGTGTTCACCAGCACCCCGATGTCATTCTGACGGTGCAGCGTCTCCCGCACCAGCCGGTGTATGTCCCGCGTCCGGTTCAGGTCGGCGATCACCGCCCGGAACCGCTCCTGCGGAATGTTCGACCGCGCCAGTTCAATCTCCACGTGCCGCATGCTGTAGCTGTCCGGGGCCGTCAGGGATAGCAGCGCCCCTTCGTTGGCCAGCGATGCCGCCGCCGCTGTGGCCAGCTCCAGGTGGGAGTCCACCACCAGCGCCACCGTATCCTGCAATCCCAGGTCCATCTGGCCTACCTCCAGATTCCGACGGCCGGCGTTAGATGACCCCCGACGCGGCCATCTGCTCCACGTCGGCGTCCGAATACCCCAGCCCGGTCAGGATCTGATGATTGTGCTCCCCCAGCAGCGGCGGAGGCTGGTCCAGCCCGCCCGGGGTCTCCGAAAACTTGATTGGCAACCCCGTCTGCTTGATGCTGCCCAGCGTCGGATGCGGCATCTCCAGCAGCATCTCCCGGTGCAGCACCTGCGCGTCGCCAAACACGTCCGCCAGGTCATTGATTGGCCCGGCCGGCACTCTCGCCGCCTGCAGGTCCGCCACCCAGTCGTCTGCGTCCCTTTTCAGGAAGTACTCTTGCAGCATCGGCACCAGCTTCGACCGGTTGTTCACCCGCACGCCGTTGCTCGCATAGTCCGGGTGCTCGTGCAGATCCATCCGGTCTATCCCCTCGCAGAACCGATCCCACAGCGCGTCCGATCCCACCGCCACGTTGAAGTACTTGCCGTCCTTACCCATGAAAGCCTGGTACGGCACCAGCGTCGGATGCGCCGCGCCCAGCCGTTTCGGAGCCTCGCCCGTTGCAAAATAGTACCCGGCCTGATACGTCATCCAGGCCACCTGCGCGTCCAGCATCGACAGGTCTATGTGCTGCCCGTTCCCGCCGCCGCTTGCCGAATCTCGGTGGAACAGCGCCGCCATCACCGCGAAGGCCGCCCACATCCCGGCGCCAATGTCCGCAACCGCGATGCCCACCTTCTGCGGGTCGCCCCCCAGGTCGCCCGTAATGCTCATCAACCCGCTGATCCCCTGCATGATCTGGTCGTAGGCCGGCCGATTCCGGTACGGCCCCGTCGCCCCGAACCCGGATATGGAGCAATAGACGATTGCCGGGTTCACCTTCTTCACGTCTTCGTAGCCCAGGTTGAAGTTGGACATCACGTCCGGCGTGAAGTTCTCCACGATCACGTCCGCGTCGGCGGCCAGCTTCAAAAACACCTGCTGCGCCTTCTCGTCCCGCAGGTTCAGCGTCAGGCTCCGCTTGTTACGGTTCACCGACAGGAAGTAGGCCGATTCTTCCCCGATGAACGGCGGCCCCCACTTCCGCGTGTCGTCCCCGGCCCCGGGACGCTCAATCTTGATCACGTCCGCGCCGTAGTCCCCCAGCATTAGCGCGCAGAAGGGCCCCGCCAGCGCGCGGGTCAAGTCCAGCACCTTGATTCCTTCCAATGGTTTCGCCATGCAGTGTTACCTCCGCCGGAGCCGGTTTTTCGCCCCGGCCTCGCTGCTGCGGGCGATATTATAGCGCAGGTTTGCATAATGCAACGCAGCCCCCTGTCATTACCTGCCATAAATGGTAATATGCCGCCATCACCCCGCTTCCGTACCATCCGACACCTTTGGGAGACGAACCATGACTACCACCCAGCAGTCCGCCGCTACCAATGGCTACCGCGTTATCGGCAGCCGTCCCATCCGTCACGACGGTACCGACAAGGTCACCGGCCGCGCCCAGTACGGCGCCGACATCACCCTGCCCGGAATGCTCTACGCCAAAGTCCTCCGCAGCCCCCACGCTCACGCCCGCATCAAGCGCATCGACACCAGCCGCGCCGAGGCCATGCCCGGCGTCCACGCCGTGGTAACCTCCGCCGATTTCCCCCAGCCGGCCGGCCGGGTCATTGACCTGGGCGAAGGCGCCATGGTCAACCCCAAGTTCCTCAGCAACAACTGCCTGGCCGCCGAGAAAGCCCTCTACAAGGGCCACGCCATCGCCGCCGCCGCCGCCGACAGCGCCCACGAGGCCGAGCTGGCCCTCGCCCTCATCGAAGTTGAGTACGAAGTCCTCACCCCGGTGCAGGACGTCCTCGAAGCCATGCGCGACGACGCCCCCCTCGTCCACGAACGCCTGGCCAACCTCAACGACCCCAGCGTGCGCCCCGGCGGTCTCATGGCCGAAGGCGACGCCGGCAAAACCGGCAACGTCCCCAACCGCTACTTCTACGAAACCGGCGACCTGGATGCCGGCTTTGCCGCCGCCGACGTGGTCATCGAGCGCGAGTTCCGCACCAAGGCCGTCCACCAGGGCTACATCGAACCCCACGCCGCCACCGCCCTCTGGAACGCCGACGGCTCGCTCCATCTCTGGTGCAGCAGCCAGGGCCACTTCAACGTCCGCGACCAGACGGCCACCATCCTGGGCATCCCCGTGTCCAAGGTCCTGGTAACCCAGCTGGAAATCGGCGGCGGTTTCGGCGGCAAAACCCTGGTGTACCTCGAACCCGTGGCCGCGGCCCTGTCCCGCAAGACCGGCCGGCCCGTCAAGCTCCAGATGTCCCGCACCGAGGTCTTCGAAGGCACCGGCCCCACCTCCGGCGGCTACCTCCGCGTCAAGATGGGCGTAACCAACGACGGCAAAATCACCGCCGCCGACGTGTCCCTCTACTATGAGGCCGGCGCCTTCCCCGGCTCCCCGGTTAACCCCGGCGCCCAGTGCGCCCTCTCCTGCTACAACATCGAAAACGGCCGCGTCGAGGCGGCGGACGTGGTGCTCAACCACCCCAAGACGGCCGCCTACCGCGCCCCCGGTTCGCCGGCCGCGGCCTTCGCCGTCGAGTCCGTCGTTGACGAAATCTGCGACGCCATCGGCATGGACAAGCTGGAGTTCCGCACCCTCAACGGCGCCAAGCAGGGCGACCGCCGCGTCACCGGCCCCCAGTTCGGCAGCATCGGCTGGCTGGAAACCGTCCAGGCCGGCCGCGAGCACGACCACTGGAATGCCCCCATCGACCGCTCGCCCGAAGCCCAGGGCAAGAAGGTCGGTCGCGGCGTCGCCGGCGGCTTCTGGTTCAACGGCACCGGCCCCGCCAGCGCCATCGCCAGCGTCCTCGCCGACGGCACCGTCAGCCTGGTTGAGGGTTCCCCCGACATCGGAGGCTCCCGCGCCGTCGCCGCCATGCACGTCGCCGAAGTCCTGGGCATCGCCGCCGAGGACGTTTCCCCCGCCGTCGGCGACACCAACTCCATCGGCTGGACCTCCATGACCGGCGGCAGCGGCGTCGCCTTCAAGACCGGCTGGGCCTCCTACGAAGCTGCCCAGGACGTGAAACGCCAGATGATTGAACGCGCCGCCCGCATCTGGGACATCGACCCCGAAAACGTCGAGTACGACGCCGGCGTCATCCAGCACAAGTCCGAGCCAGAACTGCGCTTCACCTTCCAGCAACTCGCCGCCCGTCTTAACGGCACCGGCGGCCCCATCGTCGGACGCGCCAACGTGTCGCCCACCGGCGTCGGCGGCGCCTACGCCCTCCACATCGCCGACGTGGCCGTGGACGAAGACACCGGCAAGGTGGACATCCTGCGCTACACCGCCATCCAGGACGCCGGCACCGCCATCCACCCGTCCTACGTGGAGGGGCAAATCCAGGGCGGCGCCGTCCAGGGCATCGGCTGGGCCCTCAACGAGGAGTACTACTTCAACGACGACGCCCAGATGCAGAACTCCAGCTTCCTGGACTACCGGATGCCCACTGCCCTCGACCTGCCCATGATCGATACCGTGGTGGTGGAGGTCCCCAACCCCGGCCATCCCTACGGCGTGCGCGGCGTCGGCGAGGTGCCCATCGTCCCGCCCATGGCCGCCATCGCCAACGCCATCCACGACGCCACCGGCGTCCGCCTGACCAACCTCCCCATGAACCCCGGCGCCGTCCTGGAGGCCCTCTGGGCCCAAAACGGCAGCTAACCAACCCGCCGCACTCCGGTGATACCATAGTAGGGGCGAACAACCATTCACCCCTACATCGATAAGAGGTATATGGGAGTGAGCAGTCAAACCACAACCTACGGGAATTTGATACGAGTTGGCTCCTGCGGAGCGCCGGAAGTCCTCCGGCGCGTGCCCCTCGGCGCCAACACATCGTCCGGTGGCATTGACGAACCAACTCTGCAAGACTTGCTGTTCCGTTTTCCACAAACGCTGCCCATCGCGGAAATCGACCCGTCATATTCTGGAGCGGTCCCTGTTTGCAAAGAACTGGTGCTGCCGGCCGGGTATGCCGATGCGTTGTACATCAACCAACTCGGCCGTATTACCCTGGCCGAATTCAAACTCTGGCGCAATCCTCAAGCGCGTCGTGAGGTCATCGGTCAAATCCTAGACTACGCCAAGGACCTGGCATCTTGGAACTACGAGGATTTGCAGCGGCAGGTTTCACTCGCGCTCGGCGAAACCGGCAACGCTCTTTATGATTTGGTTCGTGCACATCACCCAGATATTGGAGAGGCCGAATTCGTTGACAATGTGACGCGCAATTTGCGGCGAGGTGAATTCCTGCTGTTGATCATCGGTGACGGGATACAGGAAGGCGCCGCCAGTATTGTGGACTTCGTTCAGCGGTACAGCGGTCTGCACTTCAACTTAGGGTTGGTGGAGGCAGCATTGTATCGCGACGCCGCAGATAGTCTGATGGTGCAACCCCGCATTCTGGCTCGCACGGAGATTGTGCAGCGCTTCGTTATCGAAACTGACGGTGCTGTGGCTCAAGATGTTAGATCTGTCGATGCCGATGCAAGACAAGAACCACATTCGCAAGATGACACAGGGACACTTAGATTCTGGTCTGCAGTAGTTCGGGATTTTAGTTTCCAAGACAACACAGTCTCAGTTCCCAATCCTAAGGCAGATTGGATGCTGGCCGTGCCTGTTAGAAGAGATGGGACTGGTGGTTTAGGCTTGAACTTTTATGGCCACCTCAATGATAGGAAAAATGAATTTGACTGTTATCTCGTACCAGATAGAAAAAACGAACGAGCGAAACGTATATTCGAGGGATTGGTACCCGAAGTCCCCAATTTGGATTGGGCAAACGACGAACAACCGGAACGGTGGGAAAGTGCTAACGGACAACCTCGTTTAGGTTTCCGTACTGAAAAAAATTTGGCTTTTTTGTTGTTTAGTGAAGAACAAACGGCGTACATTGAATCCGTTGAATGGATGAGACAACACCTCGATAAGTTGGTGAGTACATTGAATCCGCTCATACAGCGATGCCTGGAAGATGACCAACCCGATTAACACGCAACGGCCTTCAAATTGAAACTTACCGATCTCATCTCCGCCGCACCCTGGCGCGAAGCCAAAACCTTCCGCCACACCTGGCCCCATGAATACGTCCTGCTCCAAAAGGACGACCAACGGGAGCTGCTGGAAACGGTGTGCCAACGCCTCCGCAACGGCGAAGGCGTCCCCTGCCGCTTTTTCGCCATGGACAATCTGTACCTGTTCATCGGCGATTACAAATACTGGCTGATGACGCACTACGACGAGGTGGATTGGGATGACGAAGAAGTCCTCAACCGCGCCCCCTTGTATCGCGACCGCCGCGACTTTATCATCCAACCCGGCGACAGCGGTATGCCCCAGCACTACCCCGCTAACCCTCCCCATCAACCCAAGGAGCAACAACCATGACCACCACCCAACCCCAAACCTCCCTCAAACCCTACGTCGTCCACACCGTCGGCGACGCCTCCGAAACCATCCAGACCCCCGGCATGGTCCGCCAGCCCGCCATCGTCCCCGGCAAGGGCGACACCACCAAGATTTGGATGGGCAAGGTTACCGCCGCCCCCCGCGAAAAGGGCCCGCCGCACACCCACCTGGAGGCCGAAACCGCCGCCTACGTCCTGCGCGGCTACGTCCGCGTCTATTTCGGCGAGAACTTCGAGGAGTGGATTGAAGCCGGCCCCGGCGACTTCATCTTCGTCCCGGCCAACACCCCCCACATCGAGGAAAACCCCTACGACGAAGAGCAGGAGGGCATCCTCTGCCGCGCCCCCGACAACCTCGTCGTCAATCTGTAATTGACCCACGCCCCGTTTTGGTCAATAATCAGCCTGCCTTGCCGCCGGCGCCGCTAACCTCGGCGGCAGGGCAACCGCCATTCACCAAACCAACCTGAGGAGGAACGTCAAATGGCAGACGTCAAGGTAGAAGTTCGCGGCAACGGCCCCCTGCGGGTCATCGGAGATATCGAAATTGTTGACCAGGACGGCAACAACTACGACGTCCCCGAAGGACAGTGGGTCTCCTTCTGCCGCTGCGGACAGTCCGACAACAAGCCCTTCTGCGACGGCACCCACCGCGACTGCGGCTTCGAGGCTCCCAGCCAGGCCCGCTAACCACCGGATCCTGACCGCAAGGCAATCAACCAGGGGCGGGTTTCACACACCCGCCCCTCTGGTTATAATCCCAGCCGAACCGCACTCCAGGAGGCCACCATGGTAACCACCACTCCGGCCCGCGAAGCCGCCGAGCTGATTTTCGAAAAATACCAGGCAGTGCAACCCTTCGACCGGCTCCCCGACCGCCTGTTTCCCAAAACCCTGGACGACGCCTACGCCATCCAGCTGGAACTCCACTGCATGTTGTCCAGCCTGTGGGGGCCGCTGGCCGGCTACAAGCTCGCCTACACCACGCCCGTTATGCAGGAGCGCGCCGGCCTGGACCATCCGGTGCTGGGCGGCGTCTTCGAGAAAACCATCCTCCGCTCCCCGGTCGTCCTCAACTTCACCGAGTACGTCAACCTGGGCATCGAGCTGGAAGTCGGCGTTACCCTGGGCAAGGACCTGCCCGCCTCCGGCGCGCCCTACACCCGCGATACCGTCGCCGACGCCGTGGCCGAAGTCGCCACCGCCTTTGAGATTGTGGACATCCGCACTCCCGACGACCTCACCACCGAAGAACGCACCCTGCTCAGCGTCGCCGTCAACATCCTCAACGCCGGCGTCGTGCTCGGCGACCCGGTTACCGACTGGCAGAGCCTCGACCTGGTCGGCTGCCACGGCGTGATGAAAATCAACCACGAGCAGGTGGGCGAGGGCTACGGCCGCGACGTCATGGGCCACCCCTTTGAGCCGCTGGTCTGGCTGGCCAACGAGCTCTCCGCCCGCAACCATCCCCTCAAGGCCGGCGACACCGTCATCACCGGCAGCCTGATACCGCCCACCCCGTTGGGCTTCGCCTCCGAGGGCCGCGTCTCCATCGAGGGCCTCGGCGAAGCCGTCGTCGTCTGCGCCTAGCCCCGCCGTACCGTAACTCCCGCATCCCGCCGTCATTCTGGCGAAGGCCGGAATCTAACCCCCCGTCTCTACCCACAACCCATAGACCACCCGCCGCGACAACCCGGTGGCCGCCACCACTTCCGCCACCGCCTCGCGCCCGCGCACTCCCTCCGCCCGCCGCTGCGCCAACGCCTCCCGCGCCGCCGCAACTGTGATGGCCGGCTCCGTCGCCGCTGCATCCACGCCCTCGTCAGCCGCCGCCCCCACCACGATGGTGAACTCCCCTCTCGGCTCAGCAAAGTAATCCAGCGCGCCTGACGCCGTGCCGCGCCAGACCTCCTCATGCAGCTTGGACAGCTCCCGGCACACCGCCAGCGGCGGGTCGCCCAGCGTCTCCGCGATGTCCGCCAGCGTCGCCTTCAGGCGATGCGGCGCTTCGAACAATACCAGCGTCTGCCCCAGGCTCGCCGCATCTTCCAACGCAGCCCTGCGCTCCGTCCCACGCCGGGGCAGAAATCCCAGGAACACGAACCGGTCGGCGGGAAGCCCTGACACCGACAGCGCCGCCGCCACCGCCGAAACCCCCGGCACGCTCACCACCTCATGCCCGGCCTCGGCGACCGCCGCCACCAGACCCGCGCCGGGGTCGCTGATTCCCGGCGACCCCGCGTCAGTGACCAGTGCCACGTCGCCGATGTCCAGCGCCTCCAGCAGCGACGGCAGCCGCCGTTGCCAGTTGTGCTCGTTGCAACTGACCACCCGCGGCTTGGCCTCCAGATGCGCCAGCAGCCGCCGCGTAACCCGCGTATCCTCCGCCGCCACCAGTGCCGCCGACGCCAACACCCGCGCCGCCCGCACCGTAATATCCTCCAGGTTCCCGATGGGAGTCCCCACCACGTACAGAATCCCCATGTGGGCAGTATAACCCTACGGCACAATTGACAGCGCGCTGCCATCCCCCAGCCGATACACAAAAAACTGCCGGTCAACCGTGAACACCTGCCGCAACCCCAGGCTCTCGGCCACTGCCACCAGCGAGGCGTCCGCTAAATCCATCGGCAAGTCCCGGTACTGCTCCATCAGCGCGGCCATGCGAGACGTTTCCGCCTCCGTCAATGGGTGCAGGACAAGCTCCTCTCTGAAGTACATTCGCCACAGCGCGGCCTGGTAGCGGTAGCCGCCTCTTTGCCCCAGCAGGTGCATTGCCTCTACCAGGCAAGGCCAGGTAGTCAGCAGCGGGCCCGCCGGAAGCTCCGCAAACACAATAGCGCATACGTCATGGTACGGATCTGTAGCATCAACCAAGCCGACCAACGGCCCGGTATCGGTCAGAGTCATCCCGTTTGCCGTTTCTTTTCACGCAGATACTCGCCCAATTCTTCCTGCTGGCGGCGGTACTGTTCCATCAGCATATCGGCGAACTCTTCGCCATGTTCGGAAGCCGATACCCGGTATTTGCCGTAGTTAGGGTCGTCTTTTCCGTCCACGATGCCGATGAAGGTGTCCAACTGCATAAAGTCAGCCAGCGTCTCCGGCCGCTTCTTTTCACTATCGACAGCTGCATCGTCGCCGGGCTGCGGCTCTTTGTCTTCGTTCTTTTCAGGAGTAGTCATAGTAGTAACCCTCGCCGCCGAGCGACTATAGTCCGAATTATAGCACGCCCCTGTGATAACATTATCCGGCCCGTTCCCAGCGGGCCATCCACGCCATACCAGGAGTCTTACCTATGCCGGAGCTGAACGGGGGACATCTCTTTATCCGCTGCCTGAAACAGGAAGGTGTGCAAAAGGTCTTCACCATCGTGGGCGATACCATCCTCCCACTGGTGGACGCCGCCGCCGATGAGGGCATCGAGTTCATCGACACCCGACACGAGGGCGCCGCCATGCACATGGCCGACGGCTACGCCCGCATCACCGGCCAGCCCGCCGTCGCCATGTTCACCGGCGGCCCCGGCTTCGCCAACGCCATCTCCGGCCTGCCCGCCATCTACACCTCCGAAAGCCCCGTCATCTTCGTCGCCGGCTGCGCCGAACTCCCCGAAAAGGGACAGGCCACCTTCCAGGAAATCGACCAGGTCGCCATGGCCGCCCCTGTCTCCAAGGGATCGTGGCTCATCCACGAAAAAAACCGCATCCCCGAATTCGTCGCCACCGCCTTCCGCACCGCCATGAGCGGACGCCCCGGCCCGGTCCACCTGACCCTGCCCATCGACCTGCAGGAAGCCCCCATCAGCGAGGAAGACCTGCCTCCCTACCTGCCGCAGGAATACCGCAACATGGGCCGGTCCCAGGGCGACCCGGCCCTCATCGAACAGGCCGCCAACCTCCTCGCCAACGCCCAGCGCCCCGTCATCATCGTCGGCAACCCGGCCCGCTACTCCGTCGAGCCGGCCCAGCTCGAAGCCCTGGCCGAGTCCACCGGCGCCCCCATCTTCACCGTCGAGCAGGCCCGCGGCCTCATCGACGACCTGCATCCCCTCTGCTTCGGCTACGCCGACGGCGCTCTGAACCGCACCGCCCGCAAGTTCCGCGAGGCCGACGTGGTCCTGCTCCTGGGCAAGCGTCTCGACCACCGCTATCGCTACGGCGGCATCTTCAACGCCGACGCCAAGCTCATCCAGGCCGACCCGTCGCCCGCCGAAATCGGACGCAACCGCGGCGTCGCCGTGGGCCTCCTGGGCGACCTGGGAGCCATCGTTGACCAGCTCGCCGCCGCCGCCAAACTCAACCGCAACCTCGGCCCCTGGCTCGACGAACTCAAGCAGGAACACACCGCCTGGCTGGACAGCCTCCGCAGCAACGCCACCGGCCACGCCCCCATGCACCCGCTGGACGTGTACACCCGCATCGAGCATCTCGTTGACGAGGACACCTTCATCGTGCTGGACGGCGGCGACTACGTGCAATGGGGACGCTGCTACCTGCCCGCCCGCTCCCCGGGCCACTTCATGCGCCTCGGCCCCTTGAGCCACCTGGGCGGCGCAATCCCCTACGCCATGGCCGCCAAGCTGGCCTACCCCGACAGCAAGGTGCTGGCCTTCATGGGCGACGGCTCCTTCGGCTTCTACTCCATGGAATACGACACCTGCATCCGCCACAACCTCAACATCACCGGCATCATGGGCAACGACGGCAACTGGGGCATCGACCGCACCTTCCAGCTGGCCTACTTCGGACGCGACGTTGGCACCGCTCTCCGCCCCGGCGTCCGCTACGACCAGGTGGTGGCCGGCATCGGCGGCCATGCCGAGCTCGTGGAACAGCCCGACGACGTGGCCCCGGCCGTGGAACGCGCCATCAACTCCGGCCGGCCCTCCCTGGTCAACATCGCCGTCAAGTCCGGCGCCAGCCCCCTCGCCGACGCCATGATCGCCCGCCGCACCGGCGGATAACCCCTTTCGGCTTGGCCAGGTTTCCGGGGGTTGGCGGCCATCATTTTGCCGCCAACCCCGCCAATTCCGATTGCCGCCCATGAAGTGAACCTAATCGTCAATTCACCCGTTGACGGCGACGAAAACCGTAATCCGTCGGGAATTCCCCCGGGAACTTGCAAATTGCTGTTGACAAAGGTTCCGCATTGGGTATAAATTGCCCCAAATACCGCCGCTGCTCGGCGGCAAAGCCAACCACGGAGGAGGCTGATATGCTTACCATTGGGCACGAGGTGCGCCGACCCGGACGCCACTGGGGCGACGCCGATATCACGATTCCGGTTCCCGAAGAACTGGAAACCGTCCCCGGCATCCCGACCACCGGCCGCGAAGTTGACTGGTACGCCCGCGAGTATCCGCTGGAAACCATGAACATCACCGAGCGCGCTTCCCGGGACTGGGCCAACACCCTGCGCGACCTCCACGCCGAAATGCGTGAGATCCGCAAGGAGCACGACAAGCTCAACAGCAACTTGATTATGGCCGCCCGCGCCACCGCCGAGATGGAGCCCACTAGCGAGGCCTCCGGCGAGGACGTTTCGCAGCTCATCAAGGACAAGGCCCGCCAGCTGGGTTACCTGGAAGTGGGCATCACCTCCTACGACCCCCGCTACGACTACAAGAGCAAGCGCGGCTTCACCGTTCTGCCCCACGCCATCTGCTTGGCCTACGAGCAGGACTTCGAACCCACCCAGACCATTCCCAGCATCGACGCTGAAATCGTCCACTCCAGCACCTACCGCACTCAGGCTGCAGCCGGCCTGGAACTGGGCAACTTCATCCGCTCCCTGGGCTACAAGGCCCACGTCGTGCACTCCAGCGACGCCACCGGCCCCGTCATCCCCATGTTCGTGGCCGCCGGCCTCGGCTCCCTGGGCGCCTGCGGATACCTCCTCTCCCCGCACACCGGCAACCGGATGCGGCTGATGATGGTCACCACCGACGCCAACGTCACCCACGACGAGCCCGTCGACTACGGCATCCACGCCTTCTGCCAGGTTTGCCAGGTCTGCGTCAACCGCTGCCCCGGCCGCGCCCTCATGCGCGACAAGATCTGGTGGCGCGGAATCGAGAAGAACAAGCTCTACTTCAAGCGCTGTCGGCCCGTCATGGCCCGCTACCTCGGTTGCGGCGTCTGCATGAAGGTTTGCCCCATCCAGAAGTACGGCCTCAAGAACGTCATGGAGCACTACGCTGCCACCGGCCAGGTTCTCGGCAAGGGCACCCACGACCTCGAAGGCTACAACCTGGAAGGCAAGGGCTACTTCGGCCCCGGCGAACTCCCCGTCTTCGAGCGTGGCTTCTTCGACATGCCTCACGGCAACTCCGACGAGTGGGCCTTCGAGTCCATGAAGGATGCCGCCGCCGAGAACGACGGCGAGATCCCCGAAGCGATGATCGAAGACCTCAAGGTCCAGATCCAGCGCTCCATTGCCCTGCAGAGCGGCGACGTTCTCGCAATGATGGCCGAGGACCAGGACTACATCTAGTAGCCCGTCCACACCTCGCCAACCGGCAAAAAGGGCCGGCGGGAGCAATCCCGCCGGCTTTTTCTTTCTGCCAAATTGACAAAGCCCATCGCCCGGTACACAATCGGCGCCGATTCCTGCCGGCGAGATTCCCATGACCTCCCCACTTCCCTCACTCCTCATCTCCATACCCCACGGCGTTATCGACCTCGGCTGGGGCCACCCCTCCCCTCGCCTCCATCCCGCCGAAATACTGGCCACGGCGACCCAATCGGCCCTGGCCCAACAGTCCGTCGTGCCTCTGCAATACGGCGCCGTCCAGGGCTTCGGCCCCCTGCTGGAATCTCTGGCCGCCTATCTGTCCGGGCAGGAAGCCTACGCCGGCCAGGTCAGCCCTGCCTCCCTCTTTCTCACCGCCGGCGCCTCCCAGGCCATCGACCTCGCCACAACCCTCTTCGCCCGCCCCGGCGATACCGTCCTCGTCGAGGAACCCACCTACTACCTCATTGAGCAAATCTTCGTTGACCACGGACTCAACGTCGTCGGCGTCCCCACCGATGCCGACGGCCTCGACACCGACGCCCTGGCCGATCTGCTGGCCGCCGGCGACGTGCCCCGGCCCCGCCTGCTGTACACCATCCCCACTTACCAGAACCCCAACGGCTCCGTGCTGACCCTGCCCCGGCGCCGGCGTCTCATCGAACTGGCCCGGCAATACGGATTCATCGTCCTCGCCGACGAGGTGTACCAGCTCCTCCACTACGGCCCACCGCCACCGCCTCCCCTGGCCATGCTCGATGACTCGCCCAACGGCTGCGTCATATCCCTCGGTTCCTTCTCCAAGATACTGTCCCCCGGCCTGCGTCTGGGCTGGGTGCACGCCGTCCCCGACGTTATCCGCCGCTTCGTTGATTCCGGGGTCGCTGCCAGCGGCGGCGGACTCAATCACTTCGCGGCCACGCTGGCCCACGCCGCCCTGGAGCTGGACCTGCTGCCGGAAAACGTCGCCCAACTGCGCCGGGTCTATGGCCAACGCCACGACGACCTTGCCCGCATCCTGCGCTCCGAACTCGACGACGCGGTGGACTTCACTCCCCCCGGCGGCGGCTACTTCTACTGGCTCACCCTGCGCCACGGCATCAACACCGACACCCTGCTCCCCTTGGCCCGGGAGGCCGGGGTTTCCTACCGCCCCGGAACCGCTTTCTCCTCCGCCGGCTCATTCACCGACTCCCTCCGCGTCAGCTTCTCCCTCTACGAAACCGACCAACTCGCCGAAGGCATCCGCCGCCTTGCCAGTGTCATCACCTGACCCACTCTCCAAATAACAATCATCATGTAACAGAATATGATGATTCCATAGCCCAAGTATTGACAATTACTTGGGGCGGCAGTATCTTTCCTGCAAATTCGGCCTACTTAGGCAGTCCATCTGAAGGAGGAGGATATGCTAACCATCGGTCATGAGGTACGGCGTCCTGGCAAGTATCTGGGCGACGCGCCTGTCACCATCCCGGTGCCCGAGGAGCTCGAAACCACTCCCGGCATCCCCATGAACCAGCGCGAAGTTGACTGGTACTCCCGCGAGTATCCCGTCGAAACCATGAACATCACCGAGCGCGCTTCCCGCGACTGGGCCAACACCCTCCGCGACCAGCACGCCGAAATGCGTGAAATCCGTAAGGAACACGACAAGCTCAACCGCAACCTCGTCATGGCTGCCCGCTTGACCGGCGACCTCGAGCCCACCGCCGAATCCACCGGCGACGACGTCACCGAAGCCATCAAGCAGAAGGCCCGCGAACTCGGCTTCGTCGAAGTCGGCATCACCGCCTTTGACATCCGCTACGTCTATCAGAGTAAGAAGGACTGGGTCCGCTTCCCCCACGTCATCTGCCTCGCCTACGAGCAGGACTTCGAGCCCACCCAGACCATCCCCAGCATCGACGCCGAAATCGTCCACTCCAGCACCTACCGCACCGAAGGCGCGGCCGGCCTGGAACTGGGCAACTTCGTCCGCAGCCTCGGCTACCGCGCCCAGGTCCACAGCCCCAACGACAACACCGGCCCCTACATCCCGATGTTCGTCGCCGCCGGCCTCGGACAGCTCGGCGCTTGCGGCTACCTGCTGACCCCCCACGTCGGCTCCCGCTGCCGCATCATGATGATTACCACCGACGCCAACGTCACCTATGACAGCCCGGTGGACTACGGCATCCACGCCTTCTGTCAGGTCTGCCAGGTCTGCGTCAACCGCTGCCCCGGCCGCGCCCTCATGCGCGACAAGATTTGGTGGCGCGGCATCGAGAAGAACAAGCTCTACTTCAAGCGCTGCCGGCCCGTCATGGCCCGCTACCTCGGTTGCGGCGTCTGCATGAAGGTCTGCCCCATCCAGAAGTACGGCATGAAGGCCACCATGGAGCACTACGCTGCCACCGGTCAGGTTCTCGGCAAGGGCACCCACGACCTCGAAGGTTACAACATCGAGGGCAAGGGCTACTTCGGCCCCGGCGAACTCCCCGTCTTCGAGCCCGGCTTCTTCGACATGCCCCACGGCGACACCTCCGAGTGGGCTTTCGACCAGCTCAAGGACGCCGCCCGCGCCAACGGCAACGAGATCACCGACGAGATGCTCGAAGCCTTCCGCACCGACGTAACCCGTGGCCTCGGCCAGAGCACCGACAACGTCGACATGATGTACGAGGAGGAAGATTACATCTAAACGGTGTAGCCAACCGAATCCGTCGGTTCTCCGGAACGGACAAAAAGCAGGGGCGGGAACTTTCCCGCCCCTGTACTTGTTCACTCCCTGCGCCATACCGGCCCTGAATCATGCCGGCCCTACGTCATACCGGCCCTACGTCATTCCGGCGAAAGCCGGAATCCAGGGGTAAGGGGTGGCCCTACAACTGCAGCGTCCTCGGGTCAACCGCCTGCCGCGGCGGCTTCGCGGCGCTGGCCGGCTGCTCCTGCCGCAGATTCTCAATCAGGTCCCCCAGCGCCGCCTGGTACTCCTCCGACCCCCCGGCCTGCCCGGTCAGGTCAAACACCCGGTGCTCCTCTGTCAACAGCCGCGCCGCCCGGTTCCGGCCCGCTCCCATCACGCCGTCGGCGTCCACCAGGAACATCGTCCACTGGTCCGAGCTCCGTTCCGATTCCTGCGCCGCTGTGATGTCGTTGCGCACCGTCTCGCTGTCCAGCCCGCCGGCCGTGCACACCACCACCAGCCGGTCGTAGTGCCGAATCCACCGCTCGATTTCCTCTTCCCCGGAGGTCGCCCGCCGGTCCACCAGCGGGTTGCCCCGGAACCCTTCGGCAAACACCCAGCTGCGCACGCCCTGCGCCCTCAGGTTCGCCTCCAGCTGCCGCGCAAACTCAACGTCGCCATTCGCGCAGGAAATGTGCACCTCCAGCGTGGTAACCGGCGCGTCCACCACCGAGTCCTGTATCTCCGCCACCGCAATGGGCACGCCCGAACCCAGGATGAACGACTCCGGCAGCGCTCCCCGGGAGCGTATCAACGTGTCCAGCCCGATGGTGCTCGGCGCGTCGTGCCGGACGCTGTCCAGGCCCACCGCCGCGTCCATGGCGCAGTTCTGGAACACCGTGTACCCGATGATGCAGTTGTGGAAGTCCGCCTCTCCGGTAACCGTGTCGTTCAGCACCGCCTCGTAAAAGTCGGCCTCGTTCAGGATGGCCCCCGACAGGTTCGTGCGCGACAGATTCGCCCCGTTGAAGCTGGCCCCGGTCAGGTTCGCCCCGGTCAGGTTCGTCCGGTCCAGGTTGGCCCGGTCCAGGTTGGCGTTGGTCAAATCCGCCCCGGACAGGTTGGCTTCCGACAGCGTGCCTCGGTCCAGGTTTATGCCCCCCAGGTTGGCGTTGCGCAAATCGGCCCCCCGCAGGTTCGCCCCCGGCGCAATGGCCCGGCTCAGGTTCACTTCCCGCAGGTCGGCGCGGTAAAAGTGCGCGTCGTTCAGATAGCTGTTCGACAGGTCGGCCCGGCGCACCATCGCCCCCATGAAGTCGCCGTCCCGCATATCCGCGCCCCGCAGGTTCACCATCGGGATGCGCGCGTGGCTCATGTAGCACGCGTTCAGGTCCAGCTGTTGGTTGGGGTTCTCCTCCCGCCACGCTGCCACCGCGTCGCGCCCCCGCTTCACGATTTGGACCAGTTCCATGTTGGCCATCACTATGTCTCCAAAAGGGATTTCGGCCACGATTTTAGCATAAATCACGCCTGTAACCGTATCGTGTAAAATAGCCGCCGTACATAAGCCAAGGAGACCTTTACCATGCCCAAAACCATACTCTTGACCGCCCTCCTCTCCATCATCATGGTTCTTGCCCTCGCCTGCGGCGGTAATGCCGACGATTCCGATGCCCCTGCCGCCGCCGAAACGCCCGAGGCCGACCACATGGTCGCTCAAGCCACCCTCACCGCATACTACATCGACGCCGCCCTCCGCGCCGGCATGACCCCCCAGGAAATTGACGTCGCCCTGGGCCGCATCGCCGACTCCACCGCCATCGACGAATTCTGGATCAGCGACGAAAACGGGCGCATCGAGTTCACCAACGTACCCGGCGTAGTCTTTGAGTTCCCCACCGATCCCAACTCAGCATCTCAGGCCGCTCCCTTCGCCAACCTCCTCCTGGGCGGCGAAACCGTCGTCGTCCAGAACGCCCAACCCCGCGCCGCCGACGGCGCCCTCTTCCAGTACGTCGGCGTCGCCGGCATCGACCAACCCCGCATCGTCCAGGTAGGCTTCGACCGCCGCTAACCCCGAATGCTGGCAGTGGGCAAGCAGGGAAAGTTATACTACTAACCGGGTTTTCACCATGCTCCTCACCATCGACATCGGCAACACCGCCGTCACCCTGGGCGTGTTCCGCGACACCCCGGCGACCAAACCCGACCCCAACGACCTCAGCCCTGCCCAGCGGCTCGTAACCACCCTTCGCATCGCCACCGACTCCCGCCGACTGGCCGACGAGTACGCCATCCTGCTCAGGAACCTCCTCGAGTTTCGCGGCATCGCCCCGGCCGACATCACCGCCGCCTGCATCTGCTCCGTCGTGCCCCCGCTCACCGGCCTGTTCGAGGACGTCTGCCGCAACTTCTTCGGCGTCCCGCCCCTGCTCGTCAACTCTCAAATTGACCTCGGTATGCCCGTCCGCTACGACAACCCCCGCGACGTCGGCCCCGACCGCATCGTGGACGCCGTGGCCGCCGTCAAACTCTACGGCGCTCCCGTCGTCGTGGTTGACCTCGGTACCGCTACCGTGTTCGACGCCGTTTCCCGCGACGGTGAATACCTGGGCGGCGCCATCGCCCCCGGCATCAACCTCTCCGCCGACGCCCTCTATGACAACACTTCCCTGCTCCGTCGCGTCGAGTTGGTCGCCCCGCCGGCAGCCGTGGGACGCAACACTACCGCCGCCTTGCAGTCCGGCCTCGTCCTCGGCTACGCCGGCCTGGTTACCACCATGGTCCAGCGCTTCAAAGCCGAAATCGGAACCGACGCCAAGGTCGTCGGCACCGGCGGCCTCGTTACCGTCATCGCCGACCACGCCCCCGTCTTTGACGACATCAACCAGGAACTGACTCTCGTGGGCCTCGACCTCATCTACCGCATGAATGGCGCCGAATAGAGGGTGATTACTATGCAATCTGCACTGGCCGGAAAGAACGTCGTCCTCGGAGTTACCGGCAGCATCGCCTGCTACAAGGCCCTTGACCTCGCCAGCAAGCTGGTCCAGGCCGGCGCCAATGTCGAGACCATCCTCAGCTACGGAGCCACCCAGTTCGTCACCCCGCTGGCCTTCCGCAGCCTCACCCATCGTCCCGTCGTAACCGACACCTTCGACCCCAACTCCGAGCAGAGCGTCGAACACGTCGCCCTGGCCCGCTGGGCCGATATCGTCGTCATTGCCCCCGCCACCGTCCACTGCATCGCCAAGCTGGCCGCCGGCCTCGCCGACGACCCGCTCACCACCACCGTCATTGCCACCGACGCTCCCCTGCTCATCGCCCCGGCCATGGACGCCAATATGTACGACCATCCCGCCACTCGGGAGAACGTCGCCCGTCTCCAAACCCGCGGCGTCTTCTTTGCCGGCCCCGCGCCCGGACGCCTCGCCTCCGGCCTCATCGGCATGGGCCGCCTGGTCGAGCCGGCCGACCTCCTCGGCCACGTCGCCGCCGCCCTCGGCAAGCACGGCGACCTCGCCGGCCGCAAGGTTATCGTCAGCGCCGGCGGCACCCAGGAACCTATCGACCCCGTGCGCGTCATTACCAACCACTCCTCCGGACGCATGGGCTACGCCCTCGCCGAAGCCGCCCGCGACCGCGGCGCCGAGGTAGTCCTGGTCGCCGCTCCCACCGCGCTGCCCGACCCGCCGCTCGTCAGGATGGCCCCGGTGCGCTCCGCCCAGGAAATGTGCGACGCCGTCCTCGCCGAAACCCCCACCGCCGACGCCCTCATCATGGCCGCCGCCGTCGCCGACTACCGCCCCGCCGTCGCCGCCGAGCAGAAAATCAAGAAAACCGCCGCCGATGAAATGTCCATCGACCTGGAGAAAACCACCGACATTCTCGCCACCGCCACCGGCGATTTCGTCCGCGTCGGCTTCTCCGCCGAGAGCGAAAACCTCGAAGCCAACGCCGCCGACAAGGTCCGCCGCAAGTCCCTCGACCTCATCGTCGCCAACGACATCACCGAGGAGGGCAGCGGCTTCGGCGCGGATACCAACCGCGTCGTCCTCATCGACCGCGAGCTCCAGGTGGAACGCCTGCCCCTCCTCACCAAGTACGAGGTCGGCCATCGCATCCTCGACCGCGTAGCCGCGCAGCTCCGAGCATAAGGGTATCTAAACCCGATGAGACCGCGATACACGCTGGCCACGCTGCGCGGCGACCTCTTCGGCGGTCTCACGGCGTCGGTGGTGGGCTTGCCGGTCGCCCTGGCCTTCGGCGTCGCCTCCGGATTGGGTCCCATCGCCGGTATGTACGGCGCCATTGCCGTCGGTTTCTTCGCCGCTGTGTTTGGCGGCACCCGCTCCCAGATTTCCGGTCCCACCGGCCCCATGAGCGTCGCCATGGCGGTCATCGTAACCGTCCACTCCGACGGCGACTTCGCTAAGGCCTTCACCGTCGTCGTGCTGGCCGGCATAATCCAGATTGTCCTCGGCGCAATCAGGATCGGACGGTTCGTCGCCTACACTCCCCACTCCGTCATCTCCGGCTTCATGACCGGCATCGGCGTCATCGTAATGCTCGTTCAGGTCGCTCCCTTCGTCGGCGCCCAGGTCGAACCCGGCGGTGTGCTCGACAAGTTCCGCGCCCTCCCCGACGCAATCTCAAACGCCGAAGTCCACGCTCTCATTGTCGCCTCCATCACCCTCTTGGTCGGCGTACTGTGGCCGTCCCAGGCCCGACGCTACCTGCCCGCTCCGTTGGCTGCCATGATTGTCGGCTCCATCATCGGCATCTTCTGGCTCAACAACCTCTCCGTCATCGGCGACGTTCCCACCGGCCTGCCCGAGCTGTGGATTCCCGTCTTCGACCTCGGCTTCCTGCTTAGCTCCCTGACCCCCGCCCTGGTGCTTGCCCTCCTCGGCTCCATCGACAGCCTGCTCACCTCCCTCATCGCCGACTCCCTTACCCGCACCAGCCACAACGCCAACCGCGAACTGGTCGGCCAGGGCATCGGCAACACCGTCGCCGGATTCATTGGCGGCTTGCCCGGCGCCGGCGCAACCTTGGGCACCGTCATCAACATACGCTCCGGCGGACGCACCCCGTTCTCCGGCGTCGTCCGTGCCGGCGTCCTCCTGGCCCTCGTCCTCGGCCTCGGCCGCTACGCCACCGAAATCCCCCATGCCGTCCTCGCCGGCATCCTGATGAAAGTCGGCTGGGACATCATCGACTGGCGGCTGCTCAAGCGCGCCCATCGCATCCAGCGCGACCATCTCATCGTCATGCTCATCACCCTGGCCCTCACCGTGTTCCTCGACCTTGTAACCGCCATTGCCATCGGCCTCATCGCCGCCGGCATGGTCGCCGCCCGCCAGGTCGAACGCCAGGAACTCGACAGCGTCGTCTCCACTCCCCTCCTCGACCAGTCTTTCCTCTACGACTCGCCCGAGGCCGCCGCCGCCGCCAACGATGGCGACGAGTTCGCCGCCCGCGTCGGCGTGGTCGGTATGCGCGGCCGCTTCTCCGTCGCCTCTTCCAGCAAGCTCGTCAACACCATCGGCGGCGACATCCGCGACCACGACGTCGTCATCTTCGACTTCTCCGAAACCCTGCACATGGACGACAGCGCCGCCATGGTCGTCGAGCAGATGATTGACATCGCCCACGAGGAAGACACCGAGTCCATCATAATGGGCCTCTCCGGCTCCCCCGTCGAGCGTAACCTCACCGCCCTCAACATCCTCGCGAAAGTGCCGGAGGACCGCTTCGTCGCCGACCTCGACGGCGCCCGCGCAGTAGCCCGCAACATCCTGAACATCACACCCGAACCCGCGGAGACAGCATAATGCGTATCGGAGTTTTCGTCGGCGCGTCCGCCGCCGACCTCATCACCCTGGACGACCTCATCGCCCGCATCAAGCAGGCCGAAGCCGACGGGTTCGACAGCTTCTGGGTGCCTCACATCTCCGCCCGTGGCTACGACGCCCTTACCGTCCTCGCCCTCGCCGGAACCCAGACCTCCCGCATCGAGCTGGGCGTCGGCGTCGTCCCCACCTACCCGCGCCACCCGATGGCATTGGCCCAGCAGGCGTTGACCACCGCCACCGCCGCCGGGGGACGCTTCCTCCTCGGCATCGGCCCGTCCCATCGCCCAGGTATCGAGGAGAGTTTCGGACTCTCCTACGACAGCCCGGCCCAGCACACCCGGGAATACCTGTCCGTCCTGCGCCCGCTCATCGACCAGGGCCGCGTCCAATTCTCCGGCCGCTTCTACAACGTCAACGCCGAGCTGGACGTCCTCGACCGCCCCAACTGCCCGGTGCTCATTTCCGCGTTAGCCCCGCGGATGCTCCGTCTGGCCGGCCAACAGGCCGACGGCACCATCACCTGGATGGCCGGCCCTCGCGCTATCCGCGACCACGTCCGCCCCCGCATCAACGCCGCCGCCGAATCCGCCGGCCGACCCGAACCGCGCATCTGCGTCGGGCTGCCCGCCACCGTCTGCGACGATGAAACCGCCGGACGCCGCGCCGCCGCCGAGTCCTACGAACGCTATGGCCGACTGGTCAACTACCGTCGCATCCTGGACGTTGAAGACGTGGAAGGCCCCTCCCAAGTGGCCGTAGTCGGCAACGAAGCCTCCCTACAAACCCAGCTCCAACAATTCGCCGCCGCCGGCGCCACCGACTTCATCGCCAACATCTTCACCACCAACGATAGCGACGAATCAGCCGCCCGAACCTACGCCGCGTTGAGGAATTTGGTGGGGAGGGTGTGAGACGCTTGCAAAACAGGTTGACAGAACCGACAAAAGTGTCCACACGGGTCGTGATTTGCCCCGACACGGCCGGTTGGTTAAAATGAAAACCACATTCGGATAGAAACGAACCAACCCGGGGGTAGCACGCTGGGTCAGTTCGTGTAGGGCGGCGGTGGGTCGCACGCCCAATTGGGGGAAACCAGAGGTTCTTCATGGCAGAGGTAAATCCATCCAATAAAGACGCCCAGCCTTCGACTGTTGACGCAAGTTTTCAGGTAAATTCGGGGCCTCCAACGGTGAGCATCACAGTCGAGGTGACACCTGCGGACGGTATCGAAGTTGAGGAGTCGGATACCCTGAAGTATTTGAGGCTGCGGGCCGGTGATTTCGCCTTGGCAAAGCGTGTCTTCCTCATAGTTGACGGAGAAAGAGTGGAGATAACGGTTGCTGAGTTTCCTCTGGAACCATAGCGTACAACCTTGCACCGGCCCGTCCTGTGTTTTGCAAGTGCCCCCGTTTTCGTGCGGAAAAGGGGCACTTCGGGGATCTCGGAGTTTTGCAAGCGTCTCTGTGTGAAAATGATTGACAGATATTCAAAGAAAACATATAATATCTGCAACTTGACCAACGAAGAGGTGGAGAAATGACCTTGCCAAATTTGACCAGTGCAACACCTGTGAATATGAAGAACCACCCGCCGTTTAGCGAGCAATGGCTTGAGGATATGATTGTTGAAGATCCGTCCTTGCTCGGTTTGGGTGAATTGGAAGTTATTCAAAGGCAAAAGTCGCAGCCTACAGGTGGACGTCTTGATCTCCTCTTGGAGAATGTGAACACGACACCGCCCACAAGGTACGAGGTGGAGCTTCAGTTGGGTGCCACCGACCCTTCTCATATTATCCGGACCATCGAATATTGGGACGTTGAAAATGCCCGGTATCCACTACATAAACACATTGCCGTGATTGTGGCGGAGGATGTCACCACGCGTTTTTTGAACGTGATGCGATTGTTTAATGAATCCATCCCGTTGATTGCGATCAAGATGCAATGCGTTCAAGTTGATGGGAAATACGCGCTAATTGCAACACGGGTCCTTGACTGGGTTCCGCCAGCCATCGAGGAAGAGGACGGAGGGGAGCAAGCGGATGAAAATTCTTGGGATGCAAAGTGCCCGGAAACTATGCCCATCTTCCACAAGTTGCTTCAAATGGTCAAAGGCGTTGACCCTGAAGTCGAACCGAATTATCGCAAAGCGCATATCAGCTTGAGGAAACAGGGCAAAGTCAGCACGGCAATAGGATTTTACCCCCAAAAGCATAGCCTTAAAGCATGGTTCAAAACATCTCAGGACCAAGCACTAACCGACCGATTGGATGAAGCCGGATTGTATATCCCATCAAGCAATCAGGAGGTATACGACTTGAGAATTCGCAAAGGCGATCTGGATGCTCATGAAGCGTTGTTGGCAGAGCTAATCCGTCTTGTCCTGGAGCCTAGCTAACTCCGATACATTGCCGGCCATTACCCAAGCAGCCAGCACAGCCAACCTCGAAGAAATGGAACGCAATTACGAACATAATGGAGACGACGATATGATTGACCTAATCGTAACCGCCTTGCAACATGCCTTTATCCTGTATGGAGACTTTGACGAAGATGATTTTGAACTGGATGGATTGAACTACGCCTATCACTGCGGCGAAGCCGCCGGAATCGCCACTACTGCCGGTGTGTTCGGTGTCAAGGCCCTGGAAATGTGTGATGACATTTCCGACGCCTACGAAGACGCAGATTTGAACTTCATGCGCTATATCCTCAATGAAGCGTCGGAACGTCCCGACAGCAACAACGAGCATTACGCCCGCACCCGGGATCCCGAAATCTTCGCTCTCGAATATGGTGCCGCACTAGGCGAAGCGTTGCGAGCGCAGGAAGATGGGGATGTGGGACGTTACTGCCTGATGATAGGCTTCACAGTCGGCTTGATGTTCCGGCATCAGGACCCGGATGAGGGAGATTCTGGCCCAAGCGCAGTGCGCGCCAAGATTATCACCGGATACGAAACCGATTCCGACGAACTGTTGCAGCAAGCTCATGGAACCTTGGGGGCCGCCGCCCGGATGACCGACCCCATGGGATTCATCGGCAAGGAGGCCGCCGATCGCCATTACGAGGAACACGTTCGCACCATGCGCTGGATTCAAAACTTCGGCCTGCGCGAAGCCCGCTCAAAGAACGAGACAGCGGCCATCCCCAACTCCATGTCGATCAACTACCAGCTCACCCAACAATCCGACGACCAAGAGATGGAAAACCCTCCACGCCCCATCGACCACTGCTACTGGGTGCTCCCCGGCAAACTCCTCGCCGGCGAATACCCTCGCAACATTGATGAACCATCATCGCGGGAAAAGCTGCGTAAACTCACCGACGCCGGCGTGTCGGCCTTCATCGACCTTACCGACCCGTCTGCCACCGACCACCATTTGAAACCCTATGCCGACCTGCTCAACGGCCACTCCCACCAGCGGTTTCCCATCCGGGATTTATCTGTCCCGTCGTCCCCGGAGTTGACCAAAGCAACCCTGGACGCCATCGACGCCCACATCGCGGCCGGCGAGACGGTGTACGTCCACTGCTGGGGCGGCGTCGGACGCACCGGCACCGTCATCGGCTGCTGGCTCGCCCGACACCATGAACCAGGTCAAGCCGCGCTGGACCGGCTCACGGAACTGTGGCAGCAAAACCCCAAGTCGCGCTCACGTCGTTCGCCGGAAACGGGCGAACAGGTGCAGTACGTGCTGAATTGGAACGAAAGTGACGCCTAGCCCCCGTGTTCCCACAGCCCATCCGCCAACTGCTCATTCCGGCGCATGCTGCCAACTATCTTGAACTCCATCCTCAAGCACGATTGGAGCGAAGAATATGCGAATTGCGTACTTGGGACCGCCGGGGACGTTCAGCGAAGAAGCCGCCACGCGTTACGACGGCAACGCCGAACTGCTGCCGCTAACCACCATCGCGGAGGTGTTCGAGGCGGTATCGTCCGGCCTTGCCGAACGGGGCGTCGTCCCGTTCGAAAGCACCCTGGGCGGGCCGGTTGCCGCCACGGCGGAGCTGCTCGCCCAGCAAACCGGAGCAGTCGCGCGCGACCAGATAGACCTGCCGACTGACCATTGCCTGGCGACCCGGTGCGGCGTGAGCGCGTCAGAGGTGCGGGTGGTGTTCTCCCACCCACAGGCGATCGCCGAGTGCCGGGCCTACTTGGAGCGCCGTTTGCCACAGGCCAGGCAGTCAGCTTCCGCTAGCACCGCCGCGGCCCTGGACGACATGGAGCGCTGCGCGGAGCCGGCCGCGGCCATCTGCTCGCAACGGGCCGCAGAGGGAAGGGCCGAGATTATCGCCCGCCGCATCCAGGACCGACCCGACAATACAACCAGGTTCATTATCCTCGCCCGGAGCAGGCGGGAATCCACCCGTGGAGCATAGCGTCATCCGCCGGCGTCACCCAGCGTTAGCGTCCACGTACGCGATTACCTCATTCAGATTCTTCAGCTCGGTGCACTGTTCGACGCCGAACTGGATGCCGAACTCCTGTTGCACCACCCTGGCGAAGGCCAGGATGTCCACCGAGGACACCCCGATGTCCCGCAGGCTGTTGCTCATGTCCACGTCGGTGATGGCCTTCCCATCGACTTCCAGGTTGTCGGCAATGAGTTTCCTGAGACGTTCTTCTGTTGACGGCATGGAGAATTCCTCCCGGTCATTCTATGGGATTTGTGTGAGATTCCTGTGAGGATGACTTTGACCGCTACCCCCCCAGGTGTCAAGGCTGGGCGGATTTCTTGGCGCAGATGCTTCTCACCCCACCGCTTCCTTGAACCGCCGTATCGCCTCAATATGCTGGTCCGGCCCCTGGAGTCCCGCCCGCATCGTGTTCACCGACAGGTGCGACGCCCCCGCGTCGTTCCATTCCGACGCCAGCTTGTTCCAGTCGTCCGGGTTGTTGCTCTCCATCAGCGCGACGCGACCCTCCACGCCGATGGCCGACGGGTCCCGTCCGTAGCCACGGGCCATCTCCCGCATCTCCTCCAGCCGTTCCCGTCCCTCGCCGTCCGGCTTGAACTGCGGGAACCAACCGTCCCCAATCCGCGCGATGCGCCGCACCACCTGGGGCGCGCCGCCGCCGAGCCACACCGGAATCGGACGCTGCACCGGCAGCGGATTGATGCCGGCGTGGGTAATCTTGTGGTATCGCCCCTCGTAGTTCACCACTTCCTGCGTCCACAGCATCCGCAGCACTTCAATCTGCTCGGCGGAGCGGCGTCCCCGGTTCTCCCAGTTCTCCCCCAGCGCCTCGTACTCCACCTCGTTCCAGCCCACGCCGATGCCCAGCCGCAGCCGCCCGCCCGTCAGCACGTCCACCTCCGCCGTCTGCTTCGCCACCAGCGCCGTCTGACGCTGCGGCAGGATGATGATGCCCGTGCAGAACTCAATCTTCTCGGTCAGCGCGGCCAGGTATCCGAACATCACGAACGGTTCGTGAAACATATCGTCCTTGTTGTAGGGACGATTCCACTCGGCCCGCTGCGTGTGGTCCGCGCCCAGCACGTGGTCGAACACCAGCAGGTGCTCGTAGCCCAGCGCCTCGGCCGCCTGCGCAAAATCCTTCACGGCCACCGGGTCGGCCCCGATCTCAGTCTGCGGAAAAATGGCTCCCAGTTGCATCACAAAAATGCTCCTCATTCATTTACGGTCATTTACAAGGTCAACGTTTGACCAGTCTGTGGCAAACACTTGGCCCAGCATATCTTTCCATTCTGCTGAAGTCACCTGTGTGCCGTCGGGTTTCAACCCTTTGCCGGGCAGTCTGGTGCTTTTGTTGAAAACAATGGCGGTGATTGGCGGAAGCTTTCGCTCCAGGCATTTATCCCTTATGTAGAAGAGCGGCTTTGCAGTGCCCTGCGCAGCCAGTCCAACGTTTTGACCAACCTCGCCGTAAGTAATGGTGCGCCTTTGGGCGACGCACTGCTTGAGATAGTCGAACACGTCTGGAGTTCTGGGGTGCATATAGTTTGGCATCGGCGTTGCGCCCGTAGGATTGGTAACCGGTGCGCCAAAGTCCCCCAACTCGTCAATTTTCAGTAAGGCATGAACGAAGTCAAACAGCGCATCGGCATAGTCCCCGTCCAACAACGGCCTGGTCAACTCATCGTCGCGCCGGCTGATTCCCGCCATGCGCAGTGCGCTGTTCAGCCGGCGTTTGTTCTCCGGCCTTGCCATGGCCTTGTCGCTCATTTGGAAGCCCAGCCGAAACAGCGTACTCCCCAAGTCGGATAGCATCCACCCGTCGCCATCGGGGGCCAGCGCAATCACCGGCTGGTCTCCGTCCCCAAAGACAAACGGAGTCGCAACGTAATGCCGCCCGTCGTCTCCGGCCTCGACGTACATGGATTTGGAGATTTGGGCCTGCAAGTCGCGGGCGATTTCAGAGAGCGACATCTCAATCACCTTGTGAATGGCGGCGGAAGCAATCTGCTGGCGTCATCGTCAGGAAACGCCAGATTCGCGTCCGAGCGAAAGCAATCCCAGGCGCCGGCCAAGTCTTGATAACGCTTCGTTTCCTCCGCGTATCCGTCGGGTCGTCGCTGATACGTTGCGATTTGGTAGCGTTCCGTCGCTCTGTGGATGTGGGGTCTGCGAATAATGCGGTTCCCTTCCAGCCTGTTCCTGTGGTCGTGGCTGCCGCCGTCGTAACGCAGCAGCGGGAAATTCGGATGTGTCGGCGAGTTGAGCATCAGGATGACAGTAAAATTCTCCGGGGAACTGTGCCGCAAGGATATGAGGATTCGAAACGGAGTCCCGCCTGTTCCGGTCAGGTCAACTTCAGTTTCGTGCCGTCCGACGCGGTTCTTGAGATTGGCCAGTTCCTGGCGCCAGTCTTCAGACATCTCTTTACGCTCGGCTATCATCGCGGCAATGCGCGCCTCTGAAATAATATCGGTCACTATTGCCTCGTTTGGGTGTCGTACTCTCCATTCTAGCCCGACGTATTATCGGCGTCAAAAGCCATGGCCTTTACCTGTTTTCCGCACCCGTGCCCTCCGTCGCTATCGCGTTGAAATTCCAGCCCACCGTCTGCTAAAATCAAATCCGCGCTGGGGATTAGTCTAGTGGTAAGACGCCTGACTCTGGATCAGGTATCACAGGTTCGAATCCTGTATCCCCAGCCATTTTTTGTGCCTGCCCTCCAACTGCAAAATGAACGATAGCGCCCGCTACGTCAAGATTGTCGAATGGTCCGAAGCGGACCAGTGTTACGTGGGCAGCGCGCCGGGCCTGATTTACGGCGGTTGTCACGGAGACAGCGAACGGCAGGTTTTCGACGAGCTTTGTCAGGCTGTTGACGAAGCCATCGAACTGTATCTGGCCGACTGCAAACCCCTGCCCCCGCCCACGTCCGGGCGCGACCTGGCGAACCAATTGCTTTCACCCGCGTAGCCGCGCCCTGAAATCGTCTCCCGTACCGGAACCCAACGCCCCCTACGGCTACTCCGGGTCCTCCGGCTGGTCGTCAAAGTAGCGCGACATGAAAATCAGTCCGTCGTGCCGTACCGCCCACATGTGCGCGTACAGCGTCTCCGACGACCTCACGTTGGGCCGTATGTAGGTGATCCAGGCTCCTTCCTCAGTGGCCGCCGCCAGCTCATTGGCCGCCTGCCGATTGGTGTTTCGGAAAAGCAGGTGCAGGTTGGTCCCCACCAGGTGCTGCGCCACCGGCGACAGCAGCAGCGTCAGCTCATCATCCGCCATCAGCAGCTGCCATTGAACTTCAAAAGACTCCTCGCTGTTGTAATGCTCGAGCGTCGCCTCCAGTCCGTTTTCCTCGTAGTGGTTGATGGCCCTCTGCACGTATGACTTGGTGCGTGCGACCGGATCTTCGATTTGCACGTAGTAGCCCGACGCGAAAAGCATCCCGTCCCGGCGCACCGCGTAGGACGCTTTCGGGGCCTGCTTCAGCGTTACCGGATGCGGCCAGAGGTAGTCCACCCAGATGCCCTC
>VXTR01000039.1:0-4027 GCA_009837355.1 Chloroflexota bacterium | reverse complement strand
TCCACCCAGATGCCCTCCTCGCTGGCCTCCGCTATCTCCTTCCCCAGCTCCTGCCCGTCCGACCCGACCACGTCCTTGATGTCCGAACCGATCAGGTGCGAAAAGATGGGATGCGCCAGGTACAGGTCATCCGCTCCGATGAGGAACAGGTAGAACTGCCCGTCCAGGCTCTCCATGCTGTTGTAGTGCGTGATGACGGCGTCGAGACCGTCGCTGTCGTATTTGGCAACGGCCTTGTCCACGTACTCCCGGGTGGAGGCGGCTACGTCCTCAATCAGCGCCGAATGGCCGGACGTAAACACGTACCCGTCGTAAAGCACGGCCAGGATCCGCCGCGGTTCTTCCAGCCGCGTCGTCAGGTTGATGCCCCGCGCCGTGCCCCAGAAACCTTCACCGGTAGCAACGCTGACCAACTGCCCCAGGCCGGTGTACGGCGAACCGGGGCCAACGTATTGCCCTTGCAGGGTGGGCGTGGGCCGGTACACCAGCAACACGTTCTCGGCCTTGTCGATAAGGGTCAGGTGCCGCCCGTCTTCAATGCCGGCATCGGACTGGTAGAACTCAACCGTGGCCTCCAGTCCATTCTCTTTGTAGAAGTCTATGGCCTTTTCCACGTAAGCTAGCGTCAGGGCTTCGTCGTCCAACTCAACGGGCGCCGGCGTCGGTGCCGCAGTGGGCGTCGGTGTTGGGGCCACGGTGGCGTCCGGCGGAGGGGCCGTAGTCGGCGTCGGCGCTGGAACCGCCGTGGGCGTCGCCACTGGAGCCTCCGTAGCCGGGGGCGCCGGCGTCGGAGCCGTAGTGGCTGTTGGCGACGGAGCAACCACGGCAGTGGCCGCCGGCGCTGCCGTCGCAGCCGGCGCCGTGGTGGCCGTTGGCGACGGAGCCGCCGCCTCAGTCGGAGCCGGCGTCGGAACCGGGTCATCCCCGCAGGCAATAACCAGGGCCGCAAAGGAGGCAATAATCAGCAGCAGGATCAATGCGCTGACCCCGGACGGCAGCCCACGGGCCTTCAATCCGGCCCGGTTCGTCCCTAACTTAATAATCTGCTCATATCGCATCAAGGCGACCTCCTCGGTTTGCAGGGTTGCAGCAAATTATCCTACCATAACTCTTTTCCGTGTGTGATAGCATGGCTCAGCCAGTTCAGAGCGCTCGCGCATGAAATCGCATACCCGTCACTCCGGCGAAAGCCGGAGCCCATCAGCCCAGCCTGCCCTTTCCAACAGGTGATGCACCGATATGTCCAGTGATGCCCAGGCGCAACGCGGGCCTCGTTACCAGCCGGATGAAAAGTGCCCGCCTCTGCTGGCCATAACCTCCGCATTGCAGATTTTCGTGCCCAACACCATCGGCCTGGTCATGCTGGTCGGGTTGGTCGTGCGCGCCTCCGGCCAGTCCGACGCCTACCTCGCCTGGGCCACCTTCACCGTCCTGGCCGCATCCGGAGTCGGCATGATTCTGCAGGCCCTCCAGCTCCGGTATCTGGGCTCCGGCGGCCTCATTGTCTGCAACTTCAACGTCCCTTTCCTGGCCGTTTCCGTGCTGGCCCTGGATGCCGGCGGCCCCGGCCTGCTCGCCAGCCTCATCGTAGCCTCCACCCTGCTGCAAACGGTCCTGACCTTTCGCCTCGCCTCCCTCCGTCGCATATTCACCCAGACCGTGAGCGGTGTAATCGTGATGCTGGTCGCCGTTTCGGCCGTGCCCTTCATCATCACCGGAGGAGTAATTAAGCCGGAAGGGATGTCAACGGCGCTTTTCCTGGCCCCCGGAGCGGCCGCTCTCATCACCGGCGCGTTCATATTGCTGAAAGACGCCCCGGCCTGGCGCATGTGGATTCTGCCCGGCATGGTCGCGGCGGGCCTGCTGGTGGCCATTCCCCTGGGTTTCTACGACGTTGACGTCATAATCCACGCGCCATGGCTCAGCCTTTCCCATCTCCGGTGGCCTGGCCTGGACTTGTCCTTCGGCGCGGATTTCTGGACGCTGCTCCCGGTCTTCGTGTTCGTCAAACTCACTGCCTTTATGAAGGTGGCGGGAGACCTGTCCGTAGTGTATCGCGCTTCCCGCCGCGATCTTTCCGCCATCGACTTCCGCAAGGTGCAGGGCGGCTTGAACGTATATGGCATCGGCACGCTTCTCTCCGGCCTCCTCGGTACGCTGCCCGTCGCGGCGCCCTGGGTCACCACCGTCGTGTACGTCAGCTTCACCGGCGTCGCCGCCAGTAGCGTCGGAATCTACCTCGGCCTCTTCACCATCGCCATTGCGCCTTTCTCCAAGTTGCTGGCCGTATTGACCGCCGTCCCCAGCCAGGTCGTCGGCGCGGTCTATATCGTCATCTTCGGAGCACTCTTCGTCGAGGGCGCCAAGTCCGTCTTCTCCGGCCCGGTTGACCAGAAAAAGGCCGCCGTCGCCGGAATTTCCACGGTGATGGGCCTCTCCGCCGGCGTTCTGAGCGCCTTTTTCGAAGGCACGATTAGCAGCCATCTGGTTGGCAATACCATCGTGGTCGGCGGCGTAGTCGCCATCGCCATGACCCTGTTCACCGAATTGCCCAGTTTCCGGGCCCGGAAACTGCGCATCGACCTGTCCCGGTCCTCGCTCCCCGCCGTTGACGACTTCCTCGCCCAATTCGCCGACCGGCACTCTTGGACTGAGGAAGGCAAAAACCGGCTGCGTCTCGTCGGCGAAGAGGCGGTGCTGAGCCTCCTCGAAGAAGAAAACCAGGACCCGGCCAATCAGCAGCGCCGGCTCATCGCCTCAATCCACCCGGACGGCGCCGCCGCCGAGCTTGAAATAACCGTCGCTGCCGACGACGCCATCCAGGGCAATATCGAGGACCGGATCGCCTATCTGGGCGACGACCACGGCCTGGAAGACGAACGGCAACTGTCGGTGCGCATCCTCCGCCACTACGCCTCGTCGGTCCACCACCGCAAGTACTACGGCATCGACATCATCAGCTGCCGCGTGGACAAATAACGCAGCCCAACGTCACCCCGCCGCTCCAACCGCCGCCGGCGTGTGCGCCTTCAAAAACCGACGGCCGTGCGCCACCACCTCGTCGATGTGCTCCTGCGAGTCCTTCCACGGGTAGATGGTAACCTCCGAGTTCGGCGCCAGGTTCGCTACCTCCATCGCCCGCTCGTACGGATGTGCCGGCACGTCGTCGGGCGCAATCAGCAGCGGCGTTTGCAAGCCACTCACGAACTCCCGCGAAACCGTGAACACGAAGTCGGCCCGCTTGGTGTACATATTCGTCAGAAAGTCGTGCGCCATCTCCATCGTGATGTCCGACCTCTTCTCGCACAAGGGCGGCCCCCAGCCCGTGATGTTGTTCTGATAGAACAAATCCGGCAGCTCCGGTCGGAACCCGCTGGGTTGCATCAGCGCCGCCGCCACCACTCGCCCGCCGGCCCGGCTCAGCAGGTTCAGTATCATCGGCCCCGCGATGCAAAAGCCAATCACCCCGAACTTGTCGATGCCCAGGTGGTCCATCAGCCCGATGTGGTCGTCGGTGAACGCGTCCCAGGGCCGGTCAACCTCCAGCGGCCCGGTGGATTGCCCGTTCGGCGCGTTCCGCAGGTCCGCCGCAATGCAGCGGAAGTCTCCCCCATACGTCTCCAGCGGATTGAACGGATGCGAGGTTCTCAGCCCCTCCACCGTCGAATTCAGCAGCCCGCCGCCCGGAATAATCAGCAGCGGAAACCCCGAACCAACCTCTTCGTAATAAATGCGGGTCGCCCCTCTTTCGTAGAACGGCATGGTGATTCTCCTTCATCCTTCAGCAAGTTGCACGGGATAATGCTCTGCCCGCCCGTGCTGCCGTTGAATCTAACCCACCACAGCCAATCGGTCAACGCAACCCCGCCTCACAATCCTGCTAATCCTAAAATCCCGAAAATCCTGATTCTGACAATGACACCGGCCCGTTGACAGGCCCTGCCAGCCACCCTAAAATAGAATATATGTCCCAATTAGCCGACATCATCGCCCAGGAAACCCGGGACGGACGGCTCATCGTCCGCTT
>VXTR01000056.1 GCA_009837355.1 Chloroflexota bacterium | reverse complement strand
CCCCCCCCCCCCCCCCCCCCCCCCCCCCCCCCCCCCCCCCCCCCCCCCCGCGGGCGGCGGAGCGTGCCTGACGAAGGCACCTTGGTATTGCATGTTCGCTCCTGTGCGGATTGTATATCTGCTGCTGCGCCTATGAACTCGGGATGGATGGTTTTTGTGAATTCTATCTGGGCAATTTCAAGAAATTATTATACGAACTGAATGTGATAGATGCATACAAACAGGGGTCACTATTTCACTGAAATTGACGCGCCGGGCCGTCGCCGCCTACAATCCGCCCAACCTGCCCCAGGAGCAATCGCCATATGACTATCGCCGCCGACGGCTACGCACACCCCGAATACCTCACCGACCCGGCCTGGGTCGCCGCTCATCTGGATGACCCCAACGTCGTCGTCCTGGATTGCGCCAACACCGCCGACGCCTGGCAGCGGGGCCACGTCCCCGGCGCGGCCCACGTGCCCGACAACTGGGCCAAGAACCCCGACGACCGGCAGCACGTGATGACGCCGGAGCAGTTCAAGGCGTATGCCGAAAGCCTGGGCGTCGGCGACGATACCACCGTCGTAACCTACGACCACGCCCAGGGTCTCACCGCCGCCCGGATGTGGTGGGTGTTCAGCTACTACGGCCATCGCAACGTCAAGGTGCTCAACGGCGGCTGGCGCGCCTGGGTCAACGCCGGACAGCCCATCGACTTCGGCCGGCCCCGTCCGCCGGCGTCCGTTACCTTCACCCCCCGCGCCGACCAGTCCTACATCGCCACCGGCGACGAGCTGAAGTCCGCCTGTTCATTGGACGGAGTACGGGATAACGTCGTGGTGTGGGACGTGCGCAGCGACGCCGAATGGGACGGCACCGCGGCGAACTACCGCAACCAGCGCATCGGCCACGTCCCCGGCGCGGTGCACCTGGAATGGTTCCACCTGATGGACCGCAACACCCACGAGTTCAAGCCCGCCGCGGAAATCCGGCAAATCCTCACCGAGCACGGCATCACGCCGGACAAGACCGCCTACTCCTATTGACAGGCCGGCATCCGTGCGGCGCACGGCAACTTCGTACTCCGCCTGGTCGGCTTCGAGAACGCCAGGAACTACGACGCATCCATGGGAGAGTGGGCCAACCGGGACGACACGCCGCTGACGGTCTAGCCCGTCGATGGCCCGCAAGGTGAAGGTGCGGCGGGTGGTGGACGGCGACTCGCTGGTGGTGAACTACGGCGGGCTGTTCAGCTGCCTGCGCCGGCCCTTCCCGGTGCGGCTCTACGGCATCGACGCGCCGGAGCTGGCGCAACCTTACGGCCCGGAGGCCCGAAAAGAACTGGCCTCGCTGGTGCGGCGCGGCGCCGTCCGCATGGACGTGATTGCCACCGACCGCTACGGGCGCACGGTGGGCCTGATTTACGCGGGACGACGCCGGCGGGAATCCGTCAACGTGGCCATGGTGCGGGCCGGCATGGCCTACTGGTATCGCCGGTACGGTGGGCGCAACCTGGGCTTTCCCGAAGCCGAGGCCGAGGCCAAGACGAAGCGGCGCGGCGTGTGGCGGGACGGCCGGCGCGCCCGACGCCCCTGGGACTATCGCGCCGATCAACGACGCGCCCGGCAACGCCGGGGGCGGCTGCGCCGGTTCTTCATCCGGCTGGCGGTGGCCGGCTTGGTCCTGATTGCGTTGGTAATTCTGCTGCTGATCGCTCGGACGCTGGGCTACGGCGCCAACGGATAGCCCACCAGGTTCCAGTAGGGAATCACCACCAGCAGCAGCACGGCGATGACGGCTACCGTCATCGTGATGCCGAAGCGGAAAATCTCCGGGTTGGCAATGTTGGCCCGCTGGAACACGAACACCGCCGAGGTCCCGCCGGCCCCGTAGTACACCGCCGAATCGCCCACCACGACGGCCGCGAAGCCGCACACCAGCGGGTTCAGCCCCAACGACTCCGCGGCGGCCATGGTTACCGGAATCACCAGCGCCAGGTAGCCGGCGATGTTGGGCAACAGCATCCGCAGCAGCGCAAAGCATACGCACAGCGCCAGCAGGATGAGGATGGGCGAGGACACCAACTGCGATACTCCGCCCACCAGCGTCTCCGAGAACCAGGCCGCCGCGCCGCTGGACACCAGCGCGTGGGACAGCGACAGCGAGGTTGCGATGACGAAGAAGTTGGTCCAGCCCACGTTCCGCTCGAATTCGCCCCAGGTGAGGATGCCGATGCGGGGCAGCAGGATGAGACACAGGGCAATCAGGGCCGGCACCGCCGGGTGCAGCCCGTGGGCGAAGTCGGTGAACCACATCAGCGCCGTGATGACTACGATGGCCCCGGCGCGCAGTTCCACGGGCGTGATGGGGCCGGGTAGAACCGGCGCGGCGTCGCCGGTGCCCTGGTTCCGGAAGCCCGAACGGTAGAACAGGAACAGCAGCGCGCCGCCAACGACCAAGTTGGCGTAAAACGGCACGCTCATAATCAGGAACCACTGCGTCCAGGAGAAATCGCCCAGCAGTCCCGACGCCACCACGGGAGTAATGCCGCCGGCCAGCAGCGCGGTGGAACCCAGCCGGTTCAGGCAGCCCATGGCCATCATGGTGGCGTTGTAGAAGGGGTGCCCCTGGGGAATGTTCCACTGCTCCAGCACCTGCTCGTACACGTGCACCATAATGGCGCCCCTGGTGCTGGCGGACGGCAGCGCGAAGGTGAGAGCGGCAAAGGAAAAGAGCATCTGCACGTAGAGCAAGTACGGACTGCCCACGGCGCCGCGCATCAGGAAGGTTGCCATGCGTTCGGCCAGGCCGGACTGGTGCACCGCCAGCCCCAGCGTCAGGATGCCGATGAGGAAGTAGCACACGGGCTGTGAGAACCCGTACACCGCCTCGCCGATGCCGGGCACGGCTCCGAAGAGCACCAGCAGAACCACTCCGGCGATGCCGGCAACGCTCACGTGGATCGCTTCGGTGGCCCACAGCACGACCACCAGGATCATCACCGCCAGGGAACGCTGTCCCTGCAGCGTCAACCCTTCGGGCGTGGGCATCAGCAGAATGGCGAGGAACGCCGCCGTGGCGACCAGCAGTTTGGCCGCCATGGGGGTGAAAACCGCTCGGGAAATGGCGAAAGCTCCCGACGGGTTGTCCTGGTTCATCGCTCCGTCTGGCGCAGTGGGCTGCTGGTGACCCGGCTGACGGACGTCACGCCGCGGACGCCCTCGATACGTGAGAACACCCGGTTGAGCTGCTGCAGGCCGGCGATGTGGATGGTCAGCTCCATGCTCACGGTGGCGTTGTCGTTCTCGCGGGTAACCACCCAGGCGATGTTGATTTTGTCCTCGGACAGCCGGGTGGAAACGTCCCGCAGCAGGCCCACCCGGTCGATGGCCTCGATGCGGACGCGGACGGGATAGAGTTCCTGCTTCTCTCCCCAGGAAACGGGCACCAGCCGCTCTCTTTCGTCCTCGTTCAGGACGTTGATGCACTCGACCTTATGGATGCTGACGCCCCGGGAGCGGGTAACGAAGCCGATGATGGCGTCGCCCTGGATGGGATTGCAGCAGGCGGCGATGCGCGTGAGCAGGTCGCCGACGCCCAGCACGGTAATGCCCGACGTGGGGCTGTCCAGGCGTTGGGAACCTTTGAGAGGAATCTGCCATTCCTCGGTTTCGGTGTCCTTGCTGCGGTGTTCGGACAACCGGTCGGCCAGGGCGGAGTCGCTGAGTTCCCCGGAGCCCAAAGCGGCCAGCAGGTCTTCCATCGTCTCGAAGCGGCACAGTTCGATAACCTCCCGGTCGGGCAGTTTCACGCCCATGCGACGCAGCTCCCGGCGCAGCAGGTCCTTGCCCCGGGTGATGTTGGCGCTGCGGGCCTGCCGGTTGAACCAGGAGCGAATCTTCTGACGGGCGCTGTTGGTGGCCACGTAGCCCCGGGAAGGATTGAGCCAGTCGGGGGAGGGACCACGCCCGGTTTTGCCGGCCACGACCTCCACGGTGTCGCCGTTTTCCAGCGGGGTGTCCAGCGAGACCAGCCGGCCGTTGATCTTGGCGCCGGAGATGCGATGGCCCAGGTCGGTGTGGATCTTGTAGGCGAAATCAATGGGAGTGGCTCCGGTGGCCAGTTCCATGATGTCGCCCTTGGGGGTATAGACGAAAACCTGGTCGTGGAAAAGGTCTTCGCGCACCGAGTCCAGGAATTCGTTGGTGTCGGGGGTCTCGCGCTGCCATTCCAGGAGCTGACGCAGCCAGGTCATGCGCTCCTCAAAGCGGCCCCGTCCGCCGGGGGATCCGGTGCCTTCCTTGTAGCGCCAGTGGGCGGCGACGCCGTACTCCGCCACCCGGTGCATCTCGTCGGTTTTAATCTGCACTTCCAGGGGATGGCCGCCGTCGCAGATGACGGTGGTGTGCAAGGCCTGGTACATATTCTGCTTGGGCGTTGCGATGTAGTCGTCGAACTGGCCGGGGATGGGACTCCACATCCGGTGGGCCACGCCCAGGGCGGCGTAGCAGTCGGCGACGTCGTCAACGATGACGCGGAGGGCGTACAGGTCGAAGATGTCGCTGAGTTCCTTGCCCTCGGCGGCGTACTTCTCGATTTTCTTGTGGATGGAGTAAATGCCCTTGGGGCGGCCGTTGACCTCGGCGTTGAGCCGGTTGTCGATGAGTTCGTCGTGGAGGCGGCTGGCAACGTCGGCGACGTAGGCTTCGCGCTGGGAGCGTCGGGCGGCCAGCATCTTGGAGATCTCCCGGTATCGGGTTTCGTTGAGATGACGAAACGCCAAGTCGTCCAGCTGCCACTTGATTTCCCAGATGCCGAGGCGGTGGGCCAGGGGGGAATAGACGTCCAGGGTTTCCTGGGCGATGCGCCGGCGCTTGGGTTCGGGCAGGGCGTCCAGGGTGCGCATATTGTGGAGGCGGTCGGCCAGCTTGATGAGGACGACGCGGATGTCCTCGGCCATGGCCACCAGCATCTTGCGGAGGCTCTCGGCGTAGAGACTTTCGGCGTCGGCGGCGCTGACGCCGTTGGCGCCGGGGGGACGGTAGTCAACGCGGGTGAGCTTGGTTACGCCGTCCACCAGGCGGGCCACGTCGGGGCCGAACCGTTCTTCCAGGTCTTCCACGGGGACGCCGCAGTCCTCCATCACGTCGTGGAGGAGGGCGGCCTTGATGGTGTCGGGGTCCAGGTAGAGGTTGGCCAGGATGGTGGCGGCGGCCAGCGGATGGACGATGTAGGGGTCGCCGGAGAGCCGTTTCTGGCCGTCGTGGCAGCCGGCGGCGAAGTCGTAGGCGGCGCGGATAGCGTCAACCTGCTCGGTATCGTCCACGTATTCGGATACGCAGGCAATCAGGTCAGTAGAGTCGCTGGCGACTTCGACCATACGCGGCCTCCTCCAGTCCGCCCCTGGCGGACCCATTGCCCCCGGGCGCGACGCGGCGCAGTATGTGGTAGGAACCGATGATACCGATACGGCGGCAGTATGTCCAGCGTTGGGCCGCTGAGGGTTACATAAACAGCTCGCCTACGGAGCGGCCTTCGTGGATGCGCTTGATGGCTTCGCCCATCAGGGGGGCGATGGACAGGACGGTGAGGTTGCCCACCATCTGGTCGGGAGTGAGGGGCACCGAGTCGGTTACGACGACTTCCTTGAATGGGCTTTCGGCGAGGAGCTTGGGGGCCACGGGCGAGAAGACGGGATGGGTGGCGCAGCAATAGACTTCGGTTACGCCGGCGTCCATCAGGGCGTTGGCGGCGTTGACGATGGTGCCGCCGGTGAGGATTTCGTCGTCGAAGGTGAGGGCGCGCTTGCCCTTGACGTCGCCGATGACGTTGAGGGTTTCGGAGCGGTCGTTGTTGCCGGTGCGTCGTTTTTCAATCACCGCGACAGGCACACCCAGGCGCTCGGCCATGTCCCGGGCGCGCTTGCTGATGCCGAAGTCAACGGCGACCAGAACCAGGTCGTCCAGGCCCTTTTCCACGAAGTAGTTGGAAAGGATGGGCTCGGCGGTAAGCTCGTCAACGGGGATGTTGAAGAAGCCCTGAATCTGGCCGGCGTGGAGGTCCAGGGTCAGCACCCGGTCGGCGCCGGCGGTGGAGATGAGGTCGGCGACCAGGCGGGCGGTGATGGGAACCCGGGGCTGGTCCTTCTTGTCGGTGCGGCCATAGCCGTAGTAGGAGATGACGGCGGTGATGCGGCCGGCGGACGCCCGCTTGCAGGCGTCGATCATGATGAGCATCTCCATGAGGTTGTCGTTGGTGGGGGCCATGGTGGGCTGGACGATGAACACGTCGCGCTCGCGGATGTTTTCGCGGATGCGGACGAAGGTGTTGTCGTTGGCGAACTTGAACGCTTCGCTCTCGCCCAGGGGGATGCCCAGGTAGCGGCACACGTCCTGGGCCAGTTGGGGGTGGGCGTTGCCGGAGAACACCTTGAGTTCATTTTCGTTGAGCACGGACATAAGACCACCTTTGCGTGAAAACGATGCGCCGACAGCCGGGCAAGCCGGCCGTCACTGCGGACCGGACGGGAGGGTAATGGTAATTCGGCGGCGGATGGTAGTCAACGCAGTTTGGTAAAATGGTGGCATGAAGGAAACCGGCTGGTTCAAGGAGCTGCTGGAAGCGGCGATGATCGGGATGGTGATGTTCATTGCCATCCAGGCGGCGCTGGTGAACTTTCGGGTGGAGGGCTCCAGCATGCAGCCCACGCTGTTGCCCGGCCACTACCTGATGGTGAACAAGCTGGTGTACTTTCAGCTGGATACGCACCGGCTGGGCATGATTATCCCCTTCTGGCAGCCGGCGGAGCCTGGAGAGGTGTACCTGGGCCGAACGCCCCGGCGCGGCGACGTGGTGGTGTTCGACTACCCGGAAGACCCCCGGCGGCAGTTCGTCAAGCGCATCATTGGCGAGCCGGGCGACCGGGTGTCCATCGACGCCGGGCGGGTGAGCGTAAATGGGACGGCCCTGGGCGAGCCGTACCTGACGGAGCTGGGCCGCAGTTCGATGCACGTGGTGGCGCTGGACGATGACGAGTATTTCGTGATGGGTGACAACCGCCGGGGCAGCCAGGATTCCCGCCACTGGGGACCGCTGCCATCGGACCACATCATCGGCAAGGTGTGGGCGGTGTACTGGCCACGGTCGGCGTGGGGGTTTCCCCGGTGACGTTGTAGAGGAAAAAGGGTTAGGGCGGACAAGCCCTAACCCTCATGGTCCAGTTATTTGCCTGCTTTTCGGGCTTCGGTCACGATGTGGTTGATAGCTCCTTTTACTTCTTGGGCTCTAGGTAGAGGTGTGGTTCCTCCCGGAACAACAACACCGGCTTCAACCAGCAGGGAGCCTTCACCCTCATTCCTTCCCGGCACCAGGGAAGACTGGCGAATGAAGTCGGCTAGGGGTTTCCAATCATCGCCGCCCTTCGTCCACTCGAAGTAGCACCCGGCGAGAATGCGAATTACCGAGGCGTTGAATGCGAAGGTGGTTGGGCGCAATTTCGGGATTTCGGAGTTGTCGGTTTCCCCAGCCATTAGGTCTTCGTATTCCTGTCGAGCTGAGGGCATGAAATCGTCCGCCCAAGTCAAGCACCTCTCGTGCAATGAGTCCAAGTCCAGCATATGGTCGTCATTGCGCTCTCTGCTGACGCGGCCACTGTAGCCTACGTCCACCGTCTTCAGGGTCGCCGCCAGCTGGTTGATGGCGATTAGACATTCGCTTGCTCTGCGGACGGTTGTTCTCTCCATTTCAACGCGCCCGGCAAACAAATTGCTGTGCTCCGATAGATGCATCGCCGTCAAGTTGAAGGCGTCGCGTTCGTCAAAACGAGTCACCGTGTTGCCTTCAATGGGTTTGGTTTTTGATGCATCGGCGAACATCTGGCGCAAGGCCTTGATGTCCTCTTCAACATAAAGCACCACAGGTACTGAGGTGCTTCGGAGAGTTTCCAGTTTTTCTGTCTGATGCACATCGTTTCCCAGTTCTTCCAAGGCGTCTGCAATGGCTCGTCGACGATGCTGACCGTCAAAGATCTTCATCGTGCTCTTTTTGTCTCCTCGGATGCGTAACTCGCCAAAGTTCTCGCTGCGCTGGCCGTTTTCGTCCGGGTAACCGTTGAACTCCACGGCGTCCGGCGCGATGCCAAGTAGCAGCGCACCTAACACCCAATTCGACCTTTCGTTGAGCAAATAGCGCTGAATGTTCTTGGCGTGGCTAACGGTCAAACGGCGATTGGCATCTTTGACCACATCTTCGTCCACTCGTTCCGGTAACAGCCCACTGAGAGTGGCCAGATCCAGGGCGAATGAAAAAACGTCCCGCTCACCCTGTCGGAACCGATGCGCCGGTATGCGCAAGCTGTACTGAATGCCGGGATTGGCAATTGTAAGAGCCATTTTTCTCTCCTTTAGCGTTGTGCTAGACGTACTATAATGCCTAATACAAGGTTTGTCAATAGTCCAAACTGCATCGCTCGAGCACCCGGGGCACAGTTTCATTGGACCGTCAGAGGCCGCCACCTACATGCCAGAGACCATTGTCGCATATTATTGGGCGCGGGGCGAGACCGATTCTGTGCGGGCATGGCATTTGCCGCGTACAGAGCGGTGGCGGCGTGAATTGATTCCGGGCTTCGCATCAGTCCATTAAGGAATTTATGCATAGCCCTAGCCCCACAAAAGCCCTCGACAGCAGCGCGCGATCGTGATAACCTGTCCGTAGTGTCGATTAGAGGGTGTTCATGTCTATTCAACGTACCATGAAACATTCGACGACCACCGAACGAAGGTGGCGGCAATCTCCCGATGGCGGCTTCGAAGTTGAAGAACTCGCATCCGCGGAGACTATTGTCGAATACGAAGGAACTGACCGGCCGGCGAGTTACGCTCAATTGCGGGCGATGTTGCTCAAATTAATTTTGAGGAGCCTGCCTTTCTGCCTAGCGCTACTGCTCTAACTGAAAGTACTTATGTTCTAAATAATGAAAATGGCATCCACCGTACAAAATAAAAACAAAAACGCCGAAAGCCGCGCTTACAAGGATGGTGAAGTGGTTGCTCTTCTCGTAGCTACAAAATCGAATCGGTGGCGATATTCAGCATGGCCTCCCGCAGCAGGGGAACCGGCGGCGCGCCCCAGGACAGGACGGCGTCGTGGAAACGGCGCAGGGTGTAGGCGGAGCCTTCCTGCCGTCGCCAGTCCTGGCGCAGTTTGAGCAGCATCAGCTTGCCCAGCGTGTAGTTCAGGTAGCCGGGGTCGAAGGTGCCGCGCAGGGCTTCCTGGCGGGCCGGGTGCTCCTCCATGTAGGCGTGGGCCTGGAAGAACTGGGTCGCCTCGTCCACCGTCATGCCCTGGGTGTGCATCCCCAGTGAGCACAGGTAGCGGCAGTTGCGCACCAGGGCTTCCAGCAGCTGGGTCAGCCACAGGGCGGGATTGTCCCGGGCGTAGTCGGTTTCCAGCATCATCTCTTCGGTGTAGTGGGCCCAGCCCTCGGTGAAGGCGTAGGAAGTGGCGACGCAGTTGATCAGCGGTAGATCGCGTCCCTGCCGGGCGTGGCCGTGGCGGTTGTGCAGGTTGTGGACGTAGTGTCCGGGATAGACCTCGTGGATGCTGATAATTTCCAGGGTGTGATAGTTGAAGTTGCTCAGCCACTCTTCCTGCTGGCGGGGCGACCAGTCCGGTTCCACCGGCGTTACGTAGTAGAAGGCTTCCGTCGCCACCTCCTCCAGGCCGCCGGGCGAGTCCATGGCGGCGAAGGCGTAGCGCATGTAGGACGGCGTTTCGGTAACCTGGCAGCGTTCCTCGGAGGGCAGGCCGATGATGTCGTGGTCGATGAGAGCCTGGCGGATGTCTTCCAGCATAGCCCGCGTTTCGGGTATCAGGCCAGCGGCGGTGGGATGATTGGCGCTGATTTGGGCGACGGCCTCGCGGACGGACTTGCCGGGGGCGACTAGCGCGGCGGCTTCGTCCAGACGGCGCAGGTTCTGCTCCAGGTTGGCCTGGCCGATGGACAGCACGTCTGCCGGCGGTACGTCCACGGCCTCGCCCACCGACAGCATCCGCTGGTACAGCTGGGAGCCGATGGCGAACTCCGGGCGGGCTTTGCGGGCCTGCAGCCGGTCGGCAAAGGCGTTCACGGCGGCAGCGGCGGTTGCGCGGGCGGCGTTGAACTCGGCGGCCACGTCGGGCGCGACGGCGGCGCACTGGGCGGCGTCGTCGGCCAGGCCGGTATCGTAGAAGGACGCCATGCCCCGGTAGGCTTGCACCGCCATGTCGCGGATAGGTTCGCCCAGCTCCGGCTCGGTGAGCGAGTCCAGCGTGGCCAGGAAGTCGGGAGCCTGGCGCAGGATGGCGGTGGCGGAACGGATGCGGTCGGGCAGCGGCGCGTAGTCACGCTGGACGTAACCGCCGACGCCGAGGTAGCCCACCTGACGCTGGGGGTTGTCGTGCAGCGTCCGCATCTCCTCCAGGTTGAACAGCTCGCGGCGCAGGAACAACTCCAGCAGGTTGCGGCTGAGTTGGTCCATGCGGGCGTCGCGGTCGGCGGTTCCGTTGGATTCCGGGCCGGAAGGCAGGGCGGACAGTTGGGCCAGGGTCTGGTGCAGTTCCTCGACGCGGCGGCGGATGCGGCTTGCGGAGAAGTCGGGCAGCCGGCCGTCGTACTCGTGCACGCCGATGCGGCTGCCGGCAGTGGGCAGGAAGTCCCAATGCTCGCGAACGGCGCGCTGGGCGAGGGCGGTGAGGGCGGGGTTCATATCACGCAATCAGCTCGCTGATTAGGAACTTGGGCTCGATGTCGGTGAAGTTGGGCACGTCGCCGACCAGCTCGCGGCCGTGGGTTTTGAAGCCTTCGTGCACACCGTCCACGTCGTTGAAGAACAGGTAGCCCACAGCGGTGTACAGCGGCGGCGCGTTGGGGTCGGTGTCGGAGATGCCCCGCTCCACGTTGTAGTAGCGCATCCCGAAGGTGGTCAGGCGTTCCTGCACCAGCGGCATGTGCGTGTTCACGTAGTAGTCGAAGTCGAAGGACTTGCCCGTTTCGTTGCCGTAGAAGACGGTTACTTTAATCATCGTTGTTGCTCCTGCTGTTCTGGATTCCGGCTTTCGCCGGAATGACGGGTATGTGGCGGGAATGACGGTGCGAGTGGCGATCCTTCGACAGGCTCAGGATGAGCGGAGCGAGGACGTTAGTGATAGACGTTGGTGCCGGCTCCGCCGCCGGCCGCGATGGTCTCTCCGCTGAGGGCGATGCTGCGGGGCGAGGCCAGGAATGCAACCACCCAGGCCAGCTCCTCGGCGTCCACGATGCGGCGGGTGGAGTTGCGGGCTGCGACGCGGCGCTCGACTTCTTCAACCGTTACGCCTTCCCGCTCCGCCTGCTCGGCGTACATGGGGCCGCTGCGCTCGGTGCGCGTGGTGCCCGGATGCACCAGGTTGACGCACACGCCGTCGCCGCCCAGCTCCTCGGCCAGGTACTTGGTCAGGTTGGACAGGCCGGAGTTGCGGACGCCGGCGCTGAGGTTGCCCTCGGCGCGGCGGGCGGACAGGCCGCCCACGTTGACGATGCGCCCCCAGCCCTGCTGCTGCATATAGGGCGCGACGGCCCGGGCGCAGCGCAGGTAGCCCATCACCTTGGTGTCCAGGTCCAGCAGCACGTCCTCGTCGAGGATTTCGCTGAGCCGGCCGCGAGCCAGCCCGCCGGGCGCGGCGGCGTTGTTGACCAGGATGTCGATGCGTCCGCCCAGGGCGTCGGCGGCCTGGGCCACCATGGCGTTGACCTGCTCGGCGCTGGTCATGTCGGCGACGATGGGAGTAACCGAGCCGCCGGTGTCGCCGGCGATTTCCTCGGCGGCGGCGGACAGCGTGTCGGCGTAGCGTCCGGTGATGACTACCCGGCAGCCGTCAGCGGCCAGCACACGGGCCACCGCCTTGCCGATGCCGCGGCTGCCTCCGGTTACGATTGCGGCCTTGCCGCCCAGTTCCAGGTCCATAGGTGGCAGTCCTCCCGATGGGTCAACTTGCGGGCATTGTACAACAACCCAAAATGAGTAGGGGCGAATAATCATTCGCCCCTACGAAATCGGCATTTCGGGTTAACGGCTACGCAACCTGTACGGTAGCGCCGGCCTCTTCCAGCTTGCCCTTGATGTCGTCGGCCTCTTCCTTGTTCACGCCTTCCTTGACGCGAGCCGGAGCGGACTCGACCAGTTCCTTGGCTTCGCGCAGGCCCAGGTCGGTAACTTCGCGGACGGCCTTGATGACGTTAATCTTGTTGGCGCCGAAGTCGGCCAGGGTGATGGTGAACTCGGTCTGCTCGTCGCCACCGCCGGCGGCGGGAGCGTCGTCGGTTACCACGCCGGCGGCGGGCGCGGCGGCTACGGCCACGGGCGCGGCGGCGGACACGCCGAACTCTTCTTCAATGGCCTTGACCAAATCGGCCAGGTCCATCACGCTCATGTTCTTGATTGCGTCCAGAACTTCCTGATTTACTGCCATGATTGCTGCCTCCTGATGGTTTGCTGATGCTCCCTCTCACTCGATGGGAGAGGGCCGGAATGAGGGTGATTTTCGGTTACTCCGCAGCTTCGGCCGGCTCCAGCTGGCCAATGCGGGCCTGGAGCACGTAGGCCAGGCTGCTGATGGTAGCGTTGAGCACGCTGGCGAGGCCATAAAGCGGGGCCTGCATATTGCCCAGCAGTTGGGCGACCAGCACCGGCTGCGGGGGCAGGCTCGCCAGGCGAGTTACGCCGTCGGCCGACAGCGCCTCGCCGCGATTGACCACCGCGCCCTGTATGGCCAGGGTGCCGTCGGCGTTGGCGGCGTCGTTAACGGCTTTGGCGGTAGCGGCAGCGTCATCGTAGCCCAGCGCGATGGCGGTCTGGCCGGCGATGATGTCTTTGAGCTGGGGCACGTCCGCGCCGTCGGCGGCCAAGGCCAGCAGGTTGTTCTTGACGACGATGAACTCGACGCCGCCATCACGCATCCGGCGACGGAGGTTCACCATCTGGTTCACGCCGATGCCGGAGTAGCCGGTGGAGATAACGATGGAGCTGTTCTCCAGCTTCTCCTGCAGTTCGGCCACCCGGTCAACTTTAGCCTGGGTTGGCAATGTCTTCCTCCATACAAACAAAAATCCCGCGCCAGTGAGACTCGAGGCGCGGGTTGGTGACGCGGCCGAGGCCGGCTTCGTACCAGGTTCCCATTCGTTCGCCTCGGCGGGTGGCCTTAGAGCCATTACTCCGACGGTGTCGGGACCCGCTGTCTCAAGCGCTGAGTTGGTTATTCGACTGTTCAATAAGCCTACCACCGGCGTGGTGGAAAGGCAAGACGGTGGACGGCTACTCCGGTCTCAGCGCCTGCAGCGTGCCCACGTCCACCGAGATGCCGGGCCCCATGGAGGAGGTGATGTAGGCGGACTTGATGAAGGCGCCCTTCACGGCCTCGGGACGTTCGCGCATCACGGAGTCCATGAACACGGTAAGGTTTTCCATGAGTGAATCGGTCTCGAAAGATGACTTGCCGAACTGACCGTGGATGATGGCGGTGCGGTCGGTGCGGAACTCCAGGCGTCCGGCCTTGGATTCCTGGATGACGCGCGGCAGGTCCCGGGCCGGCACCAGCGTGCCCGTGCGCGGGTTGGGCATCAGGCCCCGGCGGCCCAGGTGGCGACCCAGCCGGCCAATCTTGGACATCACTTCGGGAATGGCCAGCCCGACGTCGAACTCCATCCAGCCCCCTTCAATCTGGGCAATGAGGTCGTCGTCGCCCACGTAGTCGGCGCCGGCTTGCCGTGCGATGTCGGCGGCTTCCCCGTTGGCGAACACGAGCACCCGCACCTGCTTGCCCAGGCCGTGGGGCAGGACGGTAACGCCGCGCACTTGCTGCTCAGCATGGCGAACGTCGGCGTTGGTGCGAAGATGCACTTCCATCGTCTCGTCGAACTTGGCGGTGGAAAGCTCCTTCACCAGGTCGATGGCTTCCCGGGGCTGATATACGGAGTCTTCCGGCACGCGCTCGGCGACGGTGTTGTAGCGGCGGCTGTGCTTGGGCATAGTGCTATTCTCCTAATCGACCTGTTCTCCTACTCGTCTTCTTCGTCTGATACGGTGATGCCCATGCTGCGGGCGGTGCCGGCGATGATGTTCATGGCCTGCTCGACGGAGTTGGCGTTGAGGTCCTTCAGTTTCTCTTCCGCGATGCTGCGCAGCACGTCACTGCCGACGGTAATCCCGATGGGTTCGCGAGCATCGCCCTGGCCTTTCTCCAGGCCGGCAGCCCGCCGCAGGAGGTCGGACGCCGGCGGCGTGCGGGTTACGAAGGTGAAGGAGCGGTCCTGGTACACGGTGAGGTGGACGGGCACGATGGTGCCGGACTGGCTGCCGGTGCGCTCGTTGTACTCCTTGACGAAGGCCATGATGTTGACGCCGTGCTGGCCCAGGGCCGGGCCGACGGGCGGAGCGGGGGTAGCCTTGCCCGCTTCCAGTTGCAGCTTGACGACTGCCAGAACTTTCTTAGCCACTGATGGCCTCCAATCGGGTTAAACTTTTTCGACCTGCATGAAGTCGAGCTCTACGGGCGTTTCGCGGCCAAAGACCGAGATGAGAACCTTGACCTGCCCCCGGTGTTCGTCCACTTCCTCCACGCGCCCCAGCATATCGGCGAAGGGCCCTTCGGAAATGCGGACGGTGTCGCCCTGGATCATGCCGATGACCGCCCGTGGCTCGCCCGAAGCGACCCGGTCCAGGATGTCGTCAACCTCCCGGTCGTCCAGGGGCACCGGCCGGGGACGGTCGCCCCCTTCTTCCTCCGCCGAGATGAACCCGGTTACCCCGGTGGTGTTCCGCACCAGGAACCACGCTTCGTCGTCCATAATCATCTGGACCAGGATGTACCCGGGGAACAGCTTCCGCCGCTGGGCGGTGCGCTCCCCCTTGTTCCGAATGATTTCATCCTCGGCCGGGACTTCAACCCGGGTGATGCGGTCCATCATCCCGAAGCTGTGGCGACGCAGGTCCAGGTTGCGCTTGACCATGTCCTCCTGACCGGTATAGGTGTGAACGATATACCAGCGCAGGTCGGCGGGTGATTGCATTGTGGTCATAACGTGCCCGAATTTACGGTTGGGTAAGTTTGGCGGCAGAGTGGCCGGCGGAGACATCTCGGGCGAGGGCTACCCCGCCGCAGGCGGATGGACTTGCCGTCGAGCTGGCGCCGTCCTCAAAGGCTGGCGCGGTAAGCCGCCGGGCTAAAAGAGACCGGGATTGAGGATGACGCGGGTGAACAGTTCAGCGAAAACCCGGTCCAGCAGGCCGAGGAAAAGGCCCATGATGATGGCCATCACCAGTACGATGACCGTCAGGCGGGCGGTTTCTTCCTTGGTGGGCCAGACCGATTTGCGGAGTTCGGAGACGGTTTCCCGCAGGAAACCCACCGGGCCGACCCTCCCCACGGAGCGGGGAGAGATCGGCGTAGGTCGTCCGGCGGATGCTCGGGCCACGGAGGGCTACCTCACTTCACGGTGAACGCGATGGTTGCGGCAACGGCTGCAATACTTGCGCAGTTCCATCCGGCTGGTGTGGTTGCGCCGGTTTTTGATGGTCGAGTAATTGCGCTCGCGGCAGTCGATGCACTGCAGGGTGATAATCTGCCGGGCGTCGGTGGACTTGCGGGCCATGGTATCACTCCAGGAGCTTGGTGAAGACGCCGGCGCCGACGGTTCGCCCGCCTTCGCGGATGGCGAAGCGCAGTCCTTCCTCGACGGCGATGGGGGTAATCAGGCTGACGGTCATGGTGATGTTGTCGCCGGGCATGACCATTTCTACCCCGTCGGGGAGGGCGATTTCACCGGTGATGTCGCTGGTACGGATGTAGAACTGGGGCTTGTAGCCGGTGAAGAAGGGAGTATGCCGGCCGCCTTCCGCCTGGCTGAGCACGTACACCTCGGCTTCGGCCTTGCGGTAGGGCTTCATGGAACCGGGAGCGACGAGCACCTGGCCGCGTTCCACTTCGTCCCGGTCCACGCCGCGCAGCAGCACGCCAACGGCGTCGCCGGCTTCGGTGGTGTCCAGCAGCTTGTGGAACATTTCCAGGCCGGTGGCGGTGGTGCGGCGGACATCGCCGGAGCGGATGATTTCCACTTCCTGGCCGACGTTGAGCTGGCCGCGCTCGACCCGGCCGGTAACCACGGTGCCGCGCCCCTTGATGCCGAAGACGTCTTCAATGGGCATCAGGAAGGGCTGGTCGGTTACGCGGGCCGGCTGGGGAATGTAGTCGTCCATGGTCTGGACCAGTTCGCGGACGCCGGCCATGGCGTCAGTGTCGCCTTCCAGGGCCTTCAGGCCGCTGACGCGGATGATGGGAGTGTCGTCGCCGGGGAACTCGTAGGTGTCCAGCAGTTCGCGGACTTCCATCTCCACCAGTTCCAGTAGCTCTTCGTCGTCCATCATATCGACCTTGTTCAGGGCGACGACGATGGAAGGCACTTCCACCTGGCGGGCCAGGAGGATGTGCTCGCGGGTCTGGGGCATGGGGCCGTCGGGAGCGGAGACCACCAGGACGGCGCCGTCCATCTGGGCTGCGCCGGTAATCATGTTCTTGATGTAGTCGGCGTGGCCGGGGCAGTCAACGTGAGCGTAGTGGCGGTTATCGGTTTCGTACTCGACGTGGGCGATGGCGATGGTAACGCCACGGGCCTTTTCTTCCGGTGCGTTGTCGATCTCGTCCATGTCCCGGAAGTTGGCGCCGCCTTCCTCCGATAGCACGCGAGTGATCGCGGCGGTCAGGGTGGTCTTGCCGTGGTCAACGTGGCCGATGGTGCCTACGTTCACGTGCGGCTTGGAACGATCGAAGACTTGCTTAGCCATGGTGGGGAGTTACTCCTTGCTCCTTGTTTCGTTGCTGCCCGCGGGGCAATGGGATGTATCGCTTGCGGGGAATTTGCGTCCTGGGTGTTTTGGTGGCTGGAGCCCAAGGGCGGAATCGAACCGCCGACCCCGTTCTTACCAAGAACGTGCTCTACCTCTGAGCTACTTGGGCGAATGGTGGAGGGGGCAGGATTCGAACCTGCGAAGCCCGTCAGGGCGCCAGATTTACAGTCTGGTGGCTTTAACCACTCACCCACCCCTCCAGGTGGCCTTGTTTCGATGGTCGGTCGTACCGTCGTTGCTCCGTATGTTTTGTATGGATAGCCCGTTGAAAGAGCCCCAGAGGGGACTCGAACCCCTAACCTGCCGATTACAAATCGGCTGCGCTGCCAATTGCGCCACCGGGGCGCGATTCTCAACGGTGACGATGGCGGGAATTGCGCCCTGCCACAACCTAAAACAGCCCCGACTGAGCCGAGGCCATCCGGTTTTCGTCAGTCGGCTTAACAGGTTACGGAAAAGCCCGAAAATTGTCAACAGGTTTTGCGGCCCGGCAGGAGAGCGGTTGCGGCACGAGCAGGGGTGGGGCATAATGCCGTGTGCTAGAGCAGTGTGGCCGATTCGCTCGCCGCAGCGGGCACAATAACGGAGGGACACGTTATGCCGCAGGCCGGGATTCCGTCGGTACAGGAAGTGCTGGGTTGGTTCGACAGCCTGTCCAACTGGGGACGCTGGGGCGACGATGACGAGCTTGGCACCCCCAACCTCATCACGCCGGAGAAGACCAAAGCCGCCCTGTCCACCGTGCAGGAAGGCCATTGCGTTTCCCTGTCCCGGGAACTCACCTGGGACCCCGCCGTGGACGTGCCGGCGCCGCCCGTGCATTACATGATCGAAAGCGGCGAGGGCTGGGCCTCAGGAGACAAGGTGTCCAACCGCGCCTCCGCCGTGGCCATGGATTATATCGGCATGATTTTCCACGGCGTTTCGGTTACCCACGTGGACAGCCTGGCCCACTTCTTCTGGAACGGCAAAACCTACAACGGCAAGCCGGCTCACATGGTTTCCACCAGCCTGGGCGCCACGGTCTGCTCGGTGGAGCAGGCGCACAAGGGATTCATCACCCGCGGCGTGCTGGTGGACGTTCCCCTGGTGCGGGGCATCGACTGGGTGGAACGCGGCGAGGGCGTGATGCCCGAGGACATCCTGGCCGCCGAGGAGCGCTGCGGGTTCCGCATCGAGTCCGGCGACGTGCTGCTGGTGCGAACCGGGCAGCTGCGCCGGCGCCACGTTGAGGGCCCGGTGCCCCGGGAAGCCGGCTCCACCGCATGCCAGGCGGCTTGCCTGCCCCTGTTCAAGGAGCGGGACATCGCCGTGCTGGGTTCGGATACCGGCAACGACGTCGGCCCGCCCCAGTATCCAGGGCAGTTGACTAACCCGATACACCAGGTTTCCATCGTGGCCATGGGCCTGTGGATACTGGACAACGCCAACCTGGAAGACGTTGCCGAAGCCTGCCGGGAGCGCAACCGCTGGACCTTCATGGTCAGCATCAACCCGCTCCGGATGCAGAACACCACCGGCTCGCCGGTCAATCCCATAGCGGTATTTTAGGAGATATGAATATGGCCGACCCCGGCGAAACTACCATCAGCATGGACGACCTGCGCGCCCTGGTCCGCGTCGCCGGTCTGCCGCTGGACGACGCGGAGTTGGAAGAGCTGCTGCCGCTGTACCAGTTCCTCAAGCAGCGCGTTGACATGCTCCACGAGGCCGACCTGCCCCTGGGCGGCCAGGCCATGACCTTCCCCGCCGACTGGAACCGTTAAGGAGGCGAGCAATGGCCGCACCGGGCGAACTGCACTACCTGACCATCGGCGAGGCGGCGCCGCTCATCGCTTCCGGCGACCTGTCGCCCGTGGAGCTGACCCGCGCCTACCTCGACCGCATCGAGGCCATCGACGGCCGGCTGGATTCCTACGTAACCCTCACGTCGGATCTGGCCCTGTCTCAGGCCCGCCAGGCCGAGGCGGAAATCCGCGCCGGCAACTACCGCGGGCCGCTCCACGGCGTGCCCATCGCCCTGAAAGACCTGTACGACACCGCCGGCATCAAGACCACCGCCATGTCCCGGGTAACCCCCGACCGGGTGCCCGACGAGGACGCCACCACCGTCGCCAAGCTGTACGAGGCCGGCGTGGTGCTGCTGGGCAAGCTGGCAATGCACGAGTTCGCCCTGGGCGGCCCCGACTTCACCAGCCTGTTCCCGCCGGCCCGCAATCCGTGGAACACCGAGCATATGCCCGGCGGCAGCAGCAGCAGCAGCGGCTCCGGCGCGGCGGTGGCCGCCGGCCTGTGCATGGGCGCGCTGGGCTCGGACACCGGCGGCAGCATCCGGGGGCCGGCGTCAATGTGCGGCATCGTGGGCATCAAGCCCACTTTCGGGCGCGTCAGCAACTACGGCGTGGTGCCCCTGTCCTGGTCCCAGGACCACTGCGGCCCCATGACCTGGACGGTGGAAGACACGGCCATCATGCTCCAGGCCATCGCCGGCCACGACCCCAGGGATCCCACCACGGCCGACGTGCCGGTGCCGGACTACCTCGCCGCCCTGCGCGACGGCGTGCGCGGCCTCACCGTTGGCGTGCCCCGCGAGTACTTCTACGAAGAAGCGCCCGGCGTGGACGTTCAGGTGATTGAGGCGGCCGAGCGAGCCTTGGAAGCCCTCTCGGAGCTGGGCGCGGATATCCGCGACGTGGAGATTCCCCACATCAAGTACGCCCAGGCCGCCAATCAGGTCATCATGATGTCCGAAGCCTATTCCTTCCACGAGGCCAACTTGAAGACCCGGCGACACGATTACGGCGACATGGTGCGCAACCGCTTCCTGCTGGGCGGGCTGCTGTCGGCATCCGACTACAACCAGGCCCTGCGGATGCGTCGGGTCATCAAGGACGAAATGGCCGACGCCCTGCACCAGGCCGACGTCTTGGTAACCCCCACCTACGCCTCGCCCGCGCCGAAAATCGAAGGCTACGCCGGCGGAACCACCCTGACGCAGCCCAGCTTCACCGGCCCCTTCAACGTATCGGGATTGCCGGCGGTATCCATTCCCTCCGGTCTCTCCGACGAAGGGCTGCCCATGGGCCTGCAGATAGTCGGCCGTCCCTTCGACGAGGCGACGGCCCTGCGTGTGGCCTACGCCTACGAGCAGGCTGCCCGGTTCATTGACCGCCGTCCGCCGGTGTAATCGCCCCGATTTCAGGGCCAATCAAGGGATTGACATAAGAAATTTGCAAAATCGGCTCAAACCTTATTGACGAACCGGCAAAGTTTAGCGTAAAACAGTTTATCGCTACTGGTGCAACCTGCTCACGGCGGTAAAGCAAACCGCGATGCCGCTGGGTAAAGCCCTGCTCCGGTTGGCGAGATACTCACCTCACAAAAGGAGTGAATATTATGGAATGGCCCCTGCAGGCCTACTCGGTCAAGCTCAAGCGAAAGGTCGACATCGCTGAGGACTCAATGGAGTTGGTCACGATGAAGAACGGCCGCCACGCCCTGAAAGGCGTAGCCGTCGAAGACCGGAGCATCAACGTATTCCGCATCCTCGGCAACGCCGAAGTTGACGAAGTGCGGGCGAAACTGGGCGGCAAGTAAAACAACGCCCGGCCGTGGCGGCGGCTAACGGCTCAACCACCGTAGCGCGCGCCCGGCAAACCCCTGCGTCAGGCCGTCCAGGTAAGCGTCCCAAGCGATTTGCTGGTTGCCCGTGGCCAGTGATGGGTACGCTTGCATCACCTGCGCCACATGACCCATTCTGAGGCCCCGCGCTGCGGCGATTGACCAGCCCTGCAACGCTTCGGCGGCCTGACGCCCCACCACCGTAGCTCCCAGCACGGTTCCGTTGCTGCGATGCACTACCTTGATGAATCCATCGCCAGCGTCGTCGGTAACGGCGCGGTCGATGGATTCCATCGGCAGCGTTGAGACCAGCGTCTGGTCGCCGAATTGCTGCCGCGCCTGTTCCTCGGTATAGCCAACGTGGGCGGCCTCCGGGTCGGTGAACGTGGCCCAGGGCGGATGCGCCGGCCGCGCCCGCGAACGACCGGGCAGCATCATATTGCGCACAGCCATAGCGCCCTGGAACCCGGCGTAGTGAGTGAACTGAAAACCGCCAATACAGTCTCCGGCGGCGTAGATGTCCCTGGCGCCGGTTCGCAGGTAGTCGTCAACGACGATGCCGGCATCACCGCAGTCAACCCCGGCGGCTTCCAACCCCAGCCCGACGACGTTGGGACGCCGGCCCAACGCCACCAGCAAGCCGTCGCCCGCAATATCATCGCCGGCAGCGGTAACGGTTATGCCGTCGTCGCTGCGCCGCACCGATTCCACCGGCGACGACAGGCGCAGCTCAACCCCGTCGCGCCGTAGCGAGCTGGCGACAATCGCGGCGGCGTCGGGTTCGTCGTTGGGCAAGATGCGCGGCAGTGCTTCCGCCAGCGTAACCTGCGAGCCAAGACGCTGACACGCCTGGGCCAGCTCGCACCCAATCGGCCCGCCCCCGATGACAGTCAGGCGGGACGGTAGTGATTCCAACTGCCAGAAGGTTTCGTAGGTCAGGTAGGGCACGTCCGTCAGCCCCGGTACGGGCGGTACGAAAGGCGACGCCCCGGTGCAAATCAGGAAGCGTTTGGCGGTGATGCGTCGCCCGCCGGCCGATACCGTGCGAGAGTCGGCGAACTCCGCTCGCTCCTCAATCACGTCGATGCCCTCGGCCCGCAGCGCGTCCGGGGATTCCGCAGCGTAAATCTGCTCAATCGCCGCGCGGATGCGGGACATCACGGTCCTGAAATCTACGGACGGGTCGCTGGCGGCAATGCCGTACCGCCCGGCGTTGCGTATGGCATGGGCGACCCTGGCGGCGTGGAGGAGGGCCTTGCTGGGCACGCAGCCAGTCCAGGTGCAGTCGCCGCCGACCCGGTTGGCCTCGATGAGGGCGATGCGCTTGCCCAGCCGGGCGGCAAAACGGGCGGCAGTTAAGCCCGCCGAGCCGGCGCCGATGATGGCCAGGTCGTAGCGCACAGGATTGGTGCGGCCCCTCAGTCTGGTTCGGCAACCCGGGGCCGCCGCTTGTGCCTGATGCTACTTGCCGTCTTCGATGCTGACGGTGATGATGGCGTTGGCGATGAGGGTGCCGTCGCTGCCGTCATCGTTCAGGAGTTGCAGCCCGCCGACCACGACGTCAACGTTGGCGCGGCCGTGGGGGAGGGAGTCGGCTACTTCGTCGGCGTTGACCTTGTCGGGTTCCGGCGCGCCGATAGTAACGTTGACCGTCATGTCATCGGCGGTTGCGCCCACCAGGCGGGCAAACCCCAGGCTGCTGTGATGGATGGCGTCGAAAACGGCCCGCTTGGCCGCCAGGGTATAGTCCAGGCCGTGAACGTCCACGCCCATGCCCATCTCGGTAACGCAACGGACGAGAGCCATGCTGTATCCTCCTGCTGTAGGTCGGTGGTTGGATGCCGCCATTTAACGGCAGTGGCAGCGGCAAGTCAAGCGAGTGTGCTATAATGCCGCCACAATCAACGGACGGGTTAGAAATCATGCAGTGCCAAATGTGCGGAAAAGCCGGCATGACCGGCAACAACGTGAGCCACTCCAACCGCAAGACCAAGACGCGCTGGAAGGCCAACGTTCACAAGCAGACCCTGGCCATCGACGGCAAGCCCACGCGGGTCAAGATTTGCTCGCGGTGCCTGCGGACGATGTACAAGCCGCCCCGGGGGCCCAAGGCGCGGGCGAGAGCCAGAGCAGCGGCGTAGGGCCGCAACAAAGCGCCGGTACGGTAAGGGCGGGTTTGAGACCTGCCCTTACGTTTTGCCTGGAGCCAGCCCGTCCACGCTGGCGCGCAGGGCGGCCATGGCCTCGGCCACGGACTGCTCCCGGTTGAAGATGGCAGTTCCGGCCACCAGAATCTCCGCCCCGGCGGCCACCGAATCACGGGCCGTGGCGTCGGCTTTGACCCCTCCGTCCACTTCCAGTTTGGCGTGGTAGCCCTTCTCCTGAATTATGCGGTGCAGACGCCGCAGCTTGGCCAACGCCGACGGGATGAATGACTGGCCGCCGAAACCGGGATTAACCGTCATCACCAGCACGATGTCCAGGTCGGGCAGCACCTCCTCCACCGCCGCAATGGGCGTGGCCGGGTTGATGGCGACCCCAACCTGGCTGCCCTGCTCCTTGACGTAGCCAACCGTCCGGTGCAGGTGAGCGCAGGCTTCCGCGTGCACCAGCACTTGGTCGGCAGCGCTCTTCATCAAGCCGGGCAGCAGGCGGTCGGGTTCGTGCACCATCAAGTGCAAGTTCAAGGGCAGGTCGGTGGCGCTGCGGATGGCGTCAACGACGACCTCGCCGAAGGAGATGTTGGGCACGAAGCGGCCGTCCATCACGTCCACGTGAATCAGGTCGGCGCCGGCGGCATCGGCGTCCCGCACCTGTTGGGCCAGCCGGCCGAAATCCGCCGCCAGCACGGACGGCGCGATTTGGACATGATTGGCGGTGGCGGTCATGTTGCGGCAGCCTCCTCCAGTATCGTTTTGGCGCGAGCCAGGGCGTCGGCCACGCGGTTGGGAGCGGTGCCACCGGGATTGTCGCGGGCGGCTACGGACGCAGCGGCAGTAATATCGTACACGTCCTCGGCGAAGTGGGGCGAAAACTCGCGATACTCGGAAAGAGGCAAGTCGGATAGAGATATGCCGGCGGACTCGCAATGCTGGCACAGCCGACGCATCACGCCGTGGGCCTCGCGGAAGGGTACGCCCTTGCCGACCAGGTAGTCGGCCATATCGGTAGCCAGCATGTAGCTTTCGCCGGCCAGCGATTCCACCCGCGCCGCGTTCAGAGTCATGCCGGGGAGCATATCGGCAAAGACGCGCAGAGTGGACAGCAGGGTGTCCACGGTGTCAAAGAAGCCCTCCTTGTCCTCCTGCAAGTCCCGGTTGTAGGTGAGGGGCAGCCCCTTCAGCACGGTAAGAATGGCCATCAGGCTGCCATAGACCCGGCCGGTTTTCCCCCGGGCGATTTCGGCGAAGTCGGGGTTGCGCTTCTGGGGCATGATGCTGCTGCCGGTGGTGAAGTCGTCGGCCAGGCGCACAAAGTCGAACTCCCGGCTGGACCAGATGACGATTTCCTCGGACAGCCGCGACAGGTGCAGCATGGTAATGGCCGCCGCCGACTGGTATTCCACGATGAAATCCCGGTCGGCCACGGCGTCCATGCTGTTGGGGCTGATTTCGCTGAATCCCAGCGCTTCGGCCACGGCGTGGCGGTCGGTGGGGTACGGAACGCCGGCCAGCGCCCCGCTGCCCAGGGGCAGCACGTCCATGCGGGCGGCGCAGTCGGTAAAGCGGCCGATGTCCCGCTGGAGCATCTCGAAGTAGGCCAGCATATGGTGGGCGAAGAGCACGGGCTGGGCGCGCTGCAAATGGGTGTAGCCGGGCATCACGACGCCGGCGTGCTTTTCCGCCAGGCCGACCAGGCTGCGCTGCACGCCGCGCAAGGCACTGATGGTATCGGCAATGGCCTCGCGGGTGTACAGCCGCATATCCAGCGAAATCTGGTCGTTGCGGGAGCGCCCGGTATGCAGACGGCCGGCGGCGGGTCCGATGAGGTCGGTGAGCCGGCGCTCGATGTTCATGTGCAGGTCTTCGAGGCTAGGATCCCAGGGAAATTGGCCGCCCTCGATTTCATCTTGCACCTGGCCCAGACCGGCGATGATGCTATCGGCGTCGTCCTGGGTGATAATCCCCTGCCGGGCCAGCATGGCGGCATGGGCCTTGGAACCGGCGATGTCCTGCCGATAGAGCCGACGGTCGTAGTGGATGGAGACCGTGTAGTCGCTGTGCTCGGTCATGGGGTCAGGCGTCAAGGTAGGCAAAGCTGTCGGCCAGGTTGTCGAACACGTCGTCGGCGGAGGGAATCTCCATGACGGCGGGACCGTCGTAGGCTTTGCCCTGCAGGATGCGGAGCATGGCGCGGCAGTCCAGGTCGCCGTCGTCAACGCTGCCGATTGCGACGCCATCGCGGGCTTGCTTGAAGTGGACAATCTTGATGTAATCGGCGGGCAGGCTGGCCAGCTCGTCCAGGGGATAGCTGTCGGGATGGCGGCGCAGCTGGTTGGCCGGGTCGGTACACAAGCCCAGGTATTGGCCTTCCTCGTCGGTCAGCTGGGCGCGAGCTTCCTGCACTAGCAGGGCCATGGAGCGCAGGGGCTGGCCGGAGTTTTCCATGGAGAATATGACGCCCTGTCGGGCGGCCTCACGCACCAGTGGCACAATGCGGGCCGTGGCGTCGGCAACGTCGGCCAGCGTTTCCCAGGGGGTATCCGTGGCGCCGGGGTCAACGGTGCGCAAGTGGGGCTGGCCTCGGCCAACGAGGCGCGCCGCCTCCAGCTGGGACTGGTACAACCCACCGTGGGGATCGATGTCGGTGGTGAAGCAGGGCAGGGCCACGGCGAGGTCAAAGGTGAGGTTGGGGAAACGGACCACGACGCCGGCCAAAGCTTCCAAGTTGGGGCGCCAGGCGTCTCCCTCGCCGGATTCGGCGGCGCCTAGGCAGGTTTGGCGGAGTTCGATGTGGCGCGAGCCGCAGGCCTGGGCCTCGGCAATCAGGTCGCCCAGGTCGGTGTCGTCCAGCTGGTTGCGCCAGGAGTTGGTAATCGCGCCGTAAATCATGCTGTGCCTCCCGGTTCCCTGGATTCCCGTCTGCTCGGGAATGCCGGAAATAGATAGCGGCGTAGAGTCGGCGAAAACTATACCCCAGCCGGGGCCGACGCTCAACTATGCTAGAATTGCGCCAGGAATTGCAGGAGGTTTGAGATGGCTGAGCTGTACAGTGAAAGATGCACGGCCTGCCGGCGGGATTCGCCCCACGTTACCGAGGCGGAAGTCGCCGAGCTGCATCCGGCGGTGAACGATTGGGCGCTGATTGACGAGTCCGGCATTCCCAAGTTGGACCGGCAGTTCAAGTTCGCCAACTTCGTGGACGCGCTGGAGTTCACCAACGCGCTGGGCGAGCTGGCCGAATCCGAGGGGCACCATCCGCGTCTGACCACCGAGTGGGGCCGGGTCAGCGTAACGTGGTGGACGCACAAAATCCGCAGCCTGCACCGCAACGACTTCATCATGGCGGCCAAAACGGACCAGTTGTATGCGGAGCGGGTGACGGCGTAGGGGTAAACGCGAACCGGGTGTACTCAGATGTCCACAGAAGTACGCTGGCATTATCGCTTCCGCAACTTCTCCCGGGCCTACACACTGTTGCGCGAGGCGTTGGAGCGGGAAGTTGCGGAGCTCAACGAACTGGAGCGTGAAGGCGTCATCCAACGGTTCGAATACACCTTTGAACTGGCGTGGCTGACGCTGAAAGACCGCTTGGAATACGATGGCGTTGTTTTGGCTACGGTTACGCCCCGCAACGTGATTAGGGAAGCCTTTGCGGCCAAGTTGATTACCGACGGCGCAGCCTGGACCGATATGCTCACCGACCGCAACCTGATGTCCCACACTTACGACTTTGCCAGATTTGAAACCGTGATTGAAAATATCCGCAATCGTTACCTGGCACTTTTGGATGACCTGTACCAGCGGTTCGGTTTAGAGGCGCTGGAATGACGCGCATTCCCGACATTCCGCCGGCAACTTGGGAGAAAATGAAGCGGGTTTTCGCCACCTACCCGGAGTTGACGTCGGTAACGCTGCACGGCTCTCGAGCCACCGGAAAGGCGACGCCGCGCTCCGACTTTGACCTGGCTACCCACGGCATCACCGACCATTACCGACTGGGTCGGCTGGCGCTGGACCTTGAGGATTTGGACATACCACAAACGTGTGAGGTGCAGGCCTACGAGAGCATCCAGTACGCGCCGTTCAAACGGCATATTGACGATTTCGGTATTGCAATTTACCACCGACAAAATGACGCTATCTAAACTGGACGAGGAGCCACCCCCCATGCGTGTTGTTTATTCTCTGAAATCCCGCGACCTTAATGCTGTGGCTGCTGAGGCGGCCTGGGCGGAGGGTATGGGCTACGACGGCGTGTCCACCAACGAGACGGCGCACGATTCGTTCTTGCCGCTGGCGGTGGCTGCCACGTCCACCAGCCGGGTTACGCTGGAGACCCACGTGGCCATCGCCTTCCCGCGCTCGCCCATGGTGGTGGCCTATACCGCCCGCGACCTGCAGGACGGCAGCGCCGGACGGTTCCGCCTGGGTTTGGGCACGCAGGTCAAGGGACACATCGAGCGGCGGTTTTCGACTCGCTGGACCGGCTCGGCGGGTTCACGGCTGCGCGAGTACGTGCAGTCGCTGCGGGCCATCTGGAACTGCTGGGATACCGGCAGCAACCTGGAATACGACGGCGATTTCTACCAGTTCTCGCTGATGACGCCCTTCTTCAGCCCAGGCCCCAGCGAGTACAACCCGCCCGAAGTGTTCACCGCCGCCGTGAACGGCTACAACTGCCTGGTGGCCGGCGAGGTCGCAGACGGGCTGATGCTGCACAGCCTGACCTCGCCGGAATACATCCGGCAGATGGTCAAGCCCAACGTGGCGGAGGGCGCGCGGCGGGCCGGACGCAACCCGGAGGACGTTACCATCGTGGGCGGCGGCTTTATCGTTACCGGCCCGAACCGTGAGGCCATCCGGCAGCAGGCCGAGGTGACGCGGCGACGCATCTCCTTTTACTCATCCACCCGCACTTATTTCCCGGTGCTGGAATGCCACGGCTTTGAGGACATCGGCAAGGAGCTGCATCGCCTGTCGCGCGAGGGCAAGTGGGACGAGATGCCTGGCCTGGTGCCGGACGAGATGCTCAACGCTTTCGCCACCATTGGCGAGTACGACGAAATCGCCGGGAAATTCGCGGAGAAGTACGGCGGCCTGGTGGACGAAATGCACTTTTCCTTCGATACGCCCAGCGACGCGGAGCAAGCCCAGCTGCGGCGGATTGTGAGAGACTTGCAGGAGTTGTAGAGGTATGCCTGAGATTACGATTGACCCAAACCAAACGGCGCTGTTGATCCAGGATATGCAGAACGAGCTGATCAAGGGCGGCGCGATGCCGGTGCAACCGTATTCCGGCGAGGAGATCATCGCCAACAGCGTGCGGCTGCTGGAAAAGGCCCGTGCCGTCGGGATGCCGGTGATCTACGTGGTGGTGAACCGCCGGACCGACCGTCGGGACGCGCCGCGTCCGCCCTTTGGAGCGCCGGCCAGCGCGGCGGACGCCGGGCCACGCCTCACTGCCGGCACTCACGATGCGGAGGTAGTGTCGGAGCTGGCGCCGCGCCAAGAGGACCCGGTGGTAATCAAGCACACCACCAGCCCGTTCAACACGACGGACATCGAGGTGTACCTGCGCCGGTTCGGCATCACTACGCTGATCCTGACCGGGTACTCGACTACCGGCGTAGTGGAAGGTTCGCTGCGGGACGCGCGGGACAAGGACTACGACTGTATCGTGGTGCGCGATTGCTGCGCGGCGGGCACGTCAACCGAGCACGACGTGTGCATGGACATCATTTTCCCGCGCATGGCGTGGGTGGCATCGGCGGATGAGGTTATTGGGGCGATTGCGGGGTAATCGTTCCGCTCAGGCGCGAATGGATGCGCAATGTGCATGGGCTGATGGCTAGCGGTTCAGCAGCCACCATTCGTCGGAGCCCAGGTTGAACTGGATGCGCCGGAAGCCCTCGGCGTAGGGTACGCCGCAGCGTTCGCCCTGAAGCCGGCAGCCCTCGGTCATTCGCTCCAGGCGCTGGGATGCGGTGCGCGCGCTGATCTGCGACGCGTGCTGGCTGAGGGCGGCGGCCTTCATCAGAATGTGCTGCTCGTTGATCGAGACAAAGGTATCGGGACGCTCGGAACCCCAGAGCAGCGCCTCCCCCACCTGGTGCGGCTCCAGTCCCTCTGCGGCAATCTGCTCGGGGAAATCCAGCCAGCTCCAAGCGTAGGAGTATGCCGCGTCCAGCGCGGCCTGCCCGCTGTGGCGGTGGTCCCGGTGCGTGTGCGACGTTACCCGGTAGGGGTCGATGCCGAATATCACATCGGGCTTGTGGCGGCGGATTTGTCGCACCACCTCGCCGCGATACTGGTAGGTGTCTTCCAGCTCGCCGTCGCCGTACCGCAGAAACACGACTTCGGAAACTCCCAGGACCCTGGCCGCGTTCTGCTGCTCAATCTCTCGGGTGGCCGCCAGCCCCTCCGGCGTGAAGGCACGGTCGCCCGTGCCCTTGTTGCCGTTGGTGCACATCAGGATCACAACCTTGGTGCCCGATTCCGTGATCCACTTGGCCATGGTTGCGCCACAGCCGCCCTCGGCATCATCGGGATGGGGTGTAACCACCAGGGCGCAGCGGGGCGCCTGAGTCATCACATAGGGTTCGGGCGCGTATTCCTGGTTGGGATAGCCCCATCCGTCGATGCCGTGCGGTCGGCTGGTCATGTTGCAGCTCCGTGGTGGCCCTAGCCGCCCAGGTGGAAAACGACCATCTTCAGCTCGGTCATTTCCTCAATGGCGTAGGCAGGGCCTTCCTTGCCCATGCCGCTGTCCTTGAGGCCGCCGTAGGGCATCAGGTCGGCGCGCCACTGGGGAGACGAGTTGATGTGCAGGTTGCCGGAGTGGACTTCCTGCGCGAATTTCATGGCCCAGTCCACGTTCTGGGTGAAGATACCGGCGGACAGGCCGAAGCGGGTATCGTTGGCCTTGGCGATGGCGTCGTCGATGTCGTCAAAAGCGCTGACGGCGACGGCGGGGCCGAACAGCTCCTCGCGGGAAATCAGCATCTCCGGGCGCGCGTCCGCGACCACGGTGGCGGAGTGCAGGGTGCCTTCCCGCCCGCCGCCGGCGATGACACGAGCGCCCTGGCCCACGGCCTCGGCAATCCAGCTCTCCACGCGCTCGGCGTCGGTCTGGCGAATCATGGGGCCCATCTTCACGTCTTCGTCGAAGGGGTTGCCGGCGGTGAACTCCTGGGTGGGCTTCACCAGCGCGTCCAGCAGGTCGGCGTAGATGGCGCGGGCGGCAAAGACCCGCTGGGTGGAGATGCACACCTGGCCGGCGTTGGCGAAACCGCTGGAGACGGTGGCAGCGGCGACTTTCTCAATGTCGGCGTCGGACATGATGATGAGCGGGCTGTTGGAGCCCAGCTCCATGGTTACCTTCTTGATGCCGGCGTTGCGGCAAATCTGGTCGCCCACTTCCATGCTGCCGGTGAAGGTAATCTTGCGCACGTCGGGCGAGCCGGTGATGGCGTCGCCGATTTCCGCGCCGGAGCCGGTGATGGTCTGGATGGCCTCCTCGGGCAGGCCAGCTTCCAGCAGCAACTCGGTGAGTTTGAGGGCGGACAACGGAGTGTCGCCGGCCGGCTTGAGGATGACGGCGTTGCCGGCGGCCAGGGCCGGGCCTACCTTGTGGCAGACCAGGTTCAGCGGGAAGTTGAACGGCGCGATGGCGGCCACGATGCCCACTGGCACACGGATGGTGAACCCGAACTGGCTGACCACGCCGGGGGCGGCGTCCAGAGGGACGGTTTCGCCGTGGAGTCGCTTGGCCTCTTCGGCGGACAGGGTAATGGTCTGGACGGCGCGCTGGACTTCGCCGCGGCCCTCGGCGATGACCTTGCCCTCTTCGCGGGTGATGGTTTCGGCCAGGTCGTCGGCGCGCTCTTCCATCAGCTCGGCGGTGCGCTTGAGGATGGCATAGCGACGATGGGCCGGCAGCTTGGCCATCACGGCGGCGCCCCGCTTGGCGCTGGCGATAGCCGCCTGCACGTCGTCGGCAGTGCCCCGGGGCACGGTGTCAAAGGGGTTCTGGTCAAAGGGATTGATGACGGGCATCTTGGCATCGCGGTCAACCCATTGGCCGCAGATATACATCTTCATTAGGAGGTCTCCTTCAGTCTTCGGAATCGGATGTGCCGGCGCTGCTGACGGCGGTTTCGCCCAGCACGATTTTACGTCCGGCGTTGGTAACTCGGTAGTGTCCCAGCTGGCCGGGAATCCGCTCCATCCAGCGGAATTTGGAACGGGCCGCGTTGCGCAAGGTCTGGACAAAGCTGTGCGGTATCGGCCAGCCGGCCAGGGTGAACAGGCGCGACAGTTCGTCGGGGTCAACGCTCCTGACGGTCAGGTGCCGGTCGGCGGCCTCGGCGGCTACTACCACGCGCCGCATATCGCCCAAGGGATTCACCCGCTGGCAAAAGGCGATGTATTCGTGCTCGTCGGGGGTGGAGGGAGCGACAGAGGGGGACGGCGCGGGAGTGGACGCGGTTTGAGAGACGGCAGTGGCGGCCGGCTCCGGGTCGGCGAGCCGGTGGGCCGGCGCCGGTGGCGCGCTCACCGGGGCGACGGCAGCCTGCTGCACACTGGCGGGTTCGCCGGCGGGTTGCTCCAATGGCGGATGATGGCCGTTGCCCGGCTGAGGTGCGTCTGCCCCGACGGAGCCGTGGCCGATGGAAGGCGACCCGTTCGAGTGGGCGGCCGGCTCGGCGGGAACGCCGGCGGGGGCAGGAGCCGGCGGAGGCGCAGCGCCATTCAGGTGGGGCATCGTTGAATGCAATACCTCGCGGACGAAATCCTTGTCGTCCGATTCAAGGGACACCTGAGCGCCGGAGGGCAACGTGATGTTGAGCTTAATCATTGGCTCAATGGTAATGTACCGCCAGGGGTTGTGCAAGGCGGAAGGTTGATTGGTTTAGATAGTTTGTTTGAGTCTGACGGCGAGGGAGCGAGTCAGGCCGGGGACGGCGGCAATGTCCTCAACGGTGGCTTCCTTGATGCCCTGCAGGGAACCGAAGCGTCGCAGCAGCATCCGCTTGCGCTTCGGGCCTATGCCGGTAACCATGTCAATGGGCGACTTCAGGCTGCTCTTGGAACGGAGGTTGCGGTGGAAGCTGATGGCGAAGCGGTGGGCTTCGTCGCGGATGCGCTGCATCAGGTAGAGGGCCTGGGAATCGCGGGGCAGGACGATGGGTTCGGGCGTGTGGGGCACGAAGATTTCTTCGTTTTCCTTGGCCAGCGAACAGAGCGGAATCTGCTCCAGGCCCAGGTGAAGCATCACCTCCTGGGCGGCAGTTAAGTGCCCTTTGCCGCCGTCGATGATGACCAGGTCGGGGACTACGCCCCAGGTGTCCACCTTGCCGTCGGGGTCGGGGTTGTTGATGGCCTGGCTGAGCCGCTTGAAACGGCGCGTGAGCATTTCTTTCATGCTGGCGTAATCGTCAACGCCGTCCACGGCCTTGATTTTGAAACGACGGTAGTCGCGAGTGAGCGGTTTGCCGTCGTCGAACACGACCATGCTGCCGACAAGGTTGCTGCCCTGGATGTGGGAGATGTCGTAACACTCCATGCGGATGGGAGCGGCGGGCAGGCTGAGCTCTTCCTCAAGCTCCGTGAGAGCGCTCTGGATGATGTCGGAGCGGTTGAGCCACTTGACCCGGTGTTGGGCCAACCCCTCGGCGGCGTTGGCGGCGACGACCTGCAGCAGCTGGCGGTTTTCACCGCGCTGGGGCCGGTAGAGTCGGACGGCGCCGCCGCGACGAGTGCGGAGAAAGTCCTGCAGCAGTTGGCCGTCCTCCTCCGGCGGGTCGTGCTGAATGAGGATGGTTGGCGGGATTTCCAGGGCGGTGGCGTAGAACTGCTGGACGAACTGGGCGATGATGGCGCCGGGCTCGTCGTCCTCCGGGCCTTCCATGAAGAAGTGGTCCCGGCCAATCAGCTTGCCCCGGCGGATGAAGAAAATCTCCACCCAGGCTTCTCGGATGCGGGAATCGGGGTCGGCCACGGACACGGCGATGGCGTCCAAATCCATCTTGCGCCCGGAGTCCACCTTGACAGTGCGTTCCTCCTCGAACTTCTGGATGGCCGCCATCTGGTCCCGCAGGACGGCGGCGCGCTCGAACTCCATGTCCTCCGCCGCCCGGTCCATCTTTTCCCGGAGCTGGCCGGTAACGGTTTCGGTGTTGCCTTCCAGGAAAAGGATGACCTGCTTGACGACCTCGTCGTACTCCTCGCTGGTGGCCAGGCCGGCGCAGGGTCCGACGCAGCGGTGGATGTAGTATTCTAGGCAGGGACGCGGGTCGGTTCCGGTGATGCGCTTGGTGCACGAGCGATAGGGGAACAGCTTCTTCACCAGGTCCATGGACTGGCGGACGCTGCCGGCGCTGGCGAAGGGGCCGAAGTAGCGGGCGCCGTCGGTGTGAACGCCGCGGGTGATGTACACCCGGGGAAACTCCTCGGCCAGGTCAACCTTCAGGTAAGGGTAGGTTTTGTCGTCCTTGAGGCGGACGTTGAAGTAGGGCCGATGGCGCTTGATGAGAATGTTTTCCAGGATGAGGGCTTCGGCTTCGGTATCGGTTACGATGTACTCGAAGTCGGCCAGCTCGCTGACCATGCGGCGGGTTTTGCGTTCCAGGCCGGCGGGCGAGCCGAAGTAGGAACGAAGACGGTTGCGCAGCACCGCGGCCTTGCCAACGTAGATGACTGCGCCCTTGGCGTTTTTCATCAGATAAACGCCCGGACGCTCCGGCGTTACCAGGAGGCGATGGTTGAATTCTTGCCGAACCATGGGATGCTGACGCCCCGCCCCGCCCCTCTCCCGTGTCTGGGAGAGGAGGTTTAAATCAAGAAGGAGATGGCTACCAGCGCCACCAGCAGCACGCCGGCGAAAATGCTGATGCGTACCAATTCGGAGCCGACGTGATTGTAGGCGGCTGGGCGGTCGAATCGGCGTCCGCGGGGCTGCGCCTGGGGCCGCCCGGTTGCCTGGGAGACGCCGGCGCCGGCCGGGGCTGCAGCGGCCGGCGCCGTAGCGGTGGCCGTGGCAGTTGCCGCAGCGGAGCCGGCTGCCGTCAAAGTTGGCGAGGGATTGGCGTCGTCGATTGGTTGGGAGCCGGCCGACGCGTTGCTGCGATTGACGCTGTTGCGGCGGCGTCGGAGGTTGCCCTGGCGCGACGCTACCCGTTTGCCCTTGCTTGGCATTGCGACCCTCCAAGCGCCGGGACGCCGAGGAAATGGTCGCCGGCGCGCTATACAGTCTGATTCCGAATGCCCACGACGATGGAAAATGGGAAAGCCGTCGGCATAGGTCAATGATACCAGCAAACGCGACAGAGTGGGCAGGGTTTGGAATGTCGGTTTATGTTAATGGCCGCATCCTTCGACCAGCTCAGGGTGAGCGAGGTGGATTACTCCAGAGGGTTGCGTCCGGCCAGGGCGCGGCTGAGGGTGGTTTCGTCGGCGAATTCCAGCGAGCCGCCCACGGGCAGGCCCAGGGCCAGGCGCGTGATGGGGATTCCGCTGTCGGCCAGCCGGCGGTAGATGAAATCCGCAGTGGCGTCGCCCTCCAGCGTCGGGTTGGTGGCGACGATGAGTTCCTGCAAGGGTTGGTTCCGGTTTTGCAGGCGACTGAACAACTGGGGCAGATGAATGTCCTCAGGGCCGATGCCGTTGAGGGGCGACAACGCGCCGTGCAGAACGTGATAGAGGCCGCGATAGACCCGGGTTCGTTCCAGAGCGACCAGGTCGCGGGACTCCTCGACGACGCAAATCTGGTCGCGGTTGCGCTGAGGGTTGGCGCAAAGGGCGCAGGGTGAGGCATCGGTGAGATTGCGACACTCCTCACAGAAGAGGATGCTGTCCTTGACGGCGATGATGGCGTCGGCCAGTTCGCGCGCCGCTTCCGCCGGCACGTGGGCGATGTGATAGGCGATGCGCTGGGCGCTCTTGGGGCCAATGCCGGGCAGCCGGTGCAGCTCCTCGATGAGCTGGCTCAGCGAGCGAGTGGTGCCCGGCGAAGAGTCGGTGGCCATACGCGTCAGATCAGGCCGGGGATGTTCATGCCGCCGGTTACGGCCCCCATCTTTTCGGCTGCCAACTGCTGGGTGCGGGCGAAGGCGTCGTTCACGGCGGCGGCCACCAGGTCCTGCAGCAGGTCGATGTCTTCGGCGGCCTCGGGTTCAATAACCACGGCGGTAATTTCCTGTTTGCCGGTCATAGTGATACGGACTACGCCCCCGCCGGCAGAGCCTTCCACAGACATGGATTCCAGCTCTTCCTGGGCTTTGGCCAGGCGGTTTTGCAGCTGCTGGGCCTGGCGCATCATGCGCTTGTTCATCATAACGGTGTCGGTGCCTCCTATTGTTCGTCCAGAATGCGCGCGCCCAGGCCCATGGCCGTGCGAACCAGGGGGCTGTCCTGGACCGGATTGCGGGCCGGCGGCGCGCCGTCTCCGTTGGCGCCGGCCAGCGTAACCTGGAAGGGGTGTCGAGAGCCAAAAGACTCTTCGATAGCCTGCTCAATAGTATCACGAACGCGGGGGTCGTTCAGTTCCTCCTGCATCCGGTCGAGATTGGCGGCGTTGCTGAACGGCAGCACCAGCGTGCTGTCGTCGGCGGAAAGGTGGACGTTGCCGGAGCGGCAATCACGGAGCAGTGCGCCTAGGTTGTACTTGCTGCCCTTGACCAGGCCCAATTGACGGACGGCTTGCTCCCAGTGTCCTTGCAAGCTGTCGGGCGCGGCGGAGGGAGTGCGGGACGGGGCCGGCTGGCTGTCGGACGGCGATGGGGAAGGCGCCGGCTGACGAGGCGGCGGCCCGGGGTTATCCTGGCGCGGGCGTCCTCCGGCCGGTTGGGGGGGTGGAGCCGGTCTCTGTTGAGCCGGCTGGCGTCCGCCATTTGCGGGTGGCCGGTTGGGCGCTGGCGCCGACGTTGGCGGAGCGGCGGGCGCTTCGGCTGGGACGTCATTGGGCAGTGGCGCGGGCCGGCAGATTTCGGCGGCGGCGATTTCCAGGGGGAGCGCGGCGGGAGCATCATACCGCAGGCCGGCGGCGGCCTCGCCCCAGATGCGAACGGCGCGCAGGATGTGTTGAGAGTCGGTTTGCCGGATGATGGCGGCCAGGCCGGCCTGGGTGTCGTCGGTCAGGTCAAGGGTTTGGCCTGCGTCCCAGGACAGCAGCAGCATCGAGCGGAGCAGGTCGAGGGTCTGGCGATGCAACTGACGAGGTTCGCCGCCCTCCCAAACGACTTGGTTGATGGTTTCCAGCGCGCCGGCAGTGTCGCCGGCCAGGAGCTTTTGCGACAGGGCCAGGTAGGCGTCGCTGCGAACCAGGCCCAGGGATTCCTCAACGTCCCGCAGGGTGATTTCGCCGTTTGTGGATACGGCCAGCTGTTCCAGGATGTTGAGAGCGTCCCGCATGGAGCCGCCGGCGTTGCGGGCAATCATGCGCATAGCGTCGGGGTGGATTGCGATGGCTTCCTGGTCGGTGATGTAGGCCAGGCGGTCGTAGATGGTCTGGCCGGGCAGGCGGCGGAAGTCGTAGCGCTGGCAGCGCGAGAGGATGGTGGGCAGGATGCGGTCGGCTTCGGTGGTGCAGAGGATGAAGATGACGTGGTCGGGAGGCTCTTCCAGGGTCTTGAGGAAGGCGTTGGAAGCCTCGCGGGTGAGCATATGGGCTTCGTCGATGATATAGACCTTGCGGCGGTTCTGGGCGGGCTGGAAGTGAACCTTGTCGCGGATTTCGCGGATTTCCTCCACGCCCCGGTTGCTGGCTGCGTCCAGCTCGATGATGTCCAGGTTGCGGCCCTCGTTGATGGATACGCAGATGGCGCACCGGTCGCAGGGGTCGCCCTGCTGGGGGTCGAGGCAATTGACCGCCTTGGCCAGGACGCGGGCAGTGGTGGTCTTGCCGCTGCCCCGCCCGCCGCAGAACAGGTAGCTGTGGCTGACCCGGCCCTGCATCACGGCCTGGCGGAGGGTGTTGCCGACGTGCTCCTGGCCGGCCAGGTCGCTGAACGTGCCGGGGCGCCACTTGCGATAATAGACTCGGGCTGCGGTGGTCATGGGCCAAATAATAACGCCAACGACCCCGCCCGCGCCATAGCGGGGCCGTTATTCGTCGCCAGGCTTTCCGACGCTACGGGATGTTCAGGGCGCGGCGGGCGTTTTCCAGCAGGACTTTCGGGATCACGTGGTCGCGCATTTGCAGGTTCTGGAAGTCGGCCAGCCAATTGTCCGGCTGGATGAAGGGGTAGTCGGAGCCGAACATCACCTTGTCTTGCAGGCGGGTGTTGGTCTCGCGTATCAACGTCTCCGGGATGAAGCGGGGCATCCAGCCGGACAGGTCCAGGAACACGTTGGATTTGTGCAACGCCACGGCAATCTGCTCGTCGATCCAGGGCCAGGCCGGATGGGCCATGATGATGGTCATGTTGGGGAAATCGGCGGCCACGTCGTCGAAGCAGGGTACGGGCTTGCTGTACTTGAGCTTGAGGCCGCTGCCGCCCGGCGTGCCGGAACCGGCGCCGGCGAAACCGGAATGGAACAGCACCGGAATGCCCAGCCCGTCGGCCACCTCGTACAGGGGATAAAAGCGGGTGTCGTTGGGAAAGAATGCCTGGTGGATGGGATGCAGTTTCAGTCCCTTCAATCCCAGTTCTTTCACCGAGCGTTCCAGCTCGTAGCAGGCGGCCTTGCCCATCCAGGGGTCAACGGAGGCAAAGCCCATGAACTGCTCAGGATGGTCGTTGACGATGCTGGCGACCCAGTCGTTGCTGTCGGGCTTTTCGCCGGTGTTGGTGGTGGTATCCACCGAGAAGATGACGCCGAACAGGTCCAGCTCGCGGTACTTGTCGGCCATCTCCGCCGGATCTGAAGGCGGCGTCGGCGCGCGGAAGTAGCGCAGCAGCTCGGCCTCAATCTCGATTTCGGGCAGGCCTGGTTCGCGGGGTACGTGGATGTGCATATCGATGGCTTGCATGGTGAACTCCCGGCAAAGTAACGTGTTGTTTGACATATGGTATAGATATGAGCAAAATGCCGTCTCTAAACTTGAGAGCGGTTTTGCGCCAAGGCGTAGATACTGAACGTGCGAGGTTCGATTTCCGTGGCTTACACCTATTGGATACTGGCGGTTTTCATCGCTTATTTCGCGGTCTTGATCGGCATAGCCGTATTGCGGGCGCGGAACATGAGCGATATGTCGGACTACGTGCTGGCGGGGCGTAGTGTTGGATACATAACCTCTGCGCTGAGCGCTGCTTCCTCTTCGTCGAGCGGCTGGACGATGCTGGTGCTTCCGGCGCTGGCCTTTGCCGCCGGAATGATGCACCTGTGGACGATAGCATCCATTATCGCAGGAATCTGGTTGTCATGGACGATAATGGCGCGTCGTCTGCGTCGCTATACCATCTCCACCGAGAACTCCCTGACCCTGCCGGAGTTTCTGGAGAAGCGATTTGAGGATGACAGCGGGTTGCTGAGAGGCTTATCGGCGGTCATCGCGCTTTATTTCATCACACTGTACGTTTGCTCCGGCCTGATTGCGGGGGCGAAGTTGCTGGAAGTGGTTTTCGGTCTGGACCAAACCGGCCCGGGGCACAATATCGGTGTGCTCGTATCACTGGCAGCAGTGGTGTCCTACACCTTCATCGGCGGATTTCTGGCTGTTTCGCGCACGGACGTTTTTCAGGCCATGATAATGCTGGCCGGGTTCATCATCATACCGGTAACGTTGCTGGCCACGGTGAACAACCCCTTCCAAGGCGAGGGGCTGGAGTTTGCCGCCGGATTCTGGAATCCGCTGACCGACCAGAGCAATCAGAGCCTGGGCGTGTTGTTTTTCCTGTCCACGTTGGGCTGGGGCCTGGGAGCCCTGGGCGCTCATCGGATATTGGCCCGGTTCATGGCGGTTGACCGGGAGGCGAACCTGAAGCGGAGCCGAAATGTTGGCGTAGTTTGGGCGGTTATGATTTTCGGGTTTGGGCTGCTGATGGGACTAATGGCCGCGCCGGCGCTGCTGGACCGGGGCGTCATGCTGCCCGACGCGGAGAAGTTGTACCTGGTGGTGGCGGAAACGTTCTTCCACCCGATAGTTGCCGGCCTGCTGCTCACCGCCGTCATCGCCGCCGTGATGAGCACCGCCGATTCTCAGTTGCTGTTGGCTTCGGCCATTGCCACCGACGACCTGCCATTCATACGGCGCGTTGCATATTCCGTGCAGACCCGCACCCGGGTTTGGATGGGACGGGGAATGCTGCTGCTGGTGGGAGTTGCCGCCGCCGTGATCTCCATCGTGTCGCCGGAGTCGGTTTTCGCACTGGTTTCCCTGGCCTGGGGCGGCATGGGCGCGTCCTTCGGGCCCGTTCTGCTCCTGGCGCTTTACTGGCGGAGGTTCAACAAGTGGGGAGCGCTGGCTGCGGTGGTGTCGGGGATGGTCATATCCACCTGGTGGTGGTTGATGGGACTGGGATATGAAGGCGCCGCGACCCTGGCGGAGTTGCTGGGCCTGGAAGCGACCATTGCCCTGATGAGCGAAGTTGGCGTCTGGCAGATGAATCCGGCGACACCCGGCTTTGCCGGAGCTACTATTTTCGCCGTGGTGGTTACCCTGCTGACTTCCCAGCCTTCCAACTCGATGGTGGAACTATTTGACCGGGTGAACGGCCCCGACTGGAATGAGGAGGCGGCAACTGCGGCCAGCGCCGCGTCCTCGTAGGCCGCTGTGCGCCTGCCCTCTATGGCTGGCGACCCATGTAGGCGATGAGCTTGTCCTGCGGGGTGGAGTTATCAGGAACGGTAATCTCCGGGCCGATGAAACCGGCCTGCCGGCCCATATCGGCAAAGCCGGCGGAGGTCAGCATCCCATAGACAAATTCCACCAGGTCGGCGTCCAGCGTAGTATCCTGGCCCGTCGCCTTCGCCAGGTCCCAGCCGTGGATGAACTGGTCCATGGTCGTGCCAACGAAGATCTGGCTAACGGGCATCTCGCCGAAGTTGGGGGTGCTGACAATCCCGTCCAGCGCGCCCGGTTCGCTGCCGGATTGCAGCACCCGGTCAAGCAGGGAGTGGTACGCCCCAACCAGCACGGCGACGTCCGGCTCGTCGAGATAGCTGCTGTCAGCCTCGGAAGGCCGAATGTTGGGCGGATTGCCGGCAATGCAGCCGGCGGTGAATTCAAGGCCGCCAATCAGGTGGTTCAGCAGGCCGCGCACGTCCCACTCGGAGCAGGGGGTAGGGTCCTGGGCTTGAGATTGCTCCACTTTGGCTACCACTTCCTTAACCCGGAGCGTGGTTTTGCGAAGCATCTCCACCGGGTCGGGCATTTCGGAAGCAGTAGCCATGATTTCCTCCGTTCCTAAAACACCTGCGGGCAGGGACGGGTGAATACGTCCCACTCACCCTTTTCAGGGTTGTAGCGGGAGTTGACGAAGACGCGCCAGTTGGCTTCGTCCATTTCGGGATAGTCGCTGCGGTAGTAGAAGCCGGGCCAGCGGGTTTCCTTGCGGTGCAGCATGTGGCGCAGGTGGGCTTCGGCAACCCAGGCGCGATGAATCAGCTCGTGGCAGCGGAGCAGCTCGTGGCGGCTGCGGGCGGCCAGTTTTGCCAGGTCTTCGCGGAGCATTCCCATCAGTTCCAGGCCGCGCAGCATGGTGGACTCATTGGTGGTGAAGCCGGCCGACACGCCGGCCACGTACTCATCCATCAGCTTCTGCAATCGGAACAGGCCCTGGCGCGGCAGCAGGTAGTTGGGATTCACCTCCGGGTTGGTGGAGGCGTACTGGTTCTCCTCGAAGGTTACCATGGGCGCCCATGCCTGCCGCTTGAGTTCGTCAATCTTGCGGTCGTCAACCTTGGGCGGCGTGGTGTTGTCCAGGGCGTAGGCCACGGCGGACTTGCCGGCCAGGCGGCCCTCGGTGAAGGAGCCGGAGGAGAACTTGTGCGGGCACGCGCCCACGCCGTCGCCGGCGGCGAAAAGGCCGTTCACCGTGGTCATCTTGCTGTAACCCCAGTGGTAGCCGTCGGGGGCAACGTCCTCGGGGCCGCTGACCCACGCGCCGGCCTCGCCGCTGTGGCTGCCCATGATGTACGGCTCGGCCAGCACCACCTCGGAGGGCCGTTCCTCCGGCGCGATGTTGTGAGCAGCCCACAGGATGGCCTGGGAGATGGTCATGTCCAGGAAGTCTTCCCAGGCTTCGGCGATGATGTCGCGCTTGCGGTTTTCGTCGCCGGCGGCCAGGGCATCGATGGCCTCCGGAGTTTTGAGCATGATGGGGCCGTTGCCAGCCTGGATTTCGGTCCAGAGCAGATGGTTGCGCAGCGGCGTGGGCGTGGGGAAGGCGGAACCGTAGGGATCGTACTTTTTCAGTTCGGGCAGCCGGTTGACGAAGTAGTTTTCGCCGGCGGCGTTGGTCAGGTCGGCTCGGAACAGCTGAGACCACGCGCCCACCGGGCCGTAGGAGTCCTTGAACCGGCTGGGCACGAAGCGGTGTTCCATCTGGGTCATCTCACCGCCCACGGGGATGATGAGGCCATAGACGGAGCCGGTATCGAATATGGAGTACCAGGTGCGGCCCATGCCCTCGCCGACGCTGCGGGGTCGGAAGATAGCGGTGGCGCCGCCGGCGGCGCTGATGACGGAGCGGGCCTTGAAGATGTAGATAACGTCCTCGCGGACGCCGAAGCCTACTGCGCCGGCGATGCGGCCGGGGTCGTCGGCGTCGGTGAACAGGTGGGAGATGAAGACGCGCTCGTAGTGGTTGTCGGGGCCCAGGGCCTTCTTGGTGGCCTCGGACACGATGGGCTTGTAGGCTTCGCCGTGGATCATCACCTGCCAGCGGCCCTCGCGGACGTACAGTCCCTCGTCGTCGTACCAGAAGGGGAGGCCCCATTCCTCAAACATGTGGACGCTGCTGTCCACGTGACGGGCCACGTCGTACACCAGGTCCTCGCGGGAGACGCCCATCATGTCGTTGCGGACGTACTCCACGTAGTCCTCGGGCTGGTTCCAGCCGTGGCGCATTCCCATGTACATATTGATGGCGGAAAGACCCTCGCCGACGGCGCCGCTGCGGTCGGTGGCAGCCTTGTCCACCATGACGATGCGCAGGTCGTCGCCGCCCCAGTAGCGGGCTTCGATGGCGGCGCCGCAGCCGGACATTCCGCCTCCGATAATCAGCACGTCGGATTCAACGATTCGGGTAGTAGGTTCGGGCATCTTGGTGGCACTCCTCTGGGTTGGGCCGGATCAGTTTGCGGCGGTTATTCCCCTAGGCCGATTCGGGTAGCTTGAGGTACTCCGGTTCGCCGAAGAGGGCTTGCGCGCGGATGGCGTCGCGGTCGGCGGGATTGATGCCGGCGTAGGGGTCGATGCTGCCCCAGGGCGTGGAGCGCGAGGCGAACCGGAAGTGTTCGGTGCGTCCGTCGCGGAAGGTAACGTTCCAGACGATGTCCTGGCCTTCGTAGTGAGGCTGGACTTCGGCGCCCAGCGGCACGAAGTCGGCGTAGCCGCGGACGTGGATGGCGTTCTCCGGGCAGAGCTTGACGCAGGCGTAGCACTCGGAGCACATCTCCGGCTCCTGGTTGCTGCCCTTGTTGACGACGTCGTCCAGAACCATCAGGTCGTTGGGGCAGATGTAAACGCACTGGGGGCCCCCGTGGAGGCCGGCGCAGGCGTTGCAGGCGGCAGGGTCAACGTAGGTAGGCACGGATAGTTCCTCCGGTAAGCGGCAAGAGTTGATAGCGGCAAAATTGCCGACGGGCATTGTAACATCAAACTAGCGGCTGCGTCCGGCAACCAGGCCCTGCACTCGGAAGTATAGGTTGGGCAGGGATTCCTCAAAGAGCATATACACCACCGGAACCGCAATCAGGGTCAGAAAGGTTGAACTCAAAAGGCCGCCAATTACCACCGTGGCCAGCTCTGCGCCCACCAGGCCGGCCGAATCGCTCAGCGACAGCGGAATCAGCGCCAGGATGGTGGTGAAGGCGGTCATCAGGATGGGACGCAGGCGGGTGCGTCCGGCAGTCATCACCGCTTCCAGCGGAGGCGCGCCCCGCTGTCGCAGCTGCTGCACAAACGTGAGCAACACGATGGCGTTGGTGACCACGATGCCCACCAGCAGCAGGAATCCCATCAACGCCGGCAGGCTCAGCGACCGGTCGGTAATTACCAGGGCAATCAACGCTCCCACCACCGCTAACGGCATACTCAGCACGATGATGAACGGAATCTTCAGCGAGCCGAGGGTCGCAACCATTACCAGATACACCAGGGAAACGCCGATGGCCATGGCCACATAGACGTTGTTGAATTCCTCGCGAATGTCGCTGAACGTTCCGCCGGAGCGTACGCTGATGCCCGGAGGCAGCGGCGTAGCGGCGATGATGTCGTCGATGCGCTCGCCGATGGCGCCGGCGTCCCGTCCGACCAGGCTGCCGGAAACCGTGGCCGAGCGGTAGCCGTCGTAGTGCGTAACCACGCTGGGGCCAACGGTGTAGCCGGTGTCGGATATGGCGCCCAGGGGAACGACGCCGGCGTTGCCGGAAATGGGCAGCAGCGGGATGTCCCCGGGGTCGTCCACGGCTTGGGGCGCGCCCCGCACCACCACGTCCAGCGTCTCTTCGCCCAGGTTGACTTCCGCCACTTCGCTGCCCAGGAGCCAGGTGCGGATTTGGCCGGCGACGTTGGCCGTGGACAAGCCGTAGCGTCCCGCCTCGTTGGGGTTGATGGCAATGGTGAACTCCTCGGCTCCGTCCACGATGTTGGTGCTGGCGTTGCGGACGCCGGGGTCGCTCTCGATCGCCTGCTCGAGAATGCCGGTAGCAGTGCGCACGTCTTCGTAGTTTGGGCCGGTCAGGGTGAGCCTGACGCCGCCGCCGCGACCCGGGCCGCCGGAGTCGGCGAATACCCGTGTCGTGACGCCGCGGCTCTCGGGCAGGGCGTTCCGGATTTGCTCGTCCAGGTCGGCCGGGGCGTCGTCGGGGAGCACGACGGTGAATCCGGCCCGGTCAAAGGAGGCGTCAGCGCTGCCGGGTCCGAAGCTCCGGCTGCCGGAACCCAGGGTAACCTGGTAACTCTCCACCGCGCCGCTCGCTACGAAATCGTCCAGCGTCTGTTCCACGGTTCGCACCTCCCGGAACAGCCTACCGGTGGACGGGTTCCTCAGGCTCAAGTCAATGCGAATGCCCTCCGTGCGCCCCTGGGAGAATAGTTCAATGGGCAGCAGCGTAATCAGGCTCAGGCTGGCCAGCACCACCGCAAGGCTGGTGATGGCAGTCAGCAGCCGGAAGCGCAGGGCCAACCGCAGCAGCGGGGTGTAGAGTTTCTGCAGCACTGTGTCCTCGGTCCGGACCGCGGGGTCGGTGGCCATATCCCCCTGCCTCAGGAACCAGGAGGCCAGCACCGGAACCGCGGTCAGCGCCACCAGGGTTGACGCCACCAGGGACACGCACACCGTTTGAGCGAAAGGCAGGAAGAACTGGCCGACCACCCCCGGCAGAAAGCCCAGTGGAATGAATACGGCCACGGTGGTCAGCGTCGACGCCACGATGGCCGGGCTTACCTCTTGCGTCGCCTCAATCACGGCAACTGCCCGGGCGCTGCCGCCCTGGATGTGCCGGTAGATGTTCTCCAGCACCACGATGCTGTCGTCCACGATGCGCCCCACCGCGATGGCCAGGCCGGCCAGGCTCATGAAGTTCAGCGTCCAGTCGAATACGGCCATGACCAGCATGGTAACCATGATGCTGAGGGGAATGGACACGGCGATGATGGCCGTGGGCCGGAAGGTGTTGATGACACCCGAGGCAATATGGGGCCGCACCTGCAGCAGGAACACGAACACGGCGATTACGGCAAACGCGAAACCCTGCGCGCCCTGGGTTATGACCTTGCTCAACTCCTCCTCCAACCGGGGCGCCTGGCTGTCCATCACGGCAATGTCAAGGTCGTGGGGAAGTTCGCTTTCCAACAGCAGCAGTTGCGCGTCGATTTCATGGGTGATGTCGATGGTGTTGCCGTCGGGGGTTTTGAGCACGTTGAGGCTGACGCTGGGCTGCCCGTTGGTTCTCGAAACCGTGCGAGCCTCCGGCGTAGCGACCCGCACGTCGGCCACTTCTGACAGCCGGATGGGCGTCGCGTTGGTGTCGGCCGGCCGTCCGGTTCCGGGAGCCGCGTCCGGGCGAGCGAATCCCACGGGCAGGCTGCGGATGGCCTCCAAGTTGCCGTACCCGTGAAAGGCCCGCACCGTTACGATGCCGTCCCGCGACGACATGCTGCCGGCAGTCACGTCCACGGCGTTGCTTTGCAACGCTCCGATGATGTTCTGGATGGTGAGGTCGTAGGTTTCCAGCTGCGCCGGGTCAACGGTGACGAAAACCTGCTCGGATACGCCGCCCTCAATCGCCACCTCAAACACGCCGGGAATGGCCTGTAGCGGTGGAACAATCTGGCGTTCCACAATCCTGAGCAGCTCTGGAATATCGCGCTGCCCGGATACGCTCAACTCCATCACTGGACGCTGGTTGGGTGTGAGCGCAAACACGCGTGGGTCGCCGGCGGCGTCGGGCAGTCGCAGGCCTGAAACGCGGCTCTGTATCTCCGCCTCCGCTTCTTCCAGGTCCGCGTTGGTCTCAAAACTGGCGCGCACGGTGGAACGATTCCCGCGAGAGGTGGAAGTTACCTCTCTCAGGCTCTCCATGCCGATGATTACGTCCTCAATTGGTTTGGTAACTTCCTGCGCGACCTGGTAGGGCGTGCCCTGCTGGAATGACGTTGACACGTTGATCACACCCAGGCTGATCTCCGGAAAAAGTTCCTGCTGCAATTGCTGGTAGCCGTACACGCCGCCGAGCAGGATGAGGACCAGCGCCATCAACGTTACGGTTCGACTCCGCAGGGCCAGCCTGGACAGAATAATCATATTGCGCTCCGTCGCTTACTCCCCATTGGTACGAAATTGGCTGCGATTCGGTCGTATCAAAGCGTGTGACGGTTTGACGTTGTCAACAGGATACTATGCTTCGGTGGGTTTCAGTTAACCCTTCTGCCTGGGACAGCGCTTTGATTGCCGCTCGGATTGCAGGCGTGCTACCATATTGCCGTTGACGAGGACGGCAGCCCATTATGAATCAGCAGCGTATCCGCAATTTCTGCATCATCGCCCACATCGACCATGGGAAATCCACCCTGGCCGACCGGCTGCTGGAAATCACCGGAACCGTGCGCCCCCAGGACATGAAGGCCCAGTTCCTCGACCAGATGGAGCTGGAACGGGAGCGCGGCATCACCATCAAGGGCAAAGCGGTGACCATGTCCCACCGCGTCGCCAACGGCGACTACGCCGGCGAGTACCAGCTGAATCTCATTGACACCCCCGGCCACGTGGACTTTTCCTATGAGGTGTCCCGGGCGTTGGCCGCCTGCGAGGGCGCGCTGCTGGTGGTGGACGCCACCCAGGGCGTGGAGGCGCAGACCATCGCCAACACGCTGCTGGCTATGGAGTACGACCTGGAGTTGATTCCGGTCATCAACAAGGTTGACCTGCCTTCGGCGGAACCGGAGCGGGTGGCGGCGGAGATGGAGCAGATTTTCGGATTCCGTCGGGACGAGGTGATGTTCGTGTCGGCCAAGTCCGGCCTGGGCTGCGGCGAGCTGCTGGACGCCATCGTGGAACGAGTGCCGCCGCCGGACGGCGGGGACGAAGACCCCTTCCGGGCGCTGGTGTTCGACTCAACCTATGACACTTACAAGGGAATCATCGCCTACGTTCGAGTCGCCGACGGAACCATATCCACCAGTGACCGCCTGCAAGTGATGTCGTCAGGCCGGACGGTTGAGATCATGGAGGTGGGCGTGTTCGCGCCGGAACCGACGGCCACCGGCATACTCCAGGCCGGGCAGGTGGGCTACGTCGCCACCGGATTTAAGGACGTGCAGGAGTGCGCCGTCGGCGACACCCTGACCAACCACGCCCATCCCGCTGAAGGCCCGCTGCCGGGGTACGTGGAGTTGAAGTCCATGGTGTTCGCCGGCCTGTACCCCGCCGACGGCGAGGACTACACTCGGCTGCGCGCGGCGTTGGAAAAGCTCAAGCTAAACGACGCCTCGCTGTCCATCGAGCCTGAGAACAGCGGCGCGCTGGGATTCGGGTTCCGCTGCGGATTCCTGGGCTTGGTGCACCTGGAAATCGTGCAGGAGCGGCTGGAACGCGAATACGACCTGGACCTGATCGTGACTGCGCCCAGCGTCGCCTACGAAGTGCTGTTGACCAACGGCGAGGTGGTTCAGGTGGACAATCCGTCGCTGCTGCCCCAGCCTAACGCGATTTCCGAGGTGCGAGAGCCGATTCTCGGCGTTACCATCGTTGCGCCCAGCCGGGCCGTGGGCGCGGTGATGGAGCTGATGCACGCGCGACGCTCTGAGTTCCGGCGCATGGAGTACATCCAGGGCATCGGCGGCAAGCCGACCGACGACGGTGGCAATGGCAGCGACAGCGCCGACAACGAGCAGACCCGGGTGGTGATGGAGTACACCATGCCGCTGTCCGAAATGCTGGCGGATTTCTACAACCAACTGAAATCCCGAACCCAGGGCTACGCCTCGCTGGACTACACCTTTGAGGGTTACCGGGCCGCGCCGCTGGTGCGCATCGACATCCTGGTGAACCAGACGCCGGTGGAGGCGCTGAGCATGATCAGCCACCGGGACAACGCGGTGGTTCAGGGTCGCAGCATCGTCGAGAAACTGCGCTCCACCATCCCGCGCCAGATGTTCGAGGTGCCCATCCAGGCGGCCATCGGCAGCCGCATCGTCGCCCGCGAAACCGTCCGCGCCATGCGCAAAGACGTGCTGTCCAAGTGCTACGGCGGCGACATCACCCGCAAGCGGAAGCTGCTGGAAAAGCAGAAGGAAGGCAAGAAGCGCATGAAGCGAGTCGGCCGTGTGGAAGTCCCCCAGGAAGCCTTCCTCAGCCTGCTACGGATGGATGAAGAGGGGTAGCGCAACCGCGCTACCCCGATATGCCCTACGTCACCAGGTTCGGCGTTACCTCCGACGGAATGCCCGTGGCTTCCATTTCGCGACCCCGCTTTTCCACCTGGGGGATGACGGACGCGAGCAGGTCTTCGTCCAAGTCGGCGGCGACGCCGGGGTAGCCGGCCCGTTCAATCATGGCCCTGAGCTTGCCGCCCTTGAACTGGTCCAGGCACCAGGCCAGCGGGTCGGGAACCAGCGTCTTGTCCCAGAAGATGCGGTGGTTCTTGTTGCGCGGGCCGTAGTGGTAGTGAGGCTCGTCCCGGAAACAGTCGAAGGCCAGCAGCTCGGTCTCCTCGGTGAAGACGCGCCCCGTGTTGCCGGCCAGGTCGCTCAGCACGTGGATGGCCAGGCCGCCGTCGCCGGAGGACTGCCGCCGCATCTCCAGGCCGAAGCGGATGTTGCCAGCCTCGATGATGTCGGTGCCCCGGTTGTGCTTCACGGTGTTGCGGTCGGCGGCGAACTTGGCCCGCGCGGCGCTGTCCACCTCGTCCAGCGCGGCGTTAACGGCGTTCATGTCCAGCGCGCCTGCGGCGGCTTCGTAGCCGGCGGCGGTGAGCATCGCGCCCAGGTTCTTGCGCATGGTGCGCACCGACCAGCCGATGGGATTGCCGTCGGTGGTGCGGTCCATGCGATACTGTACGTTCTTGCCGTCGGGCGCGTACACGTAGCTCTTCTCGATGTCGAAACAGTTGAACCGCAGCGCCGTCTCGTCGCCAACCTGGACCAGGATGACCACGCCCTGGTCGGAGTGGTCCTGGATGTTGCCGTCCCACAGCTCGTGCTGCACGATGAATCCAACGTTCCCGGCGTCAAAGCTGACTCGTCCTCGTGGTGTCGCCATGTCAAATTACCTCCGGTTGGGATAGTGAATGGTGTTGGCCCGAATATAGCCACACGTTTGAGGGGTGTCAAACCGGATTACTGCTCCCACCGGGCCGCCCGCTGCAAGAAGACCGTAGGGTCGGCCCGCCACTCTGCGTAGCCGATGCGCCGGTGGTCGGTGAGGAAGTCAATGCGCTCGTTGAGCAGGGCCAGCAACTCCGTGTCTCCGGCGGCGACGGTGAAGCCGCCGTACTCCACCGCATCGTCCAGCGCCGTAACCGCAAAGGCGCCGTCGGATTCCTGGGCGGCGTCGGTATTGCCGATAGCGCCCCGGCCGATAGCGTCAATGTCGCCGTTGCGGAGCGCGTCGAGCAACTCAACCTCGCCCGACTCGTCGCCCAGATAGATGACCTGGGGCATCGTTCCGTCAGGCGGATAGATGTGGCGGCGCCCTTGCAGGATGGGAGAAGTGGCAGCGGCGGTGATGGTGTAACCCTCGCTGCCGTCCGCCAGCACGTCGCCGGCGCCGGTTGCGACGCGGGTTCCGGCGGCCAGGACGCCATTGCCGTCGGCCAGGCCGGTGAGTTGCAGCAGGCGGGCTTCCCCGGTGGTGCCGGTCAGCACACCCACCCGCACGTCGGACGTGAGAGCGTCGTGGGTGGCCAGTCGCTGCGCGTCTTCAGCCCTTACCAGCAGGGACTGGCGGAAGGTGATGTGTCCGTTGGTGAAGGCGATAGCCGTATTGCCGTCATCGTTGCGGGTGCGGGAGTCCAGAATGGTGATACCTCCGCCCACGATGTCGAACTCGTCGCCGGCGGAGAGCAGCCAGATGCCAGGCCACTCAGCGATGGCGCGACGGTTGAAGGACAGGCCGGCTCCGTCCATGGTCTCCAGGGCGGTGAGCAAGTCGGCTTCGTAGCCACGGTGGGAGTTGAAGTCAGCGGCGTCGGGGTTTCGCCTGCGCTGTAGCTCACCGGCGCGAAGTAGGCGTAAAAGCCCACGTTCAGCGTCTGGGGATTGCCGGAGCAGGCAGCTAGCAGAACGGCGACCAACGCCATTGCGCCAACTGTGATGAGGAGACGCAGCAGTTTCGGCAAAGCAATCATACTCCCAGCGTCTCCCGTATGGCGCGCAGCTGTGCCAGGTGCTCACCCCAATGCCGTTCCAACCCATCGATGAACGCCTGGACGGTGCGCACTTCGTGGACGTCGCGGTGGGGCAGATGCGCCATGGCTGTCCTCTCCATAAAGTCGGTGTCCGATGCGGCGGCGATGGCGTCCTCGGCGGTTCGCAGGATGGCCAGGGGGGCGGCCTGCGCTTCATCCAGGTCGGCGGCCATGCGCTCCGGAGTCATGTTGTTGGCGTCGGGCAGGATCGTGATCTCGTCGCGCGTCCCGTCCAGCACGCCGGCGATAACGCTGCCGATGCCGCCCTCCGGAGTGTCCACCAAGTGGTACAGCACCTCCCGGGCGCACCAGTTATCGCCGTCCTTCCAGTCCAAGCAGTAGTCCATGCCCTCCAGCAGGGCGGTCAGTTCGTTGCGGATGCGGCGGACGGTGGCCAGGTTTTCGTCACGGGTTGCCATGTTGGGTTACTCCCTTGGGGGTTTTGAGCAGTCCGGCGGCCAGCCACACGCCACTGACGATTAGCCAGACCAGGAACGCGATGCCCGATACGCGGTGCATCACGGTGGCGGCGTCCACCCAGATGAACAGCATGGCGACTTCGATAATCACGTCGGCGACGGCGGAAATTTTGAGCAGGCCGCCGATACGCCATTGCACCGGCCCCAGGGCAATCAACCCCAGGCCGGCCAGCGTGAAACCGACCTTGCCGGCAATCCAGCGGGCCTGGTTCACCGGGTCAATCCATACCTGATACCCCCAGGCGGCTTCCGGGTACAAGTACACTCGGGACGCAGCGGCTTCCGGTAATTCCGCCGCCAGGGCCAGCATACACGCGCCGGAGATTGCGGTAACTGCGCCCGACAGTACCAGCAGCGCAGCGGAGATGCCGGCTGCCACGGGTTGCCGGTCATTCAGCGTCAGCCGCAGGAAAATCGCGGCGGCCAGCAAGGCTAAACCGGAGAGAACCCGCGCCGCGCCGGCGATGACATACTGGCCGGTGTCCAGGATGATGGGCAACTGGATAGGACTGTCGGGGAAAGGTTCCAGGCTGCTGGACAGCCGGGTCATCACCGACACCGCGGTGGCGATGGCGGCGAGAAGAAGCATCAGGCCGGATATGCGAATGGCGGACATGGTCAGGAGCAGCAGCGGATCGGCGGGTGTGCAACCATTATAGCGGTTACGCCGGCCGGCTAGGCGGCTGCCGCTGCCGGTTCCTGACCGCGCCGGTCGCTAGGGATCATCAACGACGCCAGCAGGCCGACGAAGTAAATGCCGGCAGCGATGAAGAAGCCGTACTGCCAATCCAGCCACTCGATAGGTCCGAAGATGAAGACGGCGGCCACCGCGCCGAAGAGCACGTTGTTGCCCCACATCAGGCCCAGGAAGCTGGATTCCAGGCCGTAACGCGCGGCAACGTCGGCGGCCGCAGCGGACGTTAGGTTGATGACGGTGAAATGCTGCAAGCCGTACAGGGCCACGCACAGGGTAATCCACAGGGAATACTGCTGACCGCCCAGCGGCATAGCCATGGTGAGCACGGTGGTGACCGCCATAAGCAACACGATGAGGGACTTTCGCCCGACCTTGTCCGACAGCGCGCCGATGAGCGGCGCCGTCACCATCGCCGGTCCCACCATCAGCGCCAGGTGCGCCGCCGCCTGGAAGGAGTTGACGCCCAATGCCTGGGTCATGTAGAGGGGCACCAGGAACAGCAGCGAGCCGTCGGCCATGCCGCGCACCGCCGACACCGCGAAGATTGCCCACAGGCCGGTGCCTCGAAACGCCACCCGGGTGCTGTCCCACTGGTGCCGCATCCGCTGCACGATGTCTATGTTGAGCGGCGGCGTGTTGCCGGCGTGGCGGAGCAGTCCGTAGATGACGAACGCGGAGACGATCATCACCGGCGCGCTGACGGCCAGCCACAGGCGCCAGCCGATGGGGTCCCAGCCCAGTTCCCAGCCGACGATGAGGCCGTCTGTGGCCTCCCATTGCAGTGCGCCCAGCAGCAGGATGCCGGCCACCATGGGGCCGAGCACGTCGCCGACGCTGCCGGTGGAACGATGCATGGATATGTACAGGCCGCGCTGGCGGGGAAATCGCTGGGCCAGCAGCCCCAACGCCGGCGGATGCCACAACGCCGCGCCGGAGGATGCGCAGGCCAACGCGAACAGCAGCAGAGCGAAGGACGGCGAAACCGCCATCAGCAGCAGGCCGACGCCGGACAGGAAAGCGCTGATGGACAGCACCCACGCCACCCGGTGGTGGAACAGGTCGGACAGAAACCCGCCTCCAACGCTGGTGAGTCCGGCAAACGCCGAACGCACGGCAACGATTACGCCGACCTGCAGCGCGCTCAGGCCCAGGTCGGCTGCGATGAAGGTGGTGAGGAGCGGGATGGCGTTGGAGAAGAAATGCTCAAAGGCGTGGGCGCCAATGAGGGTGGAAGCCATCACGCCGTTGCCGGTGCGACGGCGCGGCGCCCGCGGAACCCGGGATGCAGGCTGGGTTGGAGCGGATGTTTGTGCCATCGGCGGAACGTTGCGGACGGTGTAGGGGCGAGGCTTGCCTCGCCCCTACGGACGTTGGTAATCAGGCCTATTCAGGAGATTAGGCGGGAACCGCCACGGCTTCCGGCGCGCGGGGCTTGCCGGGAATCAGCAGCGACACCAACAGGCCCACGAAGTAGATGCCCGCCGCGATGTAGAACCCGTACTGGAAGTCGAACCATTCCACCGAGCCGAAGATGATAATCGCAGCGAAGGCCCCGAACAGGGTGTTGTTGCCCCACATCAGGCCCAGGAAGCTGGACTCCAGCCGGCGTCCGGCGGCGATGTCAGCAGCGGCGGCCTGGGTCAGGTTGTTCACCGAGAAGTTCATCAGGCCGTAGATGGCGACGAAAATGGTAATCCAGTAGGTATATTCCTGCTGTGACTGGCCGGCCCAGATGATGCCCAGGGTCAGCAGCGTGGTGGCCGCCATGATGAACACAATCAGTGGGCGGCGGCCGATGCGGTCAGACAGCGCGCCAATCATCGGCCCGGCCAATATCCCCGGGCCCACCATCAGGGCAACGTGGGCCGCCGCCAGCACTGCGTTTTCTTCCAGGGCAGTGGTCAAGTAATAAGGAATCAGAAACACCAGGGAGCGATCGGCCATGCCGCGCACCGCCGACACGGTGAAGATGGCCCACATCCCGGTGCCTCGGAAGGCGTCTTTCATGCCCTCCCAGTTGGTGCGGATGCGTCCGCCCACCTGGACTCCGGTGGGAGGGTCGCTGCCGGCGTTGCGCAGCAGGATGAATATCAGCACGGTAGCTACGAACATTATCGGCGTGCTGACCCCCAGCACCCACCGCCAACTGATGGCCGGCCAGGGCAAGTCCCAGCAGAAGGGCAGTGCCTGGCAGCCGAAGTTTACAATGTCTTCCGGTTCACCGGCGCTCCACGCTAACGCTCCCACCACCAGAGCGCCGGCCGCCATCGGCCCCAGCACGTCGCCGATGCTACCCGTGGAGCGATGCATGGATATGAACAGGCCGCGCCGGGCCGGGAAGCGTCGCGCCAGCAGGCCTAACGCCGGGGGGTGCCACAATGCGCTGCCCATGGAACCCAGAGCCAGAGCGGCCAATATCAGCACGTAGGACGGCGCGATGGACATGAGCAGGTAGCCCAGGCCAATCATAAAGGTGCTGATGGACAGCACCCACGCCACCCGGTGGTGGAACAGGTCAACCAGGATTCCGCCGGAAACGCTGGTCAGACCGCCGAAGATGGAGCGAACGGCGACAATGGCGCCTACCTGCAACGCCCCCAGGCCGAGGTCGGCGGCGATGACGGTGGTGAGCAGCGGGATGCTGTGGGCGTAAAGATGCTCAAAGGCGTGGGCGCCGATGAGCGTACTGGCCATCACGGAGCCCTTGGTGCGCGGCTCTACGTCCTGGGCTTGAGGTTGGGAAGGACTGACGCCGGCTGCCTGTGCCATGGAATGCGCTCCTTATGCAATGCGATGCAACGCGCCGCCGGGCGCGGAACGAAGCGCATTATACACGCTGGCTGTATAAGGGAAATACCCGCCCCTGCTCGCGATGGCAGAGGCGGGTATCCCTTGGGTCGGTAAGGAGCGAGACAGGCTCGTTACAGAGGGGTGCTCAGAGCCAGATTGCTGGACAGGAAAGCGGTCAGGAAGTCCATCAGCCTGGGGTCATTGCGATTGCTCGGGTCAGGTGTGATACAAGCGAAACCTTGTTGGACCAGGCTGTCCAGATTAGCGAGGTTTGCCGCTTGTCCAGTGACCCGTTCCGGATCAACGGCCAGAGTGACCAGTTGTTGATAGGTGCTCGCAGTTGCAAAGGTCTTGAAGCACGCTTCTGCATCGGGGCTCAGCCGGCGGGCCGGGGATGCGATACCGGCCCGGGTGGATGCCACTTGGGCGTATACATCGGTGGCCGTTTGCTGGTCCAGCAACAGGCAGTTCAGCAGTTCGTCGTTGGGGAAGTGCTGGAAGCTCTCGATGACGGACATACCTCTAATTTCTTCAAGGCGGCTGCGCACGTTATTGCCGTCGACGCAACTATTCAGGGCGGAGTTGGTGGATGCGTTAATCGCACTGATGATGTAGTTGCCGTTGGAGACGCTGTCCAGAGCATCTTGTGCCAGGACGATGTTAAGCAGGTTTTGAATCTGCTCCGCAGGCGACAAGCAAGCTGTCAGCTCTCCGCTGGCGGGGGCCAGTTGCAGTTGTTCCCCCTGAGTCAGGCCCGTTCCCAGCCTCAGGTGGACCAGCCTCGGGTACTTGGTGCTAACGCCAATGAGACAGTTGACGGTGTTGTACGACCGTCCGCCGTCCTGGAAGGCGAACAGCTTGACGCTGAAGATTATCGTGGACTCGTCGTACCACTGGCTGTTGGGAATGCACCGGATAATCGGCAGGACGTTGCGCTTGTCCATCAGGCGCTGGGTTTGCAGGGTCGGGTTCTCGCCGATGACGCTGCGTATGCAGCTTATCTCCGACGCGGAGAGAGAGGCGAAAAGTTCATCCACAAAGCCCAGGTTTTCGCGCTCCCCACCTTCTTGGAACGATATCTGGGTGGGCTTGGCAGCATCCTCAGTGTCGCTGGGGCGGCGCACGATGAGATAGCAGGTCTCGTCGGGGGAACTGCTGCGGTAGCCGGAATCGTAGCCGTCGTCGGCCACGTAGGCCCGGATGGTGGCGTAGCCGTTGCTGTCGGTGCTGCGGATGACGAACCAGCGCTCGCCGTCGCCGTCGGTGTGGAAGCCGTTGTAGTCGATGCTGCCTAGGCCGTGGGGCGACGCCGCGCCTTGCTGGGCCGGCCAGTCTGAGGGACAGCCGTGGCCGTCGGCGTCGGCGGTGTGGTTGACAATCAAGCCGACGGCCGCCAACGCGCAGACCAGGACGATGATAGAAGCGGCGGTGATTCGCATGGACTGCCTCCAGTCATATCCGCGGACGCTATGTGCGGACTATGATGGCGGCAGTTTATCACGCGAATTTAACATTGACAACTTTACCTAGTATTCGTAAAACATCTGCTGAATGGCCTGCCGGTCATCTGTAACCGTCAGGCCCAGCATCAGCAGGATGCGCGCTTTCTGGGGCATCAGGTTGTCCGACACGATGAAGCCCTGCTCGTCCTTGCGCGGCGTCATCACCACCCGCCCGGCGCTGGAGCGGCTGGCCAGCACCACCGGCATACCGCCGGCCACGGCCGACTCGGCGGCGGCGATGAAGGTGGGCGGGAACGTGCCGGCCCCGAATCCGGCCACCACCAGGCCGATGCGTTGCCCCGTTCGGTCTGCATGGGCCCGCGCTGCGTCAATCAGCATCCCGTCGGCGCCGGCGTAGGCGTGAACGATGTCCACCCGGGGCAGGTCGGTCATGCCGTCCACCCGGAAGGGCGTGTCCGTGGTGTGCTTGCGGTAGGGACGGCGGTAGAACACGACGCGATGGTCGGAATCGGCGTAGCCCAGGAAGCCCAGCTCGTTGGGCATGAAGGTTTCCACCCGCAGTGTGTTGGCCTTATACACTTCGCGGGCGCAGTGAATTTCGTTGTTAAGTACTGTTAACACGCCCATGCCGGCGGACTCCGGCGTGGCGGCGATTTGACAGGCGTTCAGCAGGTTCAGGTCGGCGTCGGTGCTGATGGAGGTGGGCGGACGCATCGCGCCGGTGATTACCACCGGCTTGCCAGCCTTGACGGTGAGGTGCAGGAAGTAGGCGGTTTCTTCCAGGGTGGCGGTGCCGTGGGTGATAACGATGCCGGCGGTGTCCGGTTCGTCCCGGTCGATGGCGTGGATGCGCTCGGCCAGGGCAATCCAGTTGGCCGGGCCGATGGCGGTGCTGCCCACGCTGACCATGTCCTCAGCGATGACGTTGAAATTGTCGCTGATCTCCGGCACGCGGGCCAGGTTCTGTTCGATGGTGAGATGGTCGCCGATTTCGGGGTAGCGGATGTAGTCCATGCGGTCGGGGCCGACGCCGGCGATGCTGCCGCCGGTGGCAATGACGTGGACGGTGGGGTTGGGCATAGTGGAATCCTCCTGCGACGTGCGGCGCTATGCTACCATACCGCCCATGCGCGCCCTTATCATCTCCGACGTACATTCCAACCTGGAGGCATTCGACGCCGTGCTGGCGGACGCGGATGCCTGCGGCGGGTACCATGTGGTGTGGTTCCTGGGAGATTTGGTGGGGTATGCGGCGGATCCCGGCCCCTGCATCGCCCGTCTGCGCTCGCTACAACACGTCGCCATCGCCGGCAACCACGACCACGCGGTTACCGGTAAGCTCAACCCCGACCTGTTCAACGGCGCGGCGCGGGCCGCTGCGCTGTGGACGGCTTACCAACTCACCTACGACGAACTGGCATACCTGGCTGGGCTTCCGGAAGTGCAAACCGTGGGCGACTTCACCCACGTGCACGGCAGCCTGCGCGACCCGGTGATGGAGTATCTCATCAGCGAGCCGGCAGCTCTCGCGACCTTTGCGCTGCTGGCAACATCCTTCTGCCTGGTGGGACACTCCCATTACCCTCTGGTGTGGACTGAGCGCGAGGGCGGCGCCGACGTTGCGCTGCTGGATGTGACGGAGCCGCTGCTGTTGGACGCCAACCGTCGGCTCATCGTCAATCCGGGCAGCGTGGGCCAGCCCAGGGACGGCGATTGGCGGGCGTCGTACCTGCTGTACGACAGTGATGCTGGAGACGCCGGCATACTGGAACACCGTCGCGTCAAATACGACATCGCAACGGCGCAACGCAAGATACGCGCCGCCGGCCTCCCGGAGTCCCTGGCCGACCGTTTGGCGCGCGGCCACTGACGGGTTGCCCCTATTGCTCGGCACGTTTAGAATCCTGACAGCGAGGTGTCGGTGATATGAGTCAGAACAGAGACCAGGAGCAGATATACCACGAGCTGCGCCGGCGGGCGGTCGTCGAGTTCGGTGAGGAGCGCGCCGTGGAACTGGAATCGTTCCTGCGGACGGCGGCGCAGCAGATTTACGACGTTGACAGCGCCGAAGTGCATCCTGACCTGGAACCGCTGTTCCAGGAATAGAGGTGGGATTATGCCCGAACTACATGAGCTTTCGGTGGCGGAAGCCGCCGCCCAGATTCGCCAGGGAACCCTCTCGCCGGTGGCGCTGGCGGAATCGCTGCTGGCGCGGATTGACGCGCTGGACGGCGACCTGCAAGCCTGGGTAACCATCGACCGGGATGCGGTGCTGTCGGCGGCCCGACAGCGCGAGGCCGAAGTCCAGCGCGGCGAAATTCTCGGCCCCATTCACGGAGTGCCCGTCGGCCTGAAGGACATCTTCTACACCGAGGGGATGCTCACCGCCTGCGGCTCGAAGGTGTACGCCGATTTCGTACCGGAATTTGACGGCACGTCGGTGGCGAAAATCAAGTCGGCCGGCGGGATCATCCTGGGCAAGGCGGTTACCACCGAATTTGCTACCTCCGACCCATCGCCGACGCGCAATCCGTGGAACATGGAGCATACGCCCGGCGGTTCCAGCAGCGGGTCTTCAGCAGCGGTGGCGGCGCGGATGGTGCCGGCGGCCCTCGGCTCGCAGACCGGCGGCTCCACGTGCCGGCCGGCGGCCTACAACGGCATCGTGGGCTTGAAGCCTACCTACGGGCGCATCAGCCGCTACGGCGTTGCGCCGGTGAGCTGGTCGCTGGACCATGTGGGCATCCTGACCCGCACGGTGGCCGACGCTGCATTGATGCTTATGGTGCTCAGCGGCGCGGACGACAACGATCCCGGCAGCCTGCGGGAGCCGGTGCCCGACTTTGTGGCGCAGATGGCCGAGCACGACCGTCCCCCGCGCATCGGGCTGGTGCGACAGTATTACCAGGACTACGCCACGCCGGAGATCTGGGCGCATACCGAGGCCATCGCCAACCAGTTGGCGGAGGCCGGCGCCGAGGTTGAGGAGCTGCCGCTGCCCGACAGCTTCGCCCGGGTGCACAGCTTCCAGCGCATCGTGATGAACGTGGAGTGCGCCGCGTTCCACCAGGCCAATCACCGCATCCGCGCCGCCGATTACGGGCCACGAATCCGCGGCGGCATGGAGATGGGGATGATTATCCCGACCGCCACGTACATGAAGGCCCAGCGGCTGCGCCGTCAGTTCCGCGCCGACATGAGCGAGATGGCGGCTAAGGTGGACGTGGTGATGACGCCGGCGACGCCGGCTCCCGCTCCGAAGGACCTGAACACCACGGGCGACGCGGCGTTCCAGCAGCCCTGGACCGCAGCCGGCCTGCCGACAGTGGTGGTATCCACCGGCCTGAGCGAGCTGGGGATGCCCATGGCCGTGCAGTTCGGCGGCCCGTGGGCACAGGAAGGCCAGGTGCTGGGCGCAGCCCAGTGGTGCGAACGCATCGCCGCCCTGAACCAGGCCCCGCCCGTGTAACCGTTCAGGCTAGTTGGAGAGGCGGTAAATGCCTGACTTCCGGGTGAGCAGATACAGCTCCCCGTCGCTGTCCTGGGCGAATGACATGATGCGGAGGCCGGTGTCGGCCAGTCGGCGATGCTCGACTACCTCATCATCAACATAGCGCAGGCCGTAGACCTTGCCGGAGCAGAAGTCGCCGTACACGTAGGCGCCCTTCAACCAAGGTATTGCGGAGCCGCGATAGACGTAGCCGCCAATTACCGAGCAGGGTTCGCCGTCCAGTGAGTATTCCCACACCGGCGGCGTCATTCCCTCCCTTGAGCAGTTGTTGCTGGGACGGAAGCAGTGGTTGCCTTCCAGCACGTTCCAGCCGTAGTTGCCGCCCCGCCGGATGAGGTCAATTTCCTCCCAGCGGTTCTGTCCCACGTCGCCGGCCCATAGCTCGCCGGTGTCCCGGTCAAAGCTGAACCGCCACGGGTTGCGCAGGCCGTAAGCCCAGATATCGCCGCGCCCGCCGCCATTTGCGAAGGGGTTGTCCGCCGGAATGGCATAGCGCCGCTCCGCGGTGGCCGGGGACACGTCGATGCGCAGGATCGATCCGAGCAGCGTTGACGTATCTTGCCCGTTGCCCCGTGGGTCGCCGGCTGATCCGCCATCGCCCAGGCCCACGTACAGGTAGCCATCCGGCCCGAAGGCCAACTGGCCGCCGTTGTGGTTGGCATAGGGCTGCCCGACTTCCAGAATCACCAGTTCACTGTCCGGGTCAGCGTCGGAAAGGTCCGCCGAAACGGTGAAGCGGGAAACCACCGAACGGCGTGGGTTAGCGGCGGAGTAGTACACGTACATATGCCGTTGGTTTTTCGGGTCCAGCGCCATCCCCAGCAGACCTTCTTCGGAACCCCGGCTGTTCACGCGGTCGGTGATGTCCAGGAACTCGGAGACGGCAACGTTGTCGGGGCGCAGGCCGCTGGATACCCAGATGCGCCCGGCCTGCTCGGCCACCAGCGCCTGGCCGCTCTTTGCCTGGACCAGGTTGGTGGGATCTCGAAACTGTCGTGCAGTCAGCGCCGGCAGCAGCCGCAGGTTGCCTGTCTCTGCCGTGGGGGATGGGGCCGGGAAGTTTGGTTCAACGATAGAGGCGCCCGCTTCGTTGCTGCACCCCATGGCAAGGGCCATCAGTAAAGCTGTCAGGATTGTCGCTGTGATTGCCACGTTCTCAAGATACCATGCCCCAGAGTTGAGTGAGGGGACGCCAGTCCGGTTTCTTGACACCCCTTTGGGTTGTTGATAGCCTACCTTTGCGCCTTTGGCGTCTCGTGGCCCGCTAGCTCAACTGGCAGAGCAGCTGACTCTTAATCAGCAGGTTCTCGGTTCGACCCCGAGGCGGGTCACCATCTCCCGAATCGTTTCTACTCGTTGAGAGTTTGACCACCTTTGCCGTACTTTCGGGGAAGTGTCGGAATTGGCAGACGAGCATGACTTAGGATCATGTGCCCCCGGGCGTGTGAGTTCGAGTCTCACCTTCCCCACCATATCTTTTTCTTGCTGAATCGATTAGCTCGTCCCAACGTGCAGTATGACCTGCGTACCCTCCGTGGCGATGTCCTGGGGGGCGTCACCGCGGCGGTGGTAGGTCTGCCGGTAGCGCTGGCCTTCGGCCTGGCGGCGGGGCTGGGGCCGGCTGCCGGAATCTACGGGGCCATCGCAGTCGGTTTCTTTGCCGCCGTTTTCGGGGGCACCAGGTCGCTGATCTCGGGGCCGACCGGCTCGATGACCGTGGCCATGGCGGTGATAGTTGCGGCCCACGCGGAAAACATCGGCGAGGCTTTCACCATAGTCATACTGGCCGGGCTGATACAGATAATGTTCGGCCTGCTGAGAATCGGGCGTTTTGTAACCTACACCCCATACTCGGTCATATCCGGGTTTATGACCGGGGTAGGTGTGATAATCATAGTGGGGCAGAGCCTGCCATTCCTGGGAGTGCCGGCTGCGTCCGGCGGCACGATAGAAACTCTCCGGAACTTTACGGAGATAATTAGCAACTTCAGCGTCAGCGCCCTGGCGATATCCGTCATCACCCTGGCGGTGGGATTCTTCTGGCCCAACCGGTTCGACAAGTACCTGCCCTCAACCCTGGTAGCGCTGGTGGTTGGGACCCTATTGGGCGTTTTCTGGCTCACTGATGCGCCGGTCATCGGCGCCGTGCCGACGGACCTGCCCACGTTCCAGTTGCCGGAGACATCTCCCGGCGCGATAGCCAGGGCCATCGAGCCGGCGATGGTTATAGCCCTGGTGGGTTCCGTGGACACCCTGCTCACTGCCTTGGTGGGTGATTCAATGACGCGGACGCGGCACTACCCCAACCGGGAACTGCTGGCCCAGGGCCTGGGCAACGTGCTCACCGGATTTATCCGGGGCCTGCCCGGTTCCGGGGCTACTCCAAGCACGGTGGCCAACATTCGGGCCGGTGGATGGACCTTCGTTTCCGGAATGATTGCCGTAGGAATCCTGGCGGTCATGGTGCTGTTGCTGGGTGAATACGTCGCCCTGATACCCAACGCCGTGCTGGCCGGGATCCTCGTAAAAGTGGCTCTGGACACCATAGACTGGCGGTTCGTCGCCCGGATGCACCGGGTGCAGCGTGAACACCTGGTGGTGATGCTGCTCACTTTGGGACTGACGGTGTTCCTCGACCTGGTCGCCGCCGTCGCCGTGGGCATGATCGCGGCCGCGGTGACCAGCGCGCGACAGTTCGAGCGGCTGGAACTGGACAGCGTTATTTCAGTACCGATACTTGACCAGACTTTCTTCGGCGCCGACGACGCTCTGGATGACGACGTGGACCTTTTCTCGGCCCGGGTGGGTATGGTGGCGCTCCGGGGGGCCTTTACCGTGGCCTCCTCCGGCAAGCTGATTGACACCGTCGGAGAGGACATCCGCGACCACGAGGTCGTAATCCTCAACTTCTCGGACACCGTGCATATTGACGACAGCGCCGCCCTGGTGGTGGAGCAGCTCATCGACATGGCCATACTCCAGGACGTTGATTGTATCGTGATGGGCCTCTCCGGCCCGCCCGCCCGCAATCTTGGCGCGCTGGACATCCTGAAACGGGTCCCTGGGGACCAGATAGTCGGAACGATGGATGAGGCCAGGGAAACGGCGGCGAGGCTGTTGGCAGCACATGGCTCATGAGTTACCGACACGGACACGCGCGTAACTTTGGCGGAGGCTAACCATGGAGAAAATCAGGAAGAATTATCCCGACATTGCCCCTGCGGGCTCCACGTTCAGCCGAGGGGTGAGAGTGGGCAACCTGCTGTTCGTCGCCGGCTGCACCGCCCGCGGCACGGAAGCGCAGGGCGCCGGCATGATGGACCAGCTGCGCGTTACCCTGGACCGCATCGTCCGCATCGTGGCGGAGGAAGGCGGCGCCCCGTCGGACATCGTGAAGATTACCACCTACGTGACCAGCATTCCGGCGTGGCGAGAGAACGGCAAGCAGCAGGAAGCGCTGTTCGTCGAGTACTTCCAGGGCGAGTACCCCGCCAACACGCTGGTGGAAATAACCGCCTTGGCTGAGCCGGGGCTGGACGTAGAGATAGAGGCCATCGCCGAGCTGGGCTAGTCGTCCGCTGTGGTGGCTCCCTCCGGTACTGCCGCGGGGCCATTGACCTGCGCCACGTAGGGTTTGCCGGTGGCCGGGTCAACCTCGAAGGGGCCGGGCAGTTCCAGCTCGTCAGCGATTTCGCGGACGGCCGGCAGCACTTCCTGTCCCATGAGGCGGAGGCTGCGCATGGCGTCGTCGTGGGTCATGGCGCCGTCGCCATCCCAGAAGAAGATGCTGCCGGGGCGGATGGTCTCCAGCACGTGGCGAATCCTGGGGATGACGGTCTTGGGCGTGCCGGAGATGATGGTGTAGTCGGCAATCTGCTGCTCGTAGGGGCGACCCAACACGCCGGCCGGCCCGGCTCCTCCGCCGCGCGCTGCGGTGGCTACGGCCTGGGTGGGCAGCACACGCCGGCGTGAGGTGAGGCCGGGCAGCTGCAGCAGGGCCGGGTTGTTGGTGCCCTCGTTGCCGGCCAGGAAGGGATTGCTGGGCCCCTGGACGTACTTGCGCCCGGTCTGCTCGGCCAGTTCTTCGGTTTCGTCAACGTGGACTTTCCAGAGGTAGCCGATGTTCTGGGGGCCGGATTCGTAGCCCAGCTCCTCGGCGGTGTCGTGGTAGAGCTGGAAAGCCTGCTTGGTGGGTTCCATCTCGGTGGCCAGCATGATGTAGGGGATGCGCTGCTCGGCGGCCCACATCAACGAGTCGCGGCTCACCACGCCGGGCAGCCAGATGGGGGGATGGGGACTCTGGTATGGCCGCACCCAGGGATTGACGTGGCGGAAGTGGTAGTGCTTGCCCTCCCAGCGGAAGGGGCCGGGCGTAGTCCAAGCCTTCACGATGAGTTCGTGGGCTTCCTTGAAGCGCTCCCAATTGTAGTGGGGTTCCACGTTGTGGGCCACGCTCTCCCGGCCGGTGCCGCGCACCCAGCCGGAGACCAGGCGGCCGCGGGAAATCATGTCAATCATTGACAACTGTTCCACCAGCCACAGGGGGTCGTCCCAGATGGGTATGATGTTGCCCAGCAGCACAATCTTGGCGCGGTTGGTGATGCGGGCCAGGATGGAGGCTTCAACGTTCATCGCGCCGCCCATGCAGAAGGGCGTGCTGTGGTGCTCGTTGAGCATCAGGCCGTCGAAGCCCATCTCCTCGGCGTAGATTTTCTCGTCCAGGTAGCGGTTGTAAAGGTTGGCGCCGAGCTGAGCGTCGTAGATTTCATTGCTGACGCTCAGGTCCATGATGGGCTTGCCGGTAGCGCCGAAGTAACCGGACTTGGGGTCCTGGTAGGGGCGTTCGGTGAAGTATCCGATGAACATTTGGGTCTCCTGATGGGCGGCGACGGGATTAGTGGTCAGGACGAAAGGAAGTCCTTGACGATGGCGACGAACTCGTCGGCTTTTTCGACGTGAGGGTGGTGGCCGCAGTTGTCCAGCAGCGCGAGGGTGGAGCCGGGGATGGATTGGTGGAAAACCTGGCTGGCGCTGACGGGGACGATGGCGTCGTCCTCCCCCCAAACGATTTTCGTGGGCAGGCGCTTCAGGCGATGGAGCAGATTCGGCAGGCCGGCGTAGTGCATATAAGGGCGCCAGCTGAGGCGGCAGGCCTCCTCGCGGGCGACTTCCCATGCTTCGGCCAGCTCCGAGTCGGGTTCGTCGGGGCAGATTTCCAAAAACTCCGGCGTGGCGGATGTGTCGTGGAATCCGGCGGTGAGGAACTCTTTGGCGACGACGAGGAACATGTCGTAAATCTCGCCTTCGGGAGGCTTGATGCCGGCGGGGCTGACCAGGACGAGCTTGTTGAAGAGGTCGGGGGACATGGCGGCCATCTCGGCGGCGAGCCAGCCGCCCAGGGAAAAGCCCATGAGGTTGGCGCCCGACAGGTCAAGGTCGTCGATGGCTTCGAGATACCAGCCGGCCATGTCGCGCATATTCATAATCCAATCCTGGCGTTCGGTAGCGCCGAAGCCGGGATGGGAAGGCAGGTAGAGGGTATAGTCCCGGGACAGGGCCTGATGGCAGCGCAGCCATCCGTGGTGGCCCAGCTCGCCGTGCAGGATGATGAGGGGAGGACCGCTGCCGCCCTTGACCAGTTGTAGGTTGACGCCGGCCGCCTCTACGAGCTGTTCCGTCCATGCCTGCGCGCCTGTCGCCATTTGCCGTGTCCTCCCTGGTTGAAGTGTGCGTGGAATTGGGTAACCGTTGCCACGATTTTACGGCGCCATCATAACACGGGCAGAGCGGCCTGCCCCCTCTATCCGTTTTCCTCGTCCTCTTTCCAGGAGATGAAACGAACCGGGGAAATGACAATCAGGATCAACCGGTCTTCGGCCAGAAGTTCCGCGGCGAACTCCGCGCCTCGCTCGTCCCCGTCGTAGAGGACGCAGGTCCTGCGCACCATGTCTTCCAGCCCGCGGTCGGTGATGCTGGCCGTGCCCTCGACGGTCACAAACGAATAAGGTCGGTCCGCGGTGGGAACGCACAGGGACACGGAGGGGTTGCCGCGAATGTTACGAATCTTGACCGTAGATCGACCGGCCATTACCAAGGCCCGGCCGTTATCCCAAAGGAACCAGACCGGCGCCACGTGGGGAGTGCCGGTGGGATACATGGTGACCAACTGCGCCGTTCGGGGCTGGGACAGAAATTCATCCACCTCTGCTGTGTTCAGAGTTCCCAAAGGAGCCTGTCCCAGAAAACCCGTGTACGACCCGCAAGGAGTGGTGAATGC
>VXTR01000069.1 GCA_009837355.1 Chloroflexota bacterium | reverse complement strand
ATAGGCATTCACCACTCCTTGCGGGTCGTACACGGGTTTTCTGGGACAGGCTCATGACTGTGGTGCTCGTTGCGCGGAGGCAGATAGCGGTCGATGTCGAAGGTGTAGGGTTCCGGGAAGACGTCGTCCATAAAGTGCGAAGCCGTCTGTGCGATGTGGAGCCGCGTCCCCACCGGCAGGTCGTAACCCTCGATGGTGCAGGAATTCATTACGTTCCGAATCGACATGGGGACTATGGGATACATCCGCAGGGATTCCATTAAGAAACGGTGCGTAACGTCGATTGCCTCCGGCGTAAAGTCCTCGCGGACCGGGTCGCCGTTTTCGAAAAGGGCATCGGCCTCACGGCGGATTTGTTCGTAGAGCTCCGGCTGCGACGCCATGGCGTACACTGTGAAGCTGAACGCGTCGCCCAGGTAAACGCTGGCAATCAGCGCTGCCGAGAAAACGAAGCTCAGGTTTGATTCCGGCATCAGCAGTGGGTCGCTGGCGTGCAGGCTGAGCAGGTCGTCGGCAAGGCCCCGGGACTGTCCGGCGCGCTGGGCCGGAGTATGGGTCGTCAGCACCCTTTCCACCAACTCGTCAATGATTTTCGCCTTGCGCCGCATTCCCGGGGTTTTCAGCATGAACTTTGGCATGGCCTTCATGACGTGGACAGTGAGAGCCCGTTCCTTGTATTTCAGCATATCGTCGATGACGTCCTGGGACTCTATGCTCAGAAAGAGGGGAGAAAGCTGGGCGTTAATCATCATCCGGCACATACCCGCGGCAGGGAAGGAATCTCCAACTTTCCAATCCGCCATGTAGGTTCGGGCATAGTGCAAAAGTTCATCCAGCTGGCTGGCGAGCCTCTCGCGCGAGTATGCCGACTGCAAGGCCTTGCGCAGTCGGAAGTGCTCGACGCCGTCCAGGCCCGGCAACAGACCCGACGCGCCATATACTTTTGCGAACTCGTCGAAGTAGTCTTTGCTTCTCAGATACATCCGACCGCGCTTGTGCACCCATTGGTTCGCCTCGGGCCCGCCCACGAAAATCAGTGGCTCGGTAAAGGGTGGCCGAATCAAAAATACCGGGCCGTACTCTTGCGTCAGGTCCGCAAAGAGAGCGGGAATGTTGCCGGTTCGAATATGCCGATTGAGCAGCAGCCGGCGCAGGAATACGGAGGGAATTTCCCGGGCCAGCGCGGAGCGTCGGTACAATGGCGCAGCGATATTCTCAGCGACGGCTGCGGCTATGGACCGGCCAATCAGGTCCATATTATCGAGCAGATAAAGCCGATACGTGCCTCTGCGTCCTCGTCAAGTCGGAACATGAAGCGAAAGACGTCGCAGGTATTGATGAGGCAGATAATGATGATGTCTCTCGGTTCGGGAATCTCTCTGCTGAATACAAAGTTGCTGATGCGCGTTTTCACAAACTGGACCGTGCTGCCTTCCGAAGGGTCATTGTGCAGTTCCCCCTGCTGAGCGGCATGGGTCAACGTCCAGAAATCGCCATCGTGGTACTCCAGAACCCCCAGGTCAACCAGACGCTCCAGAGCCGAGTCAATGATGGACTCGGCTCGGGGCGCCAGACGTTCAATCCAGTACTGGGCGCTCCGTTGAGCCGGGTCTTCGGCGATTTCTGCCAGGATAGGGTCCAGGATCGGATCGCCGATTTCCGTTCCATCCACGAGGAACAGGGATTCCAAATCCGTGTCGATGCGATGCAGAAGTGAGAGTTCGGCCAGGGCGGCGCCGATGACGGCGCAGTTCAAACTCTAGCCGGGAACCTGGTGAAAGTAGCCCGACTCTTCGTTGAGCAGCATCAGGATGAGTTCGTCCAGCAAACTCAGAGGATGCCCGTCCGATGCGTTATTGGTAGAGAGGACCATCAGTAAATCTCCCGAGGCAGCGTACTCTAGTATAAATATGGGCAAGTTGCGATGTCAAGCAACGTGCCGACGGGAAAGGTTAAATTCATTCTGTACCCACTGTCATCGGTAGTTGGTTGACGGGGTATTGGGCAGTTGCTAGAATCGAATTAGATGGGCGATTAGCTCAGTTGGTTAGAGTACTTGCTCGACACGCAAGAGGTCGGTGGTTCGAGTCCACCATCGCCCACCAAGCTGGATAAAATCAAGAACCTTTGAAGTCAGGTTCGATTTGGCGTTGTGAAAAGCGCCTTCTTCACCAAAAGGCCGGGCCACTAACCCGGCCTTTTCATATCCGGGCCCCGCCATTCGCGGATTCCCGACACGTAAGCGTAAGATCCCACCGCCCTACGGTTCCGAGCGCCGGCAATGAAGAGAGGTTGCCGAAGCAGCGAATTGGTGCTAACTTGGAACTATACCAACTGGGTATATAGGCGACCGTTCCGCGGAGCTTCATGCAGGGAGAACTGCTAATGCCTTACGTGATGATACCCGGTTTCCTGTGTGAGCGATGCGGTTATCGCTGGGTGCGCAGGCAGCCGGGCACGCCGGATCCGAAAGTATGCCCCAAATGCAAGTCTCCCTATTGGAATACGCCGCGCACGTATCCTTTACGACCGGGCGTCAATCCTCTGCGCAACGACTGGACTATTGACGATGAGATCACCTGATGCGCGAGTTGAGGCACAATCGAGACCCCAAAGGGTGCAAATATGCAAAATACAAACCAGCGAGCCACCGTCGAAAACGCTATAGCCATCGTAGCCGAGATGAGCCCTCGAAGCACCGATGGCACGTGGCTTGAGGATGTTACGGTAGCGGTCGGCCCCCACGTCAAGGAATGGGATATTGCCCGCTGCCACCTCTGGTCAGAGTGGCCCGACCGGGAAACCCACTTTCCCGGAACCACGAATCAGGACATTGGCATTGACTGTGTAGCGATACGGCGGAGCGACGGTGAGCATATCGCCATCCAGTGCAAATCCCGGCAACTAAACGCCTCCGGGCAGGGCGCGCCTATCAGCAAGGGCGAAATCGACAGCTTCGCCAGCACGTCCGCTGGAGAGTTCTGGGCCGAGCGATGGGTCATCACCAACGGCGACAACCCCGTGAGCGGGAACACCCAGCAGGCAATGTCAATGACCGACAAACCCGTCAAGATGGTCAACATCGCCAACGACCTGCTGCAACAGCAGGCTGCGTTCACCCACGAGGAGTGTCCGCACTGCGAACCCAACCCTGATGGCGAATGGCGCCAGCAGTCGAAAACCTGTATGCAGAACGAGGCCATCGCCGCAAGCGTCCGCATCCTCAAGCAGCACGAAGCGTCGGACAGCGGAGGATTGCCGGTAGGCCAGGCCCGGGGCAAAATCATCCTGCCCTGCGGCACCGGCAAGACCCGGATCTCCCTGCGGATTGTCGCGGAACTGACGCCGCCGGGCGAGTTGTCCATAGTACTCTGTCCCTCCATCGCACTGGTCGCCCAAATCAGGCGCGAGTACCTCCAGCAGGCCAACGTGGACATCCGGGCGCTGGCGGTGTGTTCCGACGAAACCGCCGGGTATGACCCCAGGAAGGAAAGCACGCGAAACACCGCCGCCGACCCTACGCTGGACAACAGCAACGTCAGCGCTTCCGAGGTGAAGGGCAGGGTCACCACCAACCCCGAGGAAATTGCGGCGTGGATTCGCGATGGACAAGGCGCCGTCCAAATCAGCGTCATCTTTGGCACTTACCAGAGCGGCAACCGGGTTGCGGAGGCTCTCAATGCAACCGGCGTCGCGGCCAAAGTCCTGGTCTGCGACGAGGCCCATCGCACCGCCGGCCTGCGCCGAAAGCGCACCGACAAGAGCCAGCAGGTTACGGAGGAGGAACGCCGCATCCGGGACTTCACCCTGTGCCATGACAACGATGCCTTTCCGTCGACGTACCGCGTTTATCAGACGGCCACCCCGCGCATCTACGACACCAGGAGAGTGAACCAGGACCAGGCCAGCGACTGGATTGTCCGGAGCATGGACGACGAAGGCACTTTCGGCGTGGAACTGTACCGCAAGAGCTACGTGGAGGCGGTAAGAAACGAATGGCTGGCCGACTACCGCATCATCGCCGTGGGCGTGAGCGGTCCCGACGCTTACAAAATTGCCAACACGCTGGCCGGTGAGACCGAAAGCAAAGGGAAGAACCGCCTGACGTCCACTCACTTCCTGCGCGGGCAGGCATTCGCTCTGGCCATGGCCGGCGCCACGCAGAGCCGGGGCGAGGGCACGGTTCCCATCAAGTCCTGCATCGCCTTTATGAATACCGTGGACAAGTCAAAGAACATGGCGAGCGAGCTACAGAAAGCCTACGTCAGAAAGTGGGTACAGGACGAACTCGACAAAGACCAGAACGGGCAGATTGCCGCGCACTACACGCTGCAACACCTGGACGCCACCAGCAAGGTGACCGCCCGGGAAAGCGCCAAGTTGCGGCTGGCAGATGCAACCGAAACTGATCCCCACGGCATTATCAACGTGGGCATCTTCGGCGAAGGCACCGACTCGCCTACGCTGAACGCCGTGGCTTTCCTGGAGCCTCGCAAAAGTCCCATCGACGTCATCCAGGCAGTCGGAAGAGCCATGCGGGTCGCGCCTGGCAAGGAAATGGGCTATATCGTCTGCCCCATCGTGATACCGCCTAACGCCGACCCGGAGCAGTGGCTCGGTTCCAGCAACATGGAAGAAGGCTGGGCGGAGTTGGGACAAATTCTCCTGGCCCTGCGCGCCCACGACAGCCGCATTGAGGAAAAACTGCAAGAACTGCTGCACCTCTATATTCCCCAGCCACCTCCGTCGGTAGTCAGCATCATCGGTATTGCCGGCGCCGAGGACCGGCGCATCCAGTACCGGGAGCACGAAGGTGCGCCGGGAGAAGCGCAGGTTGCCGTGGAACGAGTGCTGGAGGGCAGAAGCACGCTGACCCAAGAGTTTCGCCCTATAGCCGAGACGCCACCGTATGAGGCAGTTCGGAGCATCTCCGACGCGAAGGCTCCGGCGTATCAGACTGAAACCGTTGCGCCGCCGTCAGAAGTCATTGAACCCACGCAGATTATCGCCGGTAAGAAGAACCACGACGGCAGCATTGAACTGCGCATGGACACCGTGGCTCGGGGCAGACCTGCCTCAGACGGAACCCGGGGGCCAGTGGACGTCCGCAGGTCCAAGGCCAAGGCCAGGGACATGATCAACAAGGGCGAGGGCGTACGCGTTCCCACCACCAAGGAAAAGAAACCCCAGCCCACCCCCGAAGAGCGGGCGGAACAATCCTTTCTGCGGCAACTCCGGCTCAGCGGACTGGAAGACGAGGGCAACGCCATCAGGATGAACCTGCTGTCCAAGTCCGGCTTGGTGGACAACCGCGTGGTCCGAGATCTGAACATCCTGGAGTCCAGCGTCAAGGAAGCTGCCCGCCACCTGCGAGAGGACCAACTGCAACCGGCCCTTGACCAGCACTTTATGCTGGATAACCTGGACGAGAAGGCCCAAAAGGCGATAAAGGAAGGAAAGGCAGCCGACGGATGCGTGACCGGCGCCCTGCTGCTAATGAACGCCGCCATGTTGCACCAGCGGATCGCCAACGGACGCTGGCTCAGCGGTGTCAGCGACCTGGCGATAGTGAAGAACGACATCAACGTCGTCCGCCGCCTGCGCCGCGAGTGGGGCCGCATCTTGACCCACGACTTCCGGCCGGTGCTGGAGCCGGCCGTGGCCGTCATCGACACGGTGGAGGATACCGGCAAGCTAGCCGGGCTGGAAAGGGCTTTGCATCACATCACCGCTGAAGCGGAACGCATCGCCGAAACCTACGCCGACATGGGCGCCGACCACGCCGGCCCCCTTTTCAACCGGGTAATGGGCAACCAGGCTTCCGACGGCGCGTTTTTCACCCGGCCGGTGGCGGCGTCCATCGCGGCCCGCTTGACCCTGGACGCCTGCGGTGACGTGGACTGGACCAACCTGGACGTGTGGCGCGAACACAAGACCGTTGACCTGGCATGCGGCAGCGGAACCCTTCTTGCGGCGATGCTCACCGACATGAAACGCCGAGCCCGGGAACGGGGCGCCAGCGAGACGCAAATCGCCGAACTGCAAAAACTGGCGGTGGAGGAAACTATCAAGGGACTGGACATCAACCCGGTGTCTTTGCAACTGGCGGCGTCGCAACTGACGGCTGGCAACCAGGACATCCGCTACCGGCGAATGGGCCTGTACCTGATGCCCTACGGCCCGTCACAAGATGACCCGACGCGGGTATCCGTGGGAACACTGGAATTGCTGGACCAGAAGGCCATCGTCCCCCGTGATGGCGCGATGGACTTGGGCGACGACAAAATCGGTTCCCAAGTGGTATGGAATCAACCCGACGACGCGGAACTTGAAGGCGCCGTTGACGCTGCCAAAAACACCCGCATCGTCATTATGAACCCGCCCTTCACCAATCGCGCCAAGATGGGAGAAAAATTCTCCAAAGAAGTCCAGGATTCTATGCGGAAACGGACTGATAACTTGGAATCTCGGGCAATTGCCAGTAATCCAAAATTCAAAAATTTCGGATCACGAAATTCGGTCTCACCGAATTTCGTGATGTTGGCAGACTTCTGCCTACGGGATGACATTGGCACGTTGACGATAATCAACCCGACCATCGTCCTTTCGTCCCCTTCCGGTTTGACCGAGCGGCGTATCCTGAATGAGCTTTACCACATCCATACTGTGCTTACTGGTCGCTGGCCGCGAGAGTTCACTTTGAGCCAGAATGTCGAGGTTGATGAGTGCGTCGTTGTTGCCGTGCGGCACGATGGAGACCGCCCACCAACCCGTTTCGTTCATCTGGATCGGATGCCGCACGACGAAGACGAGGTTGCCGAACTGCACCAAGCATTGAGGGAGGCCGCATCCGGTTTGCTGGCCGACGGTTGGGGTGAGGTATCAGAATGGCCGGCGGAGCGCATGGCAGAGGGTGACTGGACTCCAGCCATCTGGCGCTCGCCGGAGTTAGCGGAGGCATCACGACAGTTTGCGACACACCAAGGAATGCTAACGATTCGGGAGCATGAGTATTCGTGCGAAGCAACGCTCCAGATGATGGACAAAAAGAACTTCGTCCCTGCGGAACTAGATACTCCTGGTAGTTTCCCAATCATTAGCTCGAAAGGTGCTGACGGTCAGCAAACCATCCGTAGCACCCCGGATGCTGAGTGGCAACCCACGAAAACCGACGAGCAACGCCGCATACTCAACGGCGGAACATACCCTGAAGTGGACGGGCTGCTCGCGAAGGCGGGCCACCTGCTCGTTACCTCAGGACAAGCTCCGTCCACCGCACGAGTCAGTGCTATTGCCGATGACAATAAATATGTTGGACGAGGTTGGTTGCCTGTTACAGGATCAAACGCATTGGAATCAAAGGCCATCGCCGTCTTCATAAATTCTACGGCGGGTCGGCTTCAGTTGTTGCGCAACGCGGGAAGGAAAATCGCCTTTCCGCAATACAACCCCGAACCCATCGAAAACATCCGCATCCCCAACGTCAAGGATGACCATATCCGTCAAACCTTGGCCGATTGCTGGGAGCGCACTAGGGACATGACCGTACCGCAGTTCCGCGACGGCGAGTGCGAGGTGCGCCGACTGTGGGACGAGGCCGTTGCCGAAGCTATGGGCTGGGACTCGGACGAATTGGCCCACCTGCGCAACCTTCTGCACGACGAACCCCACGTCCGGGGCTTGGGCTACGGCCAGTACGCCGACGCGGTGGAAGTCGAACCCGCCGTCCGTGAACGTTTTCAGGAATTGGCCGACCAGTGGGAGCTAGATACTATACTGCTGTCCAGCTCAACCCAGGCGGCGAAACACCCGGCTCACCGGGAGATTGTCGGCATGGGTGAAGCGGCACTGCCGCTTATTCTGGAGCGGATGCAGGCGCAGGGTGGACACTGGTTCCATGCCTTGCATGAAATCACCAGAGCGAGGCCCGTTCCGCCGGAAAGCCGTGGGCGAATCAAGGAAATGACCCAGGCTTGGCTGGAATGGGGCGAGCTAAATGGATACGTCTAGCTGGACGCAGCTGCTCATCGCGGCGTTCCCAAGGCTGGCCAGCGAAGGTTTCGAAATCGTAGGCGAACCCACAACCCAGTACAACTGCATAGCGTACGCCGCCGGGTACGCCAGTGATTGGTGGTGGCCTGACGGCATCAACTACTGGCCCCCATGGGCGACGCCAACCGAGAGGACTGAAAGCCTGATTGAAGTGTTCGATGGCTTGGGATACGAACAATGTGATGACAGCCATGCCGAGACCGGCTACCAAAAAGTGGCTTTGTACGAAGAGGAAGGCGAGATGAAGCACGCTGCGGTGCAAATGTCCGACGGGGCGTGGCGCAGCAAGATGGGCCAAGGGCCGCTAATCGAACACCGCAGCCCGGAATCGCTGTCCGGCGGGATTTATGGCGACGCTACGGTCTATATGCGAAGGGCAGTAAATGAAAACCTGGCACAGGGAACCTGAGGATGCCCGTGAAGGACGAATTCTTCGAGAAAGTGCTCCACGTAGTAGAAGGCAGACCCTTCAAGACGACGGTTGCCAGAGATGGTCACGGGTCTCGGACTGTCGCACAGATCCGCGAAGGAGACCATGGCGAACTAACCGTCGTGCTACAGGATGTGCTGCCCCACCTCTTGGGGCTGGATGATGCCCAAGCAACCATCACGTTGCCTAACCCCGATTACTTTGACCCGTTCGGCATGGCCGCGGTTCCCTACGACTCCACCGACTCGCACGGTGACCGGACACTGCCGCTGCATCCTGATCAAAATCGTGGGTTCGCTTTCCCTACTGGCGAAACGAAGAGAATCATCAATGCAGAGAGCATCGAGTTGCTTGCGCCGGTAAGAGCCAGGACGCTCACTCTGTGGTATGACAACATCTCGGCAGAATTTTGGACAACCAACGTGGACAAAGAAGCGGTTACAGTGTCGCACAGAGGCTTTTCCAAAACTGAGATTCCGCCACATGGCGCCACCGAGTTCTTTCTGGAAGTCAAAAGATCGGAGCAGGACCGCCCGCCAATAGAATGGGACATCGGCGATACCCACCAAGGCGTAATTGTCAGGACTGACCAGGAGAATCCAGTTGTCAAAATCGCAGTAGCGCCGGCTGATGACCGTGATATTACCTGGGGCGAATACGTCGCCCGGTCATGGGTAGAACACGGGGAGTACGAAATCAAAGACGTAGGATTCCACGTGTGGCGAATTGATGAGGCCGAAATGGACCTCACCGAAATCAATCTTCTGGAACAAGCGGTTAGCCATAGCCTGTCGTTCATGAATGGCACTTGGTGCCGGCCCAAAGTAGCCATGGCGTGGAAAGAGGGTTGGTCGGAAAGTCAGTGGTGGGGAACATGGTCGCCAGTGTGGGGCGCGTGGAAGCCAGCTCCGGCAGCGAAGAAGAACAGGCACAAGAACTGGATGCCAGTAGAGGTAGGGTTTGAAAAGGTGCTGCAAGAGACCCTGAGGCACATCAGTGAGAATGACTATGGAGTGGTGGAACGTTACGTACACAATGTAACGGCATTGGACAATGGCGATTGGATAAGCTCGGTTACCGCGTCAGTCGCTATCCTGCAAAGGATAGCCAACAACGCGGGATTCGATAGGGAGAAAAGTGGACGCGAACTCTGGAAGCAAATTGCTGGTTACCTGACATCGAAACCAATTGAACGGCCCTATCATTACGTAGAGTGGGGAGAGGAAGCCGAACGCCTTATTGAAGGTGGGGAGCCCCACGTCAATTTGGTGAAAGCGATTACCGAACTCCGAAATCATGTGACTGGGCACTGGCTAAAAGACGAGATTCCAGGCAATGCGACCTGGCTGGCAGGCCAGGCCATCTACTACGTCGAAGCAGCGATGCGGGCTGAACTGGCGCCAGGTGTGCCCATGTGGGACCGCACCAGGTCATTTCACCATCCGCCAATAGCAATCTCTTCCGAGTAACCTGATCTGATCCGCCCAACACGATGATGGTAGGATGACCATGCAATCAAATACATGGAATCAAACAAACCAACACTGGGTTCCAAGGTTCATACTGAAAGGATTTGGAGCCAAGGGGAACTCAACCAGGATCTACGAACTAGACAAAGAGACTGGTGAAATCAACGTGTGCAACGTCTATGAGGTTGCCTCGAAACCTCGCTTGTTAACGGAGCGAGATGACGGGTACATGAGGAAAGTCGAAAACGTTTCTGCAAACGCGGTTGGAAGAATACGAAAAGGTACAGATTTCGGACGCCTTCGGGTGAAGGAAGTGTTTGCATTGCAAGACCTAATGCGCATCATGGAGCGAATCGACCCGTACTGCGGATTCAATGGTCATCCAACTCGGCAAATTGTTGTCAAGTCCTTCATCGACGTGGTGAACGAAGCCACATCAGCCCAAGGTCCCATGCTCGACGAATCGGGCTTCAGAGAGTTCATCGAAGCACACCTCGATCATGAAATGCTGTTGGGTTATCCTCATTGGCTGTCGGAGTCTCCGTTTCCGATGCGGCCTCGATCTCACCAAGCACCAGAAGGGGAGTGCTTCGTCGTAGGGGATTCCGCCGTAATATCCACACGTTTGGCGGATGGAATCCTCGTCCAACAAATTCTACCTATTGGGAGCAAGCACGTTTTCACGTTGACGGCCGATAACTTCCGAGGAAAGGTACCCATGGTCGAGGAAAGCACCACACTGACCAGTGAAACGGTGCGTTCTCTCAACGCGCACTACTGCTCTCAACAACCAGGCCGCTACGTATACGGCAGAAATAAACGCGTTCTAGAGCAATCCAAATCTCATCCACTGAGGAATGCAATACACGGAACCCCAAGGGATGATTACTACGTGGAGTTGATGGACAAAGTGATTGCACTGACTGTTCAAAACTCTTTCTTGAGGTCAGACCTTGCGGAGACGCTGATGGACTATCCGGTATCTCGCTTCATGATGAGAGCCAGAGCCCTTCAATCATTGGATGACTAGGGATGTCTGAATAAGGAGTGGGCTGTTGGGTGTTGTAGGGTGACCCACGCGGTCGTTTTGGGTTCCGCTGGAGTGGGTTTCCCGATTTCACCATGTCATAGGCAGGCGCGATTCCCTCCGAATCTTTCCTTGTCTCGATATCACAAGAGGCCACCGGGTCTTGAGGTGGTCGTCGTCAAAAGGTACGGAAAACGTAAGAGGCTAATCTCACCCCTGCATTGTCGATAGTGACCCGAGTTAACGGAGTTGCCTGCCGAAATGGTGACTGGAAATGCCGACGCAATTCCGGTAGCTTTATGAGCGGTTAACCGGGACTTTGACCAATGGGTGTATAATTCAGTCGATGACTTGACCCTTTCCACGAGGCATCCTGAGCAAGATTCATCGAGGTTCGGCATGACCACCGCCAACACCAGCAGCAAAACCCCGAAAGTCCAGAAACATTTCCGGTTGCCGGACCCGCCGCAGCGCGAGCCTGACGAGATGACCCAATACGACACCCTGTTCAAGTACGGCGACTCCCACGCCCTGGCGATGCACCTGGGCAAGCCTGAAAGCACGCTGGTGGAGGCGGACCGCTGGATAGTGGCCGGGCCGGAGGACAACAAGGCACGGGCCAGGCGTCCCGACCTGCTGGTAGCCTTCGGCGTGGACCCGGAGGCGTACCGTGCCAGCAACGGGTACGTGGTGTCGGAGCAGGGGAAGGCGCCGGACTTCCTGCTGGAGGTGGCGTCGGAGAGCACGGGGGAGACGGATGTGGCGGAGAAGCGGGAGGACTACGCGGCGCTGGGGATCGGAGAATACTGGTGCTTCGAAGAGACGGGGGAGCACCACGGGACGAAGCTGGCCGGGGACCGGCTGGTGGAAGGCCGGCACGAACCCGTTGAAATCCGGGAACTCTCCGGCGGGGTGTTACAGGGATACAGCCGAGCGCTGAACCTGAACCTGCGGTGGGAGGAGGGCGACCTGGTGTTCCGCGACACCGCCGAGGGGGATCCCATCGCAACTCTGGAGAGCGAGAGGCGCGACCGCTTGGCCGCCGAAGCCCGTGCCGAGGCCGCTGAAAACCGCGCCAGCGCTGCCGAGGCCCGAAACAGGGAGTTGGAGGAAGAACTGCGCCGGTTACGAGAGAGCAACTGACGGGCTGGACCCCGCGCCCGCCCCGCCGCCGCCTTCCCTCTGGTTGAACGTGACCTCTGTGTCACGCGCCCCGGCTCTTTTCACCTTCAATACTTCCCAATCGTCGATGCCATCGGCTACCAGGGGCACCCCTGATGCCGATCCAGCGTGGGGTGTCGCTTGAGTCATGGCGTCCGGCAGCCACGGCATCGGACCAATGCTGATCAATCACCGCCCGGACAGGTTGCATTTTGGAGCCGATAGCGTGCCCAACACATCCCGTAGCAACTGTCTCGAATGTCAAGAGGAATTACCGACATTAACGGTCAGGTCGCGCCAGGGCGAGCGATGCTTGACCATGGCATTGAGGATGGTGAGCAACTCGCGCATACAGGCGACGAGGGCGACCTTCTTCGGCTTGGCAGCGGCCAGCAGTCGTTGGTAGAGGTCCCTGATGACGAGATTGTGCTGGCTGGCGACCATTGCTCCCATATACAAGACGGACCGCACCCGGGCGCGCCCACCCCAGACGGTGCGTTTGCCACGCATGGTGCCGCTGTCCCGGTTGAAGGGGGCCACGCCCACCAGGGCAGCGATCTGCCGGCGGTCCAGCGTGCCCAGTTCGGGGAGATTGGCCAGCAAAGTGAGGGAGAGTTGCTCTCCCACTCCGGGAACGGTGCGCAAGAGGTCGTCCTTCTCCCACCACACCGGACTCCGGCGCAGCGTCTGCCTCAGTCCCTGGTCCAGGTCGTTCAGCTCCTGCTCCAGCCAGGCGATGTGGGCCTCAATGCGATGCCGGACGGCGCTGATGGCGGTTCCCAGGTGGTTCTTCTCGGAGACCAGCATGGTCATCACCTGGTGCCTGCGGGCTACCAACGAGTTGAGGACTTGCGTCTCTGCATCCCGGAGAGGGCGCACCTTGGGACGAACCGCATCGGCGAAGTGAGCCAGGACCGCCGCGTCCAAAGCGTCGGTCTTGGCCAGCGCTCCGGTGGCCTTGGCGAAGTCCCGGACTTGACGCGGGTTGGCGACCACAACCGGCAGCCCTGCAATTGCCAAAGCTGCCACCAACGGCAATTCCAAGCCGCCGGTAGCCTCCAGCAAGACCAAAGAGGGACCCAGGCCCTCCAACTGGGAGACCAGTTCTCCCACTCCGGTTTCGTCGTAGGAGACAACCCATCTCTGACCCGTGGGACGGACTGCCGACGTCAACCTTGGCCTTGGCCACGTCAATGCCTACGTAGACTCCTTCATGCTCCATGACTACCTCCTGTTGATTGCCGGCCCGTCCTTGCACGATGCGGGCTTGGTTAGCCCAGGCAACTGTTCGGGCTCTATTGAGAGATGTATGCGGCGACCCTCGCTACAGGACGGCCTTCCAAGACCTTGGGAGCTTCGGTCTGCCGCACCCTATGGGAAGGATTATTCCCACACAACCAAGATACAAGGGGGCCGGTAATCCAACGTGCCTGTACCGTCGCCTACCTTGTCGGGGTTCCAGGCCCCGGCAGAATAACATTTCGATGCAGAACCGGCGGCGGGATGGCCCTGCCAATGGGATATCTGGAATGGCACCAGCCATCATTTGACGTATATGACGCGCCAGATTTTACCTGCGATGACGTGAAGTTCCCGCCTGAACATCCGGTATCAAGGAACTTCCCTTCATTGGCAGGAAAGGCTATCTCGCTGGACAGGTTACCGCTGATGTCATCGTAGAACAACAACAGGCGTTATTCGGCATCTTTAGACCGGACCTGGCAGGAGACTCGCCTCGGGCAGTTGACAACGGTACGTACACCTGCTGCCAGTATGCCCCGCCGGATGACACTTGCCCGCAGACGACGGCGGTTTCCGTCTGTTACGCTGGCGGCGTGGAATTTTCACACGCCTGAGTTCTGACGACCTAGCTCTTATCACAAAACCAGTACCAATGCCACGCCTTGGAGGTCATCATGTGCAAGCAATTTCTCCCGGACAATGGAATGCCAGTCCCCAACCTCGGGAGGAATTCACTTGCAAACGAAGCAGCCGGCAACGCCGGCGCCGACCAAGAACATCAACCCGGACCAAGCCGATCTCAACCACGCCATACGCGGCTACGTGGAATCCCATCGGCGTTTGCACGGACAGAAACGGACCGCCGGGAGCCTGGGCGTGTCCCGCCACACCCTGTGGCGCTACCTGGAACGGGGCCACGCCGGGCGCGCCGTGCCCGCCGCCGTCCTGGACTCCGTGGGCCAGAGCACGCAGGAAATCGGGGCGGCCACGCTGGAGATCATCATCGACCTGGAGGGCCTGCGCCCCGACCCGGCCCTGCGTCCCCTGCGCCGGAAACTGGAGGACGCGCTGCTGCTGCTGTGCGCAGCGCCCCTGACCACCGTGGACGAGCTGGCCCGCTTCGGGCGCGTTCCCGCGTCCACCCTGCGCGAACGGCTGGAGAAGCTCACCAAGCGCGGCCTGGTGGACACCGTGTCCCACCACCTGGGCGCGTTGGGGTCCCGCCCCCAGCGCCGCTACTTTCCCACGGATAAGGGCGTCACGGCCGCCGGCGCCGCCACCGAGGGCCGCGAGCACATGCTTATGACCTACCCGCTGTCCCGACAGTGGTTCCGCCTGCTGGCGGAGCGGCTGGACGCCGTGGCCGTGCTCTACCGCGTGGCCGCCATGATCGCCGACGCCGACCCGAAGCGGGGCGACATGCGGGTGGACCACCACCGCCACGGCCCCTACGACCTGCTGGTGACGCTGTCCGGTGGTCTCACCATCGGCGTCATCCGCCAGGGACCGATGCTGCCCACGTCCAACCTGCGCTACCGGCTGCGCAGCATCGAGCATCTTCCCAGCAGCGAAAGACCCTTCCTGACCCTGGTAGTGAGCCACGCCGACCAGGCCACCCGCCGGGCAATCCGCGCGCTGGGCGACCCGTCGGAGCGCCGCCGAACCTTCGTGGCCACCGAGGGGGAACTGCTGGCCGGGGACCACACGGGGGTAGTCTGGCAGCAGTGCGGTTATGGCTTGGGCCAGAACCCGCCGGTGGAAATCTCCCCCGAAACCAGCCTGGCGGCCATCCTGCCCTGGGCTGACGACCTGCTGGAATCGGCCCACGGGTCCCGGCGCGACGACCCCAGGCCTGACGCCGACAACCTGTACTCCACCAACGTGCAGGCCACCATGCCGGAACCCGCCCGGCAACTGGCGTCGTGTCTGGCAAACCAACTGACCAAGGCCGAGAAGGACGTGCTGGACCTGCTGGCCGCCTGGCCCTGGTGCAGCCGGGAGCAACTGGCCGGACTGATGGGCGGCGTAACCCTCCGCCGGGTCAACCAGGCGCTCCGCCTCCTCCGGGAACGTGACCTGGTGCAGGAAGACGACTCCCGGCTCGTGCTCACCGACCGTGGCTTGACCTGCCTGGGCCGCCGTGGGCCTCGCCCTGGACCGCTGGACCTCCCAGCCCGCCGTCTCCAACCCCAAGGTATACGCCGGCACCGCCCTGCGCGCCCTGGCCTCCCAGCCGCGCCACCACGGAGGCGTGGTCAACTTCGCCGCCGCCCTGACCGCCGAGGTGTCCCGTTCCGAGGACCACGACCTGTTCGACCTGCTGCCCACCCACCGCTCCAGCATCGGCTACCGCCGGAACCAGACCAACTACATGATCCACCCCGACGCATCGTTCACCCTGGAGTACAAAGGCAAGTGGCATCCCTTCCTGCTGGAGTTCGAGCGCCGGGCCACCACGCCCAAGCGCATCCCCCAGCGCCTGGCGTCCTACCGTCGCTACTTCACCTCGGGCTGGGCGGAGCGAGACCACGGGGGCCGCAAGCCCGGGGTGCTGTTCGTGTTCGAGACCCCGGAGAGCGAGACCGCCTTCCTGGACGTGGCCGACGCTACCGAGGGTCTGGACGTGATCACCGCCAATGCGGAGGCCCTGGCGGAGCACGGCATCCTGGGCGAGGCGTGGATACTGCCGCCGCCGCACTCGCTGGACCGGGCGCCCCTGGCCGGATTGTACTGATTCCCAAAGTACAACTTTTCTGCGCCGGACCTTTCCT
>VXTR01000031.1 GCA_009837355.1 Chloroflexota bacterium | reverse complement strand
GGATGTGGGGGCGGTGGTGGTCATTCTGCCGCCTCCGCCTCTTCGCGCACCCAGTCGTAGCCCTGGGCTTCCAGCTGCTCGGCCAGTTCGGGGCCGCCGCTGCGGACGATGCGGCCGTCCACCAGCACGTGCACCCGGTCGGGGGTGATGTAGTTGAGGATGCGCTGGTAGTGGGTTACCACCACAGCGGCGTTGTCGGGGCGGCGCAGGCGGTTCACGCCGTCGGCGACGATACGCAGGGCGTCGATGTCCAGGCCTGAGTCGGTTTCGTCAAGCAGGGAGAGGGTGGGTTCCAACAGGGCCATTTGCAGCACTTCGTTGCGCTTCTTTTCACCGCCGGAAAAACCTTCGTTGACGGAACGGCGCACCAGCTCAGGGTCGATTTCCACTTCCGCGACCTTGGCGCGCAGCAGGCGGTCGAACTCGCGGGCTCCTATCTCTTCCTCACCCTCGTGGACACGCTTGGCGTCCACAGCGGCCTTGAGGAATTGCCAAGCACGGACGCCTGGCAGCTCTACGGGGTACTGGAAGGCCAGGAACACGCCCTCGCGGGCACGGTCTTCAGGTTCCATGTCCAGCAGGTCCATGCCCCGGTACACGGCAGCGCCGTTGGTAACGGTGTATTCGGGTCGGCCGGCCAGGGTGTTGGCCAAGGTGCTCTTGCCGGAGCCGTTGGGGCCCATGATGGCGTGCACCTCGCCGGGATGCACCTTGAGGTTAACGCCGCGCAGGATTTCCTGGTCGTCGATGGATACGTGGAGGTTGCTAACTTCCAGGATAGGGTCGGTTGTGGTGGTGGTCATTGCCGTTTTGGTCCATTCCGTATTGTCTTGTGAAGTGCTTTCGCCCTCACCCTCACCCTCGACGGGAGACGGGGCACAGAGGACGAGCAGGACTAGTTAGCCGACGGTGCCTTCCAGGCTGACTTTGAGGAGCTGGGAGGCTTCCATGGCGAACTCGAAGGGGAGTTCCTGGAATATGCCGCGGCAGAAGCCGTTGATAATCATAAAGTGGGCATCCTCGACACCGATGCCGCGCTGCTGCAGGTAAAAGAGCTGGTCGTCGGAGACCTTGGAAGTGGTGGCTTCGTGCTCCATCTGGGCCGTGGGGTTCTTGACCTCGATGTAGGGAACGGTGTGAGCGCCGCATTGGTCACCGACCAGCAGGGAATCGCACTGGGTGAAGTTCTTGGCGCCGTGGGCCGAGGGGTTGATTTTCACCAGGCCCCGGTAGGTCTGCTGGCCCTGGCCGGCGGAGATGCCCTTGGCGACGATGGTGCTGCGGGTGTTCTTGCCAACGTGAATCATCTTGGTGCCAGTGTCGGCCTGCTGCCAGTTGTTGACCAGGGCCACGGAGTAGAACTCGCCGACGGAGTTATCGCCCTGCAGGATGACGCTGGGGTACTTCCAGGTGATGGCGGAGCCGGTTTCGACCTGGGTCCAGGAAATCTTGGAGTCGGCGCCGGCGCACTTGCCGCGCTTGGTGACGAAGTTGTACACGCCGCCCTGCCCGTCCTTGTCGCCGGGGTACCAGTTCTGCAAGGTGCTGTACTTGATTTCCGCTCCTTCCATGGCCACCAGCTCGACGACGGCGGCGTGGAGCTGGTTGGACTTGCGCATAGGAGCGGTACAGCCTTCCAGGTAGCTGACGTAAGCGCCCTCGTCGGCGACGATGAGCGTCCGCTCGAACTGGCCGCTGTCGGCCTGGTTGATGCGGAAGTAGGTCATCAGCTCGATGGGGCAGCGCACTCCCGGGGGGATGTAGGCGAAGGAGCCGTCGGAGAAGACCGCCGAGTTCAGCGTAGCGTAGAAGTTGTCGGCGTAGGGAACCACTGAGCCGAGATACTTCTGCACCAGGTCCGGGTGGTTCTGCACCGCCTCGCTCATGGAGCAGAAGATGACGCCGGCCTTTTCCAGTTGCTCCTGATAGGTGGTGGCTACGGAAACGCTGTCCAGCACGGCGTCCACCGCGACGCCGGCCAGGCGGGCCTGCTCTTCCAGCGGGATGCCCAGCTTGTTGAAGGCTTCCAGCACCTCCGGGTCAACTTCGTCCAGGCTCTTGGGGCCGTCGTCGGCCGACTTGGGCGCGGCGTAGTAGTGGATGTCCTGGAAATCAATGGGTGGGTATTCTACGTTGGCCCACGTGGGTTCCGAGTAGTTCTGGCGAGACCAGAAGCGGAACGCCTTCAGGCGCCATTCCAGCATCCATTCCGGCTCGTTCTTCTTGGCCGAAATCAGCCGCACCACGTCCTCGTTGAGGCCCTTGGGGAAGGCCTCCTCCTCGATGTCGATGGTGAAGCCCCATTTGTAATCGGAGTTGAGCTCCTCGGACGTAGTGTCCCGGGAGATAACTCGCTGGCCCTGGGTAGTGGTCATCGGCAGGATATCCTCCTCACCGCGGCGAAATAGCGGCGACGCCGGCAGTCGGTTTGGCAATTCCCGACCATTAAGGTCAACAATTATCGTAGAGCAGGGAGCCGTTTCTGTCAACGGGATAGCAGCGTAAAGGGCAGTCTATTATACCCTGTGACAGTGCTATACTTGGGCTGCACATTCCCGCCGGTCCGGGCCAGTTCCACGGAGGCAATTCGATGCCCGCAACTTCCATTTTCTGCGACGCGCATACGCACCTAGACCAGTACGAGCAGTTTGACCCGGCCGAGCTGCCCGGTATCCTGCAGCGCTCGCACGAGGCCGGGGTGGGTTACATTGTGCTGGCCGGCACGACGCTGGAATCGACTGAGAGGTGCATCGCTCTGGCCGACGAGCATCCGATGTTTTACGCCGGGGTAGGCATTCATCCGATGCACGCCTACGAGCGTGTGGACGACGACGCATACGCGCGGCTGGAGTCGCTGGCGAGGGACAATTCGAGGGTAGTGTGCATCTCGGAGGTTGGGCTGGACTACCTGCCCGACTCTCCAGACCACGAGGTGCAAGACCAGGTGTTTCGTGAGCACATCCATTTGGCCAAGAGCCTGGGTTTGCCCATCATCTTTCACTCGCGGGAGTCGCATCCCGAAGTGTTCAAAGTGTTGCGGGAGGAGAACGCCGGGCAGGTGGGCGGAGCGATGCACTACTTCCAGGGCGACGCGGAAACGGCTCGGGCGGCGATTGCGTGCGGGTTTTACATCTCGCTGGCCCGTCCGCTGACCCGGCTGCCGGAACTGCGGGAGGTGGCGCGCAACGTGCCGTTGGAGCACATCGTGCTGGAGACGGACGCGTATCCGCAGCCGTTCAAGAAATACCGCCATAACTGGACGGAACCCCGACACCTGGCCGAGGTGGCGCAGTGCCTGGCTACCGTCAAAGGAATATCGGTCGAGGAAGTTGCGGAGATAACCACCGCCAACCTGAGCAACCTGCTGCGGCTGAAAGCGCCGACGACGCCGGGCTCAGTCAACCCGTAGGGACAAGGCAGACGTCGCCCCTGCCAGCGAGGAGACCAACACGATGAGCACGTGGTGGGCGCTGGTGATGACCTTTACCCTGCTGCAGCTGGTGGGATTGACCGCCTGCGCCAACGAGGAGTCTCCTACCAAGGATACGCTACACAGCACTGCCACTCCAACGCAGGGTAGGGCCGAGTCGTCCAACACCGACGCAACGCCGGGCCCGGCGGAGCCTGAAGAACTTGACACCAGATCCACCCCGGCGGCCACGGCTGAGCCGGCCGGGCGCGAGGCAACAGCGATGCCGGCGCAGCCTGAACAACCTACTTATACCCCGGCTCCGCTGCCGACTGCCCGGTCCAGGTCGGTGCCGGCCGGGCCGGAGCCGGTTTTGCGCCGGGCCGAGTACGACGTATCAACCGATTTCTCCGAACTGATAAAGCCTCACTTTCTGGCGCGAGACGCCAGCGGGAAGCCGGTTCCAGCCGACGGAGACCCGGAGTTGGTGTTGGATTACCAGGGCAGCGTAAAGATAAAGCTGGATGCCGGCGGCGCTCCGGCGTACCTGGACTTGCTGGCGCTGGAGTCGGAGCAAATCGGCGAGCATCCGGCGCATAAGATTTTCCGGCTGGAGGCGATGGGAGTGGCCGTTGCACCGGAAGTATCCCGTAAGATTCGGGCCGACAGTTTCGACCCGACCCTGTTTCACCGGATCGATTTTGAGTACCAGCGGGGGCGGGAGGCCGGCGGGGTTATCGCAGAGCTGTTCCACGACGGTACCTTCCTGGTAATTACCGGCGGGACGCCGCCGGAGTGGGCAAGCAGTCGGCCGGGAGAAATCGCGGAACCCACCCACTTTCACGTGAATCCACGGGCGTTGAGCGCCGCGACCTCCCAGCTGGCACAGGAGTACGAGGCGGAAATCCTGGGACTGCCTTTTGACGACCAGCGTTATCCGCCGCCGCACCTGGCCCGCAAGCAGTGCGACCTGTACCGAGAAAGCGAAAATTACGGGCCATACCGGGAGTTGATGGACTCCCTGGGCTTCCGCTTTACCATCAGCGACGAACCCGGCAGCGATTCCAGCGAGCTATCGGGGGAGATGCCGCCTTTCGGGCAGCGGCTGGCATCCTTGATACGACGGGGAGCCGGCGAAAATACCCGGTATTTCGGCATGGACAGCCAGTGGCTGGGTGACCTGCTACGGCAGCTGGAGGCGCCCTGGATTGGCGAATGCGATATCGCCGGCGGGGTAAGGAGTTACCGGAAGCCGGGAGAATCCGAAGACCGCTACTATCTAATCCTGCGGCGCTCACTGGAGCCGGACAAGAAGCAACGTTACAAAATCATCAGTCTGTCGGGGGACGGCGCCGGGGAAGAGATTTATACTGCGCCGGGGATAATGCTGATGGCGCTGCCCGCGCCGTGGGACGACAGCCGCTGGATAATCAGTTCCGAAGGCTGGCCGGCGGCCCAGGGGGAACACCCGGCAGACCCCCGGTGGCAGTCAGTCTATATGGTCAATACCGAGAATCCCGACGAGTACGAACTGGTGGAATACCCGATCTCCCAATTCCCCAATGCGCCGGAAGGAGGGCTTTACGGGACTTCGGCGTCGGTAACCGCCGACAGTCGCTATCTGAATAACACACTGTACGGATTCAAGGACGAAGGCGGCGGGCTTTGGGTGGCGGCGCTGGAAGAGGGTTTCCAAGGCGACCCGGACAGTTTCGTCCGCATCGTGGAGTGGGACCACATGCTTAGCTGGATTGGCCTGGCTCACGGCGATGACGCGCCGGAGCTTGCGGAATCCCGGGCCATATTCGTCACCGGCAAAGAGGTAGCCGACGACTTTGCCATGACCGCGAACGTGATCTCATTGAAGGGGCAGGGGTTGGAAACTACCATTGAAAGCAAAGAGCGCCTGTTGCAGATGGTGGGTTGGAATCCGGTCCCCTTTGCCACGCAATCCTTGGCCGACGGCCGGGTTAGAGTGGCCGTAGAAACCCACCTGAACTATGAAAACTCGCTGCTGCCCCGGGCCAAAGGCGTCTATCTGCTGAACGTGGACGCAGGGAACGGGGGCTAGCGAGCCAGTCCGGGCCAGACCTTGAAAAGGAGACCAACGCATGACAACGCAACACGAACACCCACCGCATCACGAAGCGCCGGAGCAGATTGTGCCGCAGAGCCTGAACGACTACCTGGAAGTGATGACCAAGGCCGTTTTCCAGAGTGGCATGTCCTGGAAGGTGGTCAACAGCAAGTGGCCCGGTTTCCGGGCTGGCTTTCAAGGGTTCGACGTGGCCGCCGTGGCCGCCATGGACGAATCGGCAATCGACACGCTGGCCACGGACACGGCCATCATTCGCAACCGGCGGAAGATCGCGGCCACGGTCCACAACGCCCAGCGGCTCATCGAGCTGGAGGAGGAGTACAACGGCGACATCCGCAACTACCTGCGCTCCCACGGCGATTTCTATGACGTTCTTAAGGACGTGCGCAAGCAGTTCAAGTACATGGGCGACACCGGCACGTACTACTGGCTGTACGTGCTGGGCGAGGAAGTGCCCGACTACGGCGAGTTTTGCAACCGGGGGAAGTGAGTTGTGGTAATATTCCCTCCACGAATCACCGGTGAGGTTGACTTTATGACTACCCCCACGACCTGCCAGCTTGCTCTGAAAGAATGGGCCATCACCGTGCAGGCCCTGGCCGACGGCGACCAGATTATGATGCTGCGCAAGGGCGGCATTCACGAGGAGAGCAAGGACTTTCGGGTGGTGCATCCCGAGTTCCTGCTGTATCCCACCTACCTGCACCAGCGGGAAGACCTGCTGAAGGACAGCCATCAACCCGCGCTGCGTCGTCTGCTGGCCGACGACCCCAACGACACGGACGCCGTAACCTTCACCCACTGGGCCCGGGTTCACGAGCTGCTGGAAATCGACCGCCTGGACAAGGTGGCCAGCCTGGCGCCGCATCACATCTGGACGGACACCTACGCCGAGTCGCGGCTGCACTGGAAGGCCATGGTGCCGCTGACGGTGATGCTGCTGCGGGTCTATCGCATGGAGAATCCCACCACAGTGCCGTTCATCCCCGAATACGGCGGCTGCAAATCGTGGGTGGACGTAATTCCCACGGTGCGGCTGGGCGAGGCGTCGCCGGTGGTTGACGATGCCCGCTTTGGTCAAATGGTTGACGCCGTTCACGAGAGCCTGGGGCTGGTTCCCGCCTAACCGTACCTTACGGCTTCCCTCCCCTCCCTCCCTTGGCCGGCTCCCTCGAAATTGCGGCTGTGCTGGCGGTCTCAGAACCGCCGCTTTATGATTTCCTGTTCGACCTGGTGGTGGACCCGGATTGCGGCGGTTCGGTGGCCGGCTGCTGTTTGTGTCCCGAGGACGGCTGTTTCCATTACAACCGGGCCGAGCTGGACGCCTGCGCCCATCAGTGGGCTGCCGAGGAACAGTTGGATTGGTCGCAACGGGCGGCGTTGATCCTGAGCATCTACAATCTGCCGTGGCGGGATGATGAGATCGTGTTTTATTGGGGTTAGGGTTGCGGCGGTAGCCTGGCAAGCGGCGCTCTCGTTGACCGGGCGATGACACTTCCCCATTGCCTTAGCCGCCACCCGTCCTTACCATATGCCCTGACTTCAACCCGCCGCCCAGACCGGGAGCCGTCGCAATGCTCACATCCCAACGGCATACTCTCAAGTCCTCTCACTACCTCCCAGAGCCAGCACAAATCGCTCCCAAAACCGTCCCAATCCGCGCCCGTTCGCTCCTACAACCCATCCCAACGCCCTACTCAAGTGAGAGGAAACGAGAGGATATGAGAGGAAAATCCGCAATTCTGGCAATCCTGCTTCTGGCGACCAGACGGGTACGCGCAAGTGACAGCAGGCCGTTGACAGCCCCCGCCAGGGTCCGCTAAACCATAGACAACTTGACACGCAACTGCCTCCGAACATCTGGTTATGACAATCGCAACGCCAAACCACAACGCTGTCCTGCTGCTAGGCGACGCCCGGTTCGAACTGGCGAAAGTAGCTAGCGAGTCAGTGGACCTCATCGTCACATCGCCGCCCTACGCCAATCAGCGGGCGAACACCTACGGCGGCGTCAAGCCGGCTGACTACGCCGCATGGTTCCTGCCCATTGCCGGCGAGTTGCAGCGGGTGCTCAAACCGACCGGCACGTTTATCCTCAACGTCAAGGAACCAGCAGTCAACGGTGAGCGACATACCCACGTCATCGAGATAATCCTGGAGATGCGCAAGCAGGGCTGGCTCTGGACAGAGGAGTTCGTCTGGCACAAGAAAAACTGCTACCCCGGCAAGTGGCCTAACAGGTTCCGGGATGCTTGGGAGCGGTTGTTACAGTTCAACAAGCAGCGTAAATTCAAGATGAACCAGCAGGCGGTTATGGTGCCGGTTGGAGACTGGTACGACAACCGGATGCGGAACCTCAGCGAAACTGACCGCACTAGGGACGAGTCCAAAGTGGGCAGCGGGTTCGGCAAAAAAGTTGAGAATTGGTTAGGGCGGGATATGGTCTATCCGACCAACGTGCTGCACGGCGCCACCGAGTGCGGCAACCGCAACCACAGCGCTGTGTTCCCCTACTGGCTGCCCGAGTGGTTCATTGACTTGTTCACCGACCCCGGCGATACCGTGCTTGACCCGTTCATGGGGTCCGGCACCACCGCCTTTGCTGCGCTGGACAAGGGGCGCAACGTCATCGGCATCGAGATGCACGAGCCTTACTATAATGAACTCAAGCAGCGGCTCACGCAGGATGCACGGTTAGCGATATGAACACCATCACGGATAAGCAAATTACCGAGTACGTCGAGGCGCACATTGGCACTTTCCATGACAAGCGATTGGAAGCACTGAATAAATTGCGTCTCAATGTCCTGCTGCGCCGTAAGAATCCTTACCTGTTCCGAAGCAAGAATCTCGTCGCGGTCTCCGATTTGATTAAATCCTTGTTGGATGCCCACCTCAGTTCGCAAGAAGAAACGCTGTTCGGAGACTTTCTGGAAGGCTTGGCGATTTACGTCGCAGAGCAGGTCCACGGCGGCCTAAAGTCCGGCGCGACGGGCATTGACTTGGAATTCGTCAAGGACGGGGCCCGTTACATAGTTTCCATTAAGTCTGGCCCTAATTGGGGCAACAGCTCTCAAATCGCTAAAATGCGCGACAACTTCAATACCGCTACTCGCGTCATCCGCCAAGGAAACGCCACTGCCAACGTTATAGCCGTGAACGGCTGCTGCTACGGTCGAGATGCCAAACCCAACAAGGGCAACTACTTCAAATACTGCGGGCAAGATTTCTGGGAGCTGATTTCCAACGACAAAGATTTCTACACCAGAATCATTGAACCTTTGGGGCATCAGGCCAAACAACGAAACAACGACTTCGCCAAGCGGTACGCTGCCGTTATCAACCGGCTGTGCGCAGAGTTCACTAAGCAGTTTTGCGACCAAAGCGGCGCGATTGACTGGAACAGGTTGGTAGCGTTCAGTTCAGCCAACACTCCATAGTTTAGCAACGCCTTCGCTCTCCCCTCTGCTGGCACTTTCACGCCACCAATCGCCAAAGGACGCATCGTTATGAAGTACCGACAACTGCCTCGTACTGACCTTTTGCTTTCCGAAGTTGGGTTCGGCGTTTGGACCGTGGCTACCAACTGGTGGGGGCGTATTCCCGAGGAGACCCGGCGTCAGCTGCTGGAGGAAGCGCTGGAGCTGGGCATCAACTTCTTCGACACCGCCGACACCTACGGCGACGGGTACGGCGAGGAGATTCTGGCCAAATTTATGAGGCACCGCCGCCACGACATGATTATCGCCACCAAGTTCGGCTACGACATTTACGACCAGACGACGCCGCGGGTCGGGCACCAGGAGCGTCCGCAGAAGTTTGAGCCGGAGTTCATCCGTTTTGCCTGCGAGCAGTCGCTGCGCCGGCTGAACACCGACTACATCGACCTTTACCAGCTGCACAACCCCCGCATCGCCGCCATTGAGGACGATGACGTGTTTGAGACGCTGGAGGCGCTGAAGCACGAAGGGAAGATACGCTACTACGGCTCGGCGCTGGGGCCGGACATCGGCTGGTTTGAGGAGGGGCAGGCCAGCATGGAGGGGCGGCACGTCGATAGCTGCCAGATTATCTACAGCATCCTGGAGCAGGACCCGGCCAAAGACTTCTTTCCCATCGCGGAGAAGGAGCAGGTGGGCCTGCTGTCCCGGGTGCCCCACGCCTCGGAGGCGCTGACGGGCCGCTACGACGCGCCGCCGGAGTTCGACGAGAACGACCATCGTTCCTACCGTCGCCACCAGTGGCTCAGCGAGGCGCTGGTGAAGGTGGAGCAGGTGAAGTTCCTGGCCGGCGAGGAGGCCGGACGCAGCATGAGCCAGGCGGCCATCCAGTTCGTGCTGCACCAGCCGACCATCACCAGCGTGCTACCCAATTTCACCACGCTGGAGGAGCTGGAGGAGTACTCCGAGGCGGTGGAGACGCCGCCGCTGTCCGAGGGCGACCAGTCCATCATCGACGACCTGTGGGCGAATAACTTTTACGTGGAGCCGGTGGAGCCGGAGTTTCGGGAGATTTAGTGGATTCCGGCTTTCGCCGGAATGACGGGGGCAGGGTCGGATGACGGGGGTTGAGCGGCGGGCGTGGCCATAGGGCGTTTGCGGCATCCGGGGGGCGGATGCTATACTCCGGGAACGGCGTGGCCGGTGCGGTTTTATCCCCGGCGGCGTCCCTGAGGGAATCTTATGATGCAAAACGCGGTGGTTCAGCAGCTTCGCCAGGGCGGCGTGCGCGTGACGCCCCAGCGACTGGCCATCGCCGAGGCCGTGCTCAACTCCAGCGACCATCCGACCGTGCAGCAGATTCACGAGCGGGTGCAGCAGCACTTTCCGTCGATGACGCTGGCCACAGTGTATTCCACGCTGGGGGTGCTGTCCAAGAGCGGGCTGATCCAGGAGCTGCCCTTCGCCAAGCAGTCGCGGTACGAGAGCAACGTTTTGCCGCACGTCAACCTGGTTTGCGTCGGGTGCGGCAACATCACCGACGCCGACGACGGCAGCGAAATCATCGTGCGCCTGCGGGAGCAGGTGGCCAGCGAAACGGGCTTTCAGGCAATGTGGCAGCGCGTTGACTTCCACGGCTGGTGTCCGGCCTGCACCGCCGGCCAGCCGGAAACCGCCAGCGCCGCCGACTGACTGCCGGCCCATGATTACGGGCGTTGTGGGCGTAACGCTGTGGACGGACAACCTGGAGGTTATGCTCCGGTTCTACCGGGACACGCTGCGTCTGCCGCTGCATTCGTTTCACGAGGACGAGGGGTTCGCCGCCTTTGAGCTGGGCGACGTGCGATTCAACGTGGGCCGGCACAGCGGGGTCAGCGGGCCGTCGCGGGACCCGCTGCGGGTGATGCCGCACCTGGGCGTCAGCGACATCCACGGCGAGCACGTCCGGCTGGCCGGCGAGGGCGTGGAGTTCATCCGCGTACCGGAGCGGGAGCACTGGGGCGGCTGGGTGGCTACGCTGAAAGACCCGGACGGGAACGTTTTGCAGTTGTTGCAGTTTCCCGACTAGATGGCTCAGTCGGCGGCCTGTTCGGCCTGCGGGGTGTAGCTCGGGCGCACCAATTCGTACACGTCGTCGGTGTGGCAGTACATATTACCGGCGAGGCGTCCGGTGGGGCGCAGGGCTTCGTGGTTGATGCGCAGGCCGTTGGGGCCTTCGTAGAGGATGTCGTCGCGGACGTGCATCCGGACGATTTCGCCGATGACCAGGCCGTGTGCGTGGGGCTGCTCACCGATGTTGACCACCTGGGTCAGACGACACTCCATGTTGACCGGCGACTCCAGGACGCGGGGCGCCTTGACCATTGCGCTGGGGGCTTCGGTAAGTCCGGCGATGTCGAACTCGGAGACGTCGGAGGGGTACTCGGCGGCGGTGGCGTTCATGGCGGCGGCGATGTCGTCCACGACGACGTTGACGACGTACTCGCCGGTTTCCTCAACGTTGGTGAGGGTGTCCTTGCGCTTGTCATCCCAGCCGGGGGCGCGGCGGGAGGAGGAGAAAATCAGCGTGGGCGGGTTGTAGGCCATGGCGTTGAAGAAGCTGTAGGGGGCCAGGTTCACCACGCCCTCGGTGGAGATGGTGGAGACGAAGGCGATGGGGCGGGGCACCACCACGCCGGTGAGAATCATGTTGAAGCGGTCGAAGTTCCTGGGGTCAATCAGCATTTGGGTTGGCTCCTGTGGCGAATTTGCCACGCCATGATACCCGCAAAAGCGCAGCATTGCACGGCGGCCTGGCCTGGCGATTGCGACGGCGCGCCGGGGGTGGCCTTGAGCGCGCCGTCGGTTCGGCCCTGGGGCTGTCGCGCCGGCGCTACCGCGTGGCGGTTTGGGCGATGGCGAGGCCGCTGCCGTATCCGTTGTCCACGGTCTTCACCTGCACCTGGTAGTCCATTTCCGGATTCAGGCCGGTGATAGTCGCCCGGGTGGCCGTGGTGGATTCGTCGTCGCCGAAGGTCAAGGTCGTCCAGTCGGCCCACTCGTCGTAGCCGCACCAGCGACAGCGGTACTGCACCTGGTAGCCCGTCAAGGCCGGGTTTCCTCGATCCGACGGCGCGCTCCACGTCGCCGTGATCGATCTCTTCTCGCCGTCGTTCGGGTCGATGCCCGGCGACAGGCGCAGGTTGCGCGGGTTGGTGGGCGGTTGACCCTGGCCGTCGCCGGCCTGCTGTGGAGTGGCCTTGAGGGCGCCGTCGGCGCCGGCCCTGGGGCTGTCGCCGGCCCGGTTCACCGCCCACACCCGCACCTGGTAGGTCGTGCCGTTGTCCAGACCGGTGATGGTCGCCGACCGGTCGGTCGGCTGGGCGGAGATGGGCGTCGCGGGGAGCCAGTCGTCGCAGTTATCGGTGCAGTTCTGCCGGTACTGCACCCGGTAGCCGGTCAGCTCGGGATGGCCCGGGTCGTAAGGCTCGCGCCAGGTAACCACGATGTGACCGTGGCCCTCGGTTTGCTCCACGTTGCGAGGCTCGCTGGGCGGGACCTGCGGCTTGTTCGGAACCGCCGAGGCCTGGGCGTAGGGGCCGGTGTACCCGCTTTCGTTGATCGCCCTCACTCGCACGTTGTAACGCCGGCCGTTGGTCAGCAGGCTGCCCTTGGAATCTTCAAAGATAGACAGGTACGTGTTCGTGCTGTCGTCCGACACTGTGGAGCCGTCTAGCTGCACCTCGTAGCGGGTGATGGGTGAGCCGCCATCACTGGCCGGCGGATCCCACACGGCGTCGATGGACCCGTCTCCGGCCAGCAGATGCAGATTCAGCGGCGCGGTGGGCCGACCCACCCCCCTGGTCGTATCGACGGGCGTGGTGGCGCTGGCCGGGCGTGACCAGGTGCCAGGGCCCGTGTCATTCACCGCACGCACCCGGTAGTGCCGGGTCGTGACCGGAGCCAGATCGGAATCGGCGTAGGCAGTAATGTCCGCCGGCGAGACGCCGGCCAGAGCCTGCCAACTGCCGGGCCGGCCGTCCTCGGACCACTGGATGTCGTAGTGGGTGATCTCCGAGCCGTTGTCGGCCGGCTGGGTCCACTTCAGGTTGATGACGTTATGGGCCTCGGCCCGGGCGGTGAGCGTGGGTTGGGCCGGCACCCCGGTCAGCGTGGTGGCCGTGGCGTAGGGCGGGTAGGACCACTGGCTCAGGGCCCGGCCGGTGCGCGCCGCCACCCGGTAGTAGCGGGTGTCGCCGGGATGCAGGCCGCTGTGCTTGAAGGTCAGGGTCTCGCCGTCCACACTGCCGGCGCCGCGCCAGCGACTCACTCCGTCGTCCGACCACTGCACCTCGTAGCGGGTGATGTTCCACCCCTCGTGCCCGGCGGGCAGCCTGGGTTCGTCCCAGGACACGTCGATGGCGTTGCCGCCGTCGGGCGCGGCCCGCACGTTTTCCGGAGCGCTGGGCTGCGCGGTCGCCCGGGTGCTGACTTCAACCACGTTGGACCACGGGCTGTCGCCCTGGCCGTTGGTCGCCTTGATCCGGTAGTACCTGGTGGTCCCGTCCGGCAGACGCGCGTGGGTCCACGACGTGGCGTCCGGGCCCAGCGCCGGCGGGTTGGTGGGCGCGGACCACGGGCCGTTGCTGCGGTTGGCGACTTCGACGGTGTAGGAGATGATGGCCGAGCCGTTCTCCACCGGCTTGTTCCAGGTCAGCAGGATCTGGGTGTCGCCGTGGGGTTCGTTGGGCGTCGCCGTGAGCGCCGGAGCCTCCGGCGCGCCCACCGTGCTGCTCCGGTCCTTGGCCTTCTTTTCTATGGTATCCGACCATGGTCCCAACTGAGCGCTCATGCTCACCGCCCGCACCCGGTATTGGTAAGTCTGCCCGGTCTCCACGTCCGCGTCGATGTACGTGCAGATAGCGGCGTATGCGTCACAGAACACAGCGCCATCCGCTCGCTCCCATTCGCTGGACGACCGCCACACCTCGTATTGCAGTATGTCAGACCCATACAGATCCGCCACCGGCAGCCATTCCACGACGATTGCCGGGGTAGTGTCCTCTTTCGCCGGCAGCGCCGGAGCTCCCCTGCCCGTTCCCGCCCGCGCCGTCAGCGTAGCCGCGTTGTTGTCGTCGCGGTGGTCGTACACCGGGCCTTCGTGCCAACTGCTATCGACTCCACAATGCGACTCGTCAAAATTGCTGCCGTCTGCTCTGCCGATGCAGACCCGGTAGGGGCGGTTCGCATTGTCGTTGGCGATGGTTGCCGTGGCCGTCGCGTCCGCCGCGTTGTCGCCTTCGAGGATTATGGTCAGCGTCGCGGCCTCAGGCAGGTTGGCGCCCAGCCGGCGATCCCGGCGCTGGAGCTCCCCCAAATCCCACTTCCCGTTGGTTGCATCATACGTCCCCTCGCTGGCGATGGTGTCGGCCACCCTCACCCCCCCGGTAACGTCAGGTCAATGGCCACCTCAGCCCCCAGGGCGTGGTCCGGCCCGTTGTTGACGGCGTTGACAGTCAAGGCCACTTGGTTGGATGACAACTCCGGGCTGGCTCCGCCGTCGCTCACCCCCAGCTCCGCTATGGGGCCGACGTGGAAGGTGTAGGTCTCCGTGTCGCTGTGCGTTACGTCGTCGGTATCGTCGTCAGGCGTGCCGCCGTCGTGGAGGGCGCTGATTTCGTATGTGAAATTGTAAGTACCCAACTCGCCGAACAGGAAGCGAAGTGGCAAGCCTTCAAGTCCCAAACTTGTGCCGCCAGTTACACTCGAAACCGTTTGATTAAATTCCCAAAGGTCATACTCGGTGCCGCCAAATAAGTATTTAACCGTTAATATGGCAGGCGATGCGTCTGCCCTGGAAAGCCGTGCCGTGGTACTGCCGTTCGGGTCTCCCCACCGCATTGTATCCACCTGGGTCTTCAGGAATAGTTGGACGCCCCCTACGACTCCCGTCCGACCTGTTGACCAGACTACTTCGCCCGCTTGACTTAGGCGCCCGCTTCCCAGTAAGTCTGGCACGTGCAAAAGGACATCACTCGGTTGAAGCGCCGTGCTGGGCGAAGCGGTATGCCCTACCGGAGTCCCCCCAGAACCACTACCTCCAACCCGTCGTCGTTAGCGTTGTTGGCGCTGTCACAAGGATAGCCCGTTTCGCCTATGCAGTCATACCAGGCGAACAGAGAAAGTTCCCCATCGGAGACAGCGGGGAATCCCAAACATGTTATGGCCACGTTGTTAGCCTGGCTGCTGGAACCATTGGTGCCTACAAATTCTGGTCCGATACCGGATATTTCGGCGGTGAGACATTGCTCTTCCCGAACGGCGTCAGCCGCCACAGTCGCCGTCAGCGTGAGGCGATAGCTCTCTTGAGAACTCACAGGGTCAAAATCGCCGATATCCCACTGGCCGCTATTGGAGTCATAGTCGGTGTCAGTATCAGTAGAAACACCACCTCGGTCATTAGTATGGGTAATCGTATGCTCCGAATATGTCAGCCCGGAAGTGAGGCGGACATTAACCACTGTCCCTAGTTGAACAGAAAGTGGGCCAACAGCATCGTTTCGAGCCGTAATGGTAAAAGAAACATCGCTTCCTCCAAAGTCATTAGCGATTGCCTCAACTACAGCGTCAGTTGCATACCAAGAAATACCTTGACCTCGCTTCGTGATATAAGATGCGCGATTGTTTCTCAGAGCGTGATGAAGTTCTTCAGGAGCGTCATTACTTACTGTGGCAACGTAGTAATCAAACGCTGGGCTTGACGACGGTCGATTTGTGTTATCTATTATAGGGGGGATGTGAGGTATCCGGTAACCTGAGCCTGGGGCCAACCGTCCCACCTCCCAAACGGCTTGTTGTGGAGCTCCGGCGACGGGAACCAATTTGCCCACAGGCAAATCTACTGGACTACTATCTGCATTATTATTTGCATCCAGATTAGCCCCCCTCAGCTCAATCACAACCCTGACGCCTTCAGCTGTAACGTCACCATGATTGTAGACGTCAAGAAATATGCCATTAGCACTTCCAGGGTCCTTTTTGAATGAAACCGCCAAATCGACACCGCTTCCTTGCGCGTCAGCAGTCGTTGGCACGAATGTTCCGGCAGGGATGGCCATCAGTAGTGCCACCAGAACAACTGTGCACAGCCAGCTGATGGAGGAAAGTTGCAATCGCAACTTGTTGATGGTATTCATGGGTTGTACTTATCTCCCTTGCCCGAGGGGTTGGGTACGGGGGAGCAGCATTGGTTGGCGCCGGCTGCTCCCCAACGCTATTGCGCGTTGGGATTGTGGTTTTCAGGTGGGCCGGCACGCCGCGGCCGGGGCACGCAAAAGCCCGGACCAACGCCGACCGGCGTCGTCCGGGCCGAGGGGTGGAGTTTGAGAACCGCTAAAC
>VXTR01000060.1 GCA_009837355.1 Chloroflexota bacterium | reverse complement strand
AGGCTTGCTCACAGTCTACACCCCAACCGGCATCCCGACTTTTGAGACAGGCTCGTTTGGGAACCCTCCTGGGAACGGGGGGCCGAGCCGGCGCCGTCGGCAACGGCGACGATCACAACCTGGCTGTCTCCGATTTCAACCAAGCGGTACGCCGCCGCGTCCTGGTTGGGGATCCGGTCTCTGAGGTGAGAAGCTCCGGCGGCGGTGGCCAGGGCGACGCGCCAGTGTTGTTTGCCGGACATTTCGCCTCCCGGCGGTGGACGACTTTACGCTGTCGCGTGCTGCCTTCCCCACCGCGAATCCGGTGTTCGTAGACTACAAGATGTGGTACATGAGGAGGTGGTCGCGCATTACGTCGCTGGCGAAGTCGTTGCTGACGTCGCGGAGGACGGAGTGGATGTGGTTGGCGCCGTTCTGGCGGTTGTCGTACTCGACGACGAAATCGCCGCCGTGGAGCCGGTAGTAGTGGGGCTGGGTGCGGTCGATGGGGCCGCCCCAGGCCAGGTGGATTTTCTCCAGGCCGCCCTCACGCAGAGCGGTGAGCTTTTCCTCGGCCAGGTCGGAGCGGATGCGGGTTACGTACTCGCTGGCCAGGGCCATGAGCATCTCCCGCTGGACGCCGGACATAGCGGAGGCGGGCAGGCCCTCTTCCTTGGGCAGCGAGGCGCGGGAGGCGTTGAAGGTGATGATGTCGGCCGGGGCTTCGTCGTAAATCATGGCGCGGCCCTTCTGGCCGGCGTCGAGGCTGTCCATGAGTTCCAGGGCGATGTCCTGGCTGTCGCCCAGGATGCGGAGTCCTTCCTTGGGGCCTTTGCGGACTTCGGCGGGGTTGGCGCCGAAGAAGAAGGGGGTCATGGACAGGACGCGGTCGCCCCAGACGCTGTAGTGGAGGGAGACGTGGTGCCCCTCGACACGCCAGCCCCAGGGAGCGGAGTCGTCGCCGGGGTCGCCGAAAATGGTCCAGGAATAGAGCAGGGGGTTGCGGTCCCAGGTAACGCGGCCCTGTTCCTGTTCCAGGGGGCCGAGGACGGCTTCGTGCTCGATGATGAGCTGGGCCTTGCGGTTGGAGTCCTCGGTGAGGCCGGTGGCCATGAGGGCGTAGGCGAGCTTGCGCTGGTCTTCGTTCATGTCGCGCAGGGTTAGGCCGTGGCGGTTGAGGGGCGGGTAGTACCAGAAGATGCGCTCGCCGTCGTAGTAGCTGAAGCTGATGGCGGCCTTCTGGCTGGCGTCGAGGCTGTTCAACAGGGCGAGGGCGGCGCCGCGCATTTCGCCGGCGGCCTGGGGGTGGGTGTTAGGATGGTCGTGGGTGTGGGCGGTGGTCATGGGGTGGTCCTCCGTGATGGATGGGAAGAATACCGGAGCAATTGGCGACAGTTTATGCGTGGGCGTTTGGGGGTGTCAAACGGGCACAGCTTGCGGCAGTCGGGGCATGGTAGAGTAAATGGGCAATTGCATCCCGGCGCAGCACGCCGCTACAATTGTCTGTGAACCGAGGATTTTGTGGGGTGAACCGTGTCCAACCTTGAAATCAGTATGCCCGATGACCTCCACGAACGGCTGCGCCGCGTGGCCGGAGCGGACGATAGCGCCGTCAGAGACTTCGCGCTGGCCGCCATTCGGCGGGAGCTGGATTTGCTGGAGTGGACGGAGCGATGGGCCAAACGCCCGGTGGTCGAGGACACAGTGAGTACGATATCGGCGCCTGATGAGGTATGGGCCGAAAGCGGCGGCGAAGGGCGCCGGGGGTTGACCATGGCGGAGTGGCAGGCGCGGCGGCAGGACCGTCCGACACTCCACCTCAATTTTGACGCGGCGGCGGCGATTCGGGAAGAACGGCAACGGCGGGAACAGGAATGGCACAGGTACATGGAACGCAGGCAGAAGGATACGTCATAGACGCCTCAGCAGCGTTCGAGTACCTGCTGAATACGCCCATGGGACAGCGGGTAGCCGAGCTGATAAAGGATGTCCCACCGGTTGCCCCGGAAATTCTGGATGCCGAGGTGATGTCTGCACTGCGCAGTGCAGTAATGCGGGGCGAACTCAATGAGACGCAGGCGCTGACGGCACTGGAAGACTTGATTGACTGGCCCATAGAGCGTGTCCCTCATCGGCACTTGGTACGGTGGGCTTGGCAGTTCCGTCATAACGTGAGCGCGTATGATGCGCTATACGTCGCCTTGGCGCATCAACGCGGCGCAATATTGTTGACCACGGACAACGCACTGGCGGGCGCGCCGGCATCAGTGCTGGGCGTGGCGGTGCGGCTGCCGCTGTAGTGGCCCCTACCCATTGGGGGGGTTACGTACTATACTGCCGGGCGGCGGCGGTTGGTTATGTTGTCCGCCGTATTGTTGGTATCCAGGCACAGCACACCTCAGGAGGCGTTATGACGCAGCCCGCAGCCCGCACCGTGATGCAGGAAGTATCCCCGAAGCTGGCCGAACTGTCGGCGGATGTTCTGTTCGGCGACGTTTGGGAACGGCCCGAACTGTCCAAGCGCGACCGCAGCCTCATCACCGTGGCGACGCTCACCGCCCTTTACCGCACCGACCAATTGCGGGGACACATCGGGCGGGCGCTGGACAACGGCGTTACCCGGGACGAAATCTCGGAGGTCATTACGCACATGGCGTTTTACGCCGGCTGGCCGGTGGCGGCCAACGCGGTGCGGGTGGCCAAGGAAGTGTTTGAGGAACGGGGGGTCTGACCGGCGCAGTCCAGACAGTACAGCATACAATCAGGGAGGCTACTTATGCCCAGAATGACCGGCGCCCGGTTTCTCGCGGAAACGCTGCGGGAGTACGGGGTAACCCACGTTTTCTTTGTTCCCGCCATCATCCGCCGCGCACTCGTCGAGATGGAGGACGTGGGCATCAAGCGGGTCATATCGCACGGGGAGAAGTCGGCGGCGTACATGGCCGACGCCTACGCGCGGGTTACCGGCAAGCCGGGGCTGTGCTTTGCCCAATCGGTGGGCGCGGCCAACCTGGCCGCCGGATTGCAGGACGCCTATCTGGGGGTTTCGCCGGTCATTGCCATCACGGGGCATCGGCCGCCGATGCACCGGCATCGCAACTCGTACCAGGAGATTGAGCACTCCAAGCCGTTCGCGTCGGTTACCAAGTACAGCGCCGAGGTGGAGACGGTGGAGCAATTGCCGCATCTGCTGCGGCAGGCGTTCCGTGAGGTTACCACCGGGCAGACGCTGCCGGCGCACCTGGACTTTTCGGGTATTTCCGGCGACGTTATCACGGACGGCGAGTTGGACATCGACGTTATCGTTGAGGAGCCGTTCACGGAGCGGCCGGCGTTCCGTCCGGAGCCGGAACCGGAGCGAGTGCGCGAGGCGGCGCGGATACTGTCGCAGGCGGAGCGTCCGGTGATCGTGGCCGGCGGCGGCGTAACGGCATCGGGCGCGGAGGCGGAGGTAGTGCGGCTGGCGGAGATGCTGAACATTCCGGTGGCGACGGCGCTGAACGCCAAGGGCTGCATCCCTGAAAATCACCCGCTGTCCGTGGGCGTGGTGGGCAGCTACTCGCGCTGGTCGGCCAACCGGGTGGTTTCCGAGGCCGACCTGGTGCTGTTCATCGGGAGCCACACCGGGAGCCAGGTTACGCTGGACTGGCGGCTGCCGGCCGTGGGCACGCCGACGGTGCAGATTGACATTGACGCCAGCGAGCTGGGACGGTCGTATCCGGGCGCGTATGGGCTGCTGGGCGATGCCAAGCGGACGCTGGAGCGGCTGATTGACGTGCTGGAACCCACCGGGGGCAACGCCGGCTGGGTGTCGCAGGCGCAGGAACACGTGGAGAACTGGCGGGACGAGCATCACGACGTGCTGAACTCGGGCGCCGTGCCGATTCGCCCGGAGCGGCTGTGCCAGGAGTTGACGGACTTTCTGCCGTCGGACGGGGTGCTGGTGGCGGACACGGGGCACGCCGGCATCTGGACGGGGAGCATGGTTGAGCTGCACCATCCGGGGCAGTCGTATCTACGGGCCGCCGGTTCGCTGGGCTGGGGTCTGCCGGCGGCGCTGGGGGCCAAGTGCGGCGTACCAGACCGTCCGGTGGTGTGCTGGACCGGCGACGGTGGGATGTGGTACCACATCGGCGAGCTGGAGACGGCGGTGCGCTACGGCATCAACGCGGTGATCGTGGTGCACAACAACGGCGGGCTGAACCAGGACCGGCGGGGCGACGAGGCGGCCTACGAGGGTCGCGAGGGAGGGAACTCCGGGGAGTTGTGGCGGTTCAACGACACCGACTTCGCGCAGATTGCGGAATCGATGGGCGCGCTGGGGATACGGGTTACGGACCCGAACCAGATCAACTCGGCGCTGGACCAGGCGGTGAGCGCGAACCGTCCGGCGGTGGTGGACATTGTAAGCGACGGGGACGTGGCCGCCGCGCCGCCGTGGGGGCCGTAGGGGCGTTTTCCTACGCCGATTATCCGTTGGCCGCCCGTTGTAGAAATTCGCGGGCGGCCTGGTAGTTGCGCGCTCCGTTGCGGCGGATTGGGGGTACGAGGTAGCAGTCGGTAGCGCCGGCGGCCTGCAGGTTGGTCCACACTTCCAGGGCGATGTCCACGCCGGAGCGGCCGGCGGCCAGGGCGTCGTCAGCCCAATCGGGCACGGCGGCGAAGGAAACGCCGTCGGGTTCCATCAGTCCGACGCCGTAGAAGACGGGAACGGTGAGACCGCCGCAGGCATCGTTGAATCGGCGCACTGCCGCGGGGTCGTACACGGGCTGCGTGATGAGGAAGTGCGCGCCGGCCTGCACTTTGCGTACCGCTAGCTGGGCCTCTTCCTCCAACCCACGGCCCAAATCTACGGTGGCGCCGATGCAGAAGTCGGTGGGGGCGCGCAGGCCGCGTCCCCGGTAGTCGATGCCGGAGTTGAGCCGGGCGATGGCGGCGATGAGTTCCGTGGCGCGGTAGTCGTTGACGGTGGCGGCGGCGTCCTGCGAGCCGAAGGGGTCGCCGGCCACGACGATGACGTTTTCCAGTTCCAGGGCCTGGGCGCCCAGGAGCAGGGATTCCAGGGCCAGGCGGTTCATGTCACGGGTGGCCAGGGTGAAAATCGGGTTGGCGGCGTAACGGTGGCGCAGGGCGGCGGCCATGGCGACGGAGTTGACCCGCACGGCGCGGCCCGGATTGTAGGCTGCGGATACGAAGTCGGCTTCTGCGGGTGGTTCGGGCGTATGCTCCGGCCGGCCGGAACGGGGTGGCGAGTAGTCGCAGATGAACGCGGGCCGGCCGGTGGTTGCGCTGCTGCGGTCGGTTACTTTCATCATCATTCACCGCAGCAGTAGTTATCCTGGATTCCCGCCTTCGCGGGAATGACGAGTGGAGGGCGGGAATAACGGAGGGGTAATTAGCCGCCCAAATCTGCGAGGTACTCGCGGAAGCGGGCGATGGCCTGTTGTTCCGAGCGGCCCACGTAGTAGCGGATGCCCTGCACGTATTCCACCACGTCGCGGGGCAGCATGAGCAGCTCGTCCCGGGGTTCGTTGAGGTGATAGAGGCCGTCCACGCCCTCTTCCAGGCCGACGTAGAGGGCGTCTTCCAGCACCGCCTTGGTGCGGTCGTCCAGGTCTTTGCGGACTACCCAGCGGCTGAAGACGAAGGGGAGGTTGGTCCATTGCGTCCATTCCTCTCCTAGGTCGAAACGGTGGGCGAATCCGCGGACGCCGCGGCGCCGGCGCAGGGCGCGGTTGCCGATGAGGAGGAAGGCGTCGAAGGTTTCGTCGGGGCGTATCACGTCGCCGGGCCGGACGGCGAACTGGCCGGGCGCGACGCCGTACTTGCGACGGAGCAGCACTTCCACGAGCTTGACCGCCGTTACGTCTTCGTCGGACACGCCGATGGTGACGCCGCCCAGCTCGGCCATGGGAAGCTGCGAATAGAGGCAAGCGCTCATGGCGCGGTTCTGGGTGGAAAAGCAGAAACCGCTGACCGGCTCGAAGCGGTCTTCCAGGCGGAATACGTCGGAGAGATGTGCCGGGCCGGCGTCCAGTTCGCCGCTGGCCAGGGCGTCGCCCAGCTGCCGGGGATTGGTATCGCGCAGCTCGAAGCCGCGGCGTTCCATGTCGAAGTAGAAAGGTTCGGCTTCCAGGTAGGGCACGCGGCCGACTTTGATGGGCATAGGTTTCGCCACCGGAGTTTTTGGGTTAATGGGCAGAGATGCGCGCTCTGCTATGGTGCACGAGCGGGCGCAGGGACGTTAGGATTGTAGGGCGGGGCGCATCGGCGGTCAAGGATGCGCGTGCGGTCAGCGCCGGATGGTAAAATCCTCTGTCAGCCGCTGAGCGTATTGAAATACAAGAAACCGCCTCAGGAACGTTTAAAGTGAAAAAGCCGAGCCTCATCATTGCCGCTCTAATCGCTCTTATCGCCGTCATAGGCGCCCTGCCGCTGGCGCTGCCACGAGACGCGGCGGCGCAGGATAGCATCACGGTCGTCGGGGAAGAGGTTGAAAATCTGTTTCCCGATGGCCTGTTGTTCCGTATTGACGTGGCCAGCGCCAGCCAGGTGGAGGAAATCCGGGTGTACGTGCGTAAGCTGGGGCAATCCACGCGCACGACCTACCGGACGGTGGAGTTCGAGCCGGGGGGTCATATTTCCGGAACCGCGCACTTCAGGAGCAAGACGGCCAACGAGTACATTCCCACCGGCACGCGGCTGGAATACTACTACGACATCCGCACCGCCGACGGCAGCAATCTGGAGACCGAACCGAAGACTTTCGTCTATCTCAACACCGGTCTGGACTGGCACCTGAAATCGTCGGGCCTGATTGACGTGTACTACTACAGCTACGACGACCTTGCCGAGGCGCGGGCCGAGGCCGTGCTGGCAGCGGCGGTCAATACTTACGAGTACATGGGCCCGATCCTGGGAGTTGAACTGACCGAGCCGATGAGCGTTGTGGTTTATTCGGACTACCGGCATATGCGGGAGGCGCTGAGACCATCGTCGCGGGTGGCGGCGACCCAACTGCGCACCGTGGGCCAAGCCTTCAGCAACGAGCGCACGCTGCTGGTTGACGGTTCGCTGAACAGCGTGCTGACCACCACGGCCCATGAGTTCACCCATTTGCTGGTGGCCGACGCCGCCGGCAGCGCTTACCTGCAGGTGCACAAGTGGCTGAACGAAGGACTGGCGGTGTATTCGGAGCGGGAACCCAACAACGAGTACGAACGCTATATCGGCAACGCGATACACAACGACCAGGTTCCGCCGCTGACCGGGCTGCGCACTTTTGCCGGAACGCCGCGGGAGACGCTGCGCAACTATGGCCAGGGCCACTCGGTAGTCAGCCATATGCTGGGTACCTATGGCCCGGAGCCGATGGCAGAGCTGTTTGCAAATCTGCGCGAGACCCACAACCTTGAAAAGGCGCTGGCGGCGGCCTACGGCCTGACGATAGACGAGCTGGATAATGAGTGGCGGGAGAGCGTAGGGCTGGCGTACCGGGAGATGGCGACGCCGGCATTGCCGCCGCTGCAGGTACTGCCCACGCGCCGGCCGACGCCGACTTCAGCCTCAGAGCCGGCGGGGTCGGCGGTGGTTCAGTCAGCGGGAGGGACGGCGACGGCAGCGCCGCCGACGCCAACCGCGGAACCCGCGCCCACCTACACGCCGGCGCCGACGCCGACTGCAGCAGCATCTGCGCCGTCGGCGTCGGGCGGCGGTTGTGGAGCCGCGCCGGCGTCGTCCGGACCAGTTTCAGCGGAGCTGGCGTCGTTGGCGCTGCTGGCCGGGCCGGCCGGGTTGCTGGCGCTGGCCGGTGCGCGGCGGAGCAGGGCGAAAGACAAGCGGGAATGAGTGAAAGTTTGCATTGGGAGTGTTGTTAATGCGCGCAGTCTGGTATGAACAAAATGGGGACGCTTCGGTTTTGCAGGTGGGCGAAATGCCCGACCCGGAGCCGGGGCCGGGCGAGGTACGCGTCCGCGTGGTTACCTCGGGCGTGAACCCGTCGGACTGGAAACGGCGGCAGGTTGCCGGCCCCGGGACGAGTTTTCCGCGGGTGATTCCCAATCAGGACGGCGCGGGCATTATCGACCGGGTGGGCGAGGGCGTGCCGGAAAGCCGCATCGGGGAGCGGGTCTGGCTGTATCAGTCGCAGTTTGGGCGGCCCTTTGGGACTGCCGCTGAGTACACGGTGCAGCCGTCCATCCGCGCCGTGCCGCTGCCGGACAACGTGGACTTCGGGCTGGCGGCAGGGCTGGGGGTGCCGGCGTTGACGGCGCATCGCTGCGTGTTTGCCGACGGGTCGGTGAGCGGCAAGACGGTGCTGGTGCCCGGCGGAGCGGGCGCGGTGGGCAACATGGCATTGCAGATGGCCCGGCTTGGTGGCGCGGCCAACATCATCAGCACGGTGAGCGGGGACGCCAAGGCCGAAATCGCGCGGCAGGCGGGAGCGCACCACACGGTGAATTACCGCACCGAGGATACGGCGGAGCGCATCCTGGAGCTGACTAACGGCGAGGGTGTTGACCTCATCGTGGAGGTGGACTATTCGGGCAACTTTGGCGTCAGCCAGCGGATAATCAAGCGGGGCGGCAGCATTGCCATCTACGCGGCCGGCGACGGGCCGGCGCCGGCCTTCCAGTTCCCGGTGAGCAACGTCAACGTGCGGCACGTGCTGGTGTACGATATGCCGGAGGAGGCGAAGAGCGCCGGCGTGGAAGACACCAACCGCTGGCTGGCGTCGGGTGAACTGGCGGGCATGGACGGGCCGCACTTCCCGTTGGAAGACACCGCCGGGGCGCACGAGGCGGTGCGGGCGGCCACGGTGGGCAAGGTGGTGATTGACGTATCGGACTAGCGGTTTTCGTAGCGCGCGGGGCGTTCAATGATGGCGCGTTCGAGGGCGACCTTGAGGCGTTCGCTGAAGAAGCGGCTGGTGGAGGAGACGATGCGGTGCTCCTGGCGGTCCTGCCGGTTGGTGGGCAGGGTTACGATGACGTGATAGACCTTGAACTTGTTGGAGCGGATGCGGTTGCTCCACCAGGTTACGGCGGCGGCGGCCAGCACTATGAAGATGCCCATGGTGAGCCAGGCGCCGGCGAATCCGCCCACGGCGGCAACGGCGAAGCCGATTACGGCGCCGCCGCCCACGGTGCGCCACCAGCGGATGGGCTGCCGGTCGGATTCCTCTTCGACGATTTCCAATTCGACGGAGAGGATGTCCTCGATGCGGTATTCCTTGCCCTGGGGCTCAACGAACCGCTCGTAGGTAACCAGGGCACCGTGCTCTTTGAACAGCACCCGCTCTTTGGTCGCGGCCATGATTCGCTCCCGCCCGGCTCTATGCGCTACTGGGCGGTGGTGCCGCCGTCGATGACCAGCTCCGAGCCGGTCATATAGGAGGACTCGTCGGAGGCCAGGAAGACGATGCCGTAGGCGATGTCGTCGGCGTTGCCCACGCGCCCGATGGGAATCCGCTCGTTAATCCAGGAGAAATGCCTTTCGTCCTCGTAACTGCGGTCGGTGAGCGGCGTGCGGCAGTAGCCGGGGTGGATAGAGTTGATGCGGATGTTGTCGCCGGCGTACTGGATGGCGGCGGACTTGGTGAACAGGCGGATTGCGCCCTTGGCGGCGTGATAAGCGGTAGAGGTGGGGCTGCCCACCAGGCCGTAGATTGAGGAGATGTTGACGATGGAACCGCCGCCGGCTTTGAGCAGTTCGGGCACGGCGTACTTGGTGCCCAGGAACGTGCCCTTGGCGTGAACGTCAATCTGTCCGTCCCAGGCGGCCTCGGTGGTTTCTTCAACGGTGTAGCGGGCGCCGGTGCCGGCGTTGTTGACCAGGACGTTGAGCTTGCCGTGGGCGGATACAGTGGCGGCGACGGCGTCAATCCAGTCCTGCTCGCTGGTAACGTCCAGCTTGACGAAGATGGCATCGCCGCCGGCGGCGCGAATCTGCTCGGCGGTGCGCTCGCCGCTTTCGGTGTTGATGTCGCCGAGGACGACTTTCGCGCCTTCGCTGCAGAACATGCGGGCCGCCGCGCCGCCGAAGCCCATCAACTCGCCCTCGACGCCGCTGGCCGCGCCGCTAATGAGGGCAACCTTGCCTTGCAACCGCGCGCCCTGGCGCATCTCGGACATAGTAGAACCTCCCGGGGGTTATGGGCGCAATTCTATCACGTCGCCGCCGCTGGGATTACGGGGTATAATGCTTGCCCGGAGCGCGGCGGTTGCGTTGAACAGCACGCTGGCTCGGAGGAGGATTGTCCAGATGCCCGATTACTTCACGGAGGTGGATGTCCTCCGCAGCGGCGATTCGGCCGGCAACGGCATGACCCTGCGCCTGACCGACGGGCAGGGTCGCCGGATTCACACCGTCGCCGTACCGCAGGAGGGATATTCGCACACCGGGCCGACCTGGGCTTACATTTTTGAAAACGAAGGCTTGACGCTGATCGACCCGGGGGCGGAGGTCTCGTTTGACCTGTTGAAGTCGGGCATGGCGTTGGGAGGCTTGGAAGTCAGCGACATTGAGCGGGTGATCATCACCCACGGACACGCCGACCACGACGGCGGCGTGGCGCGGGTCATCGAGCAATCGGACGCCGAGCTGTGGGCCCATGACATCTATCAGCCGCTGCTGCCCTTTGATCCGCGCGACCTGCAGTTCATGGCGTCCTCTCCCATTCACCAGGCGATGTGGGAAACGGCGAAGGCCAACGGATTCAGCCCGTCGAACTCGGAAGAACGGGACCGCTACATGGCGTCGCGGCGCACGCACCAGGTGGGCCATCACATCGCCCACGGCGAGCAGCAGGGAGCGTTGACGTATATGCACGCGCCGGGTCATTCGCCGGACGAGATTTGCGCGGTCATTGAAAACGGGCCAGGGGACGGGATGGTGTTTACCGGCGACCACGTGCTGCCGGAAATCAGCCCGCATCCGACGATGAAAACGGCGTTCAACGGAGCGGTGCTGAACAGCCTGCCGGTGCACTACCAGGACCCGGACGAATCCTTTGGACTGCTGACCTACCTGCGCTCGCTGCAGCGGGTGGCCGACCTGGGGTCGGAGGTGGCGGTGCTGCCGGCGCACCGGCTGTACAACAATCACAAGTTCAATTTTCAGACGACGCAGCGGGCCGGCGACCTGATTCGGTTCCACGCGCGGCGGCTGGGTCGCATCCTGGTAACGGCGGGGCCGGAACCGCAGCCGCTGGAGGACGTTACCCGTCTGACTTTCGAGCGACGCAAGCTGGAGGGCGGCAACTTTTTCGCGGCGCTGACCGAGGTGGTGGCCCACATCGAGCTGCTGGAGGATGCCGGAGACATGGAAGTAACCGACGACCACCGGCTGCGGCGGACGGGCCGGGAGAACTACCAGGAACTGCTGCGGACGCTGTAAATTGGAGGAGATTCGTCATGTCTTTGGAAGGTAAGGTTGCGCTGGTTACGGGGGCCGGCAGGGGGATGGGCCGGGCTACGGCGCTGGCGCTGGCTGCCGATGGAGCCAACGTTGCCGTTACCGACATTATGGCCGACAACGTGGAGGAGACGGCGACGGACGTGCGGGCCGCCGGGCGGGAAAGCGTGGCCATCGCCGCCGACATTGGCGACGGCGGGGATATTGACCGGGTGATTGCCGAGACGGTGCGGTCGCTGGGGCGGGTGGACGTGCTGGTGAATAACGCCGGCGTAACCCGCTACCTGGACATCATGGACATTACGGAGGTGGACTGGGACCGCATCCACCGGGTGAACGCCCGGGGCGCGTTCTTCGTGATGCAGCGGACGGCGCGGCAGATGATTGAGCAGGGCAATGGCGGGCGCATCGTCAACATCGCGTCGATCGCGGGCAAGGGCTACCGGGGCACGTCGAATGCGGCCTACGCGGCGAGCAAGGGGGCGGTGATTTCGATGACGCTGATTGCGGCGTACCAGCTGGCGCGGTACGACATCAACGTGAACGCCATCTGTCCCGGTTCGACGGTGACGGCAATGTCCACGACGACGATGGAGCAACGGGCGGCGGATGCCGGCATATCGGTAGCGGAGCTGCAGGCGCAGCGGGCGTCGAACATTCCCATCGGGCGGGCCAACGAGCCGGAGGACATTGCGGCGATGGCGGCGTTCCTGGCCAGTCCGGGGGCGCGGAACATAACGGGACAGACGATAAACGTGGACGGTGGGCTGGTGATGCACTAGAGCCGCCGGGCGGGATTGTAAAATCTTTGTTTCAAGACGCCGACGGCGACAAAGTTCGGGTATAATCGTATGACAATCTGGCTTTTGAGGTTTGTTCAATGAGTTACAAGGCAGAGTACATTTGGATTGACGGACAGCAGCCTACTGCCAAGCTCCGTTCGAAGGCAAAAATCGTTCCCGATGGGGAAGATCCGCCTGTGTGGGGGTTCGATGGCTCCAGCACCAACCAGGCGCCTGGCGAAAACTCGGACTGCGTGCTGAGTCCGGCGCTGGTGGTTCCCGACCCGATACGGGGAGGCAACAACAAGCTGGTGATGTGTGAGGTTCTGCTCACCGACATGACGCCGCACCCCTCCAACACCCGAGCCTCCTGCGCCGCCGCCGCGGAGCAGTACGCCGGTCTGGATTTCTGGTTCGGCATTGAACAGGAATACACCTTCTTTGACGGCATCAAGCCGCTGGGCTGGCCGGACAACGGTTTTCCGGCGCCCCAGGGCGGATACTACTGCGGCGTGGGTTCCGACGAGGTTTTCGGCCGGCCCGTGGTGGAGCAGCACATGGACGCCTGCCTGTACGCCGGCCTGCAAATCGCCGGCATCAACGGCGAGGTTATGCCGGCCCAGTGGGAGTTCCAGATTGGTCCGATTGGCGCGCCGGCGGTGGGCGACCACCTGTGGCTGGCCCGCTGGCTGCTGTATCGCATCGGCGAGGACGTAGAGACGGTTGACGGGCGCCGGGGCATCAGCGCGACGCTGGATCCCAAGCCGGTGAAGGGTGACTGGAACGGCGCCGGGGCCCACACGAACTTCTCCACCAACCGGATGCGGGAGAACTACGATGCCTGCGTGGCCGCCGCTGAGGCGCTGTCGACCCGCCACGACCTGCACATCGCCAACTACGGCGACCGGATTGAAGAGCGGCTGACCGGGTTGCACGAGACCTGCTCCTACCGGGAGTTCCGGTACGGCGTGTCCGACCGCGGCGCGTCGGTTCGGATTCCGTGGCAGGTGGCCCGGGATGGCATGGGTTACATTGAAGACCGGCGTCCCAACGCCAACTGCGACCCCTACACGGTGACGCGGCTCATCATCGAAACCGTGGGAGGCGCGGCTTCGGGCTAAAGCCTGGACAGGGATGCGCTTGCGCCGTTACTGCGCCCCGTATATTATGGCGGCTGAATCCATGCCGCCAGACGGGGCGCATTGCGTCGGAACCGGCGGGGCGAGGAGCGCATCCATATGAAGTACGATTACATCGTCATCGGGGCCGGATCGGCCGGGTCGATTATCGCCAGCCGGCTGACGGAAGACCACAGCAAGCACGTGCTGCTGATTGAGGCCGGGCCGGACTACCCTGAGTTCGAGCACCTGCCGGAAGAGGTCAAGTTCGGTTACAACACCGAGATTGACATCATGGTCAGCGACCACAACTGGCAGTTCGTGGGCAAGGGCACGGACACGTCGCCGGAGATCATGGTGCCGCGGGGCAAGGTTACCGGCGGTTCCAGCGCCATCAACGGGCAGGTATTCCTGCGGGGCGTGCCGGAGGACTACGACGGCTGGGCCGCCGAGGGCAACGACGAGTGGTCGTACACCAAGCTGCTGCCCATCTTCCGACGCATCGAGACCGATACAGACTACGGCAATGACGACTTTCACGGCGGGGAAGGCCCTATCGTGATGCACCGTTTCGCCCGGGAGTCGTGGCTGCCGGCTCAGAACGCTTTCAACGCGGCCTGCGTGGCGGCGGGCTTCCCGGAGACCTGGGACCACAACCATCCCGATTCCTACGGCGTGGGGCCGACGCCGTTCAACAACCCCAACGGCATTCGCATGAGCACGAACCTGGGCTACCTGTCGGAGTCGCGGCACCGCCTGAACCTGACCATCAAGGCCAACTGCCACGTGCATCGGATACTGTTCGATGGCGACAAGGCCACCGGCGTGCAATTAGAATCGGGCGGAGAGACTTTCGTTGCCGAGGGCGATGAGATAATCCTGAGCAGCGGCGCGATTGGTTCGCCACACATCCTGATGCTGTCGGGCATCGGGCCGGCGGAGCACCTGCGGGAGATAGGGATTCCGGTGGTGCATGACTCGCCGGGCGTGGGCCAGAACCTGAGGGACCATCCCACCGTGTGGTGCACCTGGCGCACCAAGCCGGAGGTTGAGCTGGACGGTCTGGCGCCGCGTTCGCAGCTGTGCCTGCGCTATACCGCCGACGGTTCCGACCTGCGCAACGACATGAAAATCAGCATGCAGTCCTTTGCCACGGAGCGCATCAACCGGGGCGGCGACCGCATGGTGCCGCTGGGCATTCGCATGAGCACGGGCATCCAGCTGGCGGCGGGCGCCGGGCAGATGCGCTTGCAGTCCACAGACCCTTACCAGCAGCCCTTCCTGGACTACAACTACCTGAAGGAAGAGTCGGACCGGGTGCGGCTTCGGGATTCGGTGCGCCTGTGCATGCAGTTGGCGGACCATCCCCAGTTCCAGAATCTCATCCAGGAGTGCATTGAGCCGCCGGCGGACGCGTTGGAGAGCGACGAGGCGCTGGACGCCTGGGTCGCACGTGAAGTTACCACGTCGCAGCACATCTCCGGCACCTGCAAGATGGGGCCGGACAGTGACCCCATGGCGGTGGTGGACCAGTTCGGGCACGTGAAGGGCGTAAGCAACCTGCGGGTGGCCGACGCCAGCGTGATGCCTGACTGCATCCGCGCCAACACCAACGTAACGTCGATGACCATCGGCGAGCGGGTCGCCGAGTTCATCAAGGAAGGCCGGTAGAAACCACGTGGTTCAACGAGAGTAGGGGCGGATGATTATTCGCCCCTACGCATAGGTGCGTACATCATGCCTCCCGCACGCAAATGGGAACGGATTGAAGACCTGGCGGTTTTGCACTTGTACCGGGGGAAGGTGGCGCGTGACAGCCGTGAAGTGCTGGCGTTGGCGTCCGCCCTGGAGCGCAGCGCGAAGTCTATTGGCGCGCGGATGCAGGGATTTGCCGGGCTGGACCCGGCAAATCCCTACACGCCGTCAGGCAAGGCAACGGCGTTGACGCAATCGGTGTGGGCCGAGTATCTGGCCGACCGGACGGCGATTGCGGTGGAGGGGCAGCGGGCGTACCTGGGGATACTGAACCGGTACTCGATGGGGAGGCCGTAGGGCATTCGCGGTCGCGAACCTAAGAATAGGGGCGGGGTTCAACCCCGCCCCTATTCGCTTTCGAGTCGTCCAGCGGCTCAGACGAGGACGCCGAAGCCGGACTTGGTGCAGATTTCCAGCCGATTGTGGTCGGGGTCGTGGAAGTAGAAGGCTTGCTGACCGTCGTGGCGGGTCTGAATGTCGGTGCATTCCACGCCGATGTTCTGCAACTCGTCGCGGGCGGCGGAGATGTCATCCACCTCAAAGGCGGTGTGATGGGAAGGCGCCGAGGGGGCGTCGGGGTTTTCGATGATGTGAACCATGGCGCCGCTGGGCAGCTGGAGCCAGTAGAGATTATCGTTATCCACCATCTTCGGAATCTGCATGACGCCCAGCACTTCCTGATACCACTTGAGGGCGATGTCCTTGTCGCGGACGTTGTAGGTGATGTGGTTGATGGCCTTGAGGCGGATGTTGTCGGCGATGAGTCCCATGGGAAGTTCCCTCCGGTGTGTGGGGGTGGAGATTGGTTAGATGTTGAGGAGGCGTTCGAGGTTGGCGAAGAGGATGGCGTCTTTTTCGTCGCGGGAGAGGCTTTCGAGGCCGAGGAGCCAGGAGACGGGCCAGTCGGCGCACATATCGAAGGGCCAGTCGGTGCCGAAGACGACCTGGTCGATGCCGACCATGTCGATGAGCATACGCAGGCCCTCTTCGCTGTGGGTGAGGCAGTCGTAGTAGAAGCGGCTGAGGTAGGCGCTGGGGGGCTGGTCGATGTTGACGCGGGCCTCGGGGCGAACCTGCCAGCCGCGGTCCATGCGTCCGACACCGTAGCAGGCGTAGCCGCCGCCGTGGCAAAGGCAGATTCTTAGATCGGGATAGCGGTCCATGACGCCGCCGAATACGAAAGCGGCGAAGGTTACGGCGCGGTCGGCCAGGTTGCCGATGGTGTTGGGGAGATGGTAGCGGTCAAGACGGGAAGAAACCACGGTGTCGCCGCCCTGGTGGATGAGGAACATGGCGCCGAGGCGTTCGGCGGTGGCCCACAGGGGGTTGAAGTAGGGATCGTCAAAGGTGCGCCCGTTGACCTGGTCGCCGATCATGGCACCCTTGAGACCGAGCTGCTCCACGGCGCGGGTAAGTTCCTCGATGGCAGCGCCGACGTCCTGCATGGGCAGGTGGGCCAGGCCGGCGAAACGGTCGGGATATTCCTGGCTGAGCTGGGCGACATAGTCGTTGCACTCCCGGTGCATGGCCAGGGTCTGGTCGGTGTCCAGGTCATAGAAGTAGAGGCTGGCGTTGCTGGAGAGGACGTGCAAGTCCACGCCGAGGGACTGCATATCGGCGATGCGCTGCTCGGGCGTCCAGAAGGTGCGCGGGTTGTAGCGGTGCTGGTTGTAGAGAGCGGGGGCGCTGATGCCGAACCAGTTGTCGCCGCTCTGCATGGCGCGCAGGGCGCTGGCCGGGGTGATATGAGCGTGAACGTCCAGGACTCGTACTGCCATTAGATGCCGTCTCCTGTTGAGGTGGCCGGCGTGGGATACAGACGGGAGCGGGCCGGCCGCGATTCGCAGGGATTATAGACGGTTTCGCCGAATCCGTCAGGTAGGCGTTTGCGCTGCCGAGTCAGACGCTCCGCTGGGCGGGTTGTTGACGACGTCGGGTGGCGGCTCGGTAAAGGATTCGCCGTTGGCTTCGGCGGCCAGGCGGCGGTCGTTCCAGGCACGCCAGGCGGCGTTGGTTGCGGCGATGCCCTCTTCACGGCCCTCAGCGATACCCTCTTCGCGGCCCTCGCGTCGGCCTTCTTCGCGCTTTTCGTGGTTGTACAATGCGGCGAATACCATGATGGCTACCTCCAACAGGATTGGGCTGGCGAAGAGCCAGAAAGCGCCAGCGCGGGCCGCGTCGGCCATCACCAGTGTCGGCGTCTGACGCCAGGAAGGGTTATCGGCGGCTATCGTGTGGGCGCAGATGTAGAATATGAGGGTGGCGACGAAGCACGCGCTGAAGGTCCAGAAGTGCGGCCTGATGCGATGCAGCGGGACGCTGAAAAGGGACACCCAGGCAGCATCGTCGTATTTCGGGTTCCGGTTGGTCATATGCTACCCATTTGCATAGGATTGGGCAAGGGACGGGCGGGACCAGTCGTCGTTAGCCGAGGCCGCGGGCGCGGTATTGCAGGGCTTCGGCCAGGTGGGCCGGGCCGATTTGGTCGGAGCCGGCGAGGTCGGCCACGGTGCGGGCTACCTTGACCACGCGGTGCAGGGCGCGGGCGGACAGGTCGAGCTGCTGCGAGGCGCGCTGCAGCAAGGTCTCGGCGTCGTCCTGCAAGTTGCAGTAGTCCCAGATTTTGGAGCCGGACATCTCGGCGTTGGTCAGCGAGGGGGCTTCGCCGTCCTGGGTGAAGCGTGATTCCTGGACGGCGCGGGCGGCGGCGACGCGGTCGCGCACGGCTGCCGACGGCTCGGCTCCGTTGCGTTCCAGCAGGCTGTCGTACTCCACCGGAGGCACTTCCACGAAAATGTCGATGCGTTCCAGCATGGGGCCGCTGATGCGTCGCCGGTAGCGCGCCACGGACGACGGGTTGCAGACGCACTGCTTGCGCGGATGGGACGCGTAACCGCAGGGGCAGGGGTTCATGGCGGCGACCAGCATGAAACTGGCCGGGTAGGTTACGGTGCCGCTGACCCGGGTGATGGTTACGGTTTTGTCTTCCAGGGGCTGCCGCAGGGATTCCAGCGCGGCGTGGCCGAACTCCGGCAGTTCGTCCAGGAACAGCACGCCGCGATGGCTGAGGGTGATTTCGCCGGGTCGGACCAGTCGGCCGCCGCCGACCAGTCCGGCGTTGGAGATGGTGTAATGGGGCGCGCGGAAGGGTCGCTGGGCGATGAGGGGGCTGTCGGGCGGGAGGTTGCCGCTGACGCTGTAAATCTTGGTGACGTCCAGGGCTTCGTCGGGGGTCATGTAGGGCAGGATGCCAGGCAGGGCGCGGGCGAGCAGGGTTTTGCCGGAGCCGGGCGGCCCGCTGAACAGGATGTTGTGAAAGCCGGCGGCGGCCACTTCCAGGGCGCGCTTGGCGTGATCCTGGCCGCGGATGTGGGCCAGGTCGGTATTGTCGGGCGGATTGCGGTTGCCGTTGAGATAGACGCCGCTGTGGGGGAAGGGTTCGATGGGCGCCTCGCCGTGCAGATGGGCCAGCAGCTGGGCCAGGGTCGCCACGGGATAGACTTGCATACCCTCCACCAGTGCGGCCTCGGCGGCGTCCACCGCCGGCACGAATACGGAGCGGATGCCCTGCTCGCGGGCCACCCAGACCATGGGCAGGATGCCGGCGGTGTGGCGCAGACCGCCGTCCAGGGACAGCTCGCCGAGGAAGATGGCCGGCTCCACGGGCGGCAGCGCCTGGCCGGTGCTGAACAGGATGCCGACGGCGATGGGCAGGTCGTAGGCCGGGCCGGCTTTCTTCAGGTCGGCGGGAGCCAGGTTGACGGTGATGCGGCGCATGGGGAACTCGCAACCGCTGTTGCGGACGGCGGCGCGGACCCGCTCCTTAGCCTCTTGGACGGCGGTGTCGGGCAGGCCGACGATGTGAAAGGCGGGCAGGCCGGGCGAAATATCGGTTTCGGCCTGAATAATCTGGCCGTCCAGACCGATGACGGCGCAGGTTTGAGCGGTTGCGAGCATGGTGTTGCTACCTCAGTGGTGTAAATTTCGCCGCCGATGGAGCGGCGTGGCAGAACCGTAGCATGGCAGAACGTTTGTACACAACGGGCAAATGTCATCAATTTTAGAAAAGGACTAAAGACGACCAGCGAGGCGTGGGATGGATTCCCGCCGGCGCGGGAATGACGAGTAAGGGTGGGCGGAATTGCTTTGCCATTGCCGCCGACCTAATCTATACTCAGCTTATGGACATTCAGTTTGAGATTGGCGATCCCCTGCGTCCCCGGGGCCATGCGCTGCTTTACTATCGGGTGGATACCGAACCGGACCACGTGTACGGCACTTACATCGTGACGCTGCCCATCACTGCCGACCTGACGAAGTACGTCCCGCCGTTCCTGGCGGCCCACTTGGGCAGCAGCGACTCGGGCCCGCTGGCCAACTTCGCCGCATTTGCCATGCCCCCGATGTCGGAATTGGTGGAGGGCGGCCATGACCGGCTGGTGAGGCTGGCAAACCTGCGCAACGACGACCTGGTGTACGGGGGCAATATGTTCTCCTACGATCTGGCCCGGATGATGGAATCGGTGGCCGGCGCGGTGCAGGAATACGCAGACGCCTGGAACGAGGCGGCCAATACGGCGGGCGCCGGTGCGGTGGCCGCTCCGGCCGATGACGTTGCCATACCGCTGGCCGGCTCCGCCGACGCGCCGGCAGCCGGGACGACGGGCGATGAGGACACGGCGGGACTGGGCGTGAACGAGGTGCTGTGGAGCTTTATGAGCGAGGGCGACCGTCTGGCCGAGATGGGCCGCCTGTTGGGCCGGCTGCGCTTCGCCCAGGAGGGGAACGACAATACAGCCATCACGGACATCACCGCCGAGATGACCGCGCTGGGTCGGCACCTGCCAGATGAGTACAGCATCAGCGCGCTGGTGGCGGCGGCCAGCGAGACGAGCGCGGCGTCGGTGCAGCTGGCGCAGCTGTATCTGGACCGCTGCTATCGGCTGTCGTCGGGAGACGCCGAGCAGGTGCGTCGGATCGAGGAAGCGATACGGAACCTGGAGCGGCGGGGGTAGGTGGGGCGTTTCTTGACACCGTGCGTTGCGCGCCAATACACTGCCGACATCCGCAACCCACAGCAATTTTCAGGAGCACATCTGCGATGACTACCGAAGCCGAACGTTACACGCATCCCCACGCCAAGGTGGCCGCGGCCATGGTGGACTCCGCCCGGCGCTGGGTGGCCAGCCTGGACAGCGCACAGCGCGACAAGGCCACCTATCACTATCTGGACGGCGAGCGCATTTTCTGGTACTACCCGCCGCTGAATCGCCACGGCCTGCCGCTGCGGGATATGAACGAGCAGCAGCGGACGCTGGCCCTGGAGCTACTGGCCACCGGCCTGACCGACGACACCAACCGGCAGGCCAATCTCATCATCGAGCACGAGCTGGTGCTGGGGCCGCTGGAAGCGGAATGGGGGCAGGTTACCTTCTCCCGGGATCCGGAGCTTTACTACTGGACGGTGTTCGGCGACCCGGGTCGGGCCGACCCCTGGGGCTGGCGCGTCGAGGGGCACCACCTGTCGGTCCATTACAGCGTGTGGGGCGACCAGGTCATCGCAGTAACGCCTTTCTTCCTGGGGGCCAACCCCGCCGAGGTTCGCAAGGGTCCGAAGGAAGGTTTGCGCATCCTGGGCCAGCGCGAGGACCTGGCCATCGAGCTGATTGGCTCGCTGGACGCCGGGCAGCGCAGCAAGGCGGTCATCCACGACAAGGCGCCGTGGGACATCCTGGGCTACAACACCAGCAAGCAGCCGGTCCACAACGACGAGGGCCTGGCCGCTCGCGAGATGAACGGAACGCAGCAGGAAATCCTGATGACGCTCATCTCGGAGTACGTCAACGGTGTGCCCGCGCCCATCGCCGAGCAGCGCATGGCGGCCATCCGGGAGTCCGGCATTGACGACTTCCGCCTGGTCTGGGCCGGCGGCCTTGACCGTGGCCGCGACCATTACTATCGCATCCACGGCGGACACTTCATCGTCGAGTTCGATAACATCCAGAACGGCGCCAACCACATCCACTCGGTGTGGCGCGACGTGGAAAACGACTTCGCGGCGGACGTGCTGCGCGACCACCGTCTGATGTACCATGTCCTGTAAACGCCTCGGCGCAATCACAAACAACCGGAGCGCATATCATGCCCAAGTATCTATACCAGGCGAACTACACTTCCGCTGGAATGCAGGGATTGCTGAAAGAAGGCGGCAGTTCGCGGCGACAGGTCTTTGAGAGTCTGGCCAAGGAGCAGGGCGGGGCGCTGGAGTCGTTTTACTACGCCTTCGGCGGCGCAGACCTGTACATGGTGTTCGACCTGCCGGACGCGACCACCGCCGCCGCAGTATCGCTGGTCATCACGGCCGGCGGAGCGTTGAGCATCAGCACGGTGCAGCTGATTACGCCGGAGGAAATCGACGCCGCGGTGAACAAGACGGTGAACTACCGTCCGCCGGGGGCGTAGGGCGGCAGAGCGTATTGGCAACGTCTGGGGCGGGTTCCAAACCCGCCCCTTTTTGTTATTTCGGCCCATCCAGGTAAAACCAACCCCGCAATGACAGGGTGGGGGTGGTGTGCTATGGTAGTTTGGCCTTCCGGCGGATGAGCGCGGCGGGTTCAGATGCTGAATTATCTATCAGGAGAGTGTTGTTATGCCCACGATGACCGGCGGCCAAGCTTTGATGCGTTCGTTGTACCTGGAGGGCGTGCGGGTGATTTTCGGGCTGCCCGGCGTGCAGCTGTACCACGCGCTGGACGCGCTGAACGACGTGCCGGGCATACGGCTCATCACCACGCGCCACGAGCAGGCGACGACGTACATGGCGGACGGCTACGCCCGGGCCAGCGGCGGCGTGGGCACGGCGCTGATGGTGCCAGGGCCGGGCCTGCTGAACGCGTCGGCGGGATTGAGCACGGCTTACTCGGCATCCTCGCCGGTGCTGGTGGTGTGCGGGCAGATTGAGCGGGACCTCATCGGCGTGGACCGGGGGATGCTGCACGAGGTGAACGACCAGCAGGACACCATCCGCCCCATCACCAAGCACGTGCGGCGGATTATGACCACCGAGGAGGCGCCGGCGGCGGTGCACGAGGCGTTCCGGCAACTGACCACGGGCCGGCCCCGTCCGGTGGAAATCGAGATGCCGCCGGAGACTATGGCCGACCAGGGCACGGTTACGCTCCTGGAGGCCGAGGGTTACCCCCGTCCGGCGGCGTCGGACGAGCAGGTGGCGGAGGCGGCGCGCATCCTGGCCGGAGCGCAGCGTCCGCTGATCTGGGCCGGCGGCGGCGTGATTGCGTCGGAGGGTTCGGCGGCTCTGGTGCGTCTGGCGGAGCGTTTGCAGGCGCCGGTAATCACCACCGCCGAGGGCAAGGGCGCTATCGACGACCGGCATCCGCTGGCGTTGGGCGCGCTGCGGCTGCGCAACGACCCGGTGGCCAAGTCAGAGCCGAACTTTGACGTCATCCTGGGCGTGGGCAGCCGGATGGCCTTCCCCGCCTGGCTGGACGGGCAGCGGGTGGTGCAGATTGACATCGACCCCGAAGAGTTGGGCCGCAACTGGGACAACACCTACGGCGTGGCCGGCGACGCGCGGACGGTGATGGAGCAGGTTGACGCCAAACTGGCCGATAGCATCCAGACGGGTTCGCGTCCGTCCATGGCCGACGAGGTGGTGGCCCTGCGCCAAAGGCGGAAGGACTCGGCGCTGCGTCCCGAGCCGCAGGAGTCGCTGCTGGCGGCGGTGCGCTCGGCGGTGCCGGAGGACGGCATCCTGGTGTCGGGTATGACGCAGCTGGGCTACTACGCCCGGGCCTTCTGGCCGACCTACGAGCCTCGGACGTTCATCACGTCCAGCTATTCGGGCAACCTGGGCTACGCCTGGCCCACGGCGCTGGGGGCCAAGGTGGCGCAGCCCGACCGTCCGGTGGTGGCGTTGTGCGGCGACGGCGGGTTCCTGTTCAACTCGCAGGAGCTGGCCACGGCGGTGCAGCACGGCATCAACGCCATCGCGGTGGTGTTTAACGACAACGCCTACGGCAACGTGCTGCGGGACCAGGTGAATCGCTTTGACGGTCGGGTAACGGGCGCGGAACTGCACAACCCCGACTTCGTGAAGCTGGCCGAGGCCTACGGCGTGCGCGGGATGCGAGCGGAAGGGCCGGAAGCGCTGGAAGAAGCGCTGCGCATAGCCATCGCCGCGGACGCCCCTGCGCTGATTGAGGTGCCGGTGGGGATGATGCCGACGCCGTTTGAGGGGTAGGGGAACGGCAGAGACAGAGAGGAGGATGGAACGATGAAAATGACGATTACCATCGATCGGGACGAGGATGGCGTCTGGATTGTGGAATGCCCATCGATTCCCGGCTGCGTGAGTCAGGGCGATACGAAGGATGAGGCTATCACCAACATCCGGGAGGCCATTGCACTCTGCATCGAAGTGCGCGCCGAGCAGGGTCTGCCGTTGACGGTGGAGACGCGGCAAGTTGAAGTAGCGCTGTAATGCCCCAGCTGCCGGTATTGAGTGGGCGGGAAACGGTACGCAACTTTGAGCGTTTTGGCTGGAACGTGGCCCGTCAGCGGGGCAGTCATATCGTGATGACCAAGCCGGGAGAAATGGCGTCGCTCTCGGTGCCAGATCATCGGACGGTGGCCAAGGGAACACTACGCCGCCTCATCCGCGACGCCGGCCTGACTGTTGCCGAATTTTGTGCTGCGCTGTAGAGGTCAACCCATCGGTATTTTCTTCTACAACAAGTTCTCCAAATAATTCCTCGAATACTCTGTCAGCTCCCCAAGCCTGTGCGGATGCGTAAGCGAACAACCGGCGCTGTGAGGGTGTTAAGAGTTGCGGGGATTTGTAGCCCAGATCGTGCTCTGCTTCAGACCAAGCGTGCTGAAATAATGTCTTGACCTGTAATTCGAAGAACGGCGGAACGTCCTCTGGGTCCACCATCGAAGGGATGAGGTTATTGGGTATGGCCAGTAGCCAGTGTTCTCCGAAATATCCAAATGAGGCCGGACCAGGTTCGATCGCTTTATGTTCTGCCTCCTGAAAATGCGGTAACACCGCTTCTTCTATTTTGCGAATGTCGCTTAGGTATAGGACCAAGATACGAGTGCCTATCTGGTCTTGGATTTGTGACAGCGGTGCTTCGTAGATAGGCCAACCTTCCGCATCAAGCTTGTCTGCCTTCTTGGCAAAACTTTCTGGGGTTTTTACTCTGCAAGTTATCCGATCTATGTGCGGTAGATCAGAACAAATCGCCAACAGCCTACTCTCGATCGCATCTCTGACTGGAGGGAGCGTATTGTACCGTTGCTCATATTGGCGCGGTCGCGTCATTTCGTTCTCCTGAGCCGTCTATCCAAGACTTTCCCTTCTGTTGTGAACCGCACCCGACCATCGTCGCTTAATGGCGTTTCTTGGAAGACATCTGAAAAATCATTGCTAGGCGCAGTTAAGGTTGCTCCGTTGTCTAGATCCACCGTTCGATAACGTACGTGTTTATCATACTCGGTTGCACTGAACCTAAACACGTCGCGCGCCGATTCGGGTCTAGAAAGCCGGCTCGTGATGGCTTGAACAGCCGGCTGAGTGAGCGGCAACGTCGCTAGTAACGACTCAGTAGATTGAGTGATGCCATCAAACCCTCGCATCAGGGTAGACGCTGCAAGCAGTTCTTGCCTGATTTGAGTGTCTGTTTCAGTTTTGACTGCTTCACCTACTGCTGTAGCTAGAAACCGTGTACCGCTAACATCAGTAGTTAATAGTTCAGACATGAGAAATTTCTGTACCCAATATTCGGCCGGTTTGCCCGTGTTCCGTGCTTGGCCATCCATGGTGCTGCCACCTGAAAAGTCAGCAGCAACGTGCTCGGTTTTGAAGAAAGCACTTTTATACGCAGAGGCATTCTTCAAAAACACTTGCTCGATAAAATCCAGAGACAAGCTTGCACCGACCTTCTTGGGCAAGAATTCCAGATTCAGCAGGGAAGCGTGAAACCACTAGCCGGTGGTTGCCATAACTATCAGAGCCATGCAATAAGAATAAAAGTGCCAATCCGGCTTGCGGCGGGGTGACTGATTCTAGTCGCCGAGCTATGCTGTGGCCAGTCTGAAGTGACGGGTTTCGTACGAATGACATGAGCATATTTCGGCATTCGTTATTCTGTGTTCGATTGGCATCCGGTCTAAAGACCAGATCGATATCGCATTCGGACTCGGCACGGTTGAAAACATCAATCAGTAAATCAAGTAGCGGTCCAGACGATGAGACAGCCACCTGATTGAGCTGGACGCCAGCGCGTACACTAGACGCCGGATGAACGAGGGCGCAGTAAGCGTATGTAAGCAGCACAGTGTTGAAACCTCAGTTTTGCAATGGAGCCACGAAAATCTCGTCGCGGATTTACACTATAGTGGGTTACCGTTATACCTGCAAGGCGGCTGTTATGAGGCGTACTTCGCACGGGTGGAGGTTGCTGTTGGCAAGCCGCTTGTGATGTCTGGCCGGCGGTAGTGGTGCGCGTGGAAGGATGGATTTGTGACAACAGCAAGGCGGGTGAGATGTGGGAATTGTGGAGGGCACGGGGCATTTGAGAGCGGGCCCTCTTTGCGAAGTAGCGGCCTAGCCTGATACTCTAACTCGTATGTGGGCGTTATTTGCGCTGGGGAGTTCGCTGGCGTTTTGCTTTGTCAGCGTTTGCGACAAGCGGCTGCTCTCCTTTCATCTGGGCGGCGTGGCGCCGCTTTGCCTGTGGTGCGGCGTCTGCGGAGTGCTGTACGGCATCGCGGTTACCCTGGCGGTGGGCCTGCCGGCCGGCGTGTCGTGGCAAGTGGCAACGTCGCCGGTGGTCGCCGGCCTGCTGATGGGCGCGTCGGTGGTGCTGCTGTTCCGCGGACTGCGCCTGATGGAAGCATCCCGCGCCGTGGCCATCGCCCAGACCAATCCCATCTACGTGGCCATCCTGGCGCTGCTGTTCCTGGGCGAGCGCATCTCCATCGGCCAGTGGGGCGGCATTGCGTTGGTGGTCGCCGGCGCGGTGCTGATTTCGGTGCGGCTGTACCAGGAACGGCCCTACGGACGCATCGGCTCCGGCACGGGAGTCAGCGTACCCAGCACGGCGGCGCTGACCCTGGGCGACTCCTCGGCCATCTACGGGCCGGCGATACTGCTGTTGAGCGCGCTGTGCGCCGCCGGCAGCTTCGTGGTGGCCAAGGCGGCGCTGAACGCGGAGCTGCCCGTGCTGACGGTTTTCGGAATGCAGCAGGCCACGGTGGGAGTGGTTTTCGTCGCGGTGGGCCTGTCCGGCGGCCGGGAGAGCGTGCGGCGATTGGCGGGCGCGGTGAAGGAGCCTGCGGTGCTGGCGATGCTGATCTTCGGAGAGTCGCTGATGCCGGCGTTGTCCATCCTGCTGTCGGTGTACGCTTACAGCCTGGGGCCGGCGTCGCTGGTGGCGGCGGTGCTGGCGACGCGTCCGCTGTTCGTGTTCGTGGCGTCAACGATACTGTCGCGGGTGCGGTGGCAGCTGCTGGACGAATCGCTGACGCCGCGGGCGCTGGCGGTGAAGGGAATTTCCATCGTGATGATAGTGGGCGGAGTGAGCGCGCTGAGCCTGGGATGAAGCGGGTTGCGTTTTTACGTATATGATGCGCGCAAATGGGGTTATTGACGGTGAATCCGTCGCAGATTAAACGAATTATGGCAATTCAGGCGCATTGATAATTGACAATCGGCAGCGCAGAGCATATCATCAACCGTCAACAATTTACGCCTGACTGTTCGCCTGAATGCTCTGGGGCAGTCGGGCGGATTTACGCACGGAGTCAACCAAAGCAATGGACGAACTTGACCTCAAGATAATTGGCATCCTCCAGGCCGACGGGCGGGCATCCAACGCCAAAATCGCCCGGGCCGTGGGGGTCAGCGAGGGTACCGTGCGGCGCCGGCTGCGCCGTCTCATCAAGGACGACATTGTCCACGTGGTGGCCGTGCCCAACCTGGAGAAGATGGGCTACGGAACCACGGCGCTGATCGGCCTGGAAACCGGCCCCGGCAAGTCCGACTCCGTGGCCGAATCCATCGCCGACCTGGACGAAGCGCACTACGTGGTGGTGGCCACCGGGCCCTACGACGTTTTCGTGTGGACGGCGCTGGAGTCCGCCGAGAGCTTGGGGGATTTCCTGCGCACCCGCATCGGCGTCATCGACGGAGTGCAGAAGACGCAGACCTTCGTTACGCTTTCCACCAAGAAGCGGTTCACCAGGGTCTGATGCCCGGCAATCCGGTTGCATTGACCGTGGGCCGTGCTATAATCTGTCCGCCGCTCGGGGTGGCTTGTAAATCGCCTCTGCCGCCCTGAATCAAGTTCATCAAAGACACGCAAAAGACCACAGCCAACCGAGGGGAAAGCCGCCATGACCTATATCATCACCGAGCCGTGCGTCGGCGTCAAAGATGCCGCGTGCGTTGACGTCTGCCCGGTAGATTGCATCTACACCACCGACGAAGACGACATGTACTTCATCAGCCCGGATGAGTGCATTGACTGCGCCGCCTGCGAGCCGGTGTGCCCGGTGACGGCCATCTTCGCCGAGGAAGCGGTGCCGGCGATGTATGAGGAGTACATCAAGATCAACTACGACTACTTCGACAAGTAGCCCCGCGCCGGACGCGCGCCGTCCGCGTCGGCAGTTCGAGCGGCCGGCAGCGCAGCGACAGTGTCAACATCCTTCCGCCCGGCGCTCAGCAGCCGGGCGGACGTTTTATCCCATCCCGCCAGTCGGCCGACCACACAGCCCAATGACTTCGACAGATAACCGGCCTGCTCCACGCCCTGACCTGAACATCGTCGTCTGCACCGACGAGTACGGTTGCGGGCGCTGGTATCACCGGGGACGCAACGCCGACGCGATCCTGCATCAATTCAAAGATGCGGTCAGCGCTGATGACCTGGGCCAGGTGCAGATTACCACCGCGGGTTGCATCCTGGGCTGCACCTATGGGCCAAGGTTCGACGTGGCGCGGCGTTGGTCCGGCGAGAAATTGCTTTACGGCTCCATCTGCGGGGAAGCCACCGTAACCCGCCGGGGACGGGTGAACTTCGCCCCCATTCCCGACAACGTGGCGCAGGTCATCGAAGACAACCTGCCGGCCAGCGCTGCGCCGCTGGACGCGTTGCATACCCCCGGGCAGCCGCCGGATATCGACCTGCTGCGGATGCTGTTGTCCGATTGTCGGTCCGGCATGGGCAAGGCAGCTATCGGGCTGGGCGAGGCCGTAGTTATGGTGCATAACGCCGCCGCGACCGTGTCCATACCAGCGACCCTGGACAACCTGGAGTTTGTGGACGGCAGCGGAAAACCCGACGCTGAGGGCGGTATCGCGGTTCTGACGACGGACGGCGACGGCCGAGTGGCCCTGCAGCTGAGCCGCATTCGCCGGTTGGAGTTCACCCATCGGACCATGGGCAACGGTATGCCCAGCTACGGCATCTGGATGGGGGACGATCAACTGGAAACGGTCTATCGAATCTACCTGCGCCGCTCTGAAAACGCCGCGGCCAATCCGTTGCGCCACCAACTGTTCCTGGCGCTGATGGACAAGTACGGAAGCACAGTTACCTTCTGAGGAGGAGCGAATCACATGAGTAACATTGACTCCACGCCGGAATTCGTGCGGGAAACCTACCGCAAGATGGATGAAAAGCTGACGCAGGTGCGCGCGCGGCTGAACCGCCCGCTGACCATGTCCGAAAAGCTGCTGCTCTCCCACCTGGACGACGTGGCCGACGCCGACCTGCGCCCCGGCGACAGCTACATCAACCTGCGGCCCGACCGGGTGGCGCACCAGGACGTTACCGGCCAGATGGCGATTTTGCAGTTCATGCAGTCCGGACGCGACCGCGTCGCCGTGCCCACCACCGTGCACTGCGACCACCTGATCCAGGCGCGGGTGGGCGCGTCCTCCGACCTGCAGGACGCCCTGAACGAGAGCAACGAGGTCTATCAGTTCCTGGAATCGGCCAGCCGCCGCTACGGCATGGGATTCTGGAAGCCCGGTTCGGGCATCATCCACCAGGTGGTGCTGGAAAAGTACGCCTTCCCCGGCGCGCTGATTATCGGCACCGACTCGCACACGGTGAACGGCGGCGGCCTGGGTTCGCTGGCCATCGGCGTGGGCGGCGCGGACGCGGCGGACGTGATGGCCGGGCTGCCCTGGGAAGTGCGCTATCCGCAAATCATCGGGGTCAAGCTGACCGGCGCGATGAGCGGCTGGACGGCGCCCAAGGACGTCATCATCAAGCTGGCGCTGGAGCTGACGGTGTCCGGCGGCACCAACTCCATCATCGAGTACTTCGGGCCGGGCGCGGCGTCCATCTCCGCCACCGGCAAGGGCACCATCTGCAACATGGGGGCCGAGCTGGGCGCCACTGGCGACGTGTTCCCCTACGACGAGCGGATGGCCACTTACCTGCGGGCCACGGGCCGGGGCGACCTGGTGGCACTCGCCGAGGAATACGTCCACCTGCTGCGGTCCGACCCGGAGGTTGAACAGCAGCCGGAGCAGTACTACGACCGCATCGTGGAGATTGACCTGTCCACGCTGGAACCCCACGTTACCGGCCCGCATTCGCCGGACCGGGCGCGGCCCATCTCGGCGCTGAAGGCCGAGACCGAACGGGAAGGGTTCCCGGAAAGGGTGTCGGTGGCCCTAGTGGGCAGCTGCACCAACTCCTCCTACGAAGACATGGAACGCTGCGCCGACGTGGCGCGACAGGCGGCGGCGCGCGGCGTTACCGCAGCCTCGGGGTTGCTGGTTACTCCCGGCTCCGAGCAGGTGCGCGCCACCATCGAACGGGACGGACAGCAGGCGGCGCTGGAGGAAATCGGCGCGACGGTGCTGGCCAACGCCTGCGGTCCCTGCATCGGCCAGTGGAACCGGCCGGAGGCGCGGGGCACCGACAACAGCATCGTAACGTCGTACAACCGCAACTTCCCCAGCCGCAACGACGGCAACGCCGGCACCATGAACTTCATCGCCAGTCCCGAGCTGGCCGTGGCCATGGGCCTGGGCGGCAGCCTGTCGTTCAATCCGCTGACCGACCCGCTGGTGGACGCCGACGGCAACGAGTTCATGCTGCAGCCGCCGACGGAAGCGCCGGAAGTGCCCCCCACCGGCTTTGACCCCGGCGCCGATCTGTATGTGGATCCGCCGGAAGACGGCAGTGACGTGGAAGTGCGCGTTGACCCCGACAGCAACCGCCTGCAGGTGCTGCAGCCCTGGGATCCCTGGGACGGCAATGACTTTGAGGACATTCCCGTCCTGGTGAAGACCCAGGGCAAGACCACCACCGACTCCATCTCGCCGGCCGGCCCCTGGCTGCGGTTCCGCGGGCACCTGAACAACCTGAGCGACAATATGTTCCTGGGCGCCAACAACGCCTACACCGACGACACCGGCACCGGCAAGAACCAGCTCTCCGGCGAGGAGATTATGCCCATCCCGGAGATTGCGCGGGCCTACAGCGCCCAGGGCATCCGCTGGGTGGCCATCGGCGACGAGAACTACGGCGAGGGTTCCAGCCGGGAGCACGCCGCCCTGTCGCCCCGGATGCTGGGCGCGGCGGCCATCATCACCCGCAGCTTTGCCCGCATCCACGAGTCCAACCTGAAGAAGCAGGGCCTGCTGCCGCTGACCTTTGAGGACCCGGCGGACTGGGATCGGGTGCTGGACGACGACCGGATGAGCCTGGTGGGGCTGAACGAATTGGCGCCGGGCCGCCCGGTGCAGGCCGTACTGAAGCACGCCGACGGCAGCGAGGAGACGCTGAACCTGCGTCACACGATGAACGACACGCAGATTGCGTGGTTCCGCGCCGGCAGCGCGATGAACCACATGAAGAACCTGGAAGGCGCGTAGCAATAGCGCGCAGCAACAGGTTCAGAAACGAGCGGGGGCAGGTTTGAAACTTGCCCCCGCCGTCAATCAAGCCAGGGTATGGTAAAGTAAATTATGACTACGATGACTGAGCAGCGCCGAGCGGCGGCAGCCTTGGAGTTTCTGGCCGCGTCCGAGCGGGAGTTTGCCGCCGGCGACGAGGCTCAGGGGTCGGAGAAGTTGTGGGGGGCGGCGTCGCAGGCCGTTATTGCGGTGGCCCAGCGGCGGGGTTGGAAATACGGCAGCCACCGGGACTTGAAAATTGCGGCAGTGAGGCTGGCCGAAGAGCAAAGCGACAGTGAGATAGCCTCAGGCTTCGCCATCGCGGAGAAATTCCACGCCAACTTTTACCACCTGTTCATGGAAGACTACGAACTGGAAAGGGACCCGGAGATGGTGCGTAACTTCGTCAATCGGGTGCTGGCGTTGCTGAACTAGCCTGTCTGAACGCGGGTCAGGGCATCCAGCTGCGCCGCCAGGACGGGCAGCAGCCGCTCCAGTTGGGGGCGGCTCACTTCACCCAGCAGGCAGATTTGCAGCCAGTTGCGCTCGCGCAGGTAGCCGCTGGCGTAGGACGTGCAGAAGCCCAGGGATTCCAACGCGTGGCCCATCTGCTCCGAGTCTATGCCCTTCTCGGCCAGCGCGATGGTGGTTACCGCGCCGATACTCTCCGCCTCGGATGCCACCAACGTGAGACCCAGGGCGCGCAATTGTTGACGCAGCCAGCGGCCATCCGCTTCGACCTGGGCCAGCAGTTCCGGCGTCTGGCGGGCAACGCCGGCCTCCAACGCGGCCAGCAGGTTTGAGGACAGGGTAAAAGGCACGGCGCCGTCGTCTTCACCGGCGCAGTGCAGGCCCAGGTCCAGGTAGCGAGGCAGCGCGGGATCCGGTTCGGGACGTTCCTGGCAGAATACCAGCCCCAGGCCGGGATAGGCGGCCAGCCCCTTGCCGCTGGCTCCGCTGGCCAGCCGGACGCCGGACAGGTCAACCTCCGTTGCGGCGATGCTGCTGATGCAGTCCAGGGCTAGGTGGGCGTTGCGCTTCCGGCAGATGGCTTTGAGCCGGGGCAGGTCGGCCAGCGCGCCGGAGGACGTTTCGCAGTGCACCGTCCACAGCCAGCCGCCGGCATCGCTTTCTGAACAGGTTTCGGCCACCGCCTGCTCGATGCGGTCGTAGTCCAGGGGCGCGCCCCATTGATGCTGCACGGCGGTGTAGCGCAGGCCCATGCGGTTGGCGTGGTCAAGCAGGCGTTCACCGAACTCGCCGGCGGTTACGATGACACCCGGCGCGTTGAGGCGCGACAGCTGGGCGGCCACCACGTCGTTGGCCATGGTGCCGGAGCCGACCATTATCGCGCAGTGATTGGCGCCGGTGAGTCGGCACAAGCCCTGCCGGGAGCTGCGCATCAACCGCCGGAACTCGGGCAGACGGTGAGACAGCGGCGGACGCCGGAAGGCCTGGGCTACGGTTTCCGGCATGGCCACCGGGCCGGGGGTCAGTATCACCGGGTCGCCGGATGGCGCGTCAACGTCCTCGTGGAACTGGCCGGCGAACTCCACCGCGACGTTGCCCACGGGCCGATACATAGGCTGATAGGGCGCGTCGTCGTCGCCGACCATCGGGCCGAAGGGTATGAACCCGATGCGCTGGTAGAGCCGCTGCTGGGACACGCGGCCCGACATCACCACGTAGTCGTAACCGCCTTCGTGGCAGTAGCGGGCCATCATGGTGAGCAGGCCGGGCAGGACGCGGGAGCGACGTAAATCAGGCCGCACCGCCAGCAGGCGCACCTCGCAGAGGCGCGCGCCCTCGGCCTGGGGCAGGTAGTCTTCCAGGCGGCCGAGCTTCTGGTCCAGGGAGAAGGGCCGACGGTCGCGGACGCAAATCATGCCGAGGAGTTCGTGCTCGCGCCGGCAGATGAAGTAGGTATTCTCGGTGTGGAAACGGTCCACCAGGGCGTGATCGTCGTTGGCGGGATGCTGGGGCACCTCTTCGACAAAGGAGGCATAGTTGAGCTGGAAAATCTCGTCGAACTCCCAGGCCTCGGTGGCGGGCTTGAACACCAGGCCGGAGCCGTTGGAGGCGCCGTTGACCGGCCAGTCTACCGGAGGCTGCAAACTGTCGGGAGCCGCGCCGTGCGGCGCGCTGCCGGGGGGCGTGCTATGTCGTATGGTTTCCGTCATCAGCAACCGCGCATCCATCGTCAGCTGAGAGTAGCCCGAAAACTCCAACGGCCGGCGCTGCTAGATTATACTAACCGAACCGGGCCGGCAATACTGAATCTTACAGGGGGTTTTACCATAATTTGCCAACGTGCACATAATTGGCCCGGTGCGTTATAATGCCGGCAAATCCGATACGCCAATCGCGCTATCCAGGGAGGCACTCTAATGGCTTACACACCCAAGCAGTTGGGCCATCTGGTCATCAAGGTCCGCGACATCGAGCGCAGCGTGGACTTTTACACCAATATCCTGGGCCTGACGGTAATGACGGGCCGGCCCGGCGGCATGACGTTCCTGTCCGCCGACACCACCATGTCCCACGAGCTGGCGCTGATTCCCCTGGGGATGGACGCCCCCGGGCCGGAAGACCGGCGGGTGGGCATGGCCCACATGGCCTGGCAGATGAATTCCTTCCGCGACCTCAAGGAGCTGTACCAGCGGTGCAAGGAGCACGGCGTCAAGTTCAAGAGGCTGGGCGACCACGGCATCTCCATGGGCGTCTATATCTACGACCCCGACGACAACGAGATTGAGATTTACTACGAATCTCCCGAGTCGGAATGGGGCAACAAGGACGGGTTCCTGTTCGAGGGCAACTTCCCGTGGCAGCTGGACCCCATCGAGGAGCCGGCAGCCGTGGGCGACGACTAGGCGACGCCGGACAGACTCACCAAACAGCACAGGGGCGAATGATTATTCGCCCCTGAACAATTTGCAAATGGATGACAGCGGCCCGTTGACGGGAAGCCTGACGGCGGGTTAGGCTGGAATAAATCTAATTGGAAACAGCCGGTGGGACCGACCTGACGCCGGGTCGGTTCCGCCGGCTTTTTGTATTGCCGACGCATCTCTCCGCCCCGACATCGCACCGGCGAGGAGGCGCTGATGCTGAAGGTGTGCAAGTGGACGCCGGGGCCGCCGACGGATGGCCGTGGAGACCACCACGACGGCAAAGCCGTGCCGTCGCCAGGGGAGCCGCTGACTTTCGTCGTGTCCTCGGGCGCCGTGGACCGACACGGGGACGTGGTGTCGCCGGAAGGCTGGCGTCTGGACGCATACCGTGCGAACCCGGTGGTGCTGTGGGCCCACGACTATCGCCGGCCGGCTATCGGGCGCGCCCAGTCGGTATGGAGCGACGGCCGGGCCCTGCTGGCCCACCTGGAGTTCGCCCCCACCGAGTTCGCCCGGGAGGTTGAGGCGCTGTATCGCAGCGGCTACCAGCAGGGAGTGTCGGTAGGATTCCGACCGCTGCGGTTCGAGGAACGGCGTGACGCGCGCACCGGGGCATTCCTAGGCATCCGGTTTTTGGAGCAGGAACTGCTGGAAATCAGCGCGGTGCCGGTGCCGGCGAACCAGGGGGCGCTGCTACGGAGCGACGGGCACGGCGGCGCAGCGGCTGCCGAGGTGGTGTCGTTGCTGCGGGAGTTGAGGAGGTGAAGAGCGCGAGCTGACATTGATGAACTGTGGATTCCGGCCCCGTTTCAAGTATGGGACAGGCTTTCCGCCGGAATGACGGTGTGAGTGTGGGAATGACAACCAATCCGAAAAAGGAGAACACAAAAGTATGACGCTTTCGAGCTGGGAACTGGAAACCATCAAGAACGAAGTGGCCGAGGTGCGGGATTTTTACCGCCAGCGGCTGGACGCCGATATTCCGCCGTTGCAGGAGGAACTGGAACGGCTGGGCCGGGCGGTGAACGAACTTACCGAGAAGCAACGGGCCGGCGAACGCCAGGCGATGCTGGCGCAGTACGGCGGCGGCGAGCGTCCCCGCGTCCCATTCGGGAAGTACCGGGGGATGGACGCCCTGGATTTGGCCTGTGTGCGCAGCGTCCTGGCGGCGCAGCAGCGTGAGCCTGGGGACGTGAACCCCCGCCTGCTGGCTGACTGGCAGGCGAACCTGAAGGCGGCCATGGACAGCACGACGGCGGGCAGCGGCGACGAGTTGGTCGCCACCGGCGAAGCCGCCGCGCTGTGGGCGGACGTCAACGTGGCCACCCACGTGGCATCGCTGTTCGCGCGGGTGGATATGCCCACCAACCCCTTTGAGATACCGCTGCAGCTGGGCAACGTGTCCTGGTATCCGGGGGTTGAGAACACCGCCGTTACCGAGACGGCCCTCACCACGGCCCGTCGGACGCTGACGGCTCACGAACTGGTGGCGGAAGTGCCCTGGTCGCTGACCCTGGACGAAGACGCGGTTATCGCCATGGCGGCGGAGGTGCGTAGCACCCTGGTGCGCAACGCCGTCGAGGTCATCGACGACGTGCTGCTGAACGCCGACACCACGACGACCAACAACATCAACGCCGACGGCGCGACCATTGCCGCGTCCATGGCGGGCAAGGCGCACTGGCTGGTGGGTTTCGACGGCTTGCTGCATCTGCCGCTGGTGGACAACACCGGCCAGGCCAACAACCACGCCGCCGCGCCTAGCGCGGATATGTTCAACGAGGCCCGGGGACTGCTGGGCAAGTACGGCGTGCGCCCGTCGGAGTTGGCCTACGTCGCCGACGTGGGGGCCTACATCAAGTCCCTGGGCATCGACGAGTTCCGCACGCTGGACAAGCTGGGGTCCCAGGCGACGCTGCTCAACGGGCAGCTGGCCCAGGTGGACGGCATCCCGGTCATCGTCTCCGAGCAGATGGCCAAATCGGACGCGGACGGCAAGGTAACCGACGACGGCAGCAATAACACCAAAGGCCGCCTGCTGGCCGTCAACCGGACCCAGTGGCGGCTGGGGTTCCGCCGGGAGCTGATGATTGAAACCACCCGGGACATCCAGAAACGGCAGAACGTGATGGTGGTCAGCATGCGCCTGGCCTTCATGGAGCGCACGGGCGCCCGGGCTTCGGCGACTCACACCGCCTTGCAGTACAACATCACGGTGTAGCGACGGACACACCGCTCACCCCAACCCCTCTCCCGCCAGGGGCGGACGTTCCGCCCACAAGGGGAGAGGGGCTTTACCATAATGGAGAGTTTATGTCTAACGCTTATTCAGATTTGGATACGCTGAAGTCGCCGTCGGTTCTGAACGTTACGGACAATGCCCACGACGGGCGGCTGCTGGGGTTATTGGAGGCGGCCTCACGGTGGATTGACGGCTACTGCGACCGGCGCTTTGCGGCGGTTCACGGAGAACGCCGGTTTGACGGTCGAGGCCGGGCAACGCTGACGGTGTCCGACCTGGTTGCCGTCAGCGAGCTGCGGGTGCGGGATGCCTCGGGCCGGTGGGAGTGTTGGCCGTCGGCGGACTGGCTGCTGTATCCGCTGAACGCAGCGCCGACGGAACCGGGTGGACGGCCCTACACGCGCATCCTGCTGGCATCGGGCGAACGGCGACGGTTTCCGCTGAACCGGGCCGGCGTTGCCATCAGCGGGATTTGGGGTTACGGCGACGTGCGGGAGGACGCCGGAATGCGGGTCGCCGCCGGCTCCGCCGTGGGCATCGGCGACGGAACGGTTACGGTGGCGTCGGTCAGCGCCGACGCTGCGATCCCGCTGTCGGCCGGCCACACCGTCCGCATTGGCGACGAGCAGCTGTACGTAACCGGCGCAGCGGCCGGCGAAGGCGCAACCACGCTGTCCGTGCAGCGCGGGGTCAACGGAACGGACGCTGCGGCTCACGCAGCGGGCGCCGGATTGACGGTGTACCGCTACCCGGAGGCGGTGGCGGAAGCGTGCCTGCTGCAGGCCGCCGTCTGGTGGCGGGAGAGGTTTGGCGGGCCTTTCCCGCTGTCGGAGGGCTCCCCGGCAGCAGATGGGAGAGACGTTGGGGGCGTCTCTCCCACGGTACGGGCCTTGCTCGCCCCGCATCGTCGCCGCAACGCGGTTCTGGGGGTGTAGCCATGACCGGATACGCCAGCGCCGGCCACAGCTACGTGGCCGTTGCGGACGGGGACGGCGTGCTGCGAGACCTGTCGCCCTGGATGGAGCGCGTCGGCCCGCTGGGACGAGAGTTGAGCGGGCGGGACGTTACCGGCGTGAACGACGACGCGGCGCGCACGTTGGCCGGGCCGGAGGTGGCCCAGGAGTTCACCCTGTCCGGGCTGTGGGACGACGCGCCGGAGGTCGGGCCGGACGCGGTGTTGTCGGGCATCGTGGGGCGTTCGGTGACGGTGCAGTACGGGCCAGCGGGCAAGGCCAGGGGGCAGCGGCGCGTGTCCGGCCAGTTCGTATGTCTGTCATACCGCATTGGCAGCCGGGCCGGCGAGCCGGTGCGCTTTGAGGCAACGTTTCGCCAGGACGGGCCGGTGGAGCTGGGAGTGTGGGAATGAGCGGAGAAATTCGCTGGCAAGCACGCATTGATTGGGACGGTCAGGGCATCTGGGGCGCGGCCGGCGTGGACGCGTCCGACGACGTGCTGGGCCTGCGCTGGCGGTGGGGACGCTGCGGCCTGCCCGTGCCGGAGTTTGCGCCGCCGGCCGAAGTGGAACTCACGCTGCGAAACCATGACCATCGCTACACGCCGGGCAATGTCAACGGGCCGCTGGGCGACAACGTTGGAACCGGCCGGGAGGTGTGGCTGCGCGCCGGTTATATTCACGACGACTTTGCCACTCCCGGCGGCGCGTCCGTTGACCTGCACGACCGCAGCGTCGTCAACGGTTCCGTGAAATGGCAGGTAATCGCTACGGAAGGCAACGGGTTCCCGGTGTCCGACGGAACGGCCCGCGGTACGACGGGCGTTTGGCCGCCTGCGGACTCGGTGGCGCTGGTGGATACCGACGACCCGCTGGCGACGCTGACGGCCCGTTTCCGGCGCGGCAGCAACGGCCTGGGCGGATTCGTGCTGCGCTGCGTCGGCAAGGACGACTGCCTGCGCCTGCGATTCACCAACAACGCCAGCCGATTGGAGCGGGTATCCGGCGGAAACATCACCACCCTGGCTGCCGGCAGCCCGCTGGATGCGGGAGCCTGGCACGAATTGGAGGTTGAGCAGACCGGCGACAGCGTGCGCGTCTATGCCACCAAGCTCGACGCTGCCGGAACGGTTCGCAAGCCGTTGCTGGCCGCCGTTGGGATTGCCGATGCGCCGGCATCCGGTCGTCACGGCCTGTGGCGGGGTTTCGGCAACGCGATCGACCGCTGGGGTGAGTTCAACGTGGGCCGTAGCCTGTTCGTCGGGCGCATCACGGCCATTGAGCCCGACCACGCCGCCGGCGTTTGCCGCGTCACCGCCGCTGACGGGATGGAGCGACTGGAATCCGTCCTGCTGTACCGGAAGTTGGACGGCGGCGTGATGCGTTCCGGCCAAGTTGCCGCCGCCATCCTGGGCTGGGCCGGCATCGCGCCCGACGGCTACGCGCTGGACAACGGGCGGGTTCTGCTGACCGGAGGCCCGCGGGCGGTGTGGGACGTATCGGCCGGCCGGGCGCTGCGTCGCTTGCAGCGGGAAGAGCACGGGCTAATTTACGCCGACGGTTTGGGCCGCGTGCGGCTGGAGGCGGCGTCGGTGCGGGCCGGTATTCGCAATCACCAAACCCCGGCGTCGCTGGCCCGGTTCTCCATTGCCGACACCGCCGGCGGAACCGGGGCTTACGCCGGCGTGTTACGCCGCAGCGAGGATACCGCGTTGGAAGACGCCGTTACCTTCCGCTACCGTCGCTCATCGGATGCGGGACGGCAGCGGGTTTGGAGTCTCAACGAGGCATTGGAGATACCGGCCAACGGTGAGCAGCGGTTGCTGGCGGCGCCGGATGCCTGGGACGTTATCGACGGCATCGCCGCGCTGGTGGCCGGCACGGATTATACGGCTACCGACGATGCTGCCGGGGATGGCGCCGACGTGTCGGACAACGTTACCGTGTCGCTGGTGGCCGAGGCGGAATCCGGCGTATTGGGCAAGGGCCACGTGCTGCGCATCCGCAACACCGGCGCGGCGACGGCTTACCTGCAAAGGCTGGAGCTGACCGCTAACCACTGCTGGCGGGCGCAGAGTTCCAGCGCCGCGCGGGTCGAGTCCACGTCCTCCGGTTCTTCAACCATCACCGGACTGCAACGGGGTAGGCTGGTACGCTGCCGGTACGCAGACCATTATGCGGCGGCGCAGTCTGCGGCGGAGGCGCGGCTGGCCGAGCGTTCCTCCAGGCGTTCGCATCTGGAACTTGCGCTGCCGCTGGCCACGGCTGGCAACCGCGGCGCGGCAGTGGAGGGTCGGCTGTCCGACGTGATGGCGGTGGAGGCTGACGCGCAAGGCATTGCCGGGGCCTGGCTGCTGGAGGGAATGGAGGTGCGCGTCGCCGGCGGCGGGGATGGGGAGGCGCGGTGGTGGTTGATGGGGGTGTAGGGGAAGGGTACGCCAGCGTCGGCGTGTTGACTGGCAACGTTGACCAGTGTTAAGATTTAGACGCTAAAACTGAATAGGCATCACCGTTATTCAGTTGCGCTTAATAAGGCAGGTAGGTTTAGTCATTATGGAACGCGGAGCGATCGGGCGATACGAGGTGTGCGTAACCGGCGACGAACGAGTCAACGCCTTTATCCCGGATCCGTTGCCCCCAGATCCGGAACTGGAGCTTGATGGACGGCTGCTGCAATCTATGGAGGCGGCATCATTCGCATTGGGTGGCCTGAATACTATAGCCATGCTGATACCGGACAAATCCCTCTTTATCTATTCCTACGTGCGCAAAGAGGCCGTTCTGTCTTCGCAGATTGAAGGTTCACGGTCATCGCTGGCGGACTTGCTGCTGTCCGAACTGGACGAAGCGCCCGGCGTTCCGGTTGACGATATTACCGAAGTGTCCAACTACGTTGCGGCGCTTGAGCACGGGCTGGAACGGATGCGCGGTGGGTTTCCGCTGTCTAACCGACTAATCCGGGAAATGCACGGCATCCTGCTTTCCAGCGGACGAGGGAGCCGCTTGCATCCCGGCGAATTTCGCACCTCGCAGAACTGGATTGGCGGGCAGCGTCCCGGCGACGCCGACTTTGTACCTCCACCACCCCATACAGTGCCTGGATGCATGGGAGACTTGGAAGAATTTATCCACGCCACCGACGACGGTATGCCTAGCTTGCTGAGGGCCGGGCTCGCACACTTGCAGTTTGAAACCATCCACCCGTTCCTTGACGGCAACGGGCGCGTGGGGCGACTGCTCATTACCCTGATGCTTTACCAAGCCGGTGTATTGCAAGAGCCGGTTTTGTACTTGAGCCTGTACTTCAAGCAACGCAGGTCAGTATATTTCCAGATGCTGGACTGGGTACGCCGCACCGGAGATTGGGAGCGATGGCTGGCTTTCTTTCTGGATGGAGTGCGCGAAACGGCGGAGGGAGCGATTGCCACATCGCAACAATTATCAGACCTGTTTGCATACCACCGCTCCCGTATCCAGCAAAGCGGACGCCGCGCCAACTCCGGGCTGCGCGTGCATGAAGCGCTAACCTTGCGTCCCATCCTTTCGCTTCCTGACGTGCGACGGCATACTGGACTGTCCTTTCCTGGCGCATCCTCGGGTATGGACTTACTTGTTGAGATGGGCATAGCTCAAGAGTTCACCGACCGAAGTCGCAACCGCTTGTTCGTTTATGACGAATACCTGTCCATCCTGAGCGAGGGGACGGAGCCGCTGTAGTCTCCCGCCGTTGTTGCTTGCCCCTGTGGTATCATCAACGCTGCAAATCCGCTGCCGGCCGAACCTGCGCCGGCTGGCCTTTGAGGTGCCACTGTGCCTGCTAACGACACCGTTTACGACGTAATCATCGTGGGGGCCGGCAACGCCGCCCTCTCCGCCGCCATCGCCGCCCGCGAGCAGACCCAATCCGTGCTGGTCGTTGAAAAAGCGCCCGAATACTTCCGCGGCGGCAACACCTACTTCACCGGCGGCATCATCCGCTTTGCCTACAACGGCCTGGACGACATCAAGGGCCTGATTCCCGATATGTCGGAAACCGAGGCCAACTCCATTGAAGTGGGCCAGTACACCGAGAACCAGTTCTACGACGACATGATGCGCGTTACCCACGGCCTGTCCGACCCGGAGCTGGCCGAAATCCTGGTGAGCCATTCGTATCCGACCATGAAGTGGCTGCAGGAGCACGGCGTCCGCTTCGTGCTGTCCTTCGGACGGCAGGCGTTCCGGGACGGCGACAAGTTCCGTTTCTGGGGCGGCCTGGTAGTGGAAGCAGTGGGTGCCGGCAAGGGCCTGTCCGACCAACAGTTCGACGTGTGCCAGAACTTGGGCGTGGAAGTGCGCTACTCCACCGAGGGCGTATCGCTGATACAGGACCAGACGGGTCGGGTCGCCGGCCTGCGGGTGAAGGGGCCGGACGGATTTGAGGACATCGCCGCCCGCGCCGTGGTCTTGGCCGCCGGTGGCTTCGAGGCCAACGCCGAGATGCGCTGCCGCTACCTGGGCCCCGGCTGGGAGACGGTGAAAGTGCGCGGCATCCCCTACAACACCGGCGACGGCATCAAGATGGCGCTGGACGTGGGCGCGCAGAGCTACGGGCACTGGTCGTCCTGCCACGCCGTGGCCTGGGACATGAACGCGCCAACGTTTGGCGACCGCACGGTAACCGAGCTGTTCCAGAAGCACTCGTATCCCTTCGGACTGATGGTGAACATCAACGGCGAGCGGTTCCTGGACGAGGGCGCGGACTTCCGCAACTACACCTACGTAACCTACGGGCGCGCGCTGATGGAGCAGCCCCAGGGCCTGTGCTTCCAGGTTTTCGACGACAAGGTGAAGCACCTGCTGCGCGACGAGTACTGGATTCCGCAGGCCACCACCGCCGAGGCGAACTCCATCGAGGAGCTGGCGCGGATGCTGGACATCGACCCGCAGGGTCTGGCGCGCACCATCGAGGAGTACAACGCCGCTGTCCGTACCGACATTCCCTACAACGCCACGGTGAAGGACGGCCGGCGCACCGAGGGGCTGGCGGTGAACAAGACCAACTGGGCCGAGACCATCGACACGCCTCCCTATCGCGGCTGGGCGGTAACTACGGGCATAACCTTCACCTTCGGCGGCGTCAAGGTGAACAACCGGGGGCAGGTGGTAACCAACGCCCAGGACCCCATCCCCGGCCTGTACGCGGCCGGCGAGATGGTGGGCGGGCTGTTCTATCACAACTACCCGGGCGGTAGCGGCCTGAGCGCGGGCATGGTGTTCGGCCGGCTGGCGGGCAACAGCGCCGGTGAGGACGCGTTGGCCCTGAAGGACGTTTAGAAACCGCAAGGGAATAGGACACGACGATATGGCGGCCAGCAATCCGGCGCGTTCCGGCATGTTCTACGGGTGGTTCGTAGTCGCCACCTGTATGTTCATCGCGTTCCTGACCATGGGGACGCGCAACACCTTCGGCGCCTTCGTCGTGCCCATGGAGGCGGAGTTCGAGTGGAACCGCACGGTGGTGTCGTGGGCTGCCGCCCTGGGCGCGCTGCTCAACGGCGTAACCCAGCCCTTTATGGGCTATCTGTTCGACCGGGTGGGCGTCCGCATCGTGGTGATAGCCGGTATCTTCGTCGTCGGCGCGTCCACCCTGCTGATGGCGCTGACGGGCAGCGTGTGGTATCTCATCGCGGTGTTCGGCGTGGTGGCCGCCGTGGGGCAGAGCGGCACGTCGCTGACCAACACCGGCGCGATGCTGAGCAAGTGGTTCCGCCGGCGCCGGGGGCTGGTTATCGGGCTGAACGCCTCGGGGATGTCCCTGGGTGGGCTGATCCTGGTGCCCTTTGCCGCCTACCTCATCACGCTGATTGACTGGCGGCTGTCGTGGGTTGTGCTGGGCCTGATGACCCTCGGGCTGGGCATACCCCTGGCGTTCATATTCCTGCACGACGACCCGGCGCGCAAGGGGTTGACTCCCGACGGCGACCCGGAGCCGGCCAGCGGGCCGGCCGGTTCGCCAGGCGTTACGACTCCTCCGCCGCAGCCGCTGTTCGCCGAAAACTGGCGGCAGGCGTTCAAGTCCTTCCCAATTTGGCAGATGAGCTTTTCCTACTTCATCTGCGGCTCCACCACGTTCATGCTGTCGGTGCATTTCGTGCCCATGGCCGTGGAGGAGGGCATCAAGCCGCAGACGGCGGCGCTGATATTCGGCCTGATGTCCGGCCTGAACGCGTTGGGAGCCACCGGGGCCGGCTGGATTTCCGACCGCATCGGCGGACGCAAGAACTGGCTGGCGGCGGTGTATTTCTGCCGGGGCTGCGGCTACGTCATCTTGGTGGCGTCGTTGGTGGTGCCTGGCATACCGGTGCTGGCGGGACTGCTGATATTCTCGGTGGTGGCCGGCCTGTCGTGGATTGCCACCGCGCCGTTGACCACGTCGCTGACGGCCGAGGTGTACGGCCTGAAGTCGCTGGCGACGATATCGGGGGTGGCGTTCCTGTTCCACCAGCTGGGCGGGTTCAGCAGCGTGCTGCTGGCCGGCTACCTGCGGGACTTCACCGGCAACTACATTCTGACCTTCTCCATCGCCGCCGCCCTGCTCTTTCCCGCGGCCATCAGCGCCTTCACCATCCGGGAACGGCGCTACTCGGTGCGCTACCAGCCGGCGCCGACGGCGGCGTGACGCAGCCCGACTGCCATTGACAACCCGCCGCTTTTTGGTGTATCAATCTGCTACCGTAAGCGATGGTCGTCCGCTGGGCGGACGGCAGCCTTGCAAGGAGGAGGAAACTATGCCTGACGTCTACTACGCCCGACCCAGCAACTTCCTTTCCGACCCCCGCGACCGCACCGTCATCGTGGGCGACTCGGAAGAGGACGTGCTCCAGAAGATGTACGCTTACCTGGCCAGCCCGGAGGCTAAGGAGCGCTATCCCGGTGTGGAAGACCCCACCGAGTTGGAGAACAACATCCGCACCTGCATCTTCAAGAAGGGCACCAAGGCCATCCACAACCGCCCACCGGATGCGCACTAGCCGACGGCTGGCGTTTATTTCGTCATTACGGCCCCCGCTCTCGTCGGAGCGGGGGTCTTTCATATTCCCGAAAGTTGCCGCTGCCGGGTCGCCCCGTTATACTGCCGCATCATGGCCATCAATCCCGACGACTTTCCCCCCGGTTCCTACGTTGAACTGCCGTTGTTTCCACTGAACAACGTTGTGCTGTTCCCGGGGATGCCGCTGCCGCTGCACATCTTTGAGGAGCGGTACAAGGCGATGATTGGCGACTGCGTCCGGCGCAGCGAACCCTTCGGCGTGCTGCTCATCAAGGAAGGCAACGAGGTGGGCGAGCCGGCGTCGCCCCACTCCGTGGGCACTACGGCGCGCGTCTCCCAGGTGCAGCGGCTGCAGGAAGGCCGGCTCAACATACTGACCCGGGGCGAGCGTCGCTTCGAGCTTCTGGAAACGGTGCAGACGACGCCGCACCTGGTGGGGCTGGTGCGCTACATCGAGGACGAAGAGGGCGTCGTATCGTCAACCGCCGTGGCCGGCGTCCGCGAGCAGTACATCCAGTTGCAGCGCCACCTCACTGCCATGTCCGGCGGCTGGGACCGGGAGGTGTCCGTTCCCGACAGCGCCATCGACCTGGCGCGCACCTCGGCGACGGCGTTGGCGGTCAGCCTGCCGCTGCCGCCGGACGTGCGGCAAGACCTGCTGGAGGCGCGCACGGCCGGGGAGCAGCTGGAAAAACTGCTGTCCTTGATGCGTCAGGCCAATCGCATCGTCGCCGAACAGGTGGAGCAGAACACGCCGTTCAAGGGGCCGCGGCTGAACTAGGCGTAGATGCGGCGGGCGCCCATTTCGGGCACCATGCCGGAGAACAGCTCCGGGTGGGTCATCTCGGCAAGTATCTCCAGGCCGGTGACCAGGCGCGGGCCGGAGCGGCTGGTGTAGTTGCTGGCGTCGATGGCGAAGACCCGGTTGTTTTGCACCGCCGGCAGCTTGTCCCAGCCTTCCTTTTCGGTCAGCAGCGGCACGTCCTGCAAGGCCCGGGGCACCTCAAAACCGCAGGGCATCAGCACGATGACCTCCGGCTGGCTCTCTACCACCGCGTCCCACTCCAGCGGGAAGGACCCCATCTCCTTGTCGCCGAAGCAGTTGGTCCCGCCGGCCAGTTCGACCATCTCGGGAACCCAGTGGCCGCCGCACATCAAGGGGTCGGTCCATTCCAGGTGCAGCACTTTCGGGCGGGTATCCGCCAGCGATGCCCGCTGGGTTACGTCGTCGATGCGTTCCTGCATCCGGGACGTTACGCGGTCGGCCACGGCCTCCGAACCGGTGGCGCGGCCAACCCGCCGCACGTCTTCCAGCACGTCCCCCAGGTACTGAGGGTCCAGGGACAGCACCTCAGGCTGCTTTGCCATGTTGGCGGTGGACTCGGCAACCTGCCGAGAGGAGACCGCTCAAACCTCGCAGATGGCCTGGGTGAGCAGCAGGTCGGGGTTGGCCGCGTCCAGTATCTCCTGGTCAATGTGATAGATGCCCAGGCCCTCGGCCAGGCGTTCGGAGATGACGCGGCTGATTTCGCCGCTGCTGGGGTTGGTTCCTTCGAAAACGCTGCGCACTACCCAGGGCTTGCTCCTGGCCGCCGCCGGGTAGTCGCATTCGTGGGTTACGCCGTAAAGGGAGTCTTCCAGCCCCAGCTCATAAACAATCTCGGTGGCCGAGGGCAAAAATGAGCAGATACGCATCGTGCAGTCTTTCCCCTGGAGGTTAGGTTCGCTGGCGGTATTTTAGCACTTTCCCAGACCTTCAATCGCTTTCCGTACGCTGGGGTCGGGCCGGCGCCGGCCGGCCTTCATCCTCCGGGCGGTCCGGAGTGCGCAGGATGGCGACGCGTTCTTCCAGCATACGCCACAGGCTTTCCTCGGCATCTATGAGTTCCGTGTCGCCCCTTGTCCTGGCCGGCAGCGACGTTGCGGTGGCCGGCCGGCCCACGGGCTCATGCCGTCCGTCATGCAGCGCGGGCGTTTCGGCGTCAATGGGCTCCAGCGAGTCATCCGGCGCTGCCGCCGATGTCGTCGTAGTCGTCAATCCCGTCACCGCCGTTGACGCCGCAAAGGTGTCGTGGAACGTCGCCTCCAGCACGCGGTGGATGTGGAAACCCACAAACACCAGGAGCACCGCCGAAATCACCAGTATCATTATTGGCAGCGGTGTGGACAGGGTGCCGAGAGCAAACAGGCGGATTATCAGCGGGGTTAGCGCCAGTACCAAGAGCAGCAGCAGCGCCGTCGCCAGGCCGTCCTGGATCAGCGCGCGGAAAGTGTATCGTTGCGGCCGGTTGGGCCTGGCCCGCTGGGCCAATCGGTCGGTCAACCGGGCCAGCGTCCGCAACTCTCGCCAGATGGCAATGGCGCCGGGCACCATCAGCCCCACCGACGCGCCGCCGATTATCAACCCCAGCAGGTCGGCGGACACCGGCAGCAGTCCCGCCAGCAGGTCGGGCAGAGTGTACGCGCAGACCGTCCCCACAGCAGTAATCACGGCGATAATCAGCACGTTAATCAGCATCCGGCGCACCAGGTTCTTCAGTATCCTTCCCCTTTGGCCCGGCAGGGAAAACGCCGACCAGAAGGTTTGGATGCCCACCTGGATTGCCAGGTTGACTTCGACCAGCGTGGGCGGAGAGCGTCGGGTTGCCCAGTTGCACAGGGGCGTGGCCAGCCGGGACGTGAGAGGAGCTATTATGGAGGTTATGGCCACGACGATGGCCAGGATCGGCCCGATGGCCACGCTGACCACGGCGTCCGTCGCGCTTACCCGTCCGATGGCCAGCGAAAACTCGCCCATCTGCGGCATCGTCAGGCCCACTTGCACGGACTGGCGCGTACTCCGCCCGGACAGTATGGAGCCGATGGTGTTGGCGACAATTTTGCCGGCCATGAACACTCCTACCACCACCAGCGCCGGCAGGATGAAATCGTCCAGGGTGCGGTAGTCAATCAACATACCGATGGACATGAAGAACAGCGCGCCGAACATATCGCGCACCGGGTTGACCAGGCGGGTAACGCGGCCGGCCGCGTCGGTGTCGCCGATTACCATGCCGATGATGAACGCGCCGGCCGCCGCGGACAGGCCGAGGAACTCAGCGCCCAAGGCCAGCCCGAAACAGCAGCCCAGCGAAGCCAGCAGCAGCGTTTCATCTGACCTGGTCCGGGACAGCAGCCGCATCAGCCGGGGGGCCAGCAGCGTGCCGAAAGCCAGGGCCGCAATGCAGAAGATCGCCAGTTTCGCCACCAGCCAGCCGATGCCGAGCAGGTCGGTGGAGCCGGTGGTGGCGAGGCCGGCCATCAGCGTCAACAGGATTACCGCGGCGAAGTCTTCCACCAGGAGGATGCCGACGATAGTTTGTCCCCATCCGGTGCGCAGGTTTCCGCCGTCCCGTAGCCCTTTCAGCAGGATGGCCGAGCTGCTGATGGCCATTGCTCCGCCCAGGTACAGCCCGCCGTGGCCGGAGATGCCCAGCATCTTGTTGGCAATCAGCACTCCCAGCAGGGTCAGCGTGGTGATTTCAACCACGCCGATGACCAGGACCAGGAAGCCGACTTCCCGGATGCGTCGCCAGCCCAGTTCCAGGCCGATGCCGAACAGCAGCAGCACCAGCCCCAGTTCGGCCATCAGCTCGATGGTGTCCAGGTTGCTGATGACCGGTGTGGGCAGCGTGAACGGGCCGATGAGCAGTCCGGCGAGCAGATAGCCCAAAACCGGCGGCTGCCAGACCAGCCGGGCGAAGGCCAACCCGGCGGCGGCAATCGCCATCACGATGGCAAAATCTTTCAGATGACCGGCAGCCGTCTCCGAGAGGCCCGCTGTGAATATGGACAGCAGGATTTCGATGATGAACCCGCGGGGGCCTGGCTAACCGCCGTGCTTCGGGCGGGGTTCGGCAACGAACTCAGCGGTTACCGATGTGCTGGGGGTCGCCACGGCGACCGAACCGTACAGCGGTCAACGCTTTTTCCAGGTGTCCACCAGGTAGTTGCCCTGGTCGTCGTCCACTCCCCAGATTTTGAAGTGGACGCGCACGTCGGCGTACAGGGTGAGGTCGCCGGGCGTTGCGTCCGGGTCGCGGTACGCTTCCGCCGAAACTTCCATAAAGTCCACCGGGGCGTCATCCGTAACGGCGATTCGCTCCACCATGTTGACGGCGCAGGCGGTGATGCCGGAAAGGAACAACTCGCCGGAATAGACCGCGTCGCCGCCGCCATCGTCGGCTACCCAGTGATGCGTGCGAGCGTTACAGATTGCGCGGCCGTGGGTGCCTGAGCTGTACGTTTGCGCCCGGTAGGCCAATTCCAATGCAGCCATAATATCCCCCTTGACCTCTGGTGTTAGAATACCGGAGTGTTGAACTGGCTACATATTATCACTTATCAACAGCGGCGGACGCTAGCGCAATTTTTTACATGACTCCTGAAAACTCCCGCCAGCCAATATGTCAATCGCAAGCAATTCGGCCAGCAGCAACGACGACCGTCTCGGCGTGGTAGTGGTCGCCGCCGGCCGCAGTACCCGCATGGGCGGAACGGACAAAACCTTCGCCCAGGTGCACGGCGTTCCGCTGATTGCCCACACCTTGCGCCGGCTGGCCCGATCCGACGCCGTGGCGCGCATCGTGCTGGTAGTCGCCGACCAATCCGTTGACCGCTCGCGCAGGATGGTTGAAGAACTCCGCATTGGCAAAATCCAGGCCGTTTGCGCCGGCGGGGCCCGGCGCCAGGACTCGGTGTACGCCGGGCTGACGGCCCTGGGGCGGTGTCGCTGGGTAGCCGTTCACGATGGCGCGCGGCCCGGCATCGCCGATGACGTGCTGGCCCGCGCGCTGGACGCCGTTCGGCGGTGGGGCGCGGCGGTGGCCGCCGTTCCGGTGAAGGACACCATCAAGGTGGTGGGCCGCGGAGACGTCATCACGGACACGCCCGACCGCGCCACCCTGTGGGCCGCTCAAACCCCCCAGGTGTTTGATTACGACATGCTGTTGGAGGCTCACCGGGCCGCCGCCGGCGAATACACCGACGACGCCGCCATGGCCGAGGCCGCCGGGCACACGGTACGCGTTTTTCCAGGCAGCTACGACAACCTGAAGGTAACCACTCCTGAGGACCTGGCCGTAGTGAGGCAGATTCTGGCCGGCGACGGGCTGGCCGGCGATACGCAACCGGGGGCCGACGGAAAAATTCCGTAACCAACCCGCGGATGGCTGGCATCATCCCGTGCGGCGGCGATATAATGTCAACGCCGTTGCCACTATCCGGCGACGACAAATCTCTGGGTACCGCTCTCATAAGCTGTGCTGCTATTGGTTCGGAGGCTGTTCAAATGGCTGCCGGCAACGCCCATCGCCAGCGATATCGGGAATATACGAACTTCCTGCGCGCCAACGCCGCCGGACTCAACATACAGGTCGCTCCCGCCCGCCTGGAACATTTGCGCTCTCGGGTGAACCTGGAACGGAACAAGTTCCTGTTCTGGCTGGTCTTCTGGCTCCTAATTGCCATGGTCAGCCTGGTTCTAATTCTGATGCCGCTGGCCGCGCAGTACAACCTGACGTTGCCGCCGGGGATGGACACCTACGCGGAGAGATTCCACGACGCCGTTGTGGTCAATCCGGAGGCCGGGGCCGTGGCTTTCGCCATCTGCTCCGGGTTGCTGTTCGTATTCGCCGTCACCGTTGCCTACATTCCAATCATCGCCAACAGCGATTCGCTGAACGACCTGGAATCCGCTCACCGGATGCTGAAGGACATCGAGGACTGACCAAGGCCCGGCGCGTCCGTTGAATAAGATGACAGTTGAGTACCGGGTAGGAACGGGAGCGGACGCCCACGCCCTGGCCGACGGCCGGCCCCTCATCCTGGGCGGCGTAGCCATCTCCCATCCGCGGGGTCTGGCCGGACACAGCGACGGCGACGTGCTCAGCCACGCCATCATTGACGCCCTGCTGGGGGCAGCCGGCGCCGGGGACATCGGGATGCACTTTCCGCCGGGCGACTCGTCCCTGGCCGGCATCAGCAGCCTGCTGCTCCTGGAACGCACGGCGGGCGTTATCGCCGGCGACGGTTGGTGCATCGTCAACGTTGATGCTACAATGCTGGCGCAGCGGCCCCGGCTGTCGCCCCACGTGGCGGAAATGCGCGGCAACATCGCCGCCGCGCTGTCCATCCAGCCGCCGCAAATCAGCGTCAAGGCCACCACCACCGACTACCTCGGCTTCACCGGAAGGGAAGAAGGCATCGCCGCCACCGCCGTGGCGCTCCTCTCCCGCTCGTGAAGCCGGGCCATCACACCCGGCCAGCTATGAAGCTCTACAACACCCTGAGCGGACAGGTCGAAGATTTCGTCCCCGCCGACCCCAGCGAAGTAAAATTGTACGTTTGCGGGGTAACGCCGTACTCGTCAACCCACGTCGGACACGCCCTGAGTTACGTGGTCTTCGACACCCTGCGGCGTTACCTGGAATACAAGGGCTATCGGGTACGCCACGTCCAGAACTTTACCGACGTTGACGACAAGATTATCCAGCGCGCCCAGGAAAGCGGCGTGTCGGAGGACGAACTGGTCGAGGAGTTCATCGGCGACTACTTCAGCACGATGGACGCCCTCAATATTCAGCGGGCCGCCGAATACCCTCGGGCTACTCGCGAGATTCCCCGGATCATCGACGCCATCGCCGGCCTGATTGACCGGGGCCACGCCTACCCGGCCGCCGGCGACGTATATTTCCGCGTCACCAGCAAGGACGACTACGGCAAGCTCAGCCACCGCACGCTGGACAGCATGATCGCCGGCGCGCGCATCCAGGTGGACGAGAACAAGGAACACCCCATGGACTTCGTGCTGTGGAAGGGCGCCAAGGCCGGCGAGCCTTCCTGGGAAAGCCCCTGGGGGCCGGGAAGACCCGGCTGGCACATCGAATGCACCGCCATGTCGCTGGAATACCTGGGCGAGCAACTGGACATCCACGGCGGCGGCCAGGATTTGGTGTTTCCGCACCACGAAAACGAAATCGCCCAGAGCGAATGTTACACCGGCGCCCGGCCTTTTGCCCGCTACTGGATGCACAACGGCCTGTTGCAGCTGGGCTCCGACAAGATGAGCAAATCGCTGGGCAACCTGGTGTCCGTGGTAGAGGCCCTGGAGCGTTACAGCCCCGACGCCATGCGCCTCTACTTCCTGAGCAGCCACTACCGCAGCCCGCTGGCCTACAGCGACGAAGGCGCCGCCGCCATCGAGCGCAGCCTGGACCGAGTCCGCCACGCCCTGACGCCGAGCAACGGCTCCGGCCCGCAGGTTGACGCCGCTTCCCATCGTTCCCGGTTCGCCGACGCCATGGACGACGACCTGAACACTCCGCAGGCGGTGGCCGCGCTGTTCGACCTGGCGAGGGACATCAACCGGGGCCGCGACGCCGGCCAGAGCGTTGGCGACGGGCAGGCCACGCTGCGCGAGTTGGGCGGCGTACTGGGCCTCACCTTCGCCCAGCGTCCTGACGACGACGCCGACCTGGCCGCCGCGCCCTTCATCGACCTGCTGGTGTCGGTACGCTCCGAGCTGCGGGCCGCCCGGCAGTTCGCCCTGGCCGACCAGATCCGCGACGGCCTGTCTGAGCAGGGCGTAACGCTGGAGGACGGGCCGCAGGGCACCCAGTGGCAGCGGCAGAGCGCCGGCTGAGCGCCGCAACTTCCGCCCGCCACGCCATTCCCTGCCCGGCTCCATCGTGTCCGAACTGCGCGGTTCAGCCTCTCCCATCGACTGGCAGCAGGTGGCCGGCTGCCTGCGCGAAATCGTGGGCGCGGAGCACGTCCTCACCGACCCCGACGCCATCGACCGTTACTCCGCCGACGCGCTGACGCCCTACCGCGCCTACTACGCGGACGCCGCCTTTGACCGCCTGGCCGACGCAATCGTCCGGCCCGCCGACACGCAAGAGGTGTCTCGCGTGGTCGCGCTGGCGCAGGAGCGGGCCGTCCCGGTCGTACCCTACGGCGGCGGCACCGGCGTGATGGGCGGCATTCTCCCCGTGATGGGCGGCATCATCCTGGACGTAAGCCGCCTCAACCGGTTGCTCAGCGTGGACGCCGGGTCGCTCTCCGCCGAGGTCCAGGCCGGCATGGTGCTGGAAGAGCTGTACGACGCTTTGCAGCCCTATGGCCTGATGCCGGGGCACGACCCTTACAGTGTGCCCATCGCCACCGTGGCCGGAGCCATCTCCACCAACGGCGTGGGCTATCGCGCCGCCGCTTTTGGCCCCATGGGCGACCAGGTGGTCGCGCTGGAAGTGGTGCTGCCCGACGGCCGGGTTATCGAGACGCGGCCCGTGCCCAAGCAGTCCGCCGGCCCCGACCTCAACCGGCTGTTCATCGGCTCGGAGGGTGTGTTCGGCGTCATCACCCGGGCGACGGTCAAGGTGTTCCGCCAGCCGGAGGCCAACGCCTACGCCACCATGGAGTTCGCCGACTTCGCCGATGGTTTCGCCGCCGTTGCGGAGATGGCCGCCCTGGGCATTCGTCCGGCGCTGCTGGACCTGACGGAAGACCACGAGGGCATCCAGCTGCACCTGCTCTTTGAAGGCTACCGGGAGGGCGTTGACGCCGCCTTGCAGCGCACCGTCGCCGTCTGTTCCGCCGCCGGCGGCTGGGACATCGGGCCGCAGTCAACGCGGGAATACTGGCGGCGGCGGCACGACTCCGCCCTGAACTACCGCGAGACGGCTTTGGGCCGCCCCCGTGCCGAGCGTTGGCGGCGACAGTGGGGCCGCACCTTCGACTATCTGCACATGAGCCTGCCGGCCGACCGGGTGCTGGAATACCGCCGCCGGGCGGACGAGCTGCTGACGGCCCGCAAAATCCGGGTGGTGGAATACTGCCTGTGGAGCCGGCCCGAGTTCTTCTCCATGCTGGTGGTGCCCGACGACGCCGGCCCCGTGGTGGGCCGCGACGGTTACGACGCCGGCGTGCGGGCGAACCTGGCGGCCGGCGTGGACGAGGTGCTGACCCTGGCCCAGGACATGGGCGGCGTGATGGAATACTGCCACGGCGTCGGCGTCAAGCTGAACCACCTGCTGGGCCGGGAGCTGGGCGCCAATCGGGATGCGCTGCGGGACATCAAGCGCGCGCTGGACCCGGCCGGCATCATGAACCCGGGCAAGCTGGCGCTGTAGCCTCACTCGCTCCTGAACCCTCCCCTCCCCTGGATTCCCGCCGGCGCGGGAATGACGAGGTTCGGCGCGGGAATGATGCGTTGGATGGTGGAATCCGGAAACCGGGGCAGTGGGCTACTGCCGGCTGCACGTTGCATCATAAAATACGATATTGATTATGAAAAAATATCTGTTGACACGATACTATGCCGGGCGTATCATAGATATAAATAAACACGGGCTGACGTTATCAGCCGAAAGGAGCAAACCGAATGGTTACCGCACAGAAAACCGAAAACGAAGCCACCGCAGCGGTTGCCGAAACTACTGCCACGCCCGCCGTGGTCGTTGCTCCGGCTCCCTCTGTTGACATCTCCAACGTACCGGAAACCCCGGCCGAGCTGCTCAAGCAGTGGGAGGCTCCCGCTTCCCGGCGTCCGCTGATTCACACTGCTATCTTCGCCACGCTGGTACGCGTCTGGGATGCCATCACCGGCCCGGCCATGACCGACCGGCAGCGGGTGAACCGGGAGATTGCCGAGTACCGGGGCTTTACCAAAACCCTGCATCGCAAAGTGTAATCATCCGCAACCACGCTCATCCTGAGCGTGTCCAAGGATTGAGCCTGCTCAGCGCCTCCGCCATAATGCGGAGGTGCTTTTCTTTGTCCGCCAATGGATTGCCGCCGGCACGTCGGGACACTACAATCCCTGCATCCTGACGACGGTGAAGTGCCATGCCGCGACCCAAAGCCCTGGTTACCCGCAGCCTGCTGCCCGACGCCCTGGACATCATCCGGGCCGTGGCCGACGTTGAGGTCTGGCCCGACGAAGCGCCGCCATCCGTATCGGAACTGCGCGGCCTGGCCGCCGACGCCGACGGCATCCTAACCACCATTATGGACCGGGTGGACACCGACCTGCTGGACGCCGCGCCCGACCTGCGCGTCATCAGCCAGCTGGCCGTGGGGCTGGACAACGTGGACGTGGCCGAGGCCACTCGCCGGGGCATCCCGGTGGGCTACACCCCCGGCGTGCTGGCCAAGGCTACCGCCGACCTGGCCTTTGCCCTGCTGCTGGGCGCGGCCCGGCGCACGTCGGAGAGCGCGCGTTGGGTGCGGGCCGGCGGCTGGCAAATCCAGTTCCATCCCACCCACTGGCTGGGTCAGGACGTTCATGAGGCTTGCCTGGGCATCGTCGGCATGGGGCAGATTGGCCGGGAAATCGCCCGGCGCGCCGGCGGGTTCGACATGGACATCGTCTATCACTCCCGCACGCGCTACCCGGACGTGGAGGCGGAGTACGGCGTGCGTTACGCAGAGTTCAGCGCGCTGCTGGGCCAGGCCGATTTCGTCGTGCTCAGCGTGCCCCTGACGCCGGCAACCCACCATCTCATCAGCACGCCGCAACTGGAGCTGATGAAGCCGTCGAGCATACTGATCAACGTGTCCCGCGGCCCGGTGGTGGACCCGGCCGCGCTGTACGTCGCCCTGCGCGACCGCCAAATCGCCCGGGCTGCGCTGGACGTAACCGCGCCGGAACCGATCGCCCCCGAGGACCCGCTGCTGACGCTGGACAACCTGGTCATCACGCCGCACATCGGCAGCGCCGCGCTGCCCACGCGGTTGAATACCATGAAGCTCGCCGCCCGCAACCTGGTCGCCGGCCTGCGGGGTGAGCCGATGGAAGCCTGCGCCAACCCGGAGGCGACCGGGTCGGCGGCGTTGTGATGCAAAAACCCCGCCGGTTGGTACCTGCGGGGTTTCAATGGGCGATTTCCGGCTGGCTAGCCCGGGTTGTGCCGCACGACGTACTCGACGATACGCGCGTCCAAGCCACCCTTCTGGTCGTCAAGGACGCCCGCGTCAGCGTAGGCCACCGCCAGGTGTGCGTCCCGTTGGATGTCCTCCCAGTCGGTCTCCAGCTCGAACTCGTCTCTCAGCTCTTCAAACAGCGCATCCAGCGAATTCTTGTCGAACATAACGGTTTGTTACCTCCTCCAGTTTGTCAGCGGCCCTGGGGTTCCCCTGCCACCGCCGACTGAAAATCGCTTCGGCCTGCCCGCGGCGCACGGCCGGCCAATGACGATAATGGCAGCGCAGGTATATTACCCTTTATTAATGCCGCCGGCAAGCACTTGCCCGGCAGGAATCGGGCCGTTCACCCTGAGTCGATCGTAGGCCCGTTGTTCCCGCGTCCCCGCCGCGTGTTCGCCCAGTAGGCAATCACGATCAGCGCCGGCATGGCCAGGATGATGATGCCGATGATGATGACCACGGTAAGCTCGGTGAACCCCAGCGTGCCCAGCAGGATGTGGCTGAGCGCGGTCATTATCCACTGCAGCAGCGTGGGGTCGGCCTCGCCGTGATGGAGGCCCACCGCCAGCAGCAGCGCGTTCAACGCTCCGCCGATCATCCGGTATCAGTACGCGCGGGGGCCGGCTCCCGCCGTGGCCAATTGTGGCCCGCCGGCCGACTGGCTGTTGTAACGTCCCGAGTAGCGATATTCGTTGATGCTGAACGCGGCGATGCTGGCGGGAATCAGCGTCAGGCCGGCAATGAGGAACGGCCAGGTGTAGTCGTTGCCGAACCAGAGGTAGGCGTAGCCGGTCAGCTGGATGCTGATGAAAGAACCGATCTGGTGGGAGAAGAATACCCACCCGCTGATGGTTCCCAGGGCCTTGAAGCCGTACACGTCGGCCGTCAGGGTTGACGTGAGCGGTACGCTGGCCACCCAGGACATTCCCGACAGCAGGGCAAAGGCAATCAGCCCGGCCATGCCGTAGCCCATCAGCGGCAGGAACACCAGGGCCATAAAGGCCACGCCGCGGGTGGCGTACACCACCGCCAGCACGTTTTTGCGGCGCAGGCGGTCGCCCAGGAATCCGGTGATGATGACCCCGGCGGCGTTGAGGCCGGTCATTATGCCGAAGACCAGGCCGGCGAATACCTTTTCATCCCAGGCGCCGCCCAGGAAGTTCACCGTTTCGGGCAGCACGTCCTCGGCGTAGGGAATGAAGTGGATGCTGAGCAGCCCGGTGGTAATGCCGCAGACCACGTAGGCGCCGGACAGCTGCCACATCGGGGGCGTCTTGAAACACTTGCGCCAGCTGTCCACCTCGTAGGCTCCGGTGGAACGGGCGGCCGGCGCCGAGCCGGCGCGCGCTCCGTCCGGGTCGGGGTCGCCATCGGGATTCAGGGCCATGGACTCCGGGTTGGGACGCAGGAAAAACACCGCCAGGGGCGCGGCCACGAAGACGACAATCATACCCAGCAGGAACCACACGGTGCGCCAGCCGGCCAACTGCACGTCGCCCAGCATTATCCCCGACGAGTCGATGACGCCCATCAGGTAGGCGGCGAAGGGGATGGTGAGCAGGCCGCCGATGGAGGTTCCGCAGGCCGCCAGGGCGGTGGCCTTGCTGCGCTTGCGCCGGAACCAGCGGACCACCAGCGCCAGCATATTGGTTATCGACGCCGCGCTGAGGCAGGTGTTGACCACGATGGAGAACACGCCGATGAACCAAAGCAGGTCGAGGGGTATCTTCAGGAAGCCCAGGTTGACCATGAACTCCAGGTCCATGATGAAGGCCAGGCTCATAATGGCCAAGCCCATCACCACCAGCCCGAAGCCGAAAACCTTGCGGGGGCCGTAGTGGTCGAACAGCGCGCCCATGATGGGCTGCATGGCGCCGTTGATGAGGAAACCGATGGAACCGACCCAGGAAATATCGGCGCGGTTCCAGCCGAAGGTCGGCTCCATTTCGGTTACAAAGAGTCCGAATCCCTGGCGGCCGGGGATGGACAGGAAAGCCACGAAGAAGCAGGTGGCGACGATGTACCATCCGAAATACATCGGCGGGGCCGCTTGCGCTGCGGATTTGGAAGTCATAGCTCCTCTTGGGGCAGAGGTTCGGCCACCGGGCGGCGGCTGCCGTCCAATCATAGCAGGGTAGGGGTTTTGTTACAATTGCCGAGTTATGACGGTTCCCTTTGCCCTTTTTGCCGCCGCTTTGGCGATAGCTGCCACGGTCTTCGCCTGCGGGACAGTATCGGATGGCAACGGCGGAGATGCTGACAAAGCAACGCTCACGGTATTCGCCGCCGCGTCGCTGGCCGAGTCCTTGCGGGCGCTGGGAGCGGCTTTTGAGGCGGCCAACCCCGGCGTGCGGGTTGCCTTCAACTTCGCCGGCAGCCAGACCCTGCGCACTCAGCTGGAGCACGGAGCGTCCGCCGACGTGTTCGCCTCCGCCGACTGGCGGCAGATGGTGGCGGTGAAGGAGGCCGGGCTGCTGGGCAGCGCGCCGCAGTGTTTCGCGGCCAACCGCTTGACCGTTGCCGCGCCGGCCGGCTCCGACGCCGTGCAGTCTCTCCACGATCTGGCGACCCCCGGCGTAACCATCGCCCTGGCTGCCGCCGAAGTTCCCGCCGGCGCCTACGCTCGCGACACCCTGGGGCTGCTGTCCGCCGACGCGGGATTCCCCGACGGCTTCGCCGACGCCGCGCTGTCCAACGTGGTAACCAACGAGGCCAACGTGCGGGGCGTAGCGCAGAAGGTCGCCCTGGGCGAGGTGGACGCCGGCATCGTGTACGAAACCGACGCCAAAGCGGCCCAGTACGCCGGGGCCGTCCGGGTCGTTGAGATTCCGGAGCAGTTCAACCCGGCGGCGAAGTATCCCATCGCGGCCCTGGCCGGCGGCCGGCTGGAGACTGCGCTGGCCTTCATCGGCTTTGTGCAGGGACATAACGGACAGGCCATCCTGCGAGAGCACGGCTTCGCCCCGCCGGCCACCGCAGCTTACCCATGCCAGGCGTCGGAGGCGAGCGGTGGGTAGAGGCAACGGCGGCGCGGCGTTGGGCGCGTTGGCTCCCGCCGGCGTGGCGGCCACGATCATCTACACGCTTTTCATCGGGTTGCCCATCCTGGCGCTGCTGGTGCGGGCCGGCCAGCAGGAGGGAATCGTGGCCGGTCTCACCGGGCCGGCCACGCTGCAGGCCCTCCGGCTCACCGCAATCACTAGCGTAACCAGCCTGGCCATCGTGATTGTGGCCGGCACGCCCTTCGCGCTGCTGCTGGCCCGGCGACGCTGGCCTTTGCTGAGGGTGGTTGACGCCTTCGTGGAGCTGCCCATCGTGCTGCCGCCGGTGGTGGCCGGCGTGGCGATGCTGATGGCTTTCGGCCGGCACGGGCTGCTGGGGCCAGCCCTGGCCTCGGTGGGCATCGCGTTGCCCTTCACCACCGGCGCGGTGATATTTGCGCAGATTTTCGTGGCGGCGCCGTTTTACATCCGGGCGGCGCGCATCGGGTTCGCCGGCGTTGACCCGACCTACGAAGAGGTGTCCCAGACGTTGGGAGTATCGCCGTGGGCCACATTCTGGCGGGTTACGCTGCCGGTGGCGTGGCCGTCGCTGCTGACCGGGGCAACGCTGGCCTGGGCCCGGGCAGTGTCGGAGTTCGGCGCGACGATAATGTTCGCCGGCAACCTGACCGGACGCACACAAACCATGCCGCTGGCGATAATGACGACGATGGAATCCAGCCTGGGCGAGGCGCTGGCGCTGGCGGCGCTGATGCTGCTGATGTCGGCGCTGGCCCTGGGCCTGCTGGGCTTTCTGCTGCGTCGGCGCGAGGAGGCGACGGCATGAGCCGGCCGGCCACAGGCGGACACTTCACGGTCAGTGCCGGCGACTTCAGGCTGGAGCTGTCCTTTGCGGCGCCGGCCGGCAGCATCCTGGTGCTCTTCGGGCCGTCGGGGGCCGGCAAGACCACGGCATTGCGCACTATTGCCGGCTTGGCCCGGCCCGAATCCGGCCGCATCGAAATCGCCGGGCGGACGGTGTTCGCCGGCAACGAGAGCAGCGACAGCGGCCCGACGTGGCTGCCTCCGCACCGCCGGAGGGTGGGCTACGTTACGCAGCAGAATCACCTGTTTCCCCACCTGACGGTATGGCAGAACGTCTCCTACGGCCTGGAACGCCGGCGAAGGGAGCCGGCCCGACGTCGCGTCGCCGAGCTGATTGAGCGGCTGCGGCTGGACGGGTTGGAAGAACGCCGCGTTTGGCAGCTGTCGGGCGGGCAGCAGCAGCGGACGGCATTGGCCCGGGCGTTGGCGCCTTCGCCCGACCTGCTGCTGCTGGACGAGCCGTTTGCGTCGCTGGACATGGAGCTGCGGCGGGAGCTGGGCGCGGAGCTGCGGGACACCATTGCCCAGCTCGACGTGCCGGCCATCCTGGTTACCCACAGCCGGGAGGAGGCTCTGGCCCTGGGCGACCGGGTGCAAATCATCGACGCCGGCCGCACGGTGGCGGAAGGCCCGCCGTTGGCCGTGCTGGAGCAACCCGGGCAGGGACGAGTGGCCCGGCTGGTGGGCGTGGAAAACCTGCTGGATATGCGCGTGTCGGCCCGGCGTCCCCAGGACGGCACCATGGTCTGCGCGGCGGGAGAGCGGACGCTGGAGACGCCGCTGGCCGACGGCTGCGCGGTGGGGGACGCGGTTACGGTGGGCATCCGGGCGTCGGACATCATCCTGGCATCGGGGCCGCTGCCGCAGTCGTCGGCGCGGAACACGTGGGCCGGCGTGGTGGCCGGCGTGGAGCTGCGTCCCCCGGGCTACGAGGTGGCGCTGGACTGTGAAGGGACGCTATTGCGGTGCCACATCACGGGCACGTCGCTGGAGGCGATGGGGATTGAGGCGGGGCAGCCGCTGTGGGCGATCTTCAAGGCGTCGTCCTGCTTCCTGCTCAGCGAGTGATCAAATGCTTGGGATATAATCGTTGCGCATAAACGCGGTTGTGGGCAATCAAGGGTCAGGAGAAGCGTCAGAGATGGCCGGATACAAAGGGATTCTGTTTGACATGGACGGGGTGCTGGTGGACAGCGAACCGCTGTTTCACAAGGCGGTGAACGTGATGGTGGAACGCTGCGGCGCCGCGCCCATCACGGAGGAGGAGAACAACCGCCACCTGCTGGGCACCACCGTTGAGGAAACCTGGATACGGGTTAAAGAGCTGCGGGACATACCCCAGACGCCGGCGCAACTGCTGGCCGGCTACAATGAGGTGGTCAAGGAAGTGCTGCGCTCCGACCTGACGGCGCGGCCCGGCGTGCGCGCCCTGATTGCTGAAGCGCAACGGCGGGGCCTGCCCATCGCGGTGGCCTCGTCGTCACTGCGCGAGTGGGTGAACCTGAAACTGGAGGTAATCGGCCTGTCCGACGCCTTTCCGGTTGCGCTGGGTGGCGACGACATTGAGAACGGCAAGCCGGCGCCAGACATTTACATCAAGGCGGCACGGCTCATCGGGCTGGAAGCCAGCCAGTGCGTGGCCATCGAGGACTCCCCCATCGGGCTGGCGGCAGCCTCGGCGTCGGGAGCCTACACGGTATGCACGCTGACGGATTCGACGCGGCACCTGGACCTGTCGGCGGCGGACGTCATCATCGAGAACCTGGAGGAGTTCGACTACGGCCTGCTGGCGTGAGTTGATTCGTCATTCGCCCCGGCGCGACCGTCGGCGGCGCAGGCCGGGAACGCCGGGGAAGACGCCCTCCTGCAACACCCACTGCAATCGCTGCATCAGCGCGCGGGCTTCCTCATCGTCCAGCAGCGACAGGAACTCGGCCACTTCCCCGTTGGGTGACAGCAACTGTCCGCAGAGACGGCGCAGGGGTTCCAGCAGCCGGTCGGGTATTTCCTCCTCGCCGAAGTCCCAGATGACGGTGCGTATCTTCATGTCGGCGTGGAAAGTCAGGCCCTGGTCGATGCCCCACAGCTTGCCGTCAATGCCGCGGATGACGTGGTTGGCCTTGCGGTCGGTGTTGTTGGCCACCAGGTCGAAGCAGCACATCATGCGGAGCTGGTCGGCGTCGGCTTCATCAAGGCTATCCCGGGAGATGGTGTAGTAGTTCTCCCTGGGGTCGTGGTCGATGAAGAGCTGTGCCGAGCCGATGCCATGAGGGCCGTCGCGGATGATGGTCAGGGGTATGAAATCCCACCCCAGGATGCGGCTGAGCAGGTAGGCGGCGCACTCGCGCTTGTACAAGGTGCCGCTGGGAAAGTCCCACAGCGGAATTTCACCCTTGCGGGGCTTGTAGATGGCCTGGCCTGAGCGTCCGTCAAGGGACAGCTCGGCGAGGAAGGTGTAGTTGGAACCGGCCGGCGTCAGGTCCCAGCTGAGAAACTCGCCGCGGCAGAGCAGGTCGAGGTCGGAGGGTTCGCCGGCAATCACGGGAACAGAGACGGCAATGGTCAGCCGGTTTCAAAGATGGCGTGGCTGCTGGCCCGGTCGCACTGATGCCCCTCCGGGTCGATGGGCCGACCGCAGAGGAAGCAGGGCGGCCGTCCGGAGGCGCAGATGCGCAGAGCAGCGTCGGCCAACTCGGAGGATTGGGTCATTGTCATCCAGAAGCTGACCGAGGTCTGCGCGCCGGCGTTGGGGTCGTCTTCCTCGCCCTCGAAGGCGTGGATGACGAAGCAGTTGGCGTCCTGGTCGTACTGCAACTGCATCTGGCGGGCCTGGAAGTCCTGCTCCAGCGGGTCGCCGATCCACGAGTCCTCGCCGGGCGCGCTGGGCCGGGACTGAGCGGAGTCGCCAAGCTGGCGGACGGCCTGCTGCAGAAAGAGGCCAAGCTGGAGGAGCTGTTCCTTCTCCAGCCAGATGAAAGACTGGGCTCGACCGGCCTCGGCGACCAGGCGGAAAGTGCGGCGACCGGGACGACCGAAGGTCTCGGCGGAGACGAACTGGACTGCGCCCAGCTTGTAGCGTACTTCGCGTTCTGACATGGCGTTACGTATCATAGTAGGCAAAGCACAGGCTGGCAAGGGCAAAGGCGCTGTTGACGGGGCGGGCTGCGGGCAATAGGATGCGAACAGTTCTGTTGATTGAACTCTGGTGATGGACCACAGGAGTAGGGCACGATGCGCGAAAACACGATGAAGCAGAAGCTGGCGGCGGGACAGCCCGTTTTCGGCTCCATGATTACCTTTCCCTCGCCGGTGGTGGTGGAGATGCTGGGTTTCCTGGGCTACGACTGGGTGCTCATCGACAACGAGCACGGCAGCATCACCGTTGATTCGGCCGAGGACATGATTCGCGCCGCCGAGTATTCGGGCACCGCGCCCATTGTGCGGCCCGTGGGCAACCGCCCGGAGATAATCGCGCCGTTCCTGGATCGGGGAGCCTGGGGCGTGCAGGTGCCCCACGTGAACACCGCCGAGGAAGCCCGGGCCGCTGTGTCGGCGGTGAAGTACTTCCCGGATGGCGAGCGCGGACTGTTCAGCGGCGGCCGGCCGGGAGAGTACGGGTTCAACCAGGCCACGCCGGACTACGTGGCCGACGCCAACCGCAACACCCTGGTGTGCTTGATGCTGGAAGAGGTGGAGGCCATCGAGAACATACCGGAACTGGTCAAGGTGCCGGGCGTGGACGTCTATTTCATCGGCGCCGGCGACCTGTCCCAGAGCATGGGCTACCCCGGCCAGCAGACCCATCCGGAAGTCCAGGCGCTGGTGGAGAAAGGCGTGCAGCAGATTGCGGCGGCCGGCGTCACGGCCGGCTGCAGCTGTCCCGACAACCTGGTGCCACACTACCTGGAGCTGGGCGTCCGCTACTTCCACAACACCGTCGGCCGGCTGATCCAGGGCGCCAGCAACGAATACCTGAAGACCATGCGAGCAGCGGCGGAAAAGCTCTAACCGACCGGAGGTGATTTTATGACCAGCCCCGTTGATCCCGTCCAGATACGCCTGACCGGAGAAAACTCGTTCATTCGCCTCTCTCCCGAGGAGGGCGGCCCCCAGACTACCCGCACCAGCCACTGGCGCGTGCTGTGGACGCCGGCCGGCGCCGGGCACGTGCTGTTCCTTAAGAGCGATGACCTGGACGGCGACCAGGTGCGCGTGTATTCCGACAACATCGCGATGACCCGCTACGTGCAGGAAGAGATCGAAAGCATGCTGTTCCCGGAATTTGGCGACACTTCGCAGCCCGTGATCAACGCTGAGTTCAGCAGGTCGGGCGACATTTCCAGCGCCTACAACGAGATCGTCACCGCGTCGTCGGAGACCGTCGTTTTGAGCTGGCACGATTTCCTGACGCCCTACATGCTTAACAACCCGGCCGGCGAGGCGTCGGGCCGCACCCACGGCGTGTACAGCTGTTTCTTCCCGGCACGGCAGGCGCAGATTACAGTGGGAGACCGGTCACTGCCGGGGGTTGTGTCGCCGGAGATACGCGGCTCGGCCCAGAGCAGCACAGCCTGCTGCGCGTGGTCGGAAACGTGGGTTAAGCCGTAGTTATCGCCCCGTCCACGTACAGGATTTGCAGGGCCTGGCGAGCTGCGGGCTCGACCTGCCTGATGGTGGCGGCGTCCATTCCGTTGCAGAGGTCGGCGATGGCGTCGATGGTGGTTCGCCGGCCGTTCAGGCGGGTCAGCAGTTGGGCCACCAGCGCGCTGCACGGCAGACCTTCAGGGTGGCCGTCGGTAACCAGGCCGACGCCCCACACGAACCGGTTATCGGCCAGCACCGGCTGGCGTTGCAGACGCACGCCTTCGGCCAGATGCAGGGGAACGTCCGGCGGCAAACCCTGCTCCTGACGGCGTTGGCGTTCCGACTCCACGGCGGCGACGCTGGCGCCGAACGCTGCGGGAGCGTGGCCGTGGGACAGCACGGCGCGCTCGTAGCCCCGGGGCGGCTGGCCGGCCACCGCCTGGATGAACGACTGGCGCGGCGTCAGGGATGGGTCGTCGTCCAGCAGGCGGCGCGCCTCCCAGAAGTAGGAATCGGCGGTGCGGTTGCTGGAATAGAACAGCCTGGCCAGCTCCCGGAAGTGGCCGTATTCCTTGTAGTAGAGCTGCTGGTACACCTGTCCTGCCGGGCCGGCGATGGTGGGATCTTCCAGGGCGGAGGCGACGGCGGCGGCCGCCAGGGTCGCCGAGGTCAGCGCCAGGTGTACGCCGGAGGAAAACAGCGGGTCGATGAAGCAGCCGGCGTCGCCGACCAGGATGTAGCCGGGGCCGTGCAGCGACTGGCAGCGGTAGGACCAATCCCGCAATACCTCCGGGCCGGACACGAACCGCGCCGACGCCAGCATATCCGCCAACTGCGGCGCGGCGGCGATCTGCGACTCCAAGAAGCGCTGCGGGCCGAGTTCGCGGATGCCGCGCTGGCCGGTTTCGGCGTCCACCACCGCGCCGACGCTGGCCCAGCCGTCGCGTAGGGGGATGTGCCACAGCCAGCCGTCGGGCTGGGATTCAATCAGGATGTTGCCCTGGTCGGGCGCGGGCAGGCGTTCGCCGCCCTGGTAGTAGCCGTACACGGCCAGGTTGCGAAAGAAGTCATCCCACTGGCGCAGGCCCAGCTGCCGGGATAACAGCCCGCCCTGTCCGCTGGCGTCCACCACGTAGCGAGCAGGCAGCTCGCGAGTGCCACCGGAGCTGTCAGTGGGACGGCACCGGACGGCAATGGCGGTTCCGTCGTCGTCAAACATCACGCCGGTGGCCTGCCAGCCCTCGCGCACGTCCACGCCGAGGCGACGGGCGTTGTTGAGCAGGATGGCGTCGAATTCGGGCCGCCAGACCTGGTAGGAGGTGGGGTTGCTGGCGTTGGTTTCGCTGAAATGCCAGCCCCAGGGTTGCCGGTCAACGCCCCAGATCATGGTGGCGCCGGCCTTGACGGTGAAGCCGGCTTGGTTCACCTCGTCCAGCACGCCCAGGCCGTCCAGGATGGGTATGCTGGCCGGCAGCAGCGACTCGCCGACGTGGGCGCGGGGGAAGCGTTCGCGTTCCAGCAGTACGACCGGGTGTCCTTGCCGGGCGAGCAGCGCGCTCACGCAGGACCCGGCCGGCCCGCCGCCAATGACGATGATGGGTAGGTCGGGCATGGGAAGGTGGTTAAACCGCTCGCAGCAAGGAGGCGCAGGGTGCGTTGTCAAAGCCGCCGCATTGGTCATGGCTTGCCAATGAGCCTAATCCGGATTAATGCCCACCTTTAGCCCGCCAGTCCATCTGACTAACAGATTGTAAAACAGGGGCGCGATTATGCCCACCGCCAGCCCGCCGCCGGCGAACATCGCGGTCATTCCGGGAATCGCTGCGAAGGCAAGTCCTGTACCGCCCCAAGATACCTGTCCCACGATCACGTCGTAAAACGCTCCGCCAACGGAATATGCCAATCCCAGAATCAGGCCCACGATTCCCATCAGAACGGTCAGCACTTTTGCCGAAGACGCTATTCCGATGTGTGTTAATTCCTTCATCTCATTCCTCATATCAATGGAAGGCTTGTCATCAGCGGTAGTACTGGGAAAACACCGGCTCTTCGCGGGTGATGATTTCCAGGACGCAGGGTTGGCCCGTCGCCGAAATCTCCTTGGCGCGCTCGATGGCCGGGCCGACTTCATTGGGGTCGGTTACGTGCTCGGCGTGGGCGCCCAGCGATGTCGCCATGGCCGCGTACTCGCCGGTTACGTACTTGGTGCGGTAGCGTTCGGTGGCGATGGGAATGTTCTTCTCGTAGCCGCCCATGGCGCCGTTGTTGACAATGACGGTGATGATGCCCAGCTGCTCGCGGGCCGCCGTCTCGAAGTCGGTGCCGGCCATGCCCACGGCCACGTCGCCCATCAGGTTGACGCAGGTCTTTTCGGGGAAGGCCACCTTCGCGCCCATGGCGTAGCCCAGACCGCTGCCCAGCTGGGTGGAGTTCCCCCAGCCGATGTAGCCGCGGGGCGTGGTGGCGGCGTAGAAGGGCACAATCTGGTCGCGCGGGTTGCCGGAGTCGTGGGTTACGATGCTGTTGGCCTTGTCCAGCCGCGCGTTGAGTTCGTACACCACGCGGTAGGGACTGATGGGCGCGTCGTTGCTGGACAGGCGAGGCATCCACTCGGCTAGCCATTCCTGGCGCACCTGGCGGATTTCGGCGGCCACGGACTCGTCGCCCCGGCGTCCGTCCGCGCCCAGGCGGTCCTTGACCTCCTCGATGAGCTGACCCAGCACCAGCTTGGCGTCGCCGACGATTATCTCTTCCAGGGGGTATTCGCCGTTGAGGTCCTTCTTGTCGATGGTGGACTGGATGACCGTCTTGCCGACGGGAACGGGCGCGGAGGCCAAAGTCTTCTGGAAGCTGGTGCCGATGCCGAACACCACGTCGCTCTTGGCCAGGAAGTCGCCGACCATCTTGGTGCCGGTGTTGCCGCCGGCGCCGAGAGCCAGCGGGTGGTTCTCGGGGAAGCCGCTCTTGCCCAGGGTGGTGGTCATGGTGGGCGCGTTGAGCAGCTCGGCCAGTTCGACCAGCTCCGGCGTGGCCTCGGAGTAGAGTACGCCCTGGCCGGCGTAGATGACGGGACGGCGGGCGTTGACCAGCAACTCGGCGACGCGGGAGACGTCGCGGGGGTCGCCGGCCGAGCGGCGCTTGCGCTGGGGCTGGTAGTGGAACTGCTCCTCGGAGATTTCGGCGGCCAGCACGTCGTTGGGCATCTCCACCAGCACAGGATAGGGTCGGCCGGTGCGCAGCTGGGTGTAGGCGCGGCGCATAATTTCGGGGATGCGGTCGGCGTAGTTGGCGGAGTCGGCCCACTTGGTGACGCCCTGGTAGTTGCGGGCGGCGTCGAAGTCGGAGGACATGCCGTGCCGGCGGGTGCCCGGATGGTTGGGCACCATGAGCAGGGGCGACGAGTCGGCGTAAGCCTGGGCGACGCCGGAGAAGGCGTTTTCGATGCCGGGGCCGCCCTGGACGAGGACGACGCCGTTCTTGGCGCCGTTGTTGACGCGGCTGTAGGCGTCCGCCATGTTGACGGCGGTGCGTTCCATGCGGGAGATGATGGGGCGGATGCCGGCGGCGGCGCAGGCGTCGATGAGGATGTTGTTGGGGAAGCAGAAAACTACGTCCACGCCTTCCCGTTGCAGAATGGTGGCGAAAGTGGTCTTGCCGTCCATGTTGGGCTATGGCCTCCGTTGGGATGGGGGCATTATAGCGGGTTTGGCGCGGGTTCGGGTTTGGCGCGGGTTCGGGGTTGGCGGTTGGTTACGTGGTGTTCGGTGTTCGTTGGGGTTGGCCTCCTGTGGTTGGTGGGTAGCCTGCCTGAGGTCGGTTTCCGGAATTCACTTTGGTCGCCGTCAGTCCC
>VXTR01000018.1 GCA_009837355.1 Chloroflexota bacterium | reverse complement strand
GGCTTGCTCACAGTCTACACCCCAACCGGCATCCCGACTTTTGAGACAGGCTCGATTGAGAACCCTCAGGAGGTCATCCAGTTCGGCCCCCTGGCGGAAGAGCTGGGGTACGATTCGGTGTGGGTGATGGACCACCTGTTCAACAACGGGTACATCCGCGAACGGCTGGACGACAAGCCCTACTATCACCCCATGGCGACCCTGTCCCACATTTCGGCGTTGACCTCGCAGATTCGGCTGGGCACCTCGGTGCTGGTGCTGCCGTATCACAACCCCGTGGAACTGGCCAAGTACGCGGCCACGCTGGACCAGATGTCCGGCGGCCGGGTCGTCCTCGGCGTCGGCGTGGGCGCGATGACGCCGGAGTTTGAGGCTTTGGGAATCTCGCTGAACCAACGGGGTTCTCTGACCAACGAGTCCATGGCCATTATGCGGGAGCTGTGGGCCAACGAAGACCCCCGTTACAGCAGTAGCCGGTGGGAATTCAGCGATCTGAAGTTTTCCCCCAAACCAGCGCAGCAGCTGTCTGGTGTGCCGAGCATACCCCTGTGGGTCGGCGGCAACAGCCCGGGCGCGTTGCGACGGGCCGGCCGCCGCGGCGACGGCTGGCATCCCTCCGGGGTCAGCGCCGAAGAGTTCGCCATCGGCCGGCGGCAGGTGCGCGAGCTGGCCGAGTCGGCGGGACGAGACCCTGACGACCTGGTGATGTCGGTGCGCGTTGAGGTCGAAGCCCACGGCACGCCGTCCAGCCAGCGGGCGGCGGACCGAGCCCGGCTGCCCGGCAACGACCCTGCCGGGATGGCGGCCGGCATCGCCGCCTACCGCGACGCCGGGGCGGAGCACGTCGCCCTGGCCCTGAATACCGGCGACGTAAATCGCATCCGCGAGCTGATGCACGTGCTCGCCGAGGACGTGATTCCGCAGTTCCGCTAGGGCTGTCGCGGACGCAGGTCTTCCAGGTCATTGATGAGGTCGGCCATCGTTCCAGGATCAGGCTCATTCCGCTCCGGCCCGTAGTAGTAGCGCTGGAAACCGCCCACGATGCGGCCTATTGGAGGGTCGGGCAGCGCCTGGTTGGCGTCCCGGCGGTGTTCTTGTGGGGTTTGCCCCGTCCGACGGGGGAAGCCTACCGTGCGGGCTATCTCCAGCATCCGGTGGTACACCTCCCTCGGGTTGGTGGGAGGGGGACGGCGCCGGCGCAGGTTGCCGGCCCAATTCATCCACCCGCCCAGCGCATCGGCCACGTCCTGGCCGGCCCCCTGCAAAGTGAAGGTGGATTCTCGCGTCTCGCCCTCGGCGTAGTTGCCGCCCACCAGACGGCGGCGGCGGAACATACGGTACAGCGCCCAGCCGGCCACCGACACCGCGACGATGAACGCCAGCCACTTGATGAGAGTGAGGATCACGTTGGGCGGGCCGCCGGATTCAACCTCGCGCAGGCTCTCGTGAAACTCCTGGATTTGCAGACGCGCCATCTCCAGCCCGCTCAGGTCGCCGCCACCGAACAGGGACGACACCCAGTTGCCGATGGCCACCATGCCGGCGGCGATCAAGCCAAGCAGCAGCAGGAAAGGACGCAGTGTCCACAGGCCCAGGAACGCTACGCCGCGCACGATGGCCCGGGCGGCGTCATCCAGGCCGCCGACGCCGGCCGCCCCCAGGATGAGAGCGAGGCACAACACCACGCCGACGCTGGCGAGGATGGCCAGCATCCACCCCTGGTTCATGCGTCCAACGCCGCCCTCGGCAGCAAAGCGGCAGAGGGCCAGGCCAACCAGGCCGATGGCAAAGTAGAGCGTCAGCACTGGCAAGCTGATAATACGCGCTTCGATCAACGGGTCGGCGGCAACGGCAAAGATAACGATAACGACGCCGCGGATGAAGGCGTTGCGAACCACGTCCAGCGTTACGTCGTCCCGGGCGATGGCGGTGCCGCGCCACCACAGCAGCAGCATGAATACCGTGGCCATCGTCAGGGCCGCGATGGCCGGCAGGTCGCCGGACCACACCAGCCCGATGGGGAACCAGCCGGCGCCCATGCTCAGCCCGGCCAGCACCAGCACGGAAACTGCGCTGAGCAACAGCCCTATAATGCCGCGCAGGTTGAGAGAGAACCGAATGGTCTGAACGTACCAGGACAGCAGGAACGCCCAGCCTACGGCGAGCATGGCGATGGCCAGCGGAATGGCGGCGTCGGGCAGCCGGGTTGCATTGGCTACCAGCCGGCTGGCCAGGTAGAGGGCAAAGCCTTCCAGGAACAGGGCGATGCAGGTGATCAGCGCGGCGCGGCCCAGGGCGGTCATAGAGCAGGCTCCGCCCCCGGCTCTGCCCCGGGCTCAGACATTCCCGGCGCGTCCTCGGGTTCGTCCTGCCAGTCTTCTCGCCACAGCTCGTCCAGCTCGGAAAGAGCGGCGCCGGCGAGGAACAGGGGGATGTCCGGCGGAAGCTCCGCGGCCATGGCGCGCGGTTCGCCATCCCCGGCGTAGAACACAATCACACGATGGCCACGGCGGCGAATCTCTCCAGCTTCCTGGATTACACCTCGAGACAGCAGCGCCGTGACCAGCACGACGGTGGCGCCCGACGCCAGTGTTTCAGTCTCCGCGCGCAAGACTGCGGACAGTTCGGCGACCCAGAACGGGCCGGCCATGGCCAGGGATTCCAACGTGGCTTCCAGTTGGAGACTGCCGGAACCCGGCGGGACGGACATCCACTTGCTGGAATAAGACGCGACGGCGTTGCTGACCAACCCGAAGGTATAGTCTTCCCGCTGGGCATATTCCGCGATGGAAGCGGCAACGGTTACGGCGCGCTCGAACAGGCGACGGTTGCTGCCCTGCCAGGCAGCGTCGCCGGTGCGGGCGTTGAGGGCAATCAACATATACCGGGTGGCGGCCGGCTCAAAGATGCGGGACTCCAACCTGCTGTGGCGAGCGGTTGCTTTCCAGTCGATGCGCTTCAGCGGGTCGGAGGGAAGATAGTCCCGCAGGCCGACGAAGCGGCTGGGGTCGTCCTGTATCAGCCGGCGTCCCCGGCTGACTCCCAGCGGACGTTCCCACAGGTTCATCATGCGGCGCAGGTCCACAATGCGGGGATAGACCAGCAGATAGTCAACGGCCGTAACGTGTTCTTCGGCGGCGGTGATGCCGAACATATCGCCGCTGCGCAAACGGGCCGGGCCGATGCGGTGATAGCCCCGGGCCCGACAGCGAATCCGATAGCGCCACGTTACGCGTTGGTAAGGCAACAGCGAAGTTGTGATGCGGTGGTCCAGCTCGGCCTCAGCCCCTACGCCGCGCCGATAAGTGCCGCCCGTGTGGAGCCCCAACGGGAAAGCGTCGGAGATGTCCAGCCAGATCATCGGCAGCAACTTATCGTTGTCCACGGTGATGTGATAGTCCACCAGGTCGCCGATGAAGGCGCGTCGGCGTTCCAGTCGCCGGGAATAGGTGAGCCGGCGAAAGGCGAAGCGAGGCCAGTATTTGCCGGTAGTCCATACCAGCAGCACCAGCACCCCGACGACAATAAGCAGCGGGAGGCTGGCAAGCAGCCCGGCCGAGATGAGGATAGCGGCGGCGATGGCCCATAGGTCGCTGGTCATAAGCGCAGGATAACCCATTTGGCGGCGGCTGGGCACCCGTCCGTAGATTCAGGCTATGGTATGCTCATCATATGACCAACCCTGTTGTTGACAAGTTGGTGGGTCGGCTGGCCGGCCTGCTGGAGTGGCACGGCCTGGGTTCGGCGGTGCTGACGCCCCGGCCCCGGGGCGGACGGCTCCACGGCGATGACGCCGCCGAAGTCATTGCCTTGCTGGACGAACTGGCCGCCGCCGACTCCGGGCTGGCATCCGGCCAGAGTACGCGCAGCCTGATATTCGGTAACGGATGCTTCGCCATTGGCCGCTATGACGAAGCGCTGACGGTGTACCAATCGCTGGCCGACGCGCTGCCCGGGGATTTTGCCGTGCACTTCAACCTGGGAGTAACCTGCCTGCGCCGACGGCAGCCGGAAGCGGCGATACGCGCGTTGACTGTTGCGCTGGAGTTGGACGCCTTCTCTGCGCCAGCTTACTACCAGCGGGGCAATGCGCGGGACGACATGGGCGACGGAGCCGGCGCTCTGGAGGAATACGCAACGGCCATCGGATTGCAGCCCGACTTTCTGCAAGCCCATTACAATCGGGGCATCGTTTTGAACACCATGGGCCGATATCAAGAGGCGGTTAGGGCATTTGACGACGTGGTGGCCCTGCGCCCTGATATCTCCAACGCCTACCTGAACCGCGGCGTGGCCAGGGACGAACTAGATGATACGGCCGGAGCGATTTCCGACTATAGACAGGCTCTGGACCGCAATCCGGATAATGGCGACGCCCGTTTCAACCGGGCCCGTGTGTATTACCGGCTGGGGCGCTACCGGGAAGCGGTGGCGGACTACACCGCTGCCATCGCCCTGCGCCCCGACGACGTGGAAGCAATCAATAACCGGGGTTTGGCCTACGACGCCCTCGGCAGGTACGAAGAGGCCATCGCTGACTATGACGAGGCGCTGCGGCTGCGACCCGAGTTTGCGGAAGTGTTGAGCAACCGCGGGGCCGCACATGAGAGTCTGGGAGACCTCGACGCCGCGCTGGACGACTATCTGGCGGCGCAATCGGCTGCCGGCGGTCCCGACTTCGCCCCCGCTTACTATAATGCAGCCCGGCTGTATGCCGACCAGGGAGACATCGAGCTATGCGCGGAGCAACTGGCAGAGGCGATCAGGCTGCAGCCGTCGCTGCACGACGAGGCCGAGTCGGATGAAACGCTGGGCTGGGTTCTGGACTTGTCGCGGATGCGGGACGAGCAACGGGCAAGCTAGTCGCCCTGGCGTGTGGTTCGTTGTGGGCCGCCTTCCTCGTCATCCTGGGGAATTACCTGGCGCAAAATTGCATCCTCGCTGAGGCCGGCGGCCTCGTTGAGCACGTCTCGCGTGTCCTCAATCAGCAGGTCGGGGTCAATGACGGAAGGCGCGGTTTCAGGTCTGTGGTCAGCATGGGTGAGTATGTTGTGGGTGATTACCACCAGGGCCAGCGCGGTCAAACCCAGCATTACGTCCAGTCCCCGGTGGCTGATGACCTGATTCAACGCCAGCATCACGCCGTAGCCAAGAAAAATGCCGATGGAAGAGCGAAATGGAGAGCGTCGAAACAGCAGCACAAAAACGATGCCAACGACGATTCCAATAAGGATGAACCAGTTCAGATAGGCCAGTGATACCCCCACCAGCACCACCATCCCGTCCCCGCCCTTGAAGCCCGTGAAGATGCTCTTCCAGTGTCCCGCGATGGCAGCGGCTCCGGCCACCAGGCCCAACAGCTCGTAAGATCCCAGCATCCAGGCCACGTAAACGGCAGCGGCGCCTTTAAGGACGTCGCAGGCAAACACCATCATGCCCCGGTAACGTCCAACGTGCCAGAAGACGTTGGCGGTGCCGGCCCTCCGGCTGCCCGTGGCGAAGATGTCCACGCCCTTCAGCCGCGCCACCAGATAGGCGAAGGGAATGCCGCCCAGCAGATAGCCCACCAGCGCCGCAGCCAGAACGCGGGGAAGCAGAACAATCAGGTCGTCAAATAACATGGATCCTCAATCGGTGGGTGGGCAGGGTTGTCTATCATAGCACGGGCTTATTACGTCCCACGTAGTGCCAGTACCCGATTTGCCCTCGCTGCACGAGGTTCTCAACCCGTTCCAACAGATCGGGAGCGATGCTGGTCAAGTCGTCGGCGACACCAGGTGCCGTCTGGCCTAGCGTATGCCGGAGGTTCAGCTTGCCGCGCACCTCGGCCAAAAGAGACAGTACTTCACCGGACAGGTCAGTGCGTTCCACGACCTTAAAGCCTGCGCTTTCCAGGAGGGTCTGATAGCCACCGGCGGGAAGGGCATCTGTCAGGCAAAGCATCATGCCTACCGTGCTGTCGAGTTCGGGAGGCAGGCTGCCCGGCTCAACGGTTACGTCGGACAAGCCGATGACCCCTCCGGGGCGGAGCAGCCGGCGGACTTCTCTGATAGCGGACGGCTTGTCCGCAAAGAGGCTCGTCGCGCACTCGATGATGACGGCGTCGAACGCGCCGGAGCGGAAGGGCGGCATTTCAGCGTCGCCCCGGACGAACGCGACGTTGGCCGGTACAGATTGTTCCAAGGCTCGTTGGCGGGAGTTTTCCGCCGCCACTGCACCCAGTTCCAGGCCGGTAACGTGGCAGCGAAAGACACGGGAGAGTGCCGTTGCGCTGGTTCCGATACCGCAGGCCAGGTCCAGGACGTGCCATCCGGGTTGCAGGCCCATGGCCCGGCCCAGGCGGTTGGTGGCCCGCAGGCCGCCGGGGTGCAGGCTGTCGCCCAAGATCAGGCGGGCGAGCTCGGACGAATAGAGGTCCGCGCAGCAGATCTTGGCGGCGTAGGTGCTGAGCATATTCGACCAACCCTCACCCCGGCCCTCCCCTCTAATGGGAGCGGGAACGGATTTGGCGGCCCTGTTCAAGCGTCAGCTGGTCGCGTATCTGTTCCCGGTAGCCCACGGAGTTATACGCGCAGAAGGGGATGGCGCGCCCGTCAGGGATGAGGATGGCCACGCAACACTTCATTACCTGCTTAACGTTGAACGTCCAGGCGTCCAGGAAGTCCTTGATGGCGATCTGGAAGATATGCTCTTTCAAGTGATTGACTTCGTAGGGCAAATCCAGACCAGGGCCGCAGGCGCACTCAAACTGGCTGGCGGTCTTCTCGGCGCCGGCCACGGCGGAGGCCGACCACAAGCCTTCCAGCGCGGTTTGAATGTCGGCGGCGTTTGGCGGCTTCGGCAGGGCGCGGTTGGTTATGTAGTCCAGGTACTGGTCAATCTCCAGCAAGCGAGGCAGCGGCATAACCGTGTCTCCGTTCACAAACAGGTAGGAATTGACCTGGCAGGTGGGGAAGCAACAGGGCACCGGAACGAAGTCTTCCAGAACGAAACGGCCGGCGGTCTGGTCAACAATGCCGTGGATAATGTCGGGGATGGTGACGCGCGTCATTGGGTCAAATTCGATGTGCCGTCCGACGTGAGTAACCGGCTGAAAAACTACGCCGCGCACGGCGGGATGCTGCAGGCCGAACTCAACGATGGCGCCCACTTCATCGGTGTTCACGTCCCGCTCGATGGCGGCAACCAGCACGGCGGTCATGCCGGCGTCGGCCAGGCGGTCCAGGGCGCGCATTTTGGTGTCCAGCAGGGGCTCGCCCCGTATGGTCAGATAGGTTTCTTCGCGCAGGCCGTCGAACTGGAAATAGACTACCGGATCCAGGGCGGCCATCTGCGCGAGAAAGCGGTCGTCGCGGGCGAGGCGAACCCCGTTGGTGTTAATCATCACCTGGCGGATGCCTCGGTCTTTAGCCGCCTGAATCATCTGCGGCAGCTGGGGATGGATGGTAGGCTCGCCGCCGCTGAACTGGACCACCTCCGGGTCGCCCTCAATCTCCACGAAACGGTCCAGCATGGACTCCACTTGCTCCAGGGTGAGGTTGTAGCCGATGCCGGCATCGGCAAAGCAGACCGGGCAGTCCAGGTTACAGGCGGTGTTGACTTCGATGAGGGCCAGGCAAATGTGCTGCTTGTGCTCCGGGCAGAGGCCGCAGTCCAAAGGGCAGCCGTTCTCTACCTCAGTGCTGAAATCCAGGGGGATGGTGCCGGGCTTGTTGAACCGCACGCTCCCCACGTACATCTCAGCGTCGGAACTGATGATGCCCTCGAACCAGCCGTGTTGAGGGCAGCGCTTTCGCATATAGACCTTGTTGTCGCGGATGATTACCTGGGCATCGATGACCGCCTTGCACTCCGGGCAGATGGAGCGGGTCAGCTCGTGAAAGATAAAATCGGCGTCCCGCTTAACGTGATTAGCGGCGGTCAATGGCTGCGCTCCTCGGTCGGATGGGCTGATCAGGCAGACAGCCTGTTGGATTGTCGCGAGTTGTTGCGGTGGCCCAGCCGTTGCTGCATCACGCGGACTGCCTCCGGGTTGTTGTCAATCAGCGTGAAGTCGCGGCCTTCGCGGTAAGCCGCCTCCCCCAACGTGCCGCTGCCGGCGAAGAAGTCCAGTACGTGGTCGCCCGGGTTGGAGTGAACGCGGACGATGCGGTTGACGATGTGCAGCGGCTTCTGGGTAGCGTAGCCCGTCTTTTCCTTGCCGGTTACGATGGTGCGCCACCACACGTCGGTGGGCGTTTTGCCGCGGGCCGCCTTTTCCGGTCCCACCAGGCCGGGGGCCAGATACGGGATGCGGTCGATGGCATCGTAGTTGAAGGTGTAGTTGTCCGGTTCTTTGGCGTACCAGAGGATGTTGTCGTGCTTGGCTGGCCAGCGGGTTTTGGGACGGCCTCCATAGTCGTAGGCCCAGATGATTTCGTTGACGAATGACTCCCGGCCAAAGATTTCGTCCAGCATCACCTTGCAGTAGTGGACTTCCCGATAATCTACGTGGAAGAACAGGCTGCCGTGGTCGTCCAGCACTCGGTACGCTTCCTCCATCCTGGGACGCAGGAAGCCGATGTAATCGTCGAAACCGTCGGCGTAGCGGCTGCTGCCCACCACCTGGGTCCGGTAGCGCCGACCCTGGAACCCGGTGCGGTCGCCGTCGGCGTCGGGCGTAACCCTGATGCGGGTGCGGGACTGGGCCTTGCCGGTATTGAAAGGCGGGTCAACGTAAATCAGCTGGAACGCGCCGTCGGGCAGCGTGGGCAGGACATCCAGGTTGTCGCCGAGTATAATTTCGCCCATTGTGCGCCTCCGGGAGTGGAGGCATTATACAGGTGATTACCATGACTCAACACAACCACCAAGCCGGTCCTCTCGCCGGTGTGAAGGTCCTCGACCTTACGCAGATTATGGCGGGGCCGATGTGCACTTTGCTACTGGCCGATATGGGCGCCGACGTCATCAAGATTGAACGCCCCGGCACCGGCGACGACACTCGGCGGATGGGCCACCGCTTCACCGGCGACATCTCCGGCGGCTTCCTGGCCCTCAACCGCAACAAGCGCAGCATCGCCCTGGACTTGCGGGCAGAGGCCGGCAAGGCGGTTTTCAAGCGGATGGCCGAAACCGCCGACATTGTGGCGGAAAACTTCCGGCCCGGCGTCATGGATCGCTTGGGGCTGGGGTATGAGACATTGTCGGAAATCAACCCGGCGCTGGTGTACGCCAGCATCTCCGGATTCGGCGGCACCGGCCCCTATCGCAACCGGGGCGGGTTTGACCTGGTGGCGCAGGGCATGAGCGGGCTGATGTCGGTAACCGGGTTCCCTGAAGGGCCGCCGGCAAAGGTGGGAGTTCCGATTACCGACATCGGAGCGGGCAGCTTCACCGCCTTCGGCATTCTGGCCGCCTACATTCACGCCCAGCGCACGGGCCAGGGCCAGCAGGTGGACGGCTCATTGATGGAGGCCGGCATCGCTTACACGATTTGGGAATCATCGGAATACTTTACGACCGGGGAAATTCCCGGGCCGCTGGGGTCGGCGCACCGGGTGAACGCGCCGTACCAGGCCCTGCGCACCAGCGACGGTTACATCAACATCGGGGCGGCGTCGCAACCGACGTGGGAACAGTTCTGCCGGGCCATCGGGCAGGAGGCATTGATTGAAGACCCTCAATACCTTGAACCCAACGACCGCAAGGCCCGGGAGGGGGAACTGGCGGAACTGCTGGAGGGCATCTTGGCCGAGCACACCACCGACTACTGGATGGAGCAGTTGGAGTCGGCCGGCGTGGTGGCCGGGCCGATTTACGACATGGCCCAGGTGTACGCCGACGAGCAGGTGCTGGCCAGGGATATGAAGGTAACGCTGCAAGACGACGAGCTGGGGGAGCTGCAAAACATCGGCGTGCCCGTAAAGCTATCGGCCACGCCGGGCCGGATACGTCACCGGGGGCCGGCTTTGGGGCAGCACAGCCGGGAGGTTTTGCTGGAGCATGGGTACACCGCAGACCAGGTTGAGGAGTTGATTGCGGCGGGCGTAGTGAGAGATTAACTGCATCGAGAACACGTCAACACCCGCTACATCTCCCGCCAGACCGTTCCCTCGGTTATGGTCAGGAACTGTTCCACCAGTGACGGGTTGGAGATTATCAGCCCCGGGGAGAACAGCGTAGCGTCTTGCAGCGTAGCGCGGTCCAATACCCGGGCGCCGGCCTCTTTCGCCAGCAGGATGCCCGACGCGATGTCCCAGGCGGAAAGGCTGTGGTGGCAGTAGAGGTCGATACGGCCGGCCGCGGCGTAGGCGATGCTCATCGCACTGGAACCCATCAGCCGATAGCCCGACGCCTGCGGCCAGATGCCCGCTACCATGTCCATCAGGTGCTTGGCCTGCCCGAAGTCATAACCCAGGTCAAAGCCGATGATGGCATCGCTCATATCCTGCCGGTCGGAGACTTTGATGGGCTGTCCGTTCAAGCAAGCTCCGGCGCCTTTTTGGGCAGCAAACATCTCGTCGCGCACCGGGTCGTAGGTTACGCCGGCGACTACCTCATCACCCCTTGCGATGGCCACCACCACGCAGAAATGGGGAATGCCCTCGGCGAAGTTGCGGGTACCGTCGATGGGGTCAACGACCCACGTGTAGGGTGAAGACCCGGGGACGGGAGCGGATTCCTCAGACAGCACGCCGAAGTCGGGGTATTCGTCCCTGACGTAATCGAGAATCAGGCGCTCGGAGGCCAGGTCGGCGTCGGTAACCACGTTGGCGCGGCCTTTCAGGCTGACCTCCACGTCGGTACGGAATCGCGCCACCACCAGTTCGCCGGCCCGTCGCGCGGCGGTTTCGCAGACCGATAGCGCGGATTGACCGGAGCGCGACGTTGGCAGTCCGAGGGGGGCGGCGACTTCCGACATTGGGTATGGCCTCCTGTGCTGGTGGCTGGCAGCCGCCGCAGTCTAACACGGTTGGGATAGCGGTACGAGTAGGCTATAATGTCGCCGTGAGTACACATGGAAATCGCCCGCTGGTCGGTGTGGGTGTGGTGTTCGTACGACAGGGGCGGGTCTTTCTGGCACAGCGTCAGGGTTCCCATGGCGAGGCTACCTGGGGATCCGCCGGCGGCCACCTGGAGTTCGGCGAGACCCTGGAGGAATGCGCCCGCCGGGAAGCTATGGAGGAACTGGGCGTAACGGTGGGAGAGTTGCGGGCCCTGTGCCTCAGCAACATCGTCGCCTATGGCCGACACTACGTGGACGTGGAGTTTCTGGGCGACATCGGTCAGCAGCAACCCCTCCCCGCCGCCGCCGACGGTTCCTTCGGAGAATACGGCTGGTTCTCCCTGGACGAACCTCCGGAACCCCTTTTCGAGCCTATGCGTCTCGCCATCGCCAGCCTGCGGTCCGGGCAGTGGTACTACCCCTGAACTACGCACGACAGACCGAGCGAATCGCCGACCAATTTTCAAAAATTCGCCAAATAGCGACATAGGCAGCGTAGCAAATGGGGTTGCGTTATGGTAAAATAGGGACACGCTGCCAGTAGAAATATGTGTGCGGCGCAATATCAGTCAATATTACCGGGTTGGCTTGTTTTGATGGCCGGAAAGACGGGAGCAATGAAGCGATATGGTTGAAGCGTTAACAATACCGTCGGCTGAAGAATCGGCGGAATATACTTCCGACAATATCCAGGTGCTCAAAGGACTGGAAGCGGTCAGGGTGCGGCCGGGAATGTATATCGGCAGTACCGGAGTTGACGGCCTCCATCACCTCATCAAAGAACTGCTGGACAACGCCGTGGACGAGGCCTTGGCCGGCCATTGCGACCGCATCGAACTGCACATCGCCGCCGACGGCGCGGTGAGCGTTTCCGATAACGGCCGCGGCATTCCCGTTGACCTTCACCCCGACACCGGCGTCTCCGGTCTGGAAACGGTGATGACCACCCTGCACGCCGGCGGCAAGTTCGACGGCAGCGCGTACAAGGTTTCCGGCGGCCTGCACGGCGTGGGCGCTTCGGTGGTGAACGCCCTGGCCTCCGAACTGCACGCCGAAGTCTGCCGCGGCGGCGTCCGCTATACCCAGGATTACTCCAGGGGCATACCCACTACCGAACTGGTGCAGCACCAGCGTGTGCGGCGGCAGGGCACCAGGGTAACCTACTATGCCGACTCCGATATTTTCCCCGAGATTACCTACGACTTCGGCCGGCTGGTGGCCCAGTTGCGGCAGACCGCCTACCTGAACAAGGGTCTGGAAATCTGCCTGGTCAGCGAGTTCCACGAAAGGGAACGTAACGGCGATATTGAACGCTGCTTCTTCTTCGACACCGGCGTGGCCAGCATGGTGCGCAACATCAACCGCAAGCGAACCGTAGTGATGCCCGACCCCTTCTACTACCAACGTAACGCCGAGGACGCCGACGTTGAGGTAGCCTTCCAGTACCACCACACCGACGGGCATGACAACCTGGCCGCCGACGAACGCACCTTCGCCAACTGCATCCTGACGCCGGAGGGCGGCACGCACCTCACCGGCTTCCGCTCCGCGCTGACCCGCGCCCTCAACGATTACGCAAGCAAGCAGAATTTCTTCAAAGACCCCAAGGACTCTTTCACCGGGGAGGACACCCGCGGCGGCCTGGTCGCCGTGGTCAGCGTGAAGCTGGGCGACCCCCAGTTCGAGGGCCAGACCAAGAACAAGCTGAGCAATCCGGAAGTCCGCAGCCGCGTCGAGGCCGCCACCGCCGAAGGCCTGACCCGCTTCCTGGAAGAGAACCCCACGGCGGCCAAGGGCGTGCTGGACAAGGTTCAAACCAACCACGCCGCCCGCGAAGCTGCCCGTCGCGCCCGGGACCTGGTGCTCCGCAAGAACGCCCTGGATGGTACGTCCCTCCCCGGCAAGCTAGCCGACTGCTCCGAGCGCGACCCGGCCAAGTCGGAACTGTACATCGTGGAGGGCGAATCCGCCGGCGGCTCCGCCAAGATGGGCCGCGACCGGCAGTTTCAGGCAATTCTGCCCCTCAAGGGCAAAATCCTCAACGTGGAGCGGTTCCTGGACAAAGTGGAGCGCATTCTCAGCCACGAGGAAATCCGCGCCCTGATTTCCGCCGTCGGCACCGGAGAAGGCGAAGCTTTCGACATCTCCAAGCTGCGCTATCACCGCATCATCATAATGACCGACGCCGACGTGGACGGTTCCCACATCCGCACGCTGATCCTCACCTACTTCTACCGGCGGATGCGTCCGTTAATTGAGCAGGGGTATCTGTACATCGCCCAGCCGCCGCTATACCGGGTACAGCGGGCACGCAACATCGCCTACGCCTACTCGGAAGAGGAAAAGGAAGCCCTCATCAAGCGTATGTCCACCGCCCGCTCCGAGCCGTCAGTGCAGCGCTATAAGGGCCTGGGCGAAATGAACGCCGACCAGCTCTGGGAAACCACCATGGACCCGGCGGCGCGCAAGATGCTCAAGGTAACTATCAACGACCTGGACGACGAGGACGGCATCGCCGACACCGACGAGATATTCGCCATGCTCATGGGCGAGCAGGTGGCCCCCCGCAAAAACTTCATCCAGAACAACGCTACGGCAGTGCAGAATCTAGACGTGTAATGACCGCCGACGGGCTGGCCCTGCTGATTTCCGAAGCGGAGCTACAGTCGGGCGTCGCCGAACTGGCCCGTCGGATTGACCGGGACTACGCCGGCGTTGACCTGGTGCTGGTCTGCGTGCTCAAAGGCGCGGCTATCTTCGCCTCCGACCTGCTGCGACAGTTGCAGACCGCCGTGCGCGGCGTGGAATACGTGCAAGCCAGCAGCTATGGCAGAGGAACCGAGTCGTCGGGTTCAGTCCGCATCACCAAAACGCTGGACGCCGAACGCATCACCGGCCGGCACGTCCTGATAGTCGATGACATCGCGGATACCGGCCACACCTGCGCCGCCGTCAGCGAATTCATCCAGGGCATGAGTCCCGCCTCGCTGCGCTACTGCACGCTGCTGGACAAGCCGTCGCGCCGGGAAGCCGCCGTTCAGTATGACTACGTGGGCTTTACCATACCCAACCATTTTGTGGTCGGCTACGGCATGGACCTGGACGAGCGGTACCGGGGCCTGCCGGCGGTTTATTATTTTCCAGACTGATGGATTCCCGCTTGCGCGGGAATGACGGCATCGGGAACACGCCTAGAAGCCCACCGCCTGGCCGTCGCCACGGGGGTCGGACGCGCCGGTGAGCACGCCGCGCCGCCGGTCCCGGGTAATAAGCTGCACCACGCCGTTGTAGGAACCCGGCGGGCTCTGCACTACGTTGTGGCCCATGCGCTGCAAGTCGCGCACGGTGTCGTCGGGCATACCAACTTCCACCCGCAGCTCGCCGGGCCGGTTGATGGTGGACGGATCGGTGCCGGGGAAGCTGTGCCAACGCGGAGACTCCACCGCGTCCTGGGGCTGCAAGCCGCCGTCAATGAGCTTGGTCAGCATCTGGATGCCGCATTGCGGCTGGAAGTCGCCGCCGGGCGTGCCGCCGACGATGGCAACTTCCCCGTCCACGGTGGTCAGGTAGCAGTTCAGCGTGTGCATCGTGCGCTTGCCCGGTGAAATGACGTTGGGATGGTCAGCCTCCAGGCTGAACCCGCGGCCACCCCGGTTGTTGAACAGCACGCCTGTGCCCGGTGCAACCACGCCAGAGCCGAACCCGTTGGACAGGCTGTGAATCCAGCTCACCGCGTTGCCGGCCCCGTCGGCGACGCAGAAGTAGGTGGTATCGCCGCTGCCGTTGATGGGAACCAGCGGACGAACCTCCGTGCCAGCCTGGAAGGGATGAATCTGCTCCCGGCGCATATCGGCGTACTCCGTGGACAGCAGGCCGTCCAGCGGCCAATCCACAAAGTTGGGATCGCCGGCCAGCCGGTTGCGGTCGGAGTAGGCAATCTTCTTGGCTTCCACCTGCAGGTGAATGGCCTCGGCGGAGTTGGGCGTCGTGGACGTCAGGTCGTGGCCGCTGACGATGTTGAGCATCTCCAGCAGCAGGAAACCCTGGGACGGCGGCCGGGTCTGATAAACGGTGTGCTGCCGGTAGGTTGCGCTTATTGGCTCGCAGACGTCGGCATGATGACCGGCGAAGTCGGCTTCGGTGAACAACCCTCCGTCGGCAGTGGCCTGGTTGAGCCCGGCCACCAATTGAGTCGTCAGGTCGCTGCGGTAGAAAGCATCGGCGCCGTCTGCGGCGACCCTGCGGATCGTGTTGGCCAGGTCGCAGTTGACCAGTATCTCGCCTTCACGGGGCGGGCGTCCGCCGCTGGCCAGGTAGATGTCGGCGGTGGCGCTGAAGCGGGCCAGCAGCTCGGCGTTGCTGGCGAACACCCGGGCGATGCGGGCCGGGAGCGGAAACCCGTTTTCGGCGTACCCGATGGCGGGGGCCAGCAGGTCGGCCAGGGGCAGGGTGCAGAAGTTCCGGTGCATGGCCTCCCAGGCCGCTGCCTCGCCGGGCACGGACACCGAGTGCGGGCCTTGTATCGGCATCAACGCCAGGCCCTGCTTGCGGTAGTAGTCGGCTTCGGCGCCGGAACCGGCGACACCGCTGCTGTTGATGTTGGTCACTTTGCCGGAGGCGGCGTCGTAAGCCAGGATGAAAGAGTCGCCGCCCAGTCCGCACATCGGCACGATGGTAACGGTCTCCACGGCAGCTACGGCCAGCGCCGCGTCAAAAGCCGTGCCGCCGTCCTGCAGCACACGCAGACCGGCCGCCGCCGCCAGCGGTGAGTCGGAACAAACCATCCCGTTCTGGCCGTGCACAGCGCTGCGGGTGAGGTTGGTGATAGACATGGTACGGCCTCCTGGATAACAAATTCGCGTTTCGTTCACGTATGATGTACTATCCCGCGCAAGTTGGCAATCCTAATTCGGGGAGACCATTGTGCAAGAGTTACCTACATACCGCGCCATGCAACAATGGACGTTGCTCGCCATCGAACGGTTGGGGGGCAGCGGCCGTATCGGGGAAATAAACGTTGAAGTCAAGCAGATGCTCCAGCTGCCTGATGAAATCACAGACCAACTTCAACCCGGTGACAGCAGAACCATGCTCGAATATCGTGTCACTTGGGCAAGGTCAAAGCTCAAGACGGCAGGATTGCTGGACAACCCCGCAGATAAGGTTTGGGCGTTGACGGAAGTAGGGAAGAAGAAAGTACGCGACTTGTTCCCATCCGATATCGACAAGCTGGCATCTCGTGTCGGAGTCGATACCGACGCTGTCGAATACCTCGCAACACAGAACATATCAGCGGCAAAGTTGGCCGATATGTATGATCTGTGGATCAAGCACTCCCAAAGGCAGCCTTTCGGTTTGCGGACCTATTCCAGCCAAAATCTGGAAGTAGAGGCAAAAGCGATTGAGTTCATTCGGGGACAAGAGCCGAATTGGCACACCACCAAGGCGAACAACCCTGGATTTGACCTGTATCAGACCGCAAACAATCGCAAGAATGGCAAGAAGACACTATGGTGCGAGGTCAAGTCATTCAGCAGCAAGTTCAGCAGCGCCGAATTGACACCTACCGAATTTCGAACTGCCCTGCAAAAGGGCGAATCATACTGGCTTTACATCGTAGAAAATGTCAAGAGCAAAAGCCCCAAACTACTCAGAATTCAAAACCCGGTCGACAAGGTGTTTCGCTACCGCATTGGCTCCGATTGGCGTACCGTCGCTACTTACTGAAAGTTGGGAACAACGCCTATGACCGCCCCCACCACACCAC
>VXTR01000079.1 GCA_009837355.1 Chloroflexota bacterium | reverse complement strand
GGTTCTGTCCAATTTCTGCGGGGTATGATATAATCGCTGGCACATAAAACGCAAACCCGCCGCTAGGAACGGCGGGCAAGCGCGGAACCTTCGTCTTTGACAGGGCAGGCTCCAATCCCGGGACGGGTCAATAGTATCAGTCCATCCGGGGCATTGGCAATCCTTCGGCGTCGGTTTTCCGCCGGAGGAATCGCAATGTTCTGGGCTATCGCAGCAATCACCGTATCGGCGACTATCTGGACGGCAATCGGCATAACCTTGCTGCAAGTTGGGTAAGCGGCATTATGCCAGAGCGCAATTTCGCCAACCGGACGCTATATCACGGCGACAATCTGCCGTTCCTGCGGGGCATGAACAGCGAGACCGTGAACCTGATAGCCACCGACCCGCCGTTCAACAAGAACCGGGACTTTCACGCCGACCCCGACCGGCTGGGCAGCAACGCCCGGTTTCAGGACCGCTGGCGCTGGGATAAGGACGTTCACGATGATTGGCTCATCGCCATCCAGCGCGACGAGCCGGAGGTCTGGACGGTAATCACGGCGGCAAAGCAGGTCTGGGGCGACGATATGGGCGCGTTCCTGTGCTGGCTGGGCGTGCGGCTGCTGGAATGCCATCGGGTGTTGACCGACGACGGCAGCCTGTATCTGCACATTGATCATACGGCCCACGCTTGGGTCAAGTGCCTGCTGGACGCCATCTTTGGCCGTCAGCAGTTTCTCAACGAGATTGTCTGGCCTTATCGCACGGGGGGGTAAGCAAACAGTATTGGGGCAGAAAGCACGATACCCTGCTGTTCTACGCCAAGACGGACGCCTATGCCCATACCCCGCTCCAAGAGCGGATTTACTACGAAAGCCAGTTCTTCACGACAGAGGTTGACGAGAAAGGCCGCTACTATGCCGACGTGTACATCCGCGACGTTTGGGATGACATCAAGCCGCTGATAAACGTGTCCAAAGAGCGGACGGGCTACCCGACGCAGAAACCGCTTGCCCTGTACGAGCGCATCATCAAGGCCAGCAGCAACCCCGGCGACCTGGTGCTGGACCCGTTCTGTGGTTGCGCCACGACGCCGGTAGCTGCGGAGCGGCAGGGCCGGCAGTGGGTGGGGATGGACATTTGGGACAAGGCGCATCAGCAGGTGCTTGACCGGCTGGCGCAAGAGGGATTGATGGTCAAGGGACGGCGCCGGCCCGGCCAGCAGGCGTTGCGCCGGGGCGATATTACCTACGCCAAGACTGCGCCCAAGCGGACGGACGCCGGCGATACCGCCGCCGAGGCGCTGACGTTGCGCCCGCCGCCGGCCCAAGCCCCACGCCATCCGGCCCCCCGCGGGCAGCACGGCAAGCTGTTGACCGACATCGGGCCGTTCTGTCAGGGCTGCGGGGCGGATTACCAGTTTGACCCCAGAGTGCTGGAAGTTGACCACATCAACCCCCGTTCCCAGGGTGGCACGGACGCCTACGAAAACTTGACCCTGCTGTGCCCGCCGTGCAATAAAGAAAAGCGAGACCGCTACACGCTGATAGGATTGCAGCAGGCCAATCGGACGGCCGGCTATATGAAGAACGAAAACAACCTGCGGATGGGTCGGGCGCAAGGACGCACCGGGAGGCGGCGGAGAGGATAGGCGAATGTTTGAACCCACTTTTGACCATCTGGCCATAGAGAAGTTCCTTGCAGCCGTTGACCAAGAACCGGCCTGCCTCGGCAGCGTTGACGCGACACAGGCCCTTATGGCCAATGTAATCAGGCTCAACTTTGAACGTCCTCATTCCATACCTCAAGGGCCTTTTGACCCTGCGCTGATATTGCGTATGGAGAAATGGGCAAGGCGTCAATGCTCGTTTGCAGCTCGCCGCCGATTGCTCCGGAAAGCGAAAGAACTTTGCCCGGCCATTGATATTGGCCCGGCGCCGAGGAGAACCCGGCGATGAGCCACAACTGCGGTTCAACGTGCCGGCGCAAGCAGGCCAACCCGACACGCTGCGATACGTGTCGCCGGTCGGCATCGCTGGGGCCGACGCGCCACGCCAGCCCGAAAGAGATAGCGGCGGCGGTTGATATGTACTTTGCCGGAATGTCGTACCGCAAGGTGGCCCGGCATATGGGGGAGCATCACAACCTGCAAACGGGCAAATCGGCGGTTCACAACTGGGTACAGGATTACTCAAAGAAGGCCAGCGAGATTGCATCCGAGTTCCCGGTCAAGACTGGCACGGAGTGGGTTGCCGACGAGTGCGCCGTCAAGGTTGGCGGACGGCAATACTGGCTGTTCAACGTAATGGACAGCGATACCCGGTTCGTGCTGGCCGCCTATCTGTCGCCGGAGCGGACTACCAGGGCGGCGGCAACCGCTATGGCGATGGCTCGCGAGCGCGCCGCCAATGCGCCTAAGACCATCAAGACCGACGGGCTGCGTTCCTACCGGGAGGGCATCGGTACAGCGTTCCGCAACAACCCGGTCAAGCACGTTGTGAGCGAGGGCATCCGGGCCGAGTTGAACAACAACCTGTCGGAGCGGCTGCAAGGCACGTTCCGAGACCGGGACAAGACGTTGCGCTCAATGAAGAAACGGGAGACCGGCCAGAACTACATTGACGGGCTGGTGCTGCATTACAACTACTTCCGGCCCCATATGGGGTTGGGCGACAAGACGCCGGCCGTAACCGCTGGGGCGGATGCGCCGTTCAAGTCGTGGACGGACATCGCTACGCTGGAAACTGCCGAATGACTACCCCGCAAAAATGGACAGAACC
>VXTR01000042.1 GCA_009837355.1 Chloroflexota bacterium | reverse complement strand
CGGCTGATGAGGCGGCGGGGGGTGGTAGCGGCGTGTAGAAATGGAGACGCCCCCTCACCCCTGCCCTCTCCCACGAGGGGAGAGGGGGTTTTGCCGCGGCTCTCTGCCGGAGATGGGGTTTTGCGGCTTGTTCCGGAGTGGGGAGTTTCGGGCCCGGTTTGGTGATTGGAGAGGGTTGTTGTTGTGCCGGCGAGCGGCGGGGTGGCGTGCCACTCTTCGGAAAAGGGGGCGTCGGGAAAGGGTTCGTCGCCGAAGAGGGGTTCGTCGAAAATGAGGTCGTCGCCTACGGTAGGCGGGGTGGCGTGCCATTCCTCGGAGAAGGGCGCGTCGTCGGGGAGGGATAGGTTGTGTGGGGTAGATTGGCGTTGGGATTTGGCCCAGGTGATGAAGGCGGTGAGCATTCGGGCGGCCATGAGGATATAGAAGGGCAGCAGGGGGAACACGTAGCGCAGGAACTTGACCTCGAATAGCTCGAGGAACAGGAAGGCGGGGATGGCCCAGGCCAGCAGTAGGAGGTCGGCGCGTTGGGTAAGCCCACCGCGCCACGCCAGCCACGCCGTTAGCGGGGCGGCCAGCCACGCGGCGACGCCCAGAGGCAGGCCCAGGCCCCAAACCGACGTTTGCCGAATCTGATAGATGAAGGCCGGCGTCTCGGCGTACTGCCAGGTGAAGGGGAAGCGTCCGGCCTCGCCGGCCATGCCGGCCTGCTCGCGGATGTCGGCGATGAAGTTGGTGAAGTCGAGGAAGGCGTAAGGTGTGGTGATGAAGAAAGTCGCCAGGGCGGCCAGGCCGGCCAAGGTTGTGATAGGCGCAATGCGGGCGATGTCCGAGGGGCGCAGTTCCGACCAGGCGCGGCCCGCCCGGTCTTTGGCGACCCAGAGGAAGGTCAGGGCCAGCGGCGCGAGGATAGGCGCGACGGACACCTTGGGCGCCATGGCCAATCCGACCAGGGCGCCCAGCAATACGCCGTCGCGGGCGCGTCCGCCGTCGAGGAAGCGCAGCATGGCCCACAGGCAGGCCAGGGACGCCAGTACCGTGAACGGCTCCGGGCGGTAAAAGTGGGCGTGCTGGACATGGGCGACGGCGAAGGCGGCGAAGGCGGCGGCAAGGATGCCGGTCCAGCGCCCGTACATCCGACGGCCGATGACGTAGAGCAGACCGACGGAGGCAACGTCGGCCAGGGCGGCGAGGGTGCGGCCGGCGAATCGCAGCTCCATTACGCCCCAATCGACGAAGGGTTCGAGGAGGGTGCGCAGGAGGACCAGGGCGTAGACGAGGGCGCTGCCCAGGGGGAACCAGCGGGGGTTCAGGGGGCTGCGTTCGGCGGACAGGGCGGTCCAAAAGTTGGGCAGGCCGGGCTCCATACCCTGGAACTGCTCGCCGTCCAGCAGGGACCGCAAGTGGGCCGCCGAGCAATAGGGGCCGTCGGTTTCGGGGCCGGAGGTGAGCAGGCAGAGCATATCGCCGGCGCGGAGGTAGAAGGACCGCTCATCGGGATGGAAGCCGTGGCCGTGGTCCCAGTCGATGCCGTAGAGACGGAGGGCGAGGGCCGCCAGCAGGAGGGCCAGCAGGAGAAAGTTTGGCCCCCACAGGCGATGCAGGGGGGCAGGAATCAGGGACAGGAGCGTTGCCACGGGAGCGTTGGCTGGCTGTCGTGTTCGTGGATTCCGGCCCCGTATCAAGTACGGGGTGACGTTCTTTCGCCGGAATGACGGAGTGAGTATGGAATGGCGAGGCGGGTATGGAGAATGGTGAAAGGTGTCGGACGGTAGCGCCTAGCCGCCGACGAGGCAGCAGAGGTCGGCGGTGCGGCAGGAGTAGCCCCATTCGTTGTCGTACCAGCCCATGACCTTGACCATGTTGTCGTCCAGCACCATGGTGCTGAGGCCGTCGAAGATGCAGCTGTGGGTGTTGCCGCGAATGTCGGAGCTGACGATGGGGTCTTCGGTGTACTCCAGGATGCCTTTGAGGGAACCGTCGGCGGCGCTCTTGAAGGCGGCGTTGACATCGTCCTTGGTTACGTTGTGCTTGAGGTCCGCGACGAAGTCGGTTACGGAACCGACGGAGGTGGGAATGCGGTAGGCGATGCCGTGGAGCTTGCCTTCCAGTTCGGGCAGGACAACGCCCACGGAACGGGCGGCGCCGGTGCTAGTGGGGACGATGTTCTGGGCGGCAGCCCGGGCGCGGCGCAGGTCGCGGTGGTTGCGGTCGAGGATGCTCTGGTCGTTGGTGTAGGCGTGGATGGTGGACATCAGGCCGCGGTCGATGCCGAAAGCGTCGTGGAGCACTTTGACCATGGGGGCGAAGCAGTTGGTGGTGCAGGAGGCGTTGGAGATGATGCGATGCTCGTCGTTGTCGAGCATATCGTCGTTGACGCCGAGGACGATGGTGGCGTCGGCGCCGCGGGCGGGCGCGGAGATGATGACCTTGCGGGCGCCGCCGCTGTCGATGTGGGCGGCCGCCTTGGCGGCGTCGGTGAAGACGCCGGTGCATTCGACGACGACGTCCACGTCCATCTCGGACCAGGGGATGTTGTTGGGGTCGGGCTGCTGGAACTTACGGATGGTCCTGCCGTCGAAGACGAGGTTGCCGTTGTCGGTGGCGACGGTGCCGGCGTAGGGGCCGTAGGTGCTGTCGTACTTGAACAGGTGGGCGGCGGTTTCGGTGTCGCCGGTGCCATTGACGGCGACCAGGTCGAGGCGGTCGTGATAGACGGGAGACAGGGCGGCACGGGCCACCAGTCGCCCGATGCGGCCAAAGCCGTTGATACCGATGCGGGTAAGATTGGCAGGAGACCGTGTCATCGGTGTGCCTCCGAGGGTTCAGTCAGTAGGGGCCAATGGGATGTGGACAGGCGAGGCGGTAGGGTACGAGCCTGGCAGGGCGATTATACCACCGAGAGAGGGCCGGTGGGCATTATCAGGGCGGCTTACCGTCCCAACGCGCGGTACGTTTCCATGCCGGCGTAGCGGGCGGTGGGGCCTAGTTCGGCCTCGATGCGGAGGAGGCGGTTGTACTTGGCGACGCGCTCAGAGCGGGCCGGGGCGCCGGTCTTGATTTGACCGACGTTCCAGGCCACGGCGAGGTCGGCGATGGTGGTGTCCTCAGTCTCGCCGGAGCGGTGGCTCATTACGGCAGTCCAGCCGGCGTTGCGGGCCATTTGCAGGGCGGCGCGGGTTTCGGACAGGGTGCCAATCTGGTTGGGCTTGAGCAGGATGGCGTTGCCGGCGGATTCGGCGATGCCGCGTTGGAGGCGTCCGAGGTTGGTGACCAGCAGGTCGTCGCCTACCAGCTGGACGGTATCGCCCAGGCGTTGGGTCAGGGCGGTCCAGCCATCCCAATCGTCTTCGTCCAAGCCGTCTTCGATGCTGATGATGGGGTATTCGCGACACCATTCGGCATAGAGGTCAACCAGCTCCGAGGCCGTCAGGGACACGCCCTCGCGCTCCAGGTCGTAGCGGGAGGCGTCGGCGTTCCACAGCTCGGAGGCCGCCACGTCCAGGGCGATATAGACCTGCTGGCCGGGGCGGTAACCGGCGGTTTCGATGGCCTGCAGCACCACCTGGATGGCGTCGCGGTTGGAGGGCAGGCTGGGAGCGAATCCGCCCTCGTCGCCGACGTTGAGGTTGTGGCCAGCGGAGCGCAGGATGGACTTGAGGGCCTGGTAGATTTCCACGCCGGCGCGGAGGGCGTCGGAGAAACGGTCAAAGCCGGCGGGGGCGACCATGAACTCCTGCACGTCGGCGGAGTTGGAGGCGTGGCGTCCGCCGTTGAGGATGTTGAGCAGAGGGACGGGGAGGCTCACTTCGCTGGCATCCCTGGACAGATGCCGCCACAGCGCGCCGTCGGCGGCTGAAACGGACGCCACCCGGGCTACGGCCATGGACACGGCCAGCACGGCGTTGGCGCCGAGGGCGCTCTTGTCGGCGGTTCCGTCGAGCTCGTTGAGGCGGCGGTCAACGTCGGTTTGGTCAAAGGGGGAGACGCCGGCCAGAGCCGGGGCGATGCGGTGGTTGACGTTGGAGACGGCGGTGAGGGTGCCGGAGCCGCCGAACCGGGTTTTGTCGCTGTCGCGCAGTTCCAGGGCTTCGTAGCTGCCGGTGCTGGCGCCGGAGGGGACGAGGGCGAGGCCGACGCTGCCATCGGATAACGTTACCTCGGCTTCGACGGTGGGGTTGCCGCGGGAGTCCAGGGCTTCGCGTCCGACGATACTGGCGATGGTTGCGTCAGCCATTGGGCACCTCCGGCAGAGGCTCGGAGAAGGGAACGGTTTGGGTCTCCTCGGTGCGGGCTTCGGCGGCGGCGATGGCCTTGTTGACGGCGTCAATGGGGTCGGAGGCGATGATGTAGTTGTCGCCCACGGGGAGGCCGTCGCCGCGGAGGGTGAGGGGCCAGCTGTTGAGGGACACCACAGGGATGCCGTAGCTGAGGGCGTAGCCGATCTCGGAGAGGGTGCCGAATGCGCCGCCGACGGCGATGGCGGCCTGACCGGTGCTGACCACGGCGACGTTGCGGGCGAACCCCATGTTGGTGGTTACCGGAATGTCCACGTATTCGTTGGCGGAGTTGGGCGAACCGCCGGGGAGGATGCCGATGGTGTGGCCGTTTTCGGACTTGGCGCCCTTGCAGACGGCCTCCATGACGCCGGTGAGTCCGCCGCAGACGATGGTAACGCCACGCCTGGCCAGTTCCTTGCCGACGGCCTCGGCCAGGGCGTACACGTGGGGGGGCGGGTCGAAGTTGCCGATGACTGCGATGATCATTGTGGTTGCGCTCCGTTATGATTGGGGCGTTCCCTATGTTGGGGGCCGTAAGTATGTTAGCAGATTGACGGGGTTTTTCGTTGGGGTTGGCCTCCTGTGGTTGGTGTTGGTTGTTAGCCTGCCTGAGGTCGGTTTCCGGAATTTCACTGTGGTCGTTGCCAGCCCCACGGCCGGGGGTGGTACGCAAGGGGGTTTATACCCTCCGAGTGGGTGAGCCTAATGAGAGCGTCCAATTCAGAGGTAGCCACCGTTGAAGTTCGCACGGGTCATTTAGTTAGCCGTACACGCCGCAGTGGGTAGCGCGCTGGAGCAAGGGCTGTCTTGCGATTTGGAGATGCTGACGGTTGTGGCCGTTGACGACCGTAGTGATGTTGACCTCGTTGGCAGGCTGTGGATGGTTGGGTGATTTGGTGTACACAAGGCCATTATGAACTGATGTTCGTCTAGATGTCAAGCTATGGGATCATCGGTTTGGGGGTTCGGTTGCGAAAAGGAGGGTACTTCTGCCGTCAGCAAGTGCCGGACACAGCCGTCACAACTGCGGTGATATGCGCCCGCAGGGCGGCTTCGTTTCCTTGCAGCTCGAACTCTTCCTCAAACGGCTCTTGCCCGCGCTCGTCAACGAAGCAGCACCGGGTCGGGCCGTTGGGAACAGCTTCAAGTTCCAGATACAGGTCTCCCAGCTCCCAATCCGCCTGCACACCGCCGTCCCACGTCGGGCTGATTACTGGAGCCGGGCCGTCCGGCGGCAGGAAGTCTTGCAGCAGGAATAGCAATCTCACCACCGCCCCATCTACCAACGGCTGGGCACCTTCGCTGCTCCACGCATCTACTCCCCAAGGCAGGCGGTCCAAGTTCTCCATCACAGCAGGGAGCCACAACAAGCGTATTTCGCGTTGAGCCGGCAGGGCGCGATCACTTTCGACGTCGGATTTTTCAGCCGACAAAAGGGTTGACTGGCTCGACAGCACCTGCTCAAAAACCCCCATCCACCATGGAGGTTTGGAACCGCCGCTGGCGGCGGTATTGTCGCTGACAATCGTATCCGTAGCCATGTCCATAGCCTCTAGTAAAACAAAAGGGAACGCTGCTTCTGCTGACACCCTGACAATGTTCGCGTACACGCTACGGGTTCAAAACTACTAGATACGTCAATGTCCGTCAATCACGCGCTGCCATGGCCTCGGCCATAGCGCACACGTGGGGCGGAGGGCGAAGTTGCCGATGGCTGCGTTTATCGTTGCGGTTTTCTCTCGAGTTCTGGCGTCATCCCAAGGGGAGGATGGCGGCGCTGGCGGTTTCGATGAGGGTGAGCAGGGGGGCCGGGTAGATGCCCAGCCATACTACTACCAGCAGGCCGATGCCCATGGTGGCCGTCAGCAGGATTGACGGGCGTTGCAGCGGGGGAATGGGCGGATCGGGTTCGTCGTGGGCTGCGTGCTGGTGGATGTTATCGTGCTCGGCGTGCTCCTGATGCGCCGCGACGTTGTGCTCGGCGTGGGCTGGGCGCTCGATGTACATCTGGCGCATTACCTGGAGGTAGTAGTAGAGGGACACCAGGCTGGTGAAGATGGCGACGCCGGCCAGCCAGAGCATCCCGCCGTCGGCTACCGCCGCGAACAGGTAGAACTTGGCGGTGAATCCGGCGAAGATGGGCAGTCCGGCCAGCGAGAAGAGGCCGATGGCGATGGCCGCGGCCACGAAGGGCTGCCGGTCGGCCATGCCGGCCAAGTCGGCGATGTTGTCTTTGCCCTCGCGGTTGTAGTAGGCGGTGATGCCGGCGAATACCACCAGGTTGGTTACGGCGTACACCACCAGGTAGAAAATCACGCCCTTGGCGGCCAGGGCGAAATCGCTGCCCAGGACGGCGATGCCGGCCAGGGCGTAGCCGACGTGTCCGATGCTGCTGTAGGCCATCAGCCGTTTGAGGTTGCGCTGGGCCAGCGCCACCAGGTTGCCGGCCAGCATGGTGATGGCGGCCAGCACGGCGATGACCAGTTGCCACTCGTCCCAGCGGGCGGCGGCGGGCACTATGGCTTCGGCGAAGAGGCGGAGGGTCAGGGCGAAGGCGGCGGCCTTGGAGCCGATGGCGAGGTAGGCGGTTACCGGCAGGGGCGCGCCCTCGTAGGCGTCGGGGGCCCACATGTGGAACGGAACGGCAGAGAGCTTGAAGCCCAGTCCGACCACCAGCAGGGCGATGCCGACCCACAGCACGGGGCTGGCGTCTCCCGGAGCAGCAAGATCGGCGGCGATTTCGGTGAAGTAGGTGGTACCCAGCGCCGCGTAGATGTTGCTCAATCCGTAGAGCATGATGGCGGAGGACAGCACGCCGATGATGATGTACTTGATGCCGGCCTCGTTGGAACGGGCCTCGCGCAGGCCGTAGGCGACCAACACGTAGAGGCTGAAGGACAGCAGTTCCAGGGAGATGTAGGCGGTGAGCAGCTCGCGGGACATTGCCAGCAGGTTCATGCCGAGGATGCTGAACAGCAGCAGGCCGTAGAACTCGCCGCGGTGCTGCAGGCGGTCGCGTCCGTACTCGACGGAGAGGGCGATGATGCCCAGGCCGATGGCGCAGAAGAAAATCTTGAAGAAAAGGCCAAAACCGTCCACGACCATCAGGCCGCCGTAGAGCTCAGCGCTCTGGTCCGGGCGCATCAGCAGGGCGACGGCGATGACGGCCAGGAGGCTGGCGGCGGCGAGGCCGGCGAGCCACTCCTTGCTGCGCTCGGGCAGGAACAGGTCAACGGTGAAGACCAGGAAGGCCAAGGCCGTGAGGGCGAACTCCGGCGTGAGGAGGTGGAGGTTGGTGGTCAGTCCGGTTTCCATCTACGCTACCGCCTAGAATACGGACAGGGCGCTGGCGACGCCGGTGTTGATGACGTTGAGCAGGGGGGCCGGCCAGACGCCGACGGCAATGAGGATGACGACGAAGGCTCCGCCGACGCCTTTCTCAACCGGGCTGGCGTCGGTGAGGTGTTCCCACTGGGGGTCGGCCTCGCCGAAGAAGGAGCGGGCCAGCAGGCGCAGGATGTACACGGCGGTAATCGCGGCGCCGATGACGCCCAGCACGGCCAGCGGCAGGTAGGTGCGGAAGGCTCCGGTGAAGACCATGAACTCGGCGATGAAGCCGCTGAGGCCGGGCAGGCCCAGGGACGCCAGGCCGGCGATGGCGAAGAAGAAGGTGGTGGTTCCCATGCGCTTGATGAGGCCGTTGAGGATGAAGGAATCGCGGATATGGGCGCGCTCGTAGATTGCGCCGACCATGGCGAACATGAGGGCCGTCATGATGCCGTGGGAGAACATCTGCAGCACCGCGCCGGCCAAACCGACGGGGTGCAGCGTGGCGATGCCCATGAGCACGTAACCCATGTGGCTGACGCTGGAATAGCCGATGACGTACTTCAAGTCGTTCTGGGACAGGGCGGAGATTGCGCCGTAGATGACGTTGACGGTGCCGAGGCCGATGAGGACGGGCATCCAGACTTCGGCGCCCTGGGGCGTGAGCAGCATACCCACCTGGATGATGCCGAATGCGCCCAGCTTCATCAGGACGCCGGCGTGGAGCATACTGACGCCGGTGGGGGCGGCGACGTGGCCGTCGGGGGACCAGGTATGGAAGGGCCACAAGCCGGCCAGAATGCCGAATCCGACGGCAAAGAGGGGGAACACCCACAGTTCGGTGATGCGGGAGACTGCGCCGTTCTGTTGCAACTGCGCCAACTTGTCGATGTTGAAGGTGGGCTCGCCGGCTTGCGAGGAGGCGACGTAGAGGGCCAGGATGCCGATCCAGATGAGGACGCTGCCGGCGACGAGAACCAGCATCAGTTTCATCGCGCCGTATTCCTTGGTGCGGAGGAAGGTTCCGAAGTCGGTGCTGCTGCCCCACACGCCGATGAGGAGGTACATGGGCAGCACGGCCAGTTCGTAGAAGAAGAACAGGAAGAACAGGTCGCGGACGATGAAGACGCCGTACACGCCGGCGCCCAGGGCCAGCAGCAGCACGAAGAAGTCACGGGTGCGGCGGGTGATGGTCTGGCTGATGAGCACTGCGCCGAGCAGTACGATGCCGTTGAGCAGCACCAGGGGCGCGCCGATGCCGTTGAGGCCCAAGTGGAGGCTGATGTTCAGGGGGTGTCCAATCCAGGCGTATTCCCGCTGGAACTGGACGCCGGCGGCGGCGTAGTCGTAGCGGAGGAAGACGACGACGGAGATGACGAAGGAAATCGCCGCGACGAAGATGGCGAACTGCCAGGCGTCGCGGGGGCGGTCCTTGGGCAGGAACATCGTCAGCACGGCCCCGGCCAAGGGCACGAGGACGAGGAGCAGCAGCGATACCTGGTCGAAGTTAGCCATCATTAGATTCGGGTCATGCAGCGGGCGGCTACACCGAACGGAGCCACCAGAAGATGGCCAGGGCGATGACGCCGAGGGCCACCACCAGGGCGTAGGTATAGACGTGGCCGGTTACGTGGAGGCGCAGGGCGATGCCGGCCTTGCGGACAACATCGGCCGGGCCGTTGATGCCCACGTCGTTGACCACGGCGCGGTCGAAGAAGGCCAGGGCGGCGGAGACGGTAAGCACTACGCGATCGATGACCCACTGGTAGGTTTCATCCACGTAGTAGCGGTTCTCCACGACGCGGAGGACGGGGGCGAATCTGGCTCGCCAGGACTGGATGGACAGCGTCCGGCGAACGTACACCAGCCAGGCCAGGGCGAAGGCGCCGACGGCCAGCAGTATGCTCAACACGCCCAGGACGACGTTGAAGTGGAACCCCTCGGCGTGGTCGTAGAAAACGAAGGTACCGAAGCCGTCGAAGGCTCCAGGCCAGTTGAAGGCAATCCAGCCGAACCCGATCGCCAGCACGGCCAGGATAGACAATACGCCGGTCATCAGGATGGGCGATTCGTGGGCGTGGTGGCTGTCCTCGCCCTGGGTTCCGAAGAAGACTACGAACATGGCACGGGCCATGTAGAGGGCGCTCAAAAAGACGGTGAGCATGGTCAGGACTATGAAAATCACGGGCAAGTTGTGGGAAACGGCGAGCAGGATTTCGTCCTTGCTCCAAAAGCCGGAGAGTATCGGGATACCGCCCAGTGATAATGCGCCGATGGAGAAGGCCGCCGCGGTCAGGGGCATGGCGCGACGCAGGCCACCGACGCGCCGGATGTCAACGTCGCCGTGGGCGCCGACGCCGTGCATGACGCTGCCGGCGCCGAGGAACAGCAGGGCCTTGGCGAAACCGTGGGCCATCAGGTGGAACACGGCTGCCGTCCAGCCCAAGGCGCCCAACGACAGCATCATCAGGCCCAAGTGGGATACGGTGGAGTAGGCCAGGATACGTTTCAGGTCGGTGGAGACCAGGGCGATGGTGGCCGCGCCGAGGGCGGTTACCAGGCCGATGCTGGCGACGACCATGAGGGCTTCGGGGGAGGCGGCGAAGATGGGATAGGCCCGGGCGACCAGATAGACGCCGGCAATGACCATGGTGGCGGCGTGAATCAGGGCGCTGACCGGCGTGGGGCCTTCCATGGCGTCGGGCAGCCAGACGTGGAAGGGGAACTGGGCGGACTTGCCCATTGCGCCCAACAGCAGCAGGATGGCGGAGGCGGTGATAACGCCGTCGCTGAGCTGGCCGGAGGCTGCGGCGGCGAAGGCTTCGGTCATGCTGAAGCTGCCGACGTTGACCCACAGGAGCAGGATGCCCACCAACAGGCCCACGTCGCCGATGCGGGTTACCACGAAGGCTTTCTTGGCGGCCTCGCGGGGGCCGGGATTTTCGAACCAGAAGCCGATGAGGAGGTAGGAGCACAGGCCGACCAGCTCCCAGGCGATGTAGAGGAGCAGGAAGTTGTCGGCGAGGGCCAGGGTGAGCATGGCCGCCACGAAAAGGGCCTGCCAGGCGTAGTACCAGCCAAAGCGGGGGTCGCCTTTCATGTACTCCAGGGAGTAGAGCTGGACGCCCAGGGCGACGAAGGTAATCAGGCCGAGCAGGACGATGGTGAGGGGGTCGATGAGCATCCCCCAGTTGAGGTGGATGGAGTCGGTGATGATTTCGCTGGGAACGCCGGCGTCGAACCAGGTGGTGGTGAAGTGGCAGGTGAGGGCGTGAGTTATCGGGCTGACATCGCAGGCGGGATGGTCGGCGGAGGCGGCCAGAAAGCCCACGGTGGCCAGAATCCAGACGACGAAGCCGCCAGCGATGGCCAGAATCGCCAGCGGCGCGCCACGCAGGGGCAACCAGCGCTGAAAGAGGATAATCAGCGGGCAGGCGGCAAAGGAGAAGACGGGTATCAGGAAGGCTAGCGGCATATCACCATTTCAGGATATTGATTTCGTCAACGTTGATAGTGCCGCGATTGCGGTACATACGGAGGATGATGGCGAAGGCGAGGCCAACTTCGGCGGCGGCGACGGTGATGACGAAGATGGCGATTATCTGGCCGTCGAAGGCGGCGAACCGACCAATGCCGTTGAGGTAAGACGCGGCGGCAATGAGGTTGATGTTGACGGCGTTGAGCATCAGCTCGATGGACAGAATGATGAGCACGGCGCTGCGGCGGGCCAAGGCTCCGTACAGGCCGATGCCGAAGAGGGCCGCGCCCAGAAGCTGGAAATAGAGCAGCGGAACCATCAGGGAGCTAATCCTCACCTTCCGGTGACGTGTCGTCGGTTACGACTACATTCTGCTGTCGGGCGATGATGATGGCACCGATGAGGGCTACCAGCAGCACCAGCGAGGCTATCTCGAAAGGCAGCGCCCATTTGGTGAACAGCGACGACGCCAAGTCGGTGAATACCGGGGCCTTGCGTTCGGCGTCTGCGTCAGCCGGGGTGAGCCAAAAGGCTGCGCCCAGCACGGAGGAAAGCACCAGCGCAGTAATCAGGCCCAGGGGCCATTGCCGGTTATCGGTGATGCGCGGGTACTCGGAGGAGCGGGTCAGCATGACGGCAAAGAGGACGACGATGGTGACAGCGCCGCCGTAAATCAGCACCTGCACCAGGGCCAGGAACTCGGCGAACAGTAGCAGATAGGCTCCCGCCGCGCCCAGCAGGGAGAGCAACAGGAATAATGCGGCGTGTACCACGTTGCGCGTAGCCACCACGCCGAGGGCGCCACCAATGGTGAAAATGGCTACGATGATGAACAGGGCCAGCTGCAAGGCTATCCGTCCTCTTCAGCAACGGCTAGATGGACTTCAGCAGGGTACAGGTGGCACATTCGCAGTTAGCCTTGTGCTTGCGGACGGGTTCGCCGATTGCTTGGGAACGTCCCCGGGCCTTGCCGGAGCCGCCGGATTTGCCGCGGCGTTTGCCCTTGCCCTTGCCGAGTTTGGGGGCCTTGCCAGTGAGCTTGCCCACCAAGCCGCCGACGCGCTGTACCGGGTTAGGGTCGCCACCGTCCAGACGCTGCTGCACGCATTCCACGCAGGTGCAATACTGCGGGTGCGTGGGCGAAAGGTTGCGGTAGCGTTCGTCTTCTCTGGGCACGGGGTTCCTCGGCTTGGCGCGGCGTCAAAGCACAGGCGGCTACTCGGCAGCGGCGTCTTCAGCGGGCGCAGCGGCTTTGGCGGCGTCGGCTTTTTGTTTGGCCAAGACGGTGGGCGGGATCCAGCCGGTGGCGTCCTGGTACTTCTTGCCGATTTGCAGAAGGGCCGGCATATCAACGCGGTCGCCGTTGCGAGCGTAGGTGCTCATTTCGTGTTCGTGGCTCATCACGATGGCGTCGAAGTTACAGTACTCGACGCAGATGCCGCACAATATACAGCGGTTGAGGTTGATTTCAAAGTAATCGACAATCTTGCGGCGGCTGCTTTCGCCGTCGGCGTGTTTGGGGTTGTCCATCATGCTGGCGGACATGCACTGGGTGGGGCAGTTGCGGATGCAGACCATGCACCCGGTGCAGTAGGGTTCGCTGACTTCGCCGTCCCAGGTGAGGGCGGGAAAGCCCATGAAACGGGGACGCACCGGCGTGGCCTGCTTGGGGTACTGCTGGGTAACCGGGCGGCGGAGGCCGGAAACGGTGGAGGCCAGGGTCAGCATCATTCCTTTCAGGCTTTCCAGCATGGCTAGTTTCCTTCTGTTTCCGGGGTCGGCATCCGGTCAAGGACGGCGAAAACGTCGGCCACCGGGCAGGTGAAGCCGGGTATTTCCGGATCGCCGCGCAGAACATCACCGGTGCCGAAAACCTGCTCGGGCTGTTCGGGGCGACGGATGGACACCGTGCGCGGGTCGGGGTCGGCAATCCAGACGGCGCGGGAGCCGTTGGCGAAGTACTCGGTTGTTTTACGGGCCAGCTCCGCCGGAGTATTGCTCGGTGAGACGACTTCAATCGCGACGTCGGGGGCGAAGCGGGGCCAGCCGCCGGCGTTTTCGTCGTACTGAGCCATTCGCTCCCAACTGGTTACCTGGACGTCAGGAAAACGGAGCGTGTATGGCCCCATTTGAAAACCGGTACTGACGCCCACTTCCATGGGCAGCCCGGCGTCTCTGATGTGCAGTCGAAGGAACAGGAAGAGTTCGCCAGTGATTTTGCCGTGTCGGGGGGCGCCGTCCATGTCAACCAGCTCTCCATCGACTAATTCGTAGCGATGCCCGGGATCTTCCGGCATCGCCCAGAATTCTGCTACGGTGATTTTGCGCGTCTTGGTCGTCATGGCGGGCAAACCTCTGCAATTTGCCAATATGATACCAGCATCGGCGGCTACGTGCGCGACGTTGACGTGGCGCGGCGCTGGGCGGCCAGGCGTTCCTGTATCTGGACCACTCGTCGGGCCGGGGCCGTCATGCGGCGGTAGATTATCCAGCCGGCAACGGCCAAGCCGACCAGGGACATCAGGGTGAGGCTCCACCAGGGCAAGGCGTAGAAGCGATAGGCGGCGGCGATGATGACGGTGTAGAAGGACAGGGGGACCATCACCTTCCAGGCGAAGGCCATCAACTGGTCGATGCGGAGACGCGGGAAGGTGCCGCGCACCCAGAACACCACCAGCACCACGGCGTAGGTCTTGAAGAGGAACCACACCACGTCGGGGAGGGCAGGGCCGCCCCAGCCGCCCAGGAACAGCAGCGCAGTCAACGCGGCGATGGCGAAGGTGTTGATGTACTCGGCGAGGAAGAAAACCGACCAGTGGGCGCCGCTGTACTCAACGAAGGGGCCGCCGACGACCTCGCTCTCGGCGTGATAGATGTCGAAAGGCGTGCGTCCGACCTCGGCCAGGCCGGCGATGAAGAAAATCACCAAGCCCAGGGGCAGCACCACCAGGTAAGGATAGGAGGACTGCGCTGCGACGATTTCCCGCATATCCAGGGACTGGGCCAGGATGGCCACGGCGGCAGCGACCAGCACCACGGGAATCTCGTAGGAGATGAGCTGAGCCGCGGAGCGCAGGCCGCCCATGATGCCGTACTTGTTGGCCGAACCCCAGCCGGCCAGCACCAGGCCGAGGATGCCGATGACGGCGAAGGCGATGATGTAGAAGAGGCCCAGGGGCAGGTTCTTGATGAACACGCCGTCGCCGCCGGGTATGGTTACCCAGATGACGAAGGCGGACACGACGACGATGACCGGCGCAATCCAGAAAATGGCCTTTTCCGAATCTTCGGGAATGATGTCCTCTTTGAGGATGAGCTTAACCGCGTCGGCGATGGGCTGCATCAGGCCGAAGGGGCCGGTGCGAGTGGGGCCGTAGCGGAGTTGGAGGCGGCCCAGGGCCTTGCGCTCCAGCCACACCATGGAGAGAACGACAACCGAAAGGACGGCAAACATCACCGCGAGGCCGAGGGCACTCCAGGCAAGGTCAATCAGAAAGCTCATCGGTCAACCTCGCCGAGGACGATGTCCAGGGAACCGAGCACGACCACGCTGTCGGCGAGCCAGGTGTCTGCCAGCAGTCGGCGCAAGGCGGAGAGATTGCAGAAAGAGGGAGGTCGGACTTTCAGGCGATAGGGTTTGTCGGTGCCGTCGCTGACCAGATAGACGCCGATTTCGCCGCGGGGGTTTTCGGCGCGAACGTAGGCTTCGCCGGCGGCCGGGCGAATCAGGCGCCGGCCCAGGGGCGAGGCCACGGGGCCATCGGGCAGCTGAGCCATGGCCTGCTCGACGATGCGGAGGGACTGGTACATCTCCTGGACGCGGACCCAGTGGCGGTCCCAGCAATCTCCATCCAAGCCTACCGGCACTTCAAAGTCAAAGCGGTCGTAGATTGAATAGGGCTGGGCCTTGCGCACGTCGTATTCGTAGCCGCAGGCACGCAGCAGCGGGCCGGTCAACCCCAGGGCGATGGCCTCGTCGGCGCCGATGGGGCTGACGTCTTTGAGACGGGACAGGAAAATTTCGTTGAAGGTGAGGATACGGTCGCTCTGCTCCACGTCCTCGCGCAGCAGGGGCATCAGGTCATTGACCAACTCCCGGAAGTTGTCGGGCACGTCCTCTTTGAGGCCGCCGATGCGGAAGTAGTTGTGCATCAAGCGCGCGCCGGACACCGCTTCAAAGAGGGCCTGGACTCTCTCCCGGCCGCGGAAGGAGAACATTACCGGGGTCATGGCGCCGGCGTCGAGGCCCATGGTTCCGACGTAAAGCAAGTGGCTGGCGATGCGGTTCAGCTCGCAGAGGATGACGCGGACGTATTCGGCGCGTTCGGGAACTTCCAGGCCCATGAGTTTTTCAACGGCCATGCAGTAGGCCAGTTCGTTGTTGAAGTTGCCGATGTAGTCCATGCGGTCGAAGAGGGTTACGACCTGGTGATACTGCTCACCCTCGCAGAGCTTTTCGGAGCCGCGGTGGAGATAGCCGATGTGGGGTTCCACGTCGACGATTTTCTCGCCGTCCACCCAGAGCACCATGCGGAAGACGCCATGGGTGGAAGGATGCTGCGGCCCCATGTTGAGCAGCATCTCAACGGGCTGGGAATCGGCCCGGACTTCGGCAGCCGTGCCGGTTGCTGAGGTGGTTGGCTCTAGCATGGCGAACCGATGAAGCGGATGCTGGGCTGAGGCGGTTCCACGCGGCTGCTCATCCAGACTTGGCCGTTGTCGTAGAACCCGGCTTCAATGAGGGTGTCTTCCAGGATGCCCAATTCCTCGCAGTCTTCGAGGAATTCGCCGACGCGCCGGCGCAGGGCCATCTTGGCGTCGTCGCGGGTATCGCCGAAGGCGGTTACTTCCAGTTCCGGGCAGTGGGAAGACCAGCCGGAACCGGCGCGGGATTCTTCGATTTGGTACACGATGCGGTCCATGGGATAGTAGAAGGCTCAGCCGTCTGAATTGTCGGCGGCGAATTGAAGCACGATTTCGGTTTCCTCGTCCAGATGGTCAACGCCGAGGGAATCGGCCAGCTTGCCGGCGGTGTCTTGTCGTTCCAGCCAGCCCCGCATGGTTTGCACCAAGGCGTTTCGCGCCGCGTCGGGAGTGCGTCCGCTGCCCTCCAGCTCCAAACCGTCCACGGCGGCGACAAAGCGATTGCCGTCGGCGACGACGCGGGCGGTAATCTCCACCGGGGCGTCGGGCGCCGGCGCATTCCCATCAGCCTGACCGGACATTTCAGAACTCCCGATAGTCATAGAAGTCGTACTCTTTGCGGCCGGGGAAGCCGTCAAACTCCGGGTAGAGGAGCAGCGGCGAAAGGTCGGGGTGGCCGCTGAAGGTTACACCGAAGAGGTCGTGGGCTTCGCGTTCGTACCAGTCGGCGGCGGGCCATACGTCGGCTACCGAGGGGAGGGATGGCGCGTCGTAGGGGACGGCTGCCTTGATGACCAAGGTGCGTTCCCGGGCCAGGGATTGCAGGAAATAGACCAACTCAAAGCGTTCCTGGTAATCCACGCAGGCCAGGCAGAGGAGCATCCGGCAGTCCAGCTCGCTATCGTCGCGGCAGGCGAGGCAGGCCTCTTTGACGTGGGACGGCGGCACCGTTACCTGGGGCAGGTCGCCGAGGGCACCGGCGGTTGGAGACCGGTCTCTCAGCAGGGTCAGAGCACGGTCGAGGGTGGCACGCTGCTGGGGAGGCAGCAGTTCCACCGGGTCGGGCGTCGGCTCGGCGTCGGCGTCCGGAGCGTTGTGTCCCGGTCGGTTAGTCCGGGGACGGGGCATCGGAGCCACCTGCGTCCGCCATGATTTTCTCCTGCAACTTGAGGATGCCGTAGAGCAGCGCTTCGGGGCGCGGAGGGCAGCCCGGCACGTACACGTCCACCGGGATGATGTGGTCAACGCCCATTACCACGGAGTAAGAACGGTAGTAGGGCCCGCCGTTGGTGGCGCAGCTGCCCATGGCGATGACCCACTTGGGTTCGGGCATCTGCTCGTAGAGCAGGCGGATGGGTTCGGCCATCTTTTTGACGACGGTGCCGGCGACAATCATCACGTCGGACTGGCGGGGCGAGGGCCAGGTTACGACGCCGAAACGGTCGAAGTCGTGGTGGGCCATGTAGGTGGAAATCATCTCGATGGCGCAGCAGGCCAAGCCGAAGCTGAGCGTCCACAGGGACGACTTGCGGGCCATGGCGAAGAGCTGGTCGGTGGTGGTGGTGATGACGCCGGGGACTCGCCCGTCGGTGGCCTGGTTGAGCAGGCTGGGGCCGGGACGGTTGCCGGAGCCGAGGATAATCT
>VXTR01000062.1 GCA_009837355.1 Chloroflexota bacterium | reverse complement strand
ATAGGCATTCACCACTCCTTGCGGGTCGTACACGGGTTTTCTGGGACAGGCTCATTTGGGAACCACCGGAAACACCGGGACCGATTCCGCTCACCCCTATTGGACACTCTGTCCGGACCTGGCGGGGCGTTGGTCGGAGTCCGCGGCGGGCGGCTGTAGCTGGCATTCGTACTTGGACGGCGTACTTGGCGAGTGGCGTACGGGGTGTGGGCGATGACGGCATGACGTGTCGGGTCTGCAACACATTGCAGTGGCGAGGAGGTAACGGGACCGGGTGGCGGCGGGTGGCTGGACAATTGTCCATTCGTGGCGGTGAAAGGCCCCCTACAGGAACCGTCCGAGGCAGAAAAGTTGTACTTTGGGAACTCAGTACAATCCGGCCAGCGGCGCCCGGTCCAGCGAGTTCGGCGGCGGAAAGGTCCAGGCCTCGCCCAGGATGCCGTGCTCTCCCAGGACCTCCGCGTTGGCGGTGATCACGTCCAGGCCTTCGGTAGCGTCGGCCACGTCCAGGAAGGCCGTCTCGCTCTCCGGGGTCTCGAACACGAACAGCACCCCGGGCTTGCGGCCCCCGTGGTCTCGCTCCGCCCAGCCCGAGGTGAAGTAGCGACGGTAGGACGCCAGGCGCTGGGGGATGCGCTTGGGCGTGGTGGCCCGGCGCTCGAACTCCAGCAGGAAGGGATGCCACTTGCCTTTGTACTCCAGGGTGAAGGAGGCGTCGGGATGGATCATGTAGTTGATCCGGCCCCGGCGGTAGCCGATGCTGGAACGGTGGGTGGGCAGCAGGTCGAAGAGGTCGTGGTGCCGGGAGCGGGCTACCTCGGCGGTCAGGGTTGAGGCGAAGTTGGTTACTCCAGCGTGGTGGCGCGGCTGGGCGGCCAGGGCGCGCACGGCGGTGCCGATGTAGACCTTGGAGTTGGCGATGGGCGGCTGGGCGGTCCAGCGGTCTAGGGTAAGGCCCACGGCAGCCCGGTCCCGGCGGGCCAGGCAGGTCAGTCCGCGGTCGGTGAGCATGAGTAGGGTATCGTCCTCCTGCACCAGGTCATGTTGCCGCAGGGAGCGGAGCACCTGGTTGACCCGGCGGAGGGTGACGCCGCCCATCAGTCCGGCCAGCTGCTCCCGAGTGCAGAGGGGCCAGGCGGCCAGCAGGTCCAGGGCGTCCTTCTCGGCCCGGGTCAGTTGTACCGGCAGACACGACGCCAGCTGTTGGGTGGGTTCCGGCATTGTGGCCTGCACACGGGAGAAATAGAGCGCGTCGGCGTCGGGCCTGGGCTCGTCGTGCCGGGACCGGTGGGACGATTCCAGCAGTCCGTCCGCCCAGGGCAGGATGGCCGCCAGGCTGGTCTCGGGGGAGATTTCCACCGGCGGGTCCAGGCCCAGGCCATAGCCGCACTGCTGCCAGACAATGCCGGTGTGGTCTCCGGCCAGCAGCTCGCCCTCGGTGGCCACGAAGGTACGGCGGCGCTCCGACGGGTCGCCCAACGCGCGAATCGCCCGGCGGGTGGCTTGGTCGGCGTGGGTCACTACCAGGGTCAGGAAGGGCCTTTGGCTCGTGGGCAGATGTTCGATGCTGCGCAGGCGGTAGCGCAGGTTGGACGTGGGCAGCATCGGCCCCTGACGGATGACGCCGATGGTGAGCCCCCCGGACAGGGTGACCAGCAGGTCGTAGGGGCCGTGGCGATAGTGGTCCACCCGCACGTCGTCCTGCTTGGGGTCGGCGTCGGCGATCTTGGCGGCGACGCGGTAGAGCACCGCCACGGCGTCCAGCCGCTCGGCCAGCAGCCGGAACCACTGCCGGGACAGCGGGTAGGCCGTCAGCATGTGCTGGCGGCCCTGGGTGGCGGCGCCGGCGGCGGCGACGCCCTTGTCCGTGGGAAAGTACCGGCGCTGGGGGCGTGACCCCAGGGCGCCCAGGTGGTGGGACACCGCGTCCACTAGGCCGCGTTTGGCGAGCTTGTCCAGCCGTTCGCGCAGCGTGGACGCCGGAACGCGCCCGAAGCGCGCCAGCTCGTCCACGGTGGCCAGGGGAGCGGCGCACAGCAGCAGCAGCGCGTCCTCCAAGCTCCGGCGCAGAGTGCGCAGGGCCGGGTCGGGCCGCAGTCCCTCCAGGTCGATGATGATCTCCAGCGTGGCCGTTTCGATGTCCTTTACGCTCTTGCCGACGGAGTTCAGGACGGCGGCGGGTACGGCGCGGCCGGCGTGGCCCTTTTCCAAATAACGCCAAAGGGTGTGGCGGGACACGCCCAGGCTCTCGGCGGTCCGCTTTTGCCCGTGCCGCCGCTGGTGAGCGTCCACGTAGTCCCGGATGGCGTCGTGGAGAGCTTCCCAGTTTTCACCCGCCGCGTGTTGGGTCGGCGCCGGCGTTGCCGGCTGCTTCGTCTGCATACCCATTCCTCCTGGGGCAATGAGTCGTTATTCCATTGTCCGGGAGAAACGCGTGGAACATGATGCCCTCCAAGGCAAAGGGTCGGTGCGCGTCCAGGGTGCGCTCACGTGAAAAGCCATGCTTCCAGCGTAACAGCCGAAAGCCACCGCGGTCAGTAAGCGGGTGTCAGCAATCGGCGCGTGCCAAGGGCAGCGGACGACTTTGTCATGGACTGGGTTTCCCTTTTCTCTTGTACAGACTCCGGCCGGGGATAGTCGTCAGGCTCAAGCCCTAAACCGCGCTCCTATTCCAGCGAGCGTTGAGTGTGGGAGGGTGCGCGAGGTTGACTACTTTGACCTATATTCATATACTTTGGTTCTAAATCATAGGCTCTCCTCATGAGGAGGTAGTAGCATGGCGTCTGAAGAAGGTTGGGTTGGTATTGCAGACGTGGCTGCCCACTTGAGCGTAGCCAAAGACTCCATCTACCGTTGGGTTGACTCCAAGGACTTTCCCGCGCACAGGGTGGGGCGACTTTTGCGGTTCCGGCTCTCAGAGGTCGACGAATGGGTAAAATCAGGGGGCGGGAGTGCTCCTGGAACACAATCAACCGGTAGAACGACACCCGCCGCTGGACCAAGATAACGCTTAGAGCAACTATGCCGCGTATCTTCGACAACCTTACATCTGGCTCTAGTCTCCTCCCCGCGTTGTGCGAGACCATGGAGCTTTCCTCGCGAGCGGATTTTTGCGTAGGCTATTTCAATCTGCGCGGGTGGGGAGGTTTGGCCTCGTGCGTGGATAACTGGGGGCCGGACGATGGTCCATGCCGGGTACTCATCGGGATGCAGCGTTTGCCCCATGAGGAACTCAGGGATGCCCTCAGTCTGGCGGATCGATCTCAGGGCATGGACAATCGAACCGCTCATCGCCTACGCCTCCTGTTGGCGGAGCAGTTGCGCCAACAATTGACCATCGGGGCGCCCAACAATGCCGATGAGCAAACCCTGCGTCGGTTGGCAGCGCAACTGCGAGCGGGGAAAGTCGTGGTCAAGCTGTTCCTCCGCCATTCACTCCACGCCAAGCTCTATCTCCTCTACCGAGACGATCCTATCAACCCCATCGTGGGCTATTTGGGAAGTAGTAACCTAACCTTCGCCGGCCTTTCGGGACAAGGCGAGTTGAACGTGGACGTTCTGGACCACGACGCCACCCTCAAGCTCAAGCAATGGTTCGAGGACCGGTGGAAGGACCGTTATTGCGTTGACATCACCGAGGAGTTGATTCAGATTATCGAGGAGAGCTGGGCCAGGGAGGCACTGATACAGCCCTATCACGTTTATCTGAAGATGGCTTATCACCTCTCCCACGAAGCCCGCGCTGGCTTGACCGAGTACAAAATCCCCAGAGTCTTCGGCAACCGCCTGTTCGACTTCCAGGCGGCGGCGGTCAAAATTGCGGCCCATCATCTAAACAAGCGAAACGGGGTGCTAATCGGTGACGTGGTCGGTCTCGGCAAGACCCTGATGGCAACCGCTGTGGCCCGCATTTTCCAAGACGATTTTGACCTTGAAACACTCATTATCTGTCCGAAAAACTTGGTTTCCATGTGGGAGGATTACGCCCATGAGTACGGGCTGAGGGGTAGGGTGATCTCCATCAGCCAAGTAATCGGGCAGTTGCCGTCTCTCAGACGCTTTCGTCTGGTGGTCATTGACGAAAGCCACAACCTGCGAAATCGGGAAGGCCGCAGGTACCGGGCGATTCAGGAGTACGTTCGCGCGAATGACAGCAAGTGCATCCTGTTGTCGGCCACTCCCTACAACAAGACCTATTTGGACTTGTCCAGTCAACTCCGCGTTTTCGTGGAGGATGACCAGGACCTGGGAATTCGCCCGGAAAGGCTTCTCCGCGAGTTGGGAGAGGTGGAATTCAGCAGGCGACACCAAGCCTCACCGCGTACCATGGCGGCCTTCGATCTCAGCGGTTACCCCGACGACTGGCGCGACCTGATGCGTCTCTATCTGGTGCGGCGTACCCGCAGCTTCATCCAGGACAACTATGCGGATACGGACCCCGACACCGGTCGGAAGTACCTCACCTATGAGGATGGCAACAAGTCCTACTTCCCTACCCGTGTACCGAAGACGATCAAATTCGCAATTGACGAGTCCGACCCCAAGGACCAGTACGCCCGGCTCTACTCACCTGGCGTAGTGGAAACCGTCAACAAGTTGGAACTGCCCCGTTACGGCCTGGGCCTCGACAAATACGTTGCCGACTACGATGACTCTCACCCAACCCAAACCGAAGAGAGGCAGATTCAGAATCTATCAAGGGGTGGCAGGCGGCTCATGGGCTTCTGCCGGACGAACTTGTTCAAACGCCTAGAAAGTAGCGGATCAGCCTTCATGCTTTCTGTCGAACGGCACTTGCTCCGCAACTACGTCTTCCTCCATGCCATCCGCAACGACCTGCCGCTGCCTATTGGAACCCAAGACGCCGAGATGCTCGATTCCCGTTTCACCGATGAAGACGAGAATCTGCCCACGATGGACTTTCTGGATTTAGAAGAGGACGAGGACGAGCCCGAGCAGGAAGCTGACGAAGCCGGGCGGACCGGGTGGACTTCCGCCGAATGCGAAAGCCGCGCCGCGGAGATATATGCAGACTACGAGCGGCTTTATCGGCGCCGGTTCCGATGGCTGCGCTCCGACCTGTTTAAAGACCGCTTGGAGAACGACCTTCAAGCGGACGCTGATGCCCTCCTGGGTCTACTTCAGGCTCACGGCGCTTGGCGGCCGGAACACGACGCCAAGCTGAACGCGCTTCACTCGCTGCTCACCGAGACCCATCCCGACCGCAAGGTGCTGGTCTTTTCCCAGTTTGCGGACACGGTTCGGTATCTTGAGGAGCAACTCAAGCACAAGCACGTCAAGGGCATGGCCGGTGTTACCGGGAACTCTGCGGAACCAACGGCTTTTGCGCGCCGCTTCAGTCCCATTAGCAATCAGGTGAGGGACATGGCGGCTCCCGATAGTGAGTTGCGGGTGTTGGTTGCGACCGACGTATTGAGCGAAGGACAGAACCTCCAGGACTGCGCCATCGTGGTGAACTACGACCTTCCCTGGGCAATCATCCGGTTGATCCAGCGGGCCGGGCGCGTCGACCGGATCGGGCAGACGGCGGAAGAGATACTCTGCCATTCCTTCCTTCCCGCAGAAGGGGTGGAGCGCATCATCGACCTGCGCGGCCGGGTCCGCAGTCGCCTTCGGCAAAACGCCGAGGTGGTGGGCGCCGATGAAGCGTTCTTTGAAGACGAGGCCGACGAACAGACCATTCTCAACCTCTACCACGAGCGAGCGGGAATCTTGGACGGCGACCCGGACGGTGAGGTGGATCTGGCGTCTCACGCCTACCAAATCTGGAAGAACGCCATCAGCGCCGACCCGAGGCTGGAGCGAGCTGTGACCAACCTGCCGGACGTGGTCTTCTCATCACGCCAGCACACTCCTATTGCCCAGAGGCCGGAGGGTGTGTTGGTTTTCGTCCGCACTCCGGATGGGAACGATGCCCTAGCCTACGTTGGCAAGGAAGGCAGGAGCATCACGGAGTCCCAGTTGGAAATCCTATCTGCCGCAGAGTGCCGACCAGACACCCCGGCTGAGCCGCACCACGAAATCCATCACAGCCTGGTTGAGCAGGGAGTGAAGCATATCGCGAGGGAAGAACAGCGGGTCGGCGGCCAGCTTGGGCGTCCGTCTGGGGCGCGCTTCCGCACCTATACCCGCCTGAAGGCATACGTTGATTCCATCACGGGACAAATCTTCGATGTTCCTGCGCTGCATCAGGTCCTTGATGACATCTACCGCTACCCTCTGCGGCAGACGGCTGTGGACACCCTGAACCGACAACTGCGCAGCGGCGTGGACGACACGGTGCTGGCCGAGCTGGCAATCGCCCTGCGCGACGAAGACCGGCTGTGCCTGACCGAGGACCATGAAAATGAGCCCCAGGAACCTCGGATAATCTGCTCCCTGGGGCTGTTCCAGGATTAAATGCCCCTTGGCGGCTGTGAAAAGGACAAGAAGGTGGTCGAACAAATTTGCCCGCACTGTGGATCGGAGGACAAAGAACACCTTCTATCAAATTGGTGCCCGACCTACGAGAACTGGCTGATATTGGGAAGGTTCGAATTCCTCGTCCCTGTACTGGAAAATCCGGATTGGTTTCTTGAAAGTCCACCGCCGTCGGATCCCGGTCTCGTAGCCCGGGAGCGCGGGAAGAAATCCTGTGTGATTCTCATGGCCGCCTGGATTACTGAGCTAGCCTTGAAGACGTTACTGGTTACCGAAGGGCATAGCATAGATAAAAAGGACGTGTGGGGACACAATCTCCGTAGCCTTTACGACGCGTTAACCTACGACACCAAGCAAGAGCTCCGGGACATCCACAGACAACTTGGCGCACCGTATAATAGCTGGAGAGCCGAGGATAGTGTGGAGGACATCTTGGGTTCAGAGGCGAACACGTTCGTGGTGTGGCGATACCTTTGGGGCCAGAACGAGATAAAGACAGAACCCAAGAAACTGATTACGGTTGCCCGCGCGGCATTCTTTCTCCACTTGAAGCGCACCGAGCTCCCTGCTTGGCCAGCGGTGTGAAAATGCCTGGTTGCCAATATCCGGCAGGCACGGCGACAAACCATCAGCCCCAATAGGTAACTCATGCAAGTACAAATTGACGAACTGCGGCCCTATCTCCAAGCCTTTGACTTCCCGAAATTGCTGGTAGAGGGTCTGGGGTGGGACCACTATCACGCCGAGTCGGTCCGCGTCCACATCGGTGGGCACGACTATATCTTGGAGCCTGCTGCCGAGAAAGCCGGGTTCGTCGTTTACGTCTGCGGCCCTGGCGCCGATGGTTCCGTCCCGACCTATCCGATACGGCGCAAGATAGAGAATCAGGTCGCCAAGCTGGCCTATGAACACCTCATCATCTTCGTCGATGCCGACCAGACTCTCCAGGTTTGGCAGTGGGTCAAGCGGGAGGCCGGCAAGCCCGCCGCCTGCCGTGAGCAGACTTACCACTCCGGGCAATCCGGGGAAGCTCTGCTCCAGCGCCTTCAGCCGCTATTCGTCTCGCTGGATGAAGAACCATCGCTGAACATTGCCCTAGTCGCCTCCCGCGTACGTGCGGCTCTGGATGTAGAGAAGGTAACCAAGCGCTTCTACGAACGCTTCAGCGCTGAGTTGACCGCTTTCGGGAATTTCATCGACGGCATCACGGGCCAGGGCGACCGGGACTGGTATGCCTCCCTAATGCTCAACCGCATGATGTTCGTTTACTTCGTCCAGAAGCAGGGCTTCATGGATGGCGACCCGGACTACCTCCGCAACAAGCTGGACCAGGTGAGACGGGAACGAGGTGAAGGAAAGTTCCAGCTGTTCTATTACGAATTTTTGCGGCGGCTGTTCCACGAGGGCCTCGGCCAGCCTGAAGCTCAACGCGCGTCCGACTTGGCTGTCCTGCTGGGCCGAGTTCCTTTCCTCAACGGAGGCTTGTTCGACGTTCACGACCTGGAGCAGGACAACCTCAACATCGCCATCCCCGACGAAGCCTTTGAGCGGGTCTTTAACTTCTTTGACGACTACCGCTGGCACTTGGACGAGCGGCCTTACCGGGAGGATAACGAGATAAACCCGGACGTGCTGGGTTACATCTTCGAGAAGTACGTCAACCAGAAACAGATGGGCGCCTACTACACCAAGGAGGACATCACCGGCTACATCTCGCGCAACACGGTCATTCCGTTCCTGTTCGACGCGGCGAAAAAGGAATGCCCGGTAGCTTTTGGGCCGGACGGCGGCGTCTGGCGTCTCTTACAGGATGACCCAGACCGCTACATCTACCCTGCCGTCGGCCACGGCATCACTTGGAACGCGCGAGAACTCGAAGCCCCCGAGCTCTTGGATGCGCGACATGAGTTGCCTGACGAGATTGCCGCCGGCATAGACGAAGTATCCAAGCGCGGCGGCTGGAACCGGCCCGCGCCGGAAGATTATGCCTTGCCCACCGAGACCTGGCGAGAAGTTGTCGCCCGCCGCACGCGCTTTCACGAAGTGCGCTCTAAGCTGGCGGCCGGCGAAGTCACTGAAGTCAACGACCTCATCACCCTAAACCTGGACATGGAGCGGTTCGCCAAGGACGTCATCGCCCAGAGCGAGGGGCCTGAGTTGCTGCGCGCCTTCTGGCACGCCCTGCGCGACGTGTCGGTGCTGGATCCCACCTGTGGCTCGGGCGCATTCTTGTTTGCCGCACTCAACATCTTGGAGCCCCTGTATACCGCTTGTCTGGAGGGGATGCGCGGCTTTCTCGACGACCTGGAACGCTCCGAGCGCCCTCACAGCCCCAACGCCCTGAGTGATTTCCGCGACGTTCTGGAGCAGGTGGAAAGGCACCCCAGCGAGCGTTACTTCATCCTCAAGTCCATCGTCCTCAACAACCTTTACGGCGTGGACATCATGGAAGAGGCGGTGGAAATCTGCAAGCTGCGCCTGTTCCTGAAGCTGGTAGCCCAACTGGAGAGCTACGACCAAATAGAGCCTTTGCCCGACATTGACTTCAACATCCGCGCCGGCAACACCCTGGTCGGCTTCATCTCCCTGGATGCGGTGCGCCGGGCCATGACCATCACTCCCGACGGACAGCACCGGCAGGTGTTTCCCGAGGAACAGGAAGCTCTTGGCCGTATCGAGGAGGAGGCCGAGATTGCCAGCGCGGCCTTCGAGCAGTTTCGCTGGCAACAGACCCTCTACGGCGGTGAGGTGACGCCAGAGGACAAGGCCGCTCTCCGCACCCGTCTGGACGGGCTGCGCGACGAACTGGACCGCTACCTGGCCACCGAGTACGGCGTTGACCTCAAGAAAGCCACTGCCTACGACGCTTGGCGCGCCAGCCACCAGCCCTTCCACTGGTTCGTAGAGTTCTACGGGATCATGAGCAAGGGCGGATTCGATGTAGTGATCGGTAACCCGCCGTATGTCAACGCAAGAAAGGTCAGGCAGTCCTACACGGCAAAGGGCCTGCGAACCGTTGGATGCCCGGACATATACAGCATGGTAGTGGAGCGGGCAACCGAACTTTGCAAGGTCAATGGCAGGACCAGCATGATAGTGCCGCTGAGTATCGGTTTCAGCGAGGACTTTGCCCCCTTGCGTGAGTACCTGTATGAGCATTGCGGCCACCTTTGGTTTTCGTCTTTCGGGCGGATTCCCTCCGCCCTGTTCAGCTTCGATACGCGCGTCCGCAACACCATCTACTTGGCAAAGCGGTCTATTGAAACCGCGCCGAGTCGCATGACAACCCGGCTTCACCGATGGTTTGATTCTGAGCGTCCCTTCCTTTTCGACAACCTCAGCTATTGTTCGTTCTTGCCGCCCCTTTTTGGCGGGCTGGTGCCAAAACTGGGAAACGCTCGGCTGGTGCAGGGATTAGAGACTTTACTGTCGGGCGGTGATTACCGGCTTGCCAGCGACCTGTCACCTTCACGCGCGGGCTTTCCTCTACACTTCAAGCAGACCGCGTATAACTGGCTGACTTTCTGCGTGGAAAAGCCGCCAGTTATCGGCCCCGACGGCGCAGCTTTGCCACAGACTGGATACGGCTCATCCCGATTCCTTGAAGAGACCGATAGAGACCTTTCCCTACTGTTGACCAACGGCTTGTTGATTTATACGTGGTGGGTAGCTGTCGGCGACGATTTCCATTTGACTCTCAAGAACTTCACCAGTGCCCCATTCGGCCCCAAGCAACTGTCGAAACGACAGCGTGCGCGTATGCTCAAGACCGCTCCAAAACTCGCCGAGGCTATGACCAAGAACGTGGTTTACAAGCTGAACGCGGGCAAGAACATCGGTAACTACAACCTCGCCAAGTGCCGCCGCATTACGGACGAGATTGACAAGGCATGGCTGCAAGCCCTGGGTTTGAGGGACCTTTGGGAAGAGATTGAACTGGAGCACAATTTGGTAGTCAGGACTTCGTACAGTGACGACGAATAGGCGAAGCTCCCTCAGAAGCTACGACATCAAGTACCGCATGAGGCGGGAGGGGTAGCACCGCTTTCGTGGAGCGATCACTAATGCAACCGATTTCTTATCCCTCAAGCTATGCTGCGCTTCCTGCGCTGTCCGTTCCGGATCTGTCTGAAATTGCGCGGGTCGAGGAGATCAAGCGGGCCCTTGTGCGTAAGGCCGGTATCCAGCCGGGAACTTACTCCACTATCGCCCCCGGCCTTTATACTCCCATAGAGGGCGTTTTCAACGGCCTGATGGACGCCCTCCTATCCGAGCTATCGGGGGTAGATGCCTTTGACCTGTGCATTCGTTTGTACGAGCGCAATGAGATATTCCTGGGCAACATAGCCAAATCGCATCTTGACCGAGCAGCTCGCCAATCGGTATCCGGTATTGCGGAGCCGTCCATGCCTATCCAACTGTTACTGGAACGGTCGTCGCCTTATACCGAATCCATACGTTGGCTTATTGAAATCGCCGTTAAGTTCTGCGAGACACCGGGGGAAAGAGTGCCTGCACGCAAATTTGACCGTCTCGTGGAGTTGGCGCGGGCGGTAGGCGAGTGGGACATGATATGGGAGCACATTCATCGAAATGTCATACCCCATGAAATCACCGTCGGTTCCGATTTCACCGTAACTCCTCAAACGACGCCAAGAGCCGACAAAATGCTACAGGCATACCGGACAGCTCTCGCGCCTAACACTGCGGAGTGGGAGCGGGAGGAATTTGAGAGGCTCCAAAATCGCAACCCGGCAACGTCCCCTGAAGAGACTATCGAGATGATGGAATCAATGGGTCTGGACTCTGCGCTGACGTTGGAACAAGGCTACGGTATGTCAGATTGGGCCAAGTTTTCCTTTGGTCTTATTGATTCCTTTGCGGCTGATGAATATCGTAAAGTAATCAAATTTGCTAGCCTGGAATCGTTCCTTTCTCGGAAATGGAATCTAGCCTCCGACCGACTGCCTTCCCTACTGAGGGACTTCGGTTTGTCAAAGGAGACGGTTGGCCCCATTGACATCAAGCATCTCCGGCCTGCGGAATTTGGAAGGCGCGACTCTCGGTTGCTACGGCGTCCGGTTGTGGTTCTAAACCGGGGAGATTCCATGCACTGCCTCTACGGTGTGGAAACTGTAGATCGCGGATCAAGAATGATTCTGAATAGGTTCGAATACGGCCGGATCGACTTGATTCGTCAAAGCAAGAATAAGGCCATCAGAAGTGTCGTTGGCAGTCTTCAGATAGAAAAAGGCAAGATTTTCGAGCAAAACATTGCCGAGGAGTGCAGGTCAAAGGGCTATCAATGCCAACCCGAAAAGTACCGCACGAAGGACATCAGGATCCCGCAAGGAGAAGGTTTCGGCCCCGTCGATGTATTTGTGGTAGATCGGTCGCACAAGCGATTCGTTTTGATTGAGACGAAGAACGTCATGGACGAAGGCGCTGTTCCCAAGGAAATGGCAAAAGAAAAGGCGGAGTTCGCTGGCTACATATCGAAGTTGAACGCCCAAGTTGGCTGGTTCACTGAACGCTTGAATGTACTCCAGGCAGAGTACGATGTCTCCGACGACGGAATCTATTCAGTAGAAGGGGTTATCGTAGTGAACAACCCACGAATGTGGATGTTCACCTATGACGAACCGGTCCCCATACTGGATGCCGTCAACTTTTTCAGACGCTTGGCGGAAGGCAGCAAATTTACCATCGACCCAGTCGCGCCTGGGTAGAGGCACCAGCGTGATTCATAGAAGCGTTAGCACACATTGAGAAGGAGCTATAAGCTATGCAAAAGACCCTGCACATCAAGACGACAGTACTACCGGGCGGGAAGATTGAAATCATCAACCGGGGGTTGACCGAGGGCGAGAGCGTGGATGTGGTAGTGAGTTCCGCCTCTCCCACTGAGCGGCGCTCTGCCGTTGACATCTTGAACGAGGCGCCCGGGGGCTTAGTCTTCAAGACGGCGGCGGACGTAGCGGCCTACTTGAAGGAAGAGAAGGAATCATGGGGCCGCTGATACTGCCCACCGGAGGGACGGCCTACGTAGACGCCAATGCAATCATTTACAGCGTAGAGCGCGTAGAACCGTACCGCAGTTTGCTGGCCCCGATGTGGGAAGCGGCCAGGGCGGGCCGTTTCACCCTGGCAAGCAGCGAACTCGTCGCACTGGAAATCTTGGTCAAACCCCTGCGAGACGGTAATGTACGCCTTGAAATGCTATTTCGGTCCATCCTGGACGCTGCGGAGATGGATCTCATACCTGCGACTCTGGAAACCTGGGAAGACGCCGCCCGCATCCGCGCCGAGACGGGCTTGGCGACGCCCGACGCCCTCCACGCCGCAACAGCTCTTCGAGCCGGCTGCGCGCTCTTCATCACCAACGACACCGGCTTCCGCCGCGTCCAGGGACTGCCCGTAGTCGTCTTGGACGACCTCCTCAGAGATAGCAGCGAAGTACAGCCGTAACTGGGAATGTGATCCATGCCGAACGATAACTTCAACCGCTACTGCGAGGAATTGCTGGCAAAGTACGCCCGCCGGAACCAGCAGGCGGTGGCCCGGCATCTCGAAAGCTTGTGTGAAATCCTCCGTCAGGAAGGCAACCATGTGGTGCAGACCATGTTCGGAGGCTCCGTACGTAGGAATACCTACGTGAATGGTCTCAGTGACGTGGACGTTCTTCTGATAGTCAACCAGTCTTCTCTGGCTAACCAACCTCCGGCGAGGGTCATAGAGTACGTGCGGGATACTATCCAACGGCGACTGAATCAGAATCCTGTAACCGCTGGTAACTTGGCGGTTACGGTCGGATATTCCGGGGGTGTGGAAATCCAGATACTGCCCGCTATCCGGACAAGTAGCGGGGGCATTCGGATCGCTGAACCCGGAAGCACGCAATGGAGTAACGTGTCGCATCCTGAGGGATTTGCCAAGAAACTCAGTGAGGTCAATCACGCGAGAAACGGCAGGGTAGTGCCGGTCATCAAACTCGCCAAGGCCATGGCAGATTGTTTCATAACTCGCCAAGATTGGAAGATCAGCGGTTATCACTTGGAGTCTCTGGCAATCGACGCCTTCAGGAACTATCAAAGCGCTCAAGACCCAAAGTCCATGCTGACCCGCTTGCTCACCCATTCTATAACAGCGGTAATGCAGCCAATCACTAACACCACAGGGCAGTCTAGATACGTTGATGAGTACTTGGGGCCGGCAGACGCTAAAGCGCGCAGGCGGGCCTCAACTCATTTTGGACAGATGCGGGGAATGGTCAACTCCTGCACTACCAGGGCAGAGTTCAACGCCCTGTTCTGCGAAGGGAACTGAGGCCGGAAATCACCGATGAACGGCAAGTTCATAATGCTATCCGGCAGCGCCGGCCTCTCTTGTCACGCGGACAAGTTGGACATCGCTTTCCGATTCATCAGGGGCTTCACCGGAGAGGTGCTGAGACGGGGCGGTGGCCTCGTGGTGCTGGCCGGGGATGAAGAGTCCACCAAGGATGAACGTGGGGTGCCCCACGTTTTCGATTGGCTCGTGCTGCGCGAGGTCGAGGATTATGCTGAAAACACGACAGAAATGCCCCGGCCATACGCAAGGGTCATCATGTCGGACAAAGCGCCGGAGTCGAAGATAGACGACGACAATCTGCGCCTGCTGAGGAACCTGGAGCAGCGAAACGTAATAGAACTTTGTCCCATACGGCGAGAGGTGTTCACCGGCGGGGAGTACCGAAGAGTGATGATCGAAAGAGCCGACGCTATGCTTGCCATCGGTGGGGGCAAGGGCACCTACTCTGCTGGTACGGACATGATAGCTTTGGGCAAGCCTGTGTTGCCTCTCGATCTGCAACTCGGCTCCGCGGTTGACGATGGAGACGGCGCTGTGGCGTTGCACAGGGAAATGGTGTCGGCCCCCAGTCGTTTCTTCCCCAATACGCATCACGATATGAGAAATAGAGTCGGGCTGCTCTCCTTGGACCGGGGAATCAACGATGCGGACACCGTGGCACGGGTGTCAGCCGAGATGCTTGCCAATGAGTTTGATGCCATTCCTCTGCCGGACCAGTCAACGAGCATCTGGAGGAGAGTAGCGGCTGCCTGGCAGGCTACGAAGGCCCTCCCCAATATCGCATCGGCGATCAAGATAATCGAATGGATAAGAGGCTTGCTACCCTTCGTTTAGCAGTGGAGCTGGCAAGGCAAAGTGGTATGGAACATATCCCGAAGTTCAAGTCAAGGGGCAACCTTCAGCTACTTGAAGAGCCGCTGACCGCCTTTTTCTGCTCAAGCCAGTGCCCGGGAGACCTCGTCCTCAAGACCTACGACCTCGCCCGTTCGATGCGCGATGCAGGCGTTGCCGTAATCGGCGGGTTCCAAACGCCGATGGAAAAAGAATGCCTGCGTTTGTTGCTGCGGGGCAACCAACCCGTGGTCATCTGCCCGGCCCGCAGCATCGACAACATGCGAGTTCCCCGCGACTGGCGTGGTCGTATGGAAGACGGCAAGATACTGGTCCTGTCTCCTTTTCCTGAGACAGTCCGCCGGCCCACAGTGGAGAGCGCAATCCAGCGAAACGAGCTGGTGGCGTCGTTGGCTACCCAAGTGTTCATCGCCCATGCCTCGCCTGGAAGCAAGACGGAATCAATTGCGCGGAAACTTGCTGCCGCCGGCAAGTCGCTCTTGACGCTGGACACCCCTGCGAACGCGAATTTAGTGGGGATGGGAGCGCTGGGTGTTCGACCCGGCGCGATGCCCTGGAACCTAGTAGAGCGTACTTCTCATGGGGCATGAGCGTGTAGGAGCATTGCCCCGCACGAGGCGGTGGCACGAGGTGATAGGGGGCATAGCGGACGCAGCCTCAGCGGACGGAGACGTGCGTGAGCTGGCAAACGCCATTCTTGAGAACGTCCGCTCTCGCCTGCTTGGCATCCACGGAGACGCCGGATTTGTAGCGTCCTTCCAATTCCTACTTGGCCTTGCGCTGTCGGCTTCTCCTGCGGTCGATAGGACTTCGCTAGGTGAGCTTGCCATTGACCTGGACTCCAACCCTTCGCCACTGAAACTGGCGAGTGCTCTGGGACAGTACGTAGCAGACAACACGCAGTCAGCCGAATACGCGGAGATTGCTCGCAAAGCTGCTGTAGACGTCATTTCGATTTGGACGGAACGGCAGACCCGGCAGCTCTCCTTCACAGGTGAACACGAGCGCGCCTCTGAAGTGTGGGGAAGCGCGGGTGACGGCAGGGGATTCTGCGAAGTGGCACGCCTGTTCTTCGGGAAATTTGTGGAGCGTTACCTCAACTATTTTATCGGGCGTGAGGCGTCTTCTCATTTGGCAAACACGGAGGACCGCGAGAGACTGGCTCGCCAGGCACCTCGCAACCCTGATTGAAGACATGGAGGTTGAACGGGACTGGAGCAATGGCGGACGGGTCAACATTGGCCAGATAGAGGGCCTCGCCAGACAGGGCCGCTTCACCCAATACTGCGAGGAGCTGGCCAGTGAGCGTGCTCGGACGCCCGTTATCCAAATGCAGGTGCCCTGGGATGCCCCCACCGACGCCCCGGGGACTGCATCGGCTGATTTGCTGCCCTTGGGCACGCCATCACCCCTGGCAGGGGCGATTACAGCCTGAACCCGCCAAAACCCCTGAAATCCCGTGTTATCGCCCAAATTGGCACCGAAAACCGCCCTAAACCACCTCGTTGCATCAAAAAACGTACTCCATCACACACAAATGGCAAAACCCCTATCGCCAATATATTTATTACAGGGCATTCTTTGAATCCTCTCCCCCCGTCAAAGGGGTCGCACACCCCCCCTGTCGGCTTCGGACTGATTGCCCTGCCTTCTCCCGCGCTTAAAAGGAACATCACCATGGCCATACCCGAAACCCTGCCCGAAACCCGCCTTGAATGGGACAATCCCGCCTGGGCCTGGCAGCAGTACGTTGACGCCTTCGGCCCGCCGGACTGCGAACCGGAGCGCATACGGGTGTATGAGGTGCGCCGTTCCCGGGAACGGGGCCGCGGCGAATACATCATCCGCTGGCCGTCCGGCCATGAACCCAAGCGGCTGCCGTTCACCGTCCGCTGGTCGGAACGGAACGGCCTGCGGGTATTCCGCTATCCCGACGATCCGGCGCTGCCCGGTTTGGCCGACATTGCGGACCCGGACCAGGCGTTGGCCTGCATCCGCGAATACGTCCCCGGCGTCGATGGCGACCAGCTCAGCGTGCGGGTAATCCGCTACCGACCGGAAAGCCGCGCCGTGCTGCGCCATAAAGTCGGCAACGAGCGGTACTATGCCCGCGCCGTCCGGCGGTCGGATTTTGCGCCGCTGGTGGCCTCCCGTGAGCTGGTGCAGCAGACCCGGTTTGCGTTGCCCGAAACCGGCGGCGCCTGGGACGGCGGCTGCGTGGTATGGGAGAAAGAGGCGGCCGGCCGGAACCTGCGGGCGATGCTGGCCGCCGGCGAGCAGCCCGACATTGACGCCGTGCTGGACTGCATTGAAAGCGTGTGGGATTTGCCCTTCTCCGATACCCTGCCGCCCTACGACCTATTAGAGCACCATCGCGGGGCGCGCCGGACGGTTGCGCGGGGTGCCCAGGACGATGACACCTACCGGGAACTGGAGCGGGCGGTCAAGGAGCTGGCCCCCTTCGCCGGTGGCTGGCGGCCCACCGGGATGGCCCACAACGACTTTTACGACGACCAGATGGTGGCCAGGCCGGACGGCGGCATCGTAATGGTGGACTACGATTCCATCGGGCCCGGCGAGCCGATGCTGGACATCGGGCGGTTCCTGGCCTATGCGAAGCACGGCGCGGCCAAAGGCAAGGCCGACGGGTACGCGGCCTGCTATGAGACGTTCCGGGCGGCGGCGCTGGCGCGGTACGCCTGGCCGGAACACGAATTGAACCTGCGGGAAGCGGTGTGCCTTTTCGGGCTGTGCGGCTTCCCCGCCACCCGGCCCGGCAAGCGGGCGATGGGTCGGCTGCAGGAAGGCATTGGAATGGTCAACGAACTGTTGGGAGCGTGATTGACGATGATACTGTACGCCAGACCGGATAACGAGTTTGATGCCCGGCACTACGGCAACGCCGGCGACGAATGGCTGGCGCTGTTCGAGCCTCGCGGCACC
>VXTR01000082.1:67804-69801 GCA_009837355.1 Chloroflexota bacterium | reverse complement strand
GTTGACGACCGTAGTGATGTTGACCTCGTTGGCAGGCTGTGGATGGGTTACCGATTTGCTAGCAGTGAGACCAGTATAGAACGGGCGTTCCTCAATGTCAATGGGAGGTTGTCATTGCGAATAAACTGGATTTTGGAGGGAGAACCAGCGCAGGGATTTGACGTTTTTCCTTATGACCGACACGCAATGACGGCTTCCGCCAGCAGTGGTAGCATAAAGTCAAACCTTGCCGCTATCCTACGCCTGCTTGCCTCTGCCCAACGCATTGAGGGTTTCACAACATGACCAGGCAAGCTGAACCCGTGCCCAAGCAGTAGCCCGACAACACGCCATGTTCGGAGGATTGACCAATGATTAAGGACTTTTCCGTGCTTTATGCCGGGCACGTGCTGGAAGGCGAGGGTATCGGCTTTGACGGAGTGCCCGCCAACGACCGCTGGTACGACAACGACCGGCTGTCGATGGCTTTGGACATTGCGCGGCAGGCGGCGGTGTTCCTGGACGACCTGGGCTTTGACATCCTGTGGATGGCCGAGCACCACTTCCAGCGGGAGGGTTACGAGTGCATCCCCAACCTGCTGATTATGAGCCAGTACCTGGCCCAGCACACCAGGCGCATCAAGTTCGGCTGCGGGTTCAACATCCTGCCGATGTGGCATCCCATCCGGCTGGCCGAGGACTTCGCCATGGTGGACATCCTCACCGAGGGGCGGGTGGTATTCGGCATCGGTCGCGGTTACCACACCCGCGAAGTGGAATCTTTCGGCGCGCCGATGATTGACGGCGACGCCAACCGGGAGCTGTTTGAAGAGCAGTTCGAAGTGATGATGAAAGCCTTCAACAGCGAGGCCTTCTCCCACCAGGGCAAGCATTACACCATCCCGCCGGACATTCCCTACCGCGGCTACGACCTGAAAGAGGTTACGCTGGTGCCGCGCCCCCGGACGCAGCCGGTGGAAGTCTGGCAGCCCATCGTCAGCGCGTCGGACCGGGCGCTGGACTTCATGGCCAGGTGGGGCATCAAGGGCGTCATCCTGGGCACCGGGCAGGAATACGTGGACGAGTGGATACACCGCTACCAGGCGGCGAATCAGCGGGCCGGCCGGGACCTGGCCCTGGGCGAGGGTCTGTGCGTCGGCCTGTGGGCGATGGTGGACGACACCACGGCCGGGGCGCGGCGCCAACTGGAGCCGTTGTTCGAGGAGCACGTGAAGTTCGCCGCGCCGCTGGGGATGCTGCGCTACAGCGACCAGCAGATTGCGGCCACGGGACCCGGGGGAGTGGCGCGGCACATCGCCGCGGGCAGCCACTTCCAGGACGTGATTGACAACCGGGCCTGGTTCGCCGGCAGCCCAGAGGATACGGTGGCCTACCTGGAGGAGTTGCAGGATAAGTACCCAGGGCTGGAGCAGATCATGGTGGCGTTCCCGATGGGCGCGACGACAGCGCAGTTCAAGGAGCAGATGGGGCGGTTTTCGGCGGAGGTGATACCGCACTTCAAACGCTGAACCAGCGCCGGCGGTGTCCAGTTATGAGATTTTATAAAATTATTCTCAAAAAAGTCTTGACATCGTAACCAAGTCCGGCTAACCTGCCGGGCCATGATTACTAATCGTTATGTAACCCTCTCTGCTCTACGCCTAGGAACAGCGCTGGCTGTATTGCTGGCCCTCGCCATGGCGCTATGGCTTTCCACCCAACCCGTGGTGGAAGGCCGCCTAGCGGATGGCATACTGCCTGATGTTGTCGAGCTGACTGCGCCGGTTGATTTTGCCGTGTCGGCATCGGAAGACGATCCTGACGCGGCGTTTCGCGAGGACGAAGCGGGGTTTTCCGCCTACTACCGCTTTACCGACGGGGAAGCCCTGGACGTGTACGGCATCACCGAGAAACTGTTGCTGATGCCCGGTGAGAACAACCGAATTCGCGCCCAAGCTGCCGGCCGCGCAGTGGACGTCGGGGCCAACTTTGGCATCGTAAGGTTGCCGATGGTTGCC
>VXTR01000082.1:0-67794 GCA_009837355.1 Chloroflexota bacterium | reverse complement strand
GGACATAACCGTCTATTACGACGATCAGGGCTGGATAGCAGCCTACCTGGAGTGCGAGCCCCCGGCCGATGGGCAGGATGAGCCGTCCTGTGAACCGGCGGCGGCAGTCTGGAAGCACGACACGACGGATGAAGAGACACCGGAGCAGGAGTTGGCCAACAACCTGTTGGTACTTGCCATTAACGAGGTGATAGGGGCGCACAACGAAGATTTACCCGAAGCCAACCGTTTGGCTACGGTCAGCCACAACGGGGATGTTAACGGAAACAACAAGGTGAAGTACTACGACTGGCAAAACGGAGCTTGCAACGCTTTCGTGATGTTCAGCGCTACATCGGGCGGCGGAGAATCCGCCCCGGTCCAATTCGTGGTTCCTCATACCATCAAGACCGCGGAGATACACGCGTCGGCGGCGGCCCTGATAACCAGGCAGCAGGCCGAGGGATCGGAAACCCTGGCTGCTACGATAGTCGATGAGGCAATGACCGTTTTTGCGTTGGCTGACGAGATGCTGAGCGCAGCATCTTTCACACTGGAACGCGAGGATGGCAAAACCAGCCTGCACAGTATGTCGGTTTCAGTGGACACGGGTGAATCAGCGGCCGGAGCGGTGATGCTGCTCTACAAGAAGCCTGGCTGAGGCTCACTATCGGGCACTGGCGGGTATGGGTTCCGCTTTGCAACGGACGGCTTTCCTGGCTTTGCTACTGGCCGCGGCGGTTGCCATCGCTGCGTTGGCCGTGGCTGCGGCGACGCCGGCCAGCGGGGCCGATTTGCCGTTCGGACGCGACGGCAGCGTTGGTGTGGGACAGGATTCCTGCTCCGGGGACGTGAGTATCACGGTCCAGGGGCTGTACGACCGGCCCGGCTACACGTTCAAAGATCCGCCTAACTATTCTGAAGAGGACAATCTAGGAATTTTTTACCAAGTAAATTATTCCGGCAGTTGCGAATTCAACATCACGGTTGAGTTGCGGGGATCGGTGAGCGACGCCGTTATCGGCAATACCGACGCGGAGGACGGTATGGCTTGCCTTACAGGGTGCGATATAGCCGACGTGGCAGGATCATATCTCCAAGCAGGGTGGGACCTGGAAAATCATCCGAATACTGAAGAAGAGCACGTAGTCGCTACCGTAACCGTCGATTCGACCAGCAACTTCACCGATACCGATACTTCCAACAACAGCGCGACCTCTACCGCGTATATCAACATTGTTAACGAAGAGCCGGCAGCGACGCCGACGCCCACTGCCGTTCCTCCCACGCCGACGCCCACTGCCGTTCCTCCTACGCCGACACCTACTGCGGTTCCGGCTACGCCGACGCCTACCGCCGTTCCTCCTACGCCGACACCTACTGCGTTACCAAAAGTGAATCTGGGGGTTCCGACTACGGAACCGGAGGTAGGTGTGGTTGGCGAGACCGTGAAGGTTGAAACGAAAGTGACCGGCGAGGTGGCAGCCGCAGAGGGCCTGGAAGTCTGGCTGTGCGCTGACCTCTCCAACTGCGAATCGCCAACTGCCAAGGCCGCTCCTGGAACAAACAGGTTAGCAAGTTTGACGTGGAACACCACTGGACAATCTCCGGGCACTATCACGTATCAACTGCTTGCCGTGATTCCGGGGAGTTCCGCAGATGACGATCCGACTATTCTGACGACGAAAGAGGCCGAGATTGTGCTCTCGCCCAACGACGCGTACGTGATGATGGGCGAGCGCGAAGACACCAAAGGTAAAGTGATCGGCATCGTCGCCCAACCCAAGCCGGTGATCGACACGCTGCCGATTTATCCTACACCAACGCCACCACCGCGCATTGACGCTGAGATTATTGACATCTACGCCAGCCCGTCAGGGCAAGCCATGCTAGGCCAGCACGTGGAAATCAGCGTTACGGTGCGTAACAACGGCGACTATGCCATCAACATCCCGGTCGAACTCACTTTCCCATCGCCGGAGAAACAGCCGGAACGCAGGTCGCCACGGGTGGAGCCCGGCGCAACCGCTACCGTAACGTTCACCTGGAAAACCCGCAATTACGACGTGGGCGTCCACACCGTGCGGGTCAGGCTGCTGGTTGAGGGCAATGCTACGTTGGGAGACACGGCGACTGAATTGCTTTTTGAGCTGGCCCGGGTTGAAGTGGACGCGTCCATCGTGAGCATAAGCGTCAGTCCGCCGGAACCGGTAGTCGGCCAGGTTGTAACCATCACGGTGCGGGCGCGTAACCACGGGCCGGTTTCGGCCAACATTCCGGTAACGCTGCATTTTCCATCGACGGACAAGCAGCCGGAAACCCGTCGGCCTCACGCCTCGGTTGGCGAAACGGCAACGGCAACTTTTGAGTGGCGCACCAGCCGATATGAGCCGGGCGAGCATACTTTTTACGCCACAGTTCCGGGCGAACTAAGGCCTTACGTGGTAACGCTGCTGCCGCCCACGGTGGACTTTACCGTGTCCGATCTCCGCGCTGTGAGTACGTGGGAGCCGGTAGTAAAAGGGGATTGGGTTGAGGTTACCGCGTTGGTGAGCAACCTGGGGCCTTATGCCGGCAGCGGCGAAGTAGCGCTGCGGGACAAGATGGGCGACCGGACTATGTACCGAAAGAGCGTCAGCCTGGAACCAAACGAAAGTCGCACCGTAGCTTTCACCTGGAAAACGCTGCGCTATGAAGTAGGCGAGTACCAACTGCAAGCCATAGCCCATTCGGAACACGACCTTGAACGATCCAACGATGGCTCCGATGCCGTGTCCTTCATGGTCTTGACCCACCGTGACATTACAGTGGGCTTCGAGAGCAGCCAGCCGGAAGGGAGGGTTGTCGGGGATACCGCTAAAGCCGGCATCTACTCGGCGCCGGCATATCCCAGCGACATCATCGCCTACGATTCGAGCATGATGGCAATGTCCGGAGTGGCGCATCCGGTATCAGACACTCGCTTCGGCGTGCCCCACCAGTCAACCGAGTCCGAAACGCTCCGGCGCGATGCGCAAAGGTCAGGGCTGCAATGCGTGGAGTACCAACGGCAAACAGGAGCCAGCCAGCCCAGGGCGGTATTGTGTCCGGCTGCACCGCCGCTGGTTCGCTAGGCCGACGGCATAAGCACAGCGTCTCGCAGTACTTCCACCAGGTGGCGGGCTGGGCGTCCAGCCCCGTGCTCCACCTGCTGGCGGCAGGACACGCCCATTACCGCCACGTCCCAATCCGGTTTGGCCTCAATCGCCGGGAAGAGGGACAGGCCGCCAATCTGCATTGAGATGTCGTAATGCTCCTTCTCGAAACCGAAGGAGCCAGCCATGCCGCAGCAGCCGGCATTGATCAGCTCGGCGTGGTAGCCCGGGGGCATATTGAGGACGGCCATCGCGCTAGCGGTGCCGGCCATGGCTTTCTGGTGGCAATGGCCGTGGAACAGTACCTGCCTGGCGGCGTCGGAAAACTGCAAGTCAAGCTTGCCGTCGGCCTGGGCGTTGGCGAGGAACTCGTCAATGAGGAATGACTGGTCGGCGACGGCTTGGGCGCGGTCATCGCCGATGAAGTCGGGGTATTCGTCGCGCAGGGTGAGCAGGCAGCTGGGTTCGCAGCCCACGATGGGGATGCCCTGTTGGGCGTAGGCGTACAGAGCGTCAATGTTGGCGTCGGCTTGCTCCCTAGCCTGTTTGAGCAAGCCCTTGGAAATCATGGGCCGGCCGCAGCAACCGCCGTTGACCAGTTCGACCCGGTAGCCGGCGGCTTCCAGCACCTCGACGGCGGCGATGCCGATTTCGGGATAGTTGTAGTTCATAAAGGTGTCGTTGTAGAGGGCGACGGCGCCGTACCTGGCGTCGGCGGCGTGGCTGCCGCGGGCAGCGAACCAGTCGGGCAGCGACTGGGAGGCGAAGGCCGGCTGCTGGCGCTGCGGGCTGATGCCGAGGAACTTTGACGCCATTGTTTTTCCGAGGGCGGTTCCGGCCAGCCAGTTAGTGAAGGGAGCGTAGCGGCTGCCCAGCCGGTTCAAGCCGTTGATGTTGGCGAAGAGGCGGGAACGCAGGGGCACACCATGCTTTTCGTGGTAGTGGCTCAGGAACTCGTACTTGAGTTTGGCCATGTCCACGCCGGACTCGCACTCCGCCTTGCACGCCTTGCACTCCAAGCAAAGGTCGAGAGCCTGATGCAAACGCTCGTCAGTAACGGAACCTTCCGCGCCTTCGGGCATCCGGCCCGACAGGGCGGCGCGGAGCAGGTTGGCGCGGCCCCGGGTGGAGTGCTCCTCATCGCGGGTAGCCATGAAGGACGGACACATTGAGCCGTCCAGCTTGCGGCAGGCGCCCATGCCGTTGCACATTTCCACGGCGCCGGCGAAGCCGAAGTCCTGGGAGAAGTCCAGGGTGGTGTTGAGCTCGGCGGCCTGGTAGGTCATGCCGTAGCGGAGGTTTTCGGTCATGGGTGGCGTGTCGATAATCTTGCCGGGGTTCATGATGCCCTGGGGGTCCCAGGTTTGCTTGAGTTCCCGGAAGGCGTTGTAGATTTGGTCGCCGAACATCTTGCGGGTCCAGACGCCGCGGACGATGCCGTCGCCGTGTTCGCCGCTCATGGAGCCGCCGAACTCCTTGATGAGGTCGGAAACAGCGTCGCCGATGGAGACCATCTTGTTGATGCCCTCCTGGTCTTTGAGGCTGATAAGCGGGCGGATGTGGAGGCAACCGACGGAGGCGTGGCCGTAGTAGCCGGCGGTGGTGCCGTGCTCGGTGACGATTTCGTCAAAACGGCGGACGAAGTCGCCCATCACCGAGGGGTCAACGGCCGGGTCTTCCACGAAGGGGATAGGTTTGGCGTCGCCGCGGGTGCTCATGAGCAGGCCGAGGCCGCCCTTGCGGACGTTCCAGACGGCGGCCTGGCCGGCGCTGTCGAGGATGTTGACGCAGGCGTAGGCGAGGCCAATATCGGCTTTGAGCGCGCTCATGCGGGCGGCGAGCTCGTCTTCGGATTCACCGTAGAACTCGACGACGAGCATAGCGCCGGGGTCGCCCTCGATGAAGGAGAGGTTGCGGGAGGAGCCCAGGGCCTCGCGGCCGCGGTCGAGCACCATTTTGTCGATGAGTTCGATGGACGACGGGTCGTGGGTGAGGACGCGGGTGGTGGCTTCGCTGGCGTCGAATATGGTGCGGAAGTGGAGGATGGAGAGGGAGGTCATGGTGGGACGGGGGACGAGGTTGACCTTGGCCTCGGTGACGACGCACAGGGTGCCCTCGGAGCCGACGACCATGCGGGCGAGGTTGACCGGATGGTGGTGGCCGTCGTCCAGGATGAACTCGTCGAGGTTGTAGCCGCTGACGCGACGCTGGATCTTGGCGTAGGTGCGGTCGATCTCGTCCTTCTGCTCGCGGGCGATGCGGAGGACGCCGCGATAGATGTCGCCCTCCAGGCCGGTGGCGCTGAGCCGGGATTCCAGCTCGGCGGGGGATAATTCACCCAGGTGGGCGGTGGAACCGTCGGACAGGACCACGTCCAGTTCACGAATATGGTCCAGGGTCTTGCCGTAGATGACGGAATGGGCGCCGCAGGTGTTGTTGCCGATGCCGCCGCCGACGCAGGCGCGGTTGGCCGTGGTCGGGTCGGGAGCGTATTGCAAACCGTGGGAGGAGACCTGACGGGTGAGCTGTTCCAAGATGATGCCGGGCTGGACGCGGGCCCACTGCTCTTCGGCGTTGACCTGCAACACGTTGTTGAGGTACTTGCTGAAGTCCAGGACGATGGCGTGGTTGACGGTCTGTCCGGCCAGGCTGGTGCCGCCGGAGCGAGGGAGGACGGGGATTCTCTCCCTGGCGCCGAACTCGACCACGGCCTGGACGTCGGCCGGGCTGCGGGGGATGACGACGCCGACGGGTTCCATCTGGTAGATGCTGGCGTCGGTGCTGTAGAGCAGGCGGGAGTAGGGGTCGAAGCGGACTTCGCCGTCCACGCGGCGACGGAGTTCGTCGGCGATGTCCTGCCGCTCCCGGCCGCGAATCCTGCGTTCCATTACAGTGGCCATGAACTTTTCCTCCCGCCGGTTTTCCGGCCAGCGCGGGACAGGTTAGCGCAACGGGGCGGCGGCGGCAACTTGCGATGATTGGTTGAGCGGGTTGCTTGATGGGATTGGATTCGGGTTTTCGTTGGGGTCGGGGTTGCGGTTGGCAGTGGTGGCGTCGGCTGATACACTGGCGCCGGCATCGGGTTGAGGGGCTGAATTGGCCGGCATTGCGCTCTGCTGAACGGGAGACAAGACATGATTCGGTTAGGGGCGACGGGTTCGCCGGCGCATCTGCGGTTGTGCCAGGCGCTGGAAACCGTCTTCAGCAGGAGCGGGATTGAATACGACTGGGTGCTTTATTCCGGTTACGACGCGATGGTAGAGGCGTTCGTGCGGGGAGAAATCAACCTGGCGTGGAACGGGCCGCTATCGCACGTGAAGATGCGGCGGGCACTGCCGGAGGGCGCACCGGTATTGGTAATGCGGGACGTTGACGCAGGATTCACCACCCGGTTCATCACGCGGGCGGATTCGGCGATAGACACGGTGGAGGACCTGGTGGGGGCGCGGTTCGCCTTCGGAGCGCGCAACTCGGTGGAGGCAGGGCTGCTACCGGTGTATTTCCTGAAAGACATGGGTATTAGTCCGTCGCAGTCGCTGGCCGCCGCCGACTTTTACGACCAGCGCGCACGGCAGCATGGCGACGACCAGGTGGACGTGGCGTTGCAGGTGTTGGATAAGTCCTACGACGCCGGAGCCATCAGCGCGCGGGCGATGGAATCGCTGGCGGACAAGCACGGTGTTGACGTCGGGCAGTTGCGGGTGTTCTGGACAAGCCCGGGGTACAGCCATTGCTGCTTCACGGCGCGGCCCGAGCTGGACGCCGACGAGGCCGGGCGGGTGACGGCGGCGTTGGTGTCGGTGGACGACGGCAACGAGGCCGGGCGGGCGGTGCTGGAGGCGGAGGCGTGCGAGCGGCTGATCGCCGGCATCCAGGACGGTTGGGAGTTGGTGGAAGCGGCGGCACTGGCGGAAGGGCTTATCTGAGGAGTTGACGGATTGAGCGAGAAGATTGGCTTTATCGGGTTGGGGCGCATGGGCCTGCCCATGTCGTACAACCTGCTGCGGGCCGGATACGACCTGACAGTGCATAACCGCAGCCAGGAGAAGGTGCGGCAGATAGCCGACGCCGGAGCCACTGCCGCCGCGTCCACCGCCGAGATAATGGAGCAGTGCGACGTGGTGCTGGCGTGTTTGCCGGACGTGGCGACGTGCGAACAGGTGGTGCTGGAGGAGGCGCTGCCCAAGGCCCGGCCGGGTCAGGTTATCGTTGACCACAGCACGGTGGGGACGGCAACGTCGAAAGCGTGCGCCGCCGCTGCCGAGGAACGGGGCGCGATGTTCCTGGACGCGCCAATCAGCGGAGGCACGGAGCGGGCGACGGACGGCACGCTGACCATCATGGTGGGCGGCCCGACGGAAGCGTACCAACGGGTGGCGTCGGCCTTTGACGTGATGGGCGCGGTGGTGCGGCACGTGGGACCGACCGGCTCCGGCACGGCGGCCAAGCTGGTGAATCAGCTGCTGGTGGGGGTGCACAAGGTGGCGGCAGCAGAGGCGATGTTGCTGGCGGCGAAGTCGGGGGCGGATCCGGCGCTGGTGTTTGAGCTGGTCAACTCGGGTTGGGGTCAGAGCTTCATCCTGGGAAGGAACGCGCCGGCGATGCTGGACCGGGATTTTGAGGGCGTGAGGACGCAACTGCGCGTCTTTCTGAAAGACCTGGGGCTAATTCAGGAGATGGCGCGGGATTTGGAGACGCCGATACCGGGGGGCGATCTGGCCTACCGGCTATTCTACGAAGCTACGGAACAGGGACTGGGCGACATGGACGGCGCGGCGATTGTGCTGCCGATGGAAGAACAGGCCGGGTTCCAGGTACGGCGGGTTGACGCGGAGTAGGTCGAGTCTTGCCCTGCGATAGATTCCGGCTTCCGCCGGAATGACGAAACTGGTTTATCGAGGTTACAGCGATGGCAGAGGAAATGGTGGTTTATCACAACGGGGAGATGAAGCCGGCGAGCCAGGTGGGGATTTCCATTTACGACCGTGGGTTTCTGTACGGCGACGCGGTGTTTGACGCGACGCGAACCTTCGGCGGCAAGACATTCCGGCTGGACCGGCACATCGACCGGCTGTACAACTCGCTGCGCTACCTGCGGATAGACGTGGGGATGAGCAAGGCGGAGATGGCCGAGATTACGGAGGCGGTGGTGGCGCATAACCATCCACTGCTGCCGGCGGGGCAGGATATGTGGGTGATGCAGCGCATCAGCCGGGGCGTGGAAGCGCCGAACCGACAGGGTGGAATCACGCCGACCGTCATCATTGAGAGCCACGCCATACCCTTTGCGGCGCGGGCGGCTTTGTACCGGGACGGGGCGCGCATCAGCACGCCGTCGGTGCCGCGGGTGCCGCCGCGGTTTTTAAGTCCGCGGGCCAAGACGCACAATTACCTGAACCTCATCATGGGGGAGCTGGAGGCGCACGGCGAAGACCCGGACGCCTGGGCCATCCTGTTGGACGAGTTCGGCAACCTGACCGAGGGGCGCGGCAGCAATGTGTTCCTGGTGAAGGACGGCGTGGCGATGACGCCCAAGTCGCAGTACGTGCTGGAAGGCGTAACGCGGAACCAGACGCTGGAATTGGCGCAGGGGTTGGGGATACCTACGATGGAGTGCGACATTGACTTGTACGACGCGTACACAGCGGACGAGGCGTTTTTGACCTCGACCAGCCTGTGCATCTGTCCAGTGTCGGGAGTGAACGGGTCGCCGGTGGCGGACGGCAAGGTGCCGGGGCCGGTGACGCATCGGCTGATGACGGCGTTCAGCGATTTGGTGGGGATGGACTTTGCGGAGCAGTATTTGGCGCACCTGGGATAACAAAAGGAGATCATCATGACTGAATACCTGGCAGGGATTGTTGAATCGGGACAAGAGGCGCAGCAGTTGGCTACGGATTTTGTATTCACCGAGGGGCCGCTTTGGCATCCGGATGGGTACTGGCTGTTTGTTGACCTGCGGCGGGAGCCGCCGGTGATACACCGGATGTCTCCGGCCGGGGGAACGCCGGATATCATCCGCGAGCCCAGCGGCGGCACCAACGGGATGACCTTTGACCTACAGGGTCGGCTGCTGATGTGCGAGGGGGACAACCGCCGGATTACCCGGATGGAGCACGACGGCAGCATCACGCTGATGGCCGACCGGTGGGACGGCAAGCGGCTGCATCGGCCCAACGATATTATCTGCCGCAGCGACGGCAGCATCTATTTCACCAATCCAAGCGGGCGCGTTCCGCCGGAGGAGCAGGAAATCGAGTTTGCCGGGCTGGTTCAGCGCATCCTGCCCGATGGAACGGTTACGGCTGAGGCTACCGACATTGACTATCCCAACGGGATTGCGTTCTCGCCGGACGAGTCGGTGCTGTACGTGTCCAACACGCGGGCGTTGGGGGAACCGGCCGACCAGTATTGGGGCGGCGAGGTCAAGCAGAACCAGTACATCCGGGCCTACGACGTGGCGTCCGACGGGTCACTGAGCAACAGCCGGGTGTTCGGGAGCATGGCGTCGGCCGAGGACGGGGTGCCCGACGGGATGAAGGTGGACGCCGAGGGTCGGGTGTATTGCACCGGCTCGGGCGGCGTGTGGGTGTTTGCGCCGGACGGGGAGCATCTGGGTATCATCCGGGTGCCGGAGATACCGGCGAACTGCGCTTTCGGCGGGCCGGACTTCAGGACGATGCTGTTCACAGCGCGGACATCGGTGTACTCGCTGCGAATGACGACGCCGGGGGCACCGCTGCCGCGGGGGTAGATTTTTCACCCTCACCCTGACCCTCTCCCATCGAGGGAGAGGGGAGAAGGAAAGGTCTAATGAGAGAGTTTGACGCTATTGTTATTGGGGTTGGGGGCATGGGCAGCGCTGCGGTGTATCACCTGGCGCGGCGGGGGTGGCGCGTGCTGGGGTTGGAGCAGTACGACATTCCCAACGAGATGGGGTCGTCCCACGGGGTGAGCCGGATGATACGGCTGGCTTACCATGAGGACCCTTCGTATGTGCCGCTTTTGTACCGGGCCTTTGAGCTTTGGCATCAACTGGAGAATGTAGCCGGGGAGAAGCTGCTGGTTACCACCGGGTGCGTGCGCGGTGGAGTGGGCGCGAACAAGCTGTTGGAGGGTTCGCTGGCGACGGTGCGGGAGCATCACCTGCCCTACCGGATGCTGAGCGGGCCGGAGGTGAACCGGGAATGGCCGGGCTACCAGCTGCCGGAAGACGCGGAGATGCTGTACGAGCAGCAGGGCGGATTCGTGCTGTCGGAACGGTGCATCGTGTCGCACGTGGCGGGAGCGCTGGAAATGGGCGCGGAGGTGCATGGACGCGAGGCGGCGGTGGATTGGCAGCCGACGGCCGGCGGCGGCGTGATTGTAACCACCGACAAGGATATCTACACGGCGCGTCGGCTGGTGGTTACCGCCGGCGCGTGGGCCGGCAAGGTTGCGCCGGCGGTGGCGGAACACGCCGTACCGGAGCGGCAGGTACTGGGCTGGTTTGCGCCGTACCGTCCGGAGCTGTTCAAGCCGGAGACGTTCCCGGTGTTCGGGATGGAGGTTGAGGAGGGGCGGTTCTACGGGTTCCCGTCCTATGGCATACCGGGTTTCAAGCTGGGGATGTTCAACCATTTCCGCGAGCAGGTTGACCCGGACACGATGGACCGGGAGCCGAACGCGCGGGACGAGGCGGCGTTGCGTCAGTTCACGGAACGGTACTTCCCGGAGGCTGCTGGGCCGATGCTGGCGCTGAAAACGTGCATGTTCACCAACACGCCGGACGAGCATTTCATCATCGACACGCTGGCGGGGCATCCGCAGGTGTCGGTGGCCGCGGGGTTTTCCGGGCACGGGTTCAAGTTCTGCAGTGTCGTGGGCGAGATAATGGCCGACCTGGCGGAGCATGGGTCAACGGAGCACGACATCGGGCTGTTCCGACTCTCCCGGTTTGACGGCGCGGCAGGATAGATGGTCTGGCTGCTGGTTGCTCTGGGAGGCGCCATCGGTTCGGTGCTGCGCTACGGCGTGAACCGGTTGGCGGCGCAATATTTGGGCGCGGACACCGTGGCGGGCACGCTGGCGGTGAACGTGGCCGGTTCCTTTGCGCTAGGGTTCCTAGCGACCGCGTTTATAGAACGCAGCGGATTGCCCACCGAGCTGCGGGTGATGGCCACCGTTGGATTGCTGGGCGGATTCACGACGTTCTCTACCTTGGCATACGACGGGGTACGGTTGCTGTCGGGCGGGGAGTACTGGCGTGCCGGCGTATCATTGGCCGCCAACTTGGTTATCGGCTTGGCGGCAGCCTGGCTGGGCGTGCTGACGGCGCGAGCGGCGGTTTGACGCTCCGTTGCGAGCGTCCGGACACGGTGATAGAATGCCGTGCGTTATGTTCACCCCAATCACGCCGTAATCGGCAGTGGATAACGACAATGCCCGAATTTGACGACTACCTAATAGTAGGAGATTTCCCGGAGCAGCCGGTGGAGCGAATGGTGGTGGCTTTCCGCGGCTGGCCAGACGCCGGAGACGCGGCAACCGCCACGCTGAACTATCTGCTGACCACGTTCAGCGCAGTCAAGTTCGCCGAAATCGATCCCGAAGAGTTTTTTAACTTCGCCCAGGAGAGACCGCGCTCCACTCGTAGCAAGGACGGCAAGCGACATCTCCAGTGGCCAGTCAACGAGTTTTACCACTGGCCGGGGAGTGAAACGGCTCCGCCGGCGATTTTTTACCTGGGCACGGAACCGCATCTGCGCTGGCGCACCTTTTCATCGCTGGTGGCTGAAGTGGCGCTGCGCTGCGGCGTGAAATCGATGGTGCACATCGGCGCACTGCTGGACGCCGTACCGCATACCAGGTCCGTAAGGTTCACGGGTACGTCAACCAACCACAAGGTTCAGGCCGGTTTTGACCTGGGGAACGTGCGGTCTTCGAACTACCAGGGGCCTTCGGGAATCACGCTGCCAATATCCGAATCATTGGCGGCCCGTGGCATCAGCTATACGTCGTTGTGGGGGCACGTGGCGCACTATCTGCACGCCACTCCCAACTTCCGCGTGAGCCTGGGGTTGGCACGCTGCCTGTCGGATATGTTGGGCCTGCCGATAGACCTGGCCAAGTTGTACAGCATGGCCGACACCTTCGACCATGAGGTGGAAAAGGTAATCGCCGAGGACGAACAGTTGGGCAAGTACATTACCACGCTGGAGGAGCGCTACGACGCGACCAGCGAAAGCAAGGAAATGCCCAACCCGGCCGAGTTGGTAATGGAGCTGGAGCAGTTTTTGCGGGCGGAGCGCGGGGGCGGCGACTAGGGGAGAGGAAATCGGCTTGCGGCGCTACTGCCGGGGCGGTATAGTCAGGGCGTAATCACTCTGCCACAACGAGGGTGTCCCTTGACGATTTTTGACTGGCCGGCCCGGATGCAGCAAATGGCTGATTTCGTGGGCTTCACCGAGGATGACCTGGAGTTGCTCAGGGCCAGCGGGCCTCTGCTGATTGACCGGGCCGACGACCTGGCCGCCGCCGTCTATGAGCATTTTTTGTCCTTTCCGGCGACGGCTCGCTACTTCCTGACCCGGGACGGCGAGGTGAACGAAACGCGGCTGACCCGGCGCAAGCACAGCCTGGCGCGGTGGTTGAGGAACAGCATTGAGTTTCGCATTGACCACCAGTTTCCGGTGTTCCTGCTGGCGGTGGGCGTGGTGCACAGCAATCCGCCGCTGCCGGCCGGGCGACACGGTTCGGTACCGGCCCGGTTTATGACGGGCACCATTTCGTTCATCCAGACGCAGATTGCCTCCACGCTGGCGGAGGAGATGAACGACTCGGCGGCGGCGATGCGGACGGCGATTGCGTGGAACAAGATGCTGATGTTGCAGCTGGACGTGTTGCTGGCCGGCTACGTAACCGAAACGCCGATACCGCCGCGTCCGGATGCGCCGCTGATGGACGACGACGGAAACGAAATCGAGCCGGGAATGACCGTGACTCACGACCCCAACCGGCGCAACGGTTCGCCTGAGGCCCATTGACAAGGATTCACCCCCACCCCAGCCTTCTCCCTTGAGGGAGAGGGGAATGCAGGAGACTAAGGATGACGAAGGTACTGGTAATTCAGGGCGCCGGCATGAATATGCGCGGGAAGGTGCAGGTTGAGACGTTCGGCCCGAACACGCTGGACCAAATTAACGAGCAGATTCGCGGCTACGGGGAAAGCCTGGGCGTTGACGTGAAAATCGTTCACTCAAATATCGAGGGCGAAGTGGTCAACGCGCTGTACGACGCCTGGGAAGAGGGGTACGACGCCTGCCTGATTAACCCGGCCGGCTACACCACTGGCACCGGCCCGTTGCGTGGCGCCATTCAGCAGGTGCCCATGCCAGTGATTGAGGTGCATGCCAGCAACCCCACCGCGCGGGGCACGGTTTCGGCGGTGCTGCCGGTGAGCAAGGGTTGCGTCTATGGGTTCGGCGTGTACGGGTACTACCTGGCGCTGGAAGCGGTGAAGCACACCGCGGAGTAGCAGTAGGGCGGGTTTCCAGCCCGCCCCTACCGTTGGCTGCGCGATGTCCGGTTACTCGCAGCGGAGGCAGCGGACGTCCTTGAAGACGGTATCGTGGATGCCGGGGTTGGTAATGAGGTAGTCCACGATAATGCGGACGACCTTGCCCTCGTCGGCGATGTCGTACTTCTCTTTAGAGGTGTTGATGAGGCCGATATGCTCGGCGTTGACGTCAACGGTAAGCTCGGTTTTGGTTCCTGCCATTTCGGTTCGCTCCTGATGTTAGAAGGTGTGGGCCGCCAGCGTAAGGTCGGTGACGACAGAATAGCATAAAGCCCTCCGCGTTGGCGGAGGGCCGTTGAGTTGCTGGTACCCCGGATGGGCTTCGATCCCATGATCTCCACCTTGAAAGGGTGGCGTCCTTGACCAGGCTAGACGACCGGGGCAAAGGCGTCGAAACTTGACGCTCGGGTATTCTATCACACCGCGGCGGCTACGGATATACGGCCAGAGCCTCCAGGGACATCTCTTCGGGGAAGCCGCACATCAGGTTCATGTTCTGCACAGCTTGGCCGGCGGCGCCTTTGACCAAGTTGTCCAAGCAGCTGATGACGATGAGGCGGTTGGTGCGAGGGTCCACGACGGGGTGTATCAGGCAGTGGTTGTTGCCGAGGGTCTGCTTGGTCTGCGGCGGGGCGTCGGTAACCTGCACGAAGGCGTCGTCGGCGTAGAAATCCCGATAGATTTGGCGGATGCGGTCGTTGGCATCCGAGTCCTGCGCGATATCGGGACGCAGCGGCGCGTAGCAGGAGCTGAGGATGCCGCGGGTCATGGGGATGAGATGGGTGAGGAAGGTGAGGTTGACCGGCGCATCGGCGATGGAGTCCAGTTCCTGGCTGATTTCGGGCAGGTGGCGATGGCCGCCGAGGGAGTAGGCCATCACGTTTTCGTTGACCTCGGAGAAGTGGGTGGTCATGCTGAGGGTGCGGCCGGCACCGGATACGCCGGATTTGCTGTCCACGATAACGTCGCTGCCGATGAGGCCGCGCTTGATGGCGGGGGCCAGGGCCAGGATGGCACTGCTGGGATAGCAGCCGGGGTTGGCGACCAAGCGGGCGTCGGCGACGGCTTCGCGGTTCAGCTCGGTGAGGCCATACACGGCCTCTTCAAGATAGGTAGGGTCGGGATGTTCGACGCCATACCACTGGGAATAGACGTCGGCCTGCTTGAGGCGGAAATCGGCGGAGATGTCCACGACCTTGACGCCCTGCCCCAAAAGGGGGATACAGGCTTCGGCGCTGGCCTTGTGGGGCAGCGCAGAGAAGACCAAATCCAGCTCATCGCCAAGCTCGGCGGTGATGTCCAGTTCCATATTGTCCAGGTGGGGGAACACCTGGCCCAGGGGTTGGCCGGCGGCGCTGCGTCCGGTTACGGAAGCGATTTCCACTTCGGGGTGGTGGCGCAGGATGCGAACCAGTTCGCACCCGGCATATCCGGTTACGTTGATGATGCCAACTTTGAGGTTTCCGGCTTTCACGGTTGAAGCTCCTTAACGACTTGGGTGTGAGGGACGGGGGTGGCAGTTGTGCCACGTCGTCGCCTACGTCCGGGAGCCTGGCCGTCGGGCCGGTCGGTGTCGGCTGAGATGTTGTCGGAGGCGTCGTCGCTGGCCGCCTGCCGAATCGCCTTTTCGTCGCGAGAGGGGCATCCATAGCTGACGACGCATGCGCCGCACAGGGGACGCTGGGCCTTGCACACCTGACGCCCGTGGGTAATCAAAGCGGCGTGGAACGGGTACACGTCCTCGGGAGGCATGGCGGCCTCCAGAATCTCGTGGGCTTTGTCGGCGTTGACTTTGGGGCCGATGAACCCCAGGCGCTGGCTGACCCGGTAGATGTGGGTGTCCACGGCCATGGCAGGCATGCCCAGGGAGAAGCTGAGGATGATGCCGGCCGACTTGGGGCCGATGCCGGGGAGTTGCCGGAGCCAAGTACGGGCGTCGTTCATGGGCATTTCACCCAGGAATGACAGGTCGAGGGAACCGTCGTTGAGTTCCAGGATGCGGTTGAGGACGGTCTTGATACGGGGGGCCTTGATTTTGGCCAGTCCGCCGCTGGCGATGGCCTGTTCAATATCGTCCACGTCGGCGTTGGCCACGGCGTAGAGGTCGCCGAAGCGGTGCATGAGGCTGCGGAAGGCCCGCTCGGAGTTGCGGTCGGAGGTGTGCTGGGACAGGATGGTGAAGGTGAGTTCGTGGGCCGGGTCAAGGCGCGGCTCATTCTCGAACGGCCCGTACTCGTCGGTGAGCAGCCGTATGGCGTCGGGAATGGCGACGCCTGGCTTTTTGGAGCGGCGCGGACGGCGGGTTTTAGCAGCGGATTTGGGGGGCATTTGGCGAATAACCTCGTTGCAACACGGGGATTTTAGCACAGCCTCCGACGGGTGGGTATCAGCCGATGGTTCGACAGGCTCACCACGAACGGGGCACTCGAACCTCAGGATGGGCGGGCGCGAGCCGTGGTTGGGGCGCTGGGCGCGCGGGGTGATGGCCGCGTAATCAATGGAGTTAGGAACAGGGCCGGTAGAGAGACAGCGATGCAGGTTAGCGCGTTGAGAGTAATGGACCACCGGATGCCGATGGCGTCGCCGAGCAGACCCATAATGAATACACCGGGCGGGGTGCCGATGCCGATGCAAAGGCTCATCAGGCCGACCATCCGCCCGCGCATTTCTGGTGGGGAAGAACGCATGGTGATGGTGCTCTGCATGGTGCCAAAACAGGACAGGCCGATGCCACTGATGACCAGGATCGCGAACGTGGCGGGATACCAGGGGATCCAGGCGAATATAGTCGAGGTCACCATGACGGCGAACGCTCCGGCAGCGAAGTAACGTCCGTGGTATCGGATGGTTCCAATTGAAGCCAGGATGCCGGCCATGACCAGTTGCCCCAATGCCTCGGACGCGGCGAGGATGCCTACCAAGGTTTCGCCGACCCTGAGGTAGTCGCGCCCGATGGCGGGCACGAATTGACGGGCCGGGAAGGCCATGGCGTTAATCATTATGGTGATGAACAGCATTCCGATGAGCTGCCGGTGATTGAACGCTTCGCGCACCACGTCGCCCAGGCTGTTCCAGATTGGCTCGGCGCGCCATTCCCGCTCTACCCGGGGAATCCGAACGCGCAGGGCCAACAGCATCGCCACAGAATGGAGGGACACCACGGCAGCATAGGCCCACACGTAGCCGGCGTAGTGAGGCCAGTAGTAGCCGACATGCTCGACCAGGAACCCGCCGGCGAATGGGCCGAACATCCGGCCCATGGTCATACTGATGGAGTCGATGGACAGGGCGTTGACCACTCGCCGCTCGCCGACGATGTCGTACACGGCGGTGCGCCGGGCCGGATCCTCCAGGGCACGGCTGACCCCCTGCAGGAACATAGAGAAGAAAACGTGCCACGCGGCGATGTATCCGAAAGCCAGCAGCAAAAAGATGGCGATTCCGGCGGCCCACTTGATGGCCAGAGCGCTGACCCAAATCTTCTTGCGGTCAAAGCGGTCGGCGATGATGCCGGTGAAAGGGGAGAAAAAGGGCCGGGGGATGTTTTCAAAGGCAAGCACCAGCCCCAGCATGAGGGAGGAATCGGTGAGCGAATAGACCAGGACGCTGGTGACCAGCAGCTCCATCCAGCGGGTTACCTCGACCACGTTGACGACGTACCAGATAGCTCGGAAAAGGGGGTTCCGGAGAACCTCCATCATGGGCGAGGGCGGCCGGCCGGCGGAAACTGCCAATGAAAACCTCTCTTGTCGGCGGCGGACGGGACCGCGCCGGGGGGATTTTACACCGACGTAACACAGGGGCGCTTGCGTTTGAGCGACGGGATTGGCCGTGTTGACAGCGTAGCGGACTATGAAAATGGGCTGCGTTATAATGCGGAGCAATTTTTAAGCCGGGATGAAGCATCAAAATGACCACGAGCAGGACGCAGACCGGCAGTCGGGGCTATAACCCGGCGGCGAGGGCGTACGACAAGCCCGGGTTCAGTACCGGGTTCAACAGCTTTCTGGCCACCGGACGGCTGGGGCTGGCCCTGCGCCTGGGGTTTCGCTACGGTGTTGACCGGCGGTTTATCCCTCGGTATTTGGGCCTACTGGCCGCCGACACCATATTTGCACCGCTGAGAGTCTGGCAGAGCGTGGCCTACGGACGGCGTATACGCGAGGCCGAGATACACCCGGAGCCGATATTCCTGCTGGGGTTCTGGCGTTCCGGCACGACGCTGCTGCACAACCTGTTGGCAATGGACCCGCAATGGGGTTTTGTGAACACGTACCAAGCAGCGCTGCCCGACGTGTTCCTGGCGGGGCAGCGGCGGGTGCGGCGGATGATAGAGTCCCGGCTGCCGGTCGACCGGGGAGTGGACAACATTCCAGTGGATTTGGCGATGCCGCAGGAGGAGGAAATCGCGCTGATGTGCTCCAGCGGCCTCAGCCCGTACGTGTCGTTGAACTTTCCTCGCACGGCTGACGAAACGCTGGAATACCTTTTCCCTGGAGACGGGTTGAGCAGCCGAAATCGGGAGCGCTGGCAGGCGGAATACATCAAGCTGCTCAAAGCGGCCAGTTTTTACATGGACGGGAAGCCGCTGGTTTTGAAATCGCCTTCCAACACAAGCCGAATTGGGGCGCTGCTGAAACTGTTCCCTAAGGCCCGGTTCGTGTATCTCCAGCGGAATCCCTACGACACGCTGCGCTCTTACGTGCGCCTGCTGGGGTTGATGAACGGCTGGCACGCGCTGCAGAGCGTGGATTTTGACGAACTGCTGCTGCGCCAGGTGAAAATCTATCGGCGCATGGCGGAGGCGTACCTGGAACAGCGGGAGATGATACCGGAGGGACGACTGGTAGAGTTGAGGTACGAAGAGCTGGAGCGGGATAAGATGGGCCAAGTGCGCCTGATATATGAGGCATTGGGGCTGGAAGGTTACGATGGCTTTGAGCCGAGGCTGGAGGAGTACGTGGCATCCATAGCCGATTTTCAGAAGAATCCGACGCACATCAGCCCGCAGGTGATTAAACTGGTGAACGAGTACGTTCCGTTCCTGGTGTCGCAGTACGGTTACGAGTTCATGGATACCGTTGCCGTTGATGCGGGCGGCGTCCGTGATACCATCTAATTGACACGGCAGCAAAGTAAGGGAGGCAGGAGATGGACCAGGCAGTCAGCGTTTTTTGGAATGCCACCCGCGCAATTCTGAACGAAACGCCCGTTGACGCTGCGCTGACGGAATGCCCGGAACGCAGTGGACGAGAGTACGAGACGTGGAACGTTGCATTGAACGGCTACGGTGGCCAACGACTGCGCGCGTTTTACACCGTGCCGCGCCACGCGCCGCCTTCGGGAAGGTTTCCGGCTATGCTGGCGGTGCCCGGCTACGGCGGGGCCAAAGAGATTCCCTACCACGTTGTAATGCACGGGTTCGCCGTACTGACCCTGTTTCCGTGGGCGCAAGGCGAGAGCCTCGCCGAGGGGGACTTGCCGGCAGGCGCGACCAAGCTGACCCACAACGTTACCGACAAGGACAGGTACTACTACCGGGCCGCGTACATGGACTGCGTGCGGGGTGTGGACTTTCTAGCCGAGCGCGAGGAAGTGGACGGCAATCGCATCGGGATGTGGAGCCGGAGCCAAGGCGGCGGTTTCACGCTGGCGACGGCAGCGTTGGACCACCGTTTGGCCGCCGCCGTAGCCGAAGAACCGTTCTTGTGCAACTACCCGGTGGCTATCGACATCGACACACGCCCTTACCATGAGCTGCGAAGCTACGTCCAAGAGCATCCGGAGCAGCGCCAAATTATGTTGGAAACGCTGTGGTACTTTGACACGCTGACACTTGCCGACGCCATCACCTGCCCAATACTGGTCAACATCGGCATGGCCGACACCACCTGCCCCTACGAGACCGTTATGCCGGTTTTCGACCGCATCAAGGCGCAGAAGTCCCTACTGGTGTATCCCGACCTGACGCACAGCCCTTGCGCAGATTTCAACGTGCACGCGATCAGTTGGCTGAAACGGTATTTGGGCGGCTGAGCATCGGGCCGGCCCGATGTAAGGAGGATTGAGTATGGCCGCTAGAAGCGGGGCTGAGTACCTGGCCGGATTGAAAGACCAGCGGCGGGAAATCTGGCTGGACGGCAGGCGCATCGACGATGTTACCAAGTTTCCGGGTCTGGCCAACGGGGCTCGTTCCATCGCCGCGTTGTACGACATGCAACAGGACGGGCAGGCCGGTTGCGAGATGACCTATGCTTCGCCAAGCACCGGCGATCCAGTGGGGCTGTCGTTCATCATCCCGAAATCGTCGGACGACTTGGCCCGGCGGCGGGGGATGATGTCGCAGTGGGCGCACGCCAGTTACGGGATGATGGGCCGCACGCCGGACTTCCTGAACGTAACCATCATGGCCATGGCGGCGGCCGGCGATTTCTTTGGGGAAAACCGGTCAGAGTTCAAGCAGAACGTCATTGACTACTACGAATACGTGCGTGAGAACGACATCTGCATGACACATACGCTGGTGAACCTGCAGCGTAACCGGGCGCCGTCGGCGACGTCGATGGACTACAGCACGGACGTAGCCTTGCACGTGGCCAAGGAAACCGATGCGGGGCTGGTGATTCGCGGGCCGCGAGTGCTGGCGACCCTGGGGCCGCTCTCGGATGAGATTATGGTCTATCCCACCCGGTCGTCGCTGTTGGCGCGGGATGAGGACGCTCACAAGTACGCTTTCGCATTTGCCGTACCGTGCGGCATCGAAGGGCTGAAATTCATCTGCCGGGAGAGCTTTGACCTGGGCAAGTCGCATTTTGATCATCCGCTGGGTTCCCGTTTTGAGGAGATGGACGCCATCGTTTATTTCGACGACGTGCTGGTGCCCTGGGAGCGGGTGTTCATGTACGGAGACCGCCACAAGTGCAACAATATGTCCAACGCTACCGGACAGTATGTGCACACCGGGCACCAGGTGGTTACCAAGAACGTGGCCAAGTGCGAGTTCGTGGCGGGCATCGCCAGCCTGATGGTGAAGACCCTGGGCAGCGGCGACATTCCGCAGGTGCAGGGGCTGCTGGCGGAGTTGGTGGAGAACCTGGAAGTCACCAAGGCGCTACTGACTCAATCGGAGGTCAACGCGGCCATTGACGAGTGGGGCGTGATGCTGCCCGACCGGGTGCCGTTGAACGTGGCGCGCAACCTGTTCATCAAGATGTATCCCCGGATGGCGGAGATAATCCAGCTGCTCGGTTCCAGCAGCCTGATGGCGCTGCCGTCGGAGGGAGATTTCGAGGGGCCGCTGGGTGAAATCCTGGATACGTACCTGGACACCGACACGGCCACGGCACGGGAACGGGTACGCCTGTTTCGGCTGGCGTGGGATGCGGCGTGCAGTTCGTTCGGCGGCCGGCAAGTGCTTTATGAGCGGTATTTTCAGGGAGACTGGATGCGGAACGCGTCGCTGCTGCTGAGCATCTACGACCGGGAGCCGTTGATGGAGCAGGTGCGGGAGTTCCTGGAGCGGGAGTAAAGGGCGAGCCTACAAGTCGTTTACCAGGTAGGGGCGAATAATCATTCGCCCCTACGTTTGGCCGGATGTACCCGTGGATTAGCGGGTGAGGCCGTCGGCGACAGGGCCCTTATAGGCATTCTCGCCGCCGAACACGGTGCCGGTGCTACCGGCATTGAACAAGTTCAATGCCAAGTCATAGACCTCTTGCGGGAAGGGGATGTATCCCACGGAGGCGGCCAACTCCTGGCCATGATCGCTCAGGTAGTAGCGCACGAACTCAGCGATGTGGTCTTCCTGCGCTGCGTCAGACCGCACGTAGATGAACAGCGGGCGGCTGAGCGGAGCATAGGATCCGTTATTGATGGCGTCATCCGTCGGCGCGATGCAGCCGTTGCCGCCGTCAATGGCGACGACTTTGACCTTGTCCTGGTTCTCCACGTAGTAGGCGTAGCCGAAGTAGCCGATGCTGTACCGGTCGCCGGACACGCCCTGCACCAGCACGTTGTCGTCCTCGGAGGCCACGAAGTCGCCGCGAGAGACGCCGCCATCGCCGTTGATCGCTTCGGTGAAGTAGTCAAAGGTTCCGGAGTCCACGCCGGGGGCGTACATCTTGATTTCTTCGTTGGGCCAGGACGGATCCACCTGGTTCCAGTGGGTGACGACGCCTTCGGATTCGGGCTTCCAAATCATGTTGAGCTGCTCCACGGTGAGGCACTCAACAAAGTCGTTGTCGGGGTTGACCACGACGGAAAGGCCGTCGATGGCCACGGGCAGTTCGATGTACTCGATGCCGGCCGCCGCGCACTGGTCAACTTCCTTCTGCTTGATGGGGCGGGAGGCGTCGGAGATGACGGTATCGTTGGCGCAGAACTTCTTGAAGCCGCCACCAGTGCCGGAGATACCCACCACTGCCCGGACGTTGCCGCCGGTCAAGTCGCCGAATTCCTCGGCAACCGCCTCGGTGATGGGGAACACCGTTGAAGAGCCGTCAATGGGTATGTCCCCGGATAGGCTGGTGTACCTGCCTGGGTCGGTGGTTTCTTCAGAGGGACTACAGGCTGCGGCTAGCAGCACGATAGCGGTGATTACGACTGCCGCCAAAATCAGCAGCCGCATTAGCATAGGTTTGGTGGCATGCGGATTAGGGGAACTCATCGATCCTCCTCGAATCGTTGGTTTCGTGGCTCATGGTTTGACAGAAGCGTAGGCCATGTCTGGCAGGCAAAAAAAGAGCGAAGCGCTAACGCTTCGCTGCGTAGCATCGAGTGGCGCATGACTCAGCGCGATTCGGAAACGATGGCTTCCAGTTCGTCGGGTTCCTTGGGGATAGCTTGGGAAAGGACGCGGCAGCCGTCTTCGGTAACGAGGACGTCATCTTCGATGCGGATGCCGATGCCTCGATAGGGCTCCGGCGTTTGCCTGGCCTGGGGACCGAAATAGAGGCCCGGCTCTATGGTGAGCACCATTCCCGGACGCAGACGGATTTGGCCTTTGTCGTTGCGATAGGGTCCGCAGTCATGCACGTCGAGGCCGAGCCAGTGGGAGGTGCCGTGCATATAGTAGTCGCGGTAGGCGGCATCGCTGAGAATCTGCTCAACTTCGCCTTCCATGATGCCCAAGTCCAGTAAGCCGCGAATCAGGGCGCGAGTAGCGACCCGGTGCACATCGTCAAAACCGGCGCCGGGCTTGACGGCGGCGATGGTCTGCTTCTGGGCGTCCAGAACGATATCGTAAATTTCCCGCTGAGGCGGCGTGAACTTGCCGGAAACCGGCCAGGTTCGGGTGACGTCGGCGGTGTAGTAGCCGTATTCGGCGCCGGCGTCGATGAGCAGCAGGTCATCTGGGCCGAGGACTTCATCGTTGCGGATGTAGTGGAGGACGCAGGCGTTGGCCCCGCCGGCGACGATGGAGGGATAGCCGTTGCGGGGAGAGCCGAGGCGCCGGAAGGGTTGTTCCAGGGCCGCCTGAACTTCGTATTCGTTGACGCCAGGGGCGGCAGTGCGCATGGCGGCGTCGAATCCGTGGGCGGTGATGTCGATGGCGCGCTGTAGTAGTGCAATCTCTTCGTCGGTCTTCACCTGGCGCATCAGGTCAACTTGAGACGTGGGGTCTTCAATGCGGCGGACGGCTTTCGCACCGCGCTGAGCCAGGCTGCGGCGGCGATTGACCAACCCGGAGATGATACCGTCAACACGGTCGTCGCTGCCCAGGGCGTAGTAGATGGTTTCGTAATCGGCCAGCAACTCAGGCAGTTGGGCGTCCAACTGTTCCAACGGGTAGGCGGCGTTGGCTTCCAGAGGGCCGACTGCTCCCTGAACACCGGCGCGCCGACCGACCCAAATCTCAAAGGTGGGGTCGTAGGGACGGACGAACAGCGTGTAGGGTGTATCGGAATCGGGGCGCAGTACGGCTACGGCGTCGGGTTCGTCAAAGCCGGTCAGATACCAGAAAGAGGACAACTGCCGGTACTGGTGGTCAACGTCGTTGTTGCGGGGAGATTCGTGCCCTGCGGTGATAACGATGGCGCCACCCGTCAGGGAATCCATCAAGCGACGGCGACGGGAACGGAACTCTTGAGGTTGCGTTGCCAGGAGGTCAGCGCTCATCTGAAAGGGTCTCAGAACAGGTTCAGTATAGTTGACCGCCAGCGATTGTAGCAGAGGGCAGAGCGCATCGCAATAGCGGATGTGCTCTGCGACACGCAATCCGCTGCGCTGGGGCGATTTCGGTTACAGCATGATTTGCTTCGGGTTCTGTTGCCGACAATCGGTTTCTGCTATAATCGGCAAGCAACCGTACTGCCGTACCGCATTCGGGCGAATTGGCCGCCGCAGTCTCGAGTCTGCGGGGGCGCTTTTTCGGTTAGTTCTGAGAATTTGGGAGCGAAGCATAATGCCGGCTTACGCCGTAATCGGAGGACAATGGGGCGACGAGGGCAAGGGTAAAGTCATCGACTACCTTGCCGGGCAGTGCGATTCCGTGGTGCGTTATGCCGGGGGCAATAACGCCGGCCACACTGTGGTCAACGAACGCGGCGAGTTTCAGCTCCACCTAGTGCCTTCGGGCATCTGCTGGCCCGGCGTCACCGGAATCATCGGCAATGGCGTGGTTGTGAATCCCGACGTCTTGCTGGGAGAGATCGACGGACTGCAGGAGCGGGGCATTGATACGAGCCGCCTTTTTGTCAGCGACCGGGCGCACGTGATTATGCCCTATCACATCCTGCTGGACGAGCTGCAGGAACAGGCCCGGGGCCGCGGCGCCATCGGCACCACGGGACAAGGCATCGGCCCCGCTTACGTTGACAAGGTCTCCCGGGACGGTATCCGAGTGGGCGACCTCCTGGACAGCAAACATCTTCCGGAGAAAGTGAGGAACGCCGTGGCGATGAAGAACCGCATCATCGCTGGCGTGTACGGTAGCGAGCCGATGGACGGTGATCAGGTGCTGGCGCGTTGCCAGGCGTGGGCCAAGCAATTGGAGCCTCAGGTGTGCGCCACCGAGCAGATGGTGCAGGACCTGCTGGATCAGGGGAAGCGCGTTTTATTGGAGGGAGCGCAAGGCACACTGCTGGATATCGACCACGGTTCATATCCTTATGTTACGTCGTCGTCGCCGTCCATCGGCGGCGCCGTCACGGGACTGGGCATTAACCCCCAATCCATCAAAGGTGTGGTAGGCGTTTTCAAGGCTTATTCCACTCGCGTGGGCGGCGGGCCAATGCCCACGGAGATGCTGGGCCAGGCCGGAGATGAGCTGCGTGAGAAGGCTCACGAGTACGGCACTACTACCGGGCGCGCCCGGCGGGTCGGATGGTTTGACGCTGTTGCCGGCAAGTACAGCCGCCAAGTTAACGGATACACCGGCATGGTGCTGACCAGGTTGGACATTCTGGACGGCATGGACGAGGTGAAGATCTGCGTGGGTTACCAAGTGGATGGGGCTGAACTGGGCAGATTTCCTGCCAACACCACACTTCTGGAAAGGTGTGAGCCCATCTACGAAACTATGCCCGGATGGCAAGAGCCGACTGCCAGTGTCACCGAGGTGGAACAACTGCCGGCCGACGCGCTCGCTTACGTTCGCCGGATAGAGGAGCTGGTGGGCTGCGAAGCTCAGATTATCTCCACCGGCCCCAGCCGTGACGAAACTATTGCCATCGACCGGGTAATTCGCTAGCGTTAAAGGGCTATCTGTAATATAGTGCCGCCACAGTTGGGCCGGCTCAAAAAGCCGAGCGCAAATTTCAATTGTGGAGGAGAGCGTAATGGCCACAAACGCATCTCAATCCGGGGAGCAGGACAGGCCCATTTTCGGGCAGTTCCTGGCCCGGTACACTGACGAGTTTTACCTGGTTTTCCGACTGCTCTTTGCCTTTATCGTAGCACTGCACGGAGCGCAAAAGGCTTTCCTGATGTGGGGTTTCCCCGCTGATCATCCGCTGGGCTGGAAGGTTGATGTGGCCGGCTGGGTCGAGTTCATCTCAGCGCTGCTCATCGCCTCCGGCATATTCACCAGGCTAGGAGCCGGCGCGCTGTGCGTGGTGATGGTAGTTGCATACTTCGACGTGCACTTCGGCAACGGAGCCGGCGCCCCGCATCTGTTCCCCACAGGAGGGTTCGGCGCCCATGGCGGCGAAGTGCCCATCCTCTGGTTCACCATTGCCGGCATCATTGGAGTCATGGGGAGCCGTAGGTATGGACTGGAACGCATGATTCTCAAAAAGGAAATTCTGTAACGACACTCAAACTTCACCCACACGTCCGGCGTCAGAGTATAACGCCGGGCAAAGAGCGCCAACTATGCAGCAACAAGCCGCCCGCTTCGGCATCTATTACAACGCCGAGCAGAACCAGGTCGTCCGCATCAATTCACCTTACTGGTTCCCGCCGGAGCCGGAATGGCAGAAGGTTACCGGAGAGGTCAACGCCACACTGCTGGACTTGCGCCGGATGGTAGGCGAACAAGGCCTCTCCACCAACCCGGACGAGGTAACCTGGACGACGTTACCTCTGCTGGACGAAGACGCATAGCACACTCGGGACAATACCCCGTGATGGGTCCGGAATCGTCGGAGCGCAGCGCGGATTCGCCGGCGGAGGAAGACGCTTACCCTCGCCCGTCGGGGTGGTATGGCAGGTTTGCAGCATCCGACCTGCGTCAGGCACGGCGGTGGATGCGATGGGCATGGCTGGCGGCGCTAGGCTGGTGGGTATGGAACACCGGCTTACTGCTGGTGTGGCTGGTGGCATCCGTCATTCCGCCCGAGGTGAGCGGCGCAGGGGAGGCGGACCCGCCAGTCCCGGCGCGCATCATCATCTACCATGGGGTAGAAGGCTTTTTGATTGGGATGCTCGGCGTGGGGCTGAACTTTCGCCTGAGGCTGGCCGGGCTGCTGCTGCCGGCGGTGTTCCTGGTGGCCCGCGTCATCGCGCTGACGCGGCTGGAACCGTTGCACTTTGACGTTAGAGGAGCAGTCTGGGTAGGGATGTACCTGCTGCTGCTGTTCCTGTTCGTGCGCGGCGCGCAGGGGGCGTGGAGCTACTACTGGTACACCCATCCGGAGTATCCAGTGGAACGCTAGACAAGTAAGCACTGCATAAGGGCGGGTTTTGACACCCGCCCCTTTGCGTTCGGTGGGAAGCGGGACCTAACTGTCGTTGAAAGCGGGCATTACGTCCTGCGCGAAGCGGGCCAGTTGGTCTTTAAAGACCTCCCGCGGCATTCCCATCACGGAACCCAGGTTGATACGCTCAACGCCGGGGTAGCGGGCTTCGTCCTCTTTCAGGCTGTTGATAATGTCATCGGCCGAGCCGCAAAGCCAGGCGCCACTCTCGACCGCGCCCTCAAGGGTGGGCAACTGGACGCCGCGGCGCAGGCCGGGGTTGGCTACGGCTTCAATCTGTTCCGGCTGCATGGCCATCAGGCCCAGAGGAGCAGCGAACTTCATGGCTTCCTCGAAGTAAGGCTTGGCCTCTTTGATAGCCTCCTCCCGGTTCTTGCCCAGGAAGAAGCGGTAGCCCAGGGCGATGTCCTCGCCCAAAGCCAGCTCGCGGCCGTGGTTGGCGGCGGCCTGCTGGTACATGGTGAGCCGTTCGTGTCGGGCCGGCTCGGGGGTATTGGCGACCATGGCCTTGATGCCGATGCGGGCCATAAAGTCCACACCCTTGGGGTTGCCGGACACCAGGGGTTGCCAGATTTCCACGGGGTCCTGCATAGGCCGGGGCACCAAGCTGAGCTTTTCCAAGGTGTAGCCACGGTAGGGCACATTGGCCGGGATTTGATAATGCTTGCCCTGGTGGGAGAAAGCTTCCTGGCTGAAGGCCTTGACCATCACCTCCACCTGCTCTTCAAACATTTCGCGGTTGGCGTCGCCGTCGAACATGGGTGAGCCGAAGGTTTCGACTTCGCGGGAGTGGTAGCCACGCCCGACACCGAAGATGATACGTCCGCCGGAAAGGATATCGGCCATGGCGAAGTCTTCGGCGAGACGCAAGGGATGCCACATGGGGGTGATGTTGAAGCCGCAGCCGTACTTCAGGCGCTGGGTGTTGCAGGCCAGGTACAGCCCGAGCATTATCAGGTTGGGGATGCACTCGTAGCCCTCGGGCTGGAAGTGGTGCTCGGCCATCCAGAACTCGTCGTAGCCATGGGCTTCCAGATGCTTGGAGATGTCAAGGGCCCAGTCGAAGGCGCCGGCCAGTTCCTCGTTGGAATACCAGCGGTCGTTGGCGGGGGTGCCGTCAAGGCCGAGGTTATCGTCCACGACGTGGCCGGCGTAGGATGCGCTGAAACTTTTGAACATAGTTTGGTGTCCTTTCTAAGCGGTAGGAGGCGGGGCCGGGGCGGGGTTGTACAGCTCGATGCCGATGGTGGCGGGGAATACGCCGGCCAGTTCGTCAACGGTCCAGCGGCCCTGCTTGCGGATGGACTTGATGGGCTCCGGTTCGTTGAGCAAAGTTACCAGCCCGCCGGTTACGTGGAACACGTGGCCGTTAACGTGGGCCGCTTCGTCGGAAGCAAGCCAGGTGACCATAGGCGCTACGTCTTCAGCATCGCCACGCAGGCCGCCGCCGGCGGCGATGCCGCGAGCGGAGCGCAGAGCGCGGGCTTCGTCAGGTACGCTGGTGGTCATACGGGTGCTGGCTGACGGCGAGATGGAGTTGGCGGTTACACCGTAGCGTCCCAGGTCGCGGGCGCAGACGCGGGTGAAGCCGGCGATGCCGTCTTTGGCGGCGCCGTAGTTAGCCTGGCCGCTATTACCGTAGAGCCCTGAGGTGCTGCTGAAGGTAATGATGCGGCCCGAACGCTGCTGGCGGAACAGGATACTGGCGTGCTTCACGACGGTGAAGGTGCCCTTGAGGTGAACGGCGATAACGTCGTCCCACTCTTGCTCGGACATATTGAAGACCATGCGGTCGCGGAGGATGCCGGCGACGGTAACCACGATGTCCAGCTTGCCGAAATTGTCCACGGCGGTCTGGACGATTTTCTCGCCGCCGGCCATGGTGGCGACGGATTCGGTGCAGGCGACGGCGTTACCGCCGTCCTCCTTGATTTCGTTGACGACCTGCTGGGCGACGGACACGTCGGCGCCGGAGCCGTCAACGTTAACGCCCAAGTCGCAAACGACGACACTGGCGCCTTCCTGAGCCATCAGCTTGGCGACGCCACGGCCAATGCCGCGGCCGGCGCCAGTTACGATTGCTACTTTGTCTTGCAGTAGGGGCATGGTTTTGTTTCCTTGAGGGTAAGGGATTCCAGTGAAATCTGGAATGACGAGGGGCGTGGGCGTTAGCGTTGTTGGGGCGGCGCAGGATTGGCGATGCCGGCAGTCAGGTAGTTGCGGGCGCGTTCCGAAATTTCGTCCATTTCCCAGTGGCCGGTTTCGGTCCATATGGCCCGTTCAGGGCGAGGCTGGGAGACCAGGGAGATGGTGTCGCCATAAACCAGGAAAGTCTGGCCGTTGATGTTGGATGCGTAGTCGGAAGCGAGGTAGCAGACGAAGGGTGCGATGCCGTCCGGGTCCAGGTCGCGTATGTTGCCGGCGTCGGTTCCGTCGCCGGAGAGGGAAGCGACGCCGCCGCGGGCGCGGATTTCAGCGGCAGAGTCGGGTATGGCGGCAATCATACGTGTGGTGGCCCGGGGGGCGATGGAGTTGGCGGTTACGCCGTAGCGCCCCATATCCTTGGCGACGACTTTGGTGAAACCGACGATGCCGCTCTTGGCGGCACCGTAGTTGGCCTGGCCGCTGTTGCCAACGAGGCCGGACTCGCTGGAGAAGGTGATCACGCGGCCAGAACGCTGCTGGCGGAAGAGGATGCAGGCGTGCTTGACCACGGTGAAGGTGCCCTTGAGGTGAACGGCGATAACATCGTCCCATTCCTGCTCGGTCATATTGAAGACCATGCGGTCGCGGAGGATGCCGGCGCAGGTTACCACGATGTCCAGGCGGCCAAAGTTATCGATGGCGGTCTGAATGATTTTTTCGCCGCCTTCCATGGAGACGACAGACTCGGTGCAGGCTACGGCTTTGCCGCCGGCCTGGGTAATATCGTTCACTACCTGCTGGGCTACGGAAACGTCCTGGCCGGAGCCGTCTACGTTGCCGCCCAAGTCGCAGACGACGACGCTGGCACCTTCTTCAGCCATCAGTTTGGCGACGCCGCGACCGATGCCGCGTCCGGCACCGGTGACGATGGCTACCTTTCCTTCCAGATTATTGGGCATTGTGATTGAGTCCTTTCTGTAATGACGGTTCGAGGCTCTTAGCCGCGACTGGGCAGTGCGACGGTGGCCGTGCCGGGAGTGGTTTGCTGACCTTCGGGATTTTCGAGCCAGATGGTGCAGTCCACCAGGTTTCGGCTGCCTTCCTGATAGACGCGGCTGACGTGGCCTTTAGCGGTGATGGGCTCGTCAGGGTAGTCCATGCCGCGATACTGCACGGTTAGACGGCGCAGTTCGCCGGCGGGGCCGGCCCATCCGGTTACGTAAGCGCCCAGCATGGCGTTCTTAAGCGCGCCGTGAATGATGATGTCTTTCAGCCCGGTACTCTGGGCGAAGTTCCTGTCGTAGTGGATTTCGTAAAAGTCGCCAGATGCGCCGGCGTACTGGACTAGTTGGCGCGGCGTGGGGTTGCGTACCTCGACGGGCAGATCCATACCCTCGGCGACATCTTCAAAGTAAATCTGTTGACCCATGGTAATCTCCCGGTGCAATTGGTTACGACGCTGAACCGCTAACGGTCAGTAGCGTATGGACGTGCTGGTCTGGGTAGCAACTACTGCGTCGTGCTGGTTGCGATAGGTGATTTTGATGGTGGAAATGAGCATCTGTCCGATGCTGCCGTTACGCTCTCGGATGTCTTCGATGCGGCCCACGGCGGTGATGGTATCGCCGGGGCGCACGGGCTCAAAGTATTCCCAATCGCTGCCGCCGTCGAGCAGGCGAGTGAAGGGGGCTTCAAAGGGCAGGATGGGCCGGATGCCGCGCATGGCGCGCAGGAACGTAGGCGGGGCGACGATGCCGCCGGATTCGGGAGTTCCTACTGTGTACGCGGGGTTGTCGTCGCCGATGGCTTCGGCGAAGCGTGCGATATGTCCCTGCTCAATGGCCATGGAGGTCGGCTCGCTTTCCACGCCGATGGTTTGTTCCCGCATTTCATCGGTGAGGGTAAAGGAATCGCTGGACAATGCAAACCTCCTGCGTTATGCGTCGAGAGTCGACGCCGCAAAATCAAGCGAGAACGATTATGTTACGACGCCGGGCCAGTGTCAAGAAACGAGGGCCGGGAGCAGGTAATCCGTCCAGGGGTCAACATCGTCGGAATCGGTGAGGCTGTTGACGATGGCAGCGACTTCACCGCCGTGGCGGGCCGCAATCTGCGCGGGAGGGGTATCGCCGGCCAAGGCCGTAATCGTCGCCCGGAGCCGTTCCACATAGCCCAAGGTTTCCCGCACGGCCAACTCTTTATCGCGCTGGGCCCTGATGCCTTCCAGCCGTTCAATCCAGTCGATTTGCTGCTCTACTTTTTCAAAGTCGTCTTCGCTGGCCTGGGCAGTGATGGTAGTCATCGTGTGGTGTTCCTTGTATCGGGAGAATCCTTGCTAACTTTTGCACCGGAATTGTAGCATAAGGGGTGGCTGCTGCGCCGAGCACGAACAATGGTTACCAGACAGAGGAAGATATTCCGATGGCGGCTGTACGCATGGTGCATCCTGGGTCTGCTGATACTCTACGGCGACGATTATCGGCCCAACGACGTAGACCGAGCCACCGCCCCATACCAGTTCAGTGTGGTCAGCTGGGAACTGGCCAACCTGCCCGATAAGTGGGTGAGACAGGCTATTGGCGTACTCCCGGGAAGCTCCACAGACAGCGAGGGCAGCCGGCGCCGGGAGGAAGCCGAGCTGTACTTTGAGGCGGGCCGACAGCTGGCCGAAACGGAGCGGAGGCTGATTCGGCTGGAGGCGGAACGTCCAGCGTTGCCTAAAACCGCGCGGGAAATCGCGCAACTTCGGCAAATCCGGACATCGCTGGCGCATTCCCTAGCCGAGCTGCGTGGAGATGTTGAGGAAACGCTGGAATCTGCGGTTGCGGACACGTTGCAGGAACTGGGGTTTGGCGGCCGGCCCGGAGTGTTCCCTCCGGTGGACACCGTGCTTACGGGGTCACCTACGGTACTGGTTTTGTCACCTCGGGAGCGCATTGAGCGGTTGGACGGCACAGTGCTAAAGGCTGAGCTGGCTGGGGACGAGCGGGAGCAAATTGAGAGCAAGGTAGAAACGTCCACCGATTGGTCGGCATTGGTAGTGAATACGGGCGGCATCGCTTTTTACCCGTCGATTGCCAGGAGCGACGTGGGACTGGATTTCGCCCTGGAAACCATCGCCCACGAGTGGGTGCATCACTGGCTGTGGTTCCGACCGCTGGGACGCCGGTACTTTGAGAGCGGAGAGTTGGCGACCCTCAACGAAACCGTCGCTACCATCGCAGGCATTGAAATTGGACAGCTGGCCCGGCATCGGCTGGAAGGAACGGAGCCGCAACCACCGGCACATCCTTATCATGGGCCTACCGCCGAGGAGCATACCGCTCCGAGCAAGCCGGCCCGTTTCGACTTACAGGCGGAAATGCGCGCCACACGAGTACGGGTTGACGAACTGTTGGCGGCGGGCGATGTTGCCGGGGCCGAGGCGTACATGGAGGAGCGGAGGCTGATTTTTGTGTCAGAGGGATACGCCATCCGCAAGCTCAACCAGGCATATTTCGCCTTCCACGGCACTTATGCCACGACGGGCGCGGCCGGCGTGAACATTATAGGCGAGCAGATGAAGGAACTGCGGCGGCGCAGTTCCTCGCTCGAGGAGTTTCTTCGCGCCACGGCTCAAATCACCAGCGCAGAGGACCTGACCGCCCTATTGGAGAGCGGGGAACGGTGAGTCTGGATTCTCGCCTGCGCGGGAATGGCAGTACTTTGTAATATTACGCAGCCTTGAGGGCGTCTTCCAGCAAGGCGAGAGCGGTGCGGGCGAAGACCCACATGTTGGCCTCCCGGTCGGGGCTGCCGGTTTCCAGCGTCTGGGAGCGTTCCGCCGGGCCGGCTACGCCGAAGCAGGCGTGTCCGTAGTTGTCGCCGTAGCGGTTGCCGGTGGGGCCACTGGCGCCGGTTTCCGCCAACGCCCAAGTGGTGCCCATAATCTCGCGGGAGGTTCGGGCGTTGAGGAGGGCGTAGTATTCGGTGCTGGCGCGATGGCCCTCCATGGCGGAATCGGGAACGTGGAGCAGTCCCTGCTGGGCCGTGCGGGTATAGACCACCGAGCCGCCCACGTAATAAGCGGACGCTCCGGGGATAGATACCAGGGCGGCGGAAATCAGGCCACCGCAGGATGATTCGGCGACGGCGATGGTGTCACCGCGTTCTTTGAGGATTGCCGCTACGGATGCGGCCAGGTCGTTCAATTCTCCCATGAAAGTTCCTCCTTGTATTTTTACAGCCACGGCCGGCGTTTGGATACCGACTTGGCAGATTCGTCGGTGGGGAGGCCTTGCTGTTGCAGCAGCAGCAGAGCCAGCTTGCGGAACTCGGCGCGGTCGTGTCCGGTAATCACGGCCTGCTCGTGGGCCTCGGATATGGCAACGGGGTAGCCGAAGCCCAATTCGCACTGTTTGGCCAGCATAGCGTGGCTGAGTGAGAGCAGTTGAGAATCAGCAGATACCCAGTCGGGGACTTCGACGCGGGCCACTTCGGTTCCGCTGTGCAGGTAGTAGAAATGGCTCCATTCTTCGCCCAGCTCCATGCCGACGGCGAAGCGGGATGACAGCCGCCCGGATTGGTACAACGGCGAGCGGTGGCCCGGTTCCAGCACAGCTTCAAAGAGTTCCCGGTCATCAAAGCCGGCGGCGGTGTCGCACTGTATCAGGTCGGAGCGGCGCGCGCTGCAACGGCGGGTACATTCGGCGACGTCGCTGCCGCAGAGGGCGACGCGCGACGCGCCGGCCACCTCGGTGGTTCTGGGACGGGAGGTGTAGGCCGCCATCACCAGCGGACGTCCACCCTCAGACGCGGCGCGCAGGCGCGCAAGGGCTTTGCGGAGGCGTTGGTCAATGAGCATTTCGCTGACGTACGGAGGATAGTTGCCGCGCTGCAAGTCCCAGAAGGCCAGCGTGCCGTCCAGCAGGGCCAGGGCGGGCATATCGTCGGGTAGAGCGTCCACGGCGTCGGCCAATCGCTCGACTTCTTGCACGGTACGCAGAGCGCCGAGGAGCTGGCCTGAGATAAGGGTTTCATCGCGGGAGCCGGCGGCGGGACGCAGGTACAGGTCGGCGTCGTCAACGGCGAGGTGGGGTTCGGTGAATACTTGACAATCAGGGCCGGGGCCGTAGGTGATGACGCAGCCACCCATGTTGATGAGGTAGCAGGGCAGGGGCAGGTGACGGTCAACGTCAATGTGAGAACCGTCCACCGAGAGGGCGGTCCAACGATGTGGAACGTCGGGCGGCGGGATGGTGTCCAGCAGACCCTCCGGGCCGGTTCTGGCGACGATGAAAGGACGACGCCCAGAGGCCGAGGTTCGGCGGGCGGCTTCGTCGGACGAGACGGCCCAGGCGCGGTCGATGGTGTCGGCGAAGCGCTGGCGGCGGGAACGGGTGGCGCTGACGACGCCGTCCATAGCCGCCAAGAGTTGATGGGTAGTCTGGCTGAAGTCCAGCGCCATTACGCTACCGCAGGACGCGCTCGTCGCCAACTCGCCGGGTGACGCGCTGACGGTCGAGGTATTCCAACAGGGGCAGGACGTATTTCCGGCTGGTGCCGAAGATGGTGCGGGCGTCGGCCACGGTTACGCTGCCGTTTTGCTGGAGATGGGCTACGATTCTGGCCTCCATGTCTTCGTAGGCAGCCGAGGTGAAGATCACGGTTTCGTTGACTTTCACCACGTCGCCCCGTTCCTGCAGGTAAGCCAACAGTTCCGGGTCAACGGGGCGGTCGGTGGGGGGAGCCCACGGGTCGGCGGACAGCGTTGACAAGTACTCGGCAACATCGCTCTGCTGGCTTTCGGTCAAGGCCACGGTGTGGTCGGGAGTGCGCATCAATCCGGCATCGTCAACCAGCACGCCCTCATCGGCGAGGCGGGCGGCGGCGCGCAGATAGACCGGCTGGGAGACCTTGAGCCGGCTGCGCAGTTCCTGCGGGGGCGCACCCCGTCGCAGCGGATATTGATTGTGATAGCCCTGCAACGCGACCTGGGCCTGATTGCGGACGATGTCCCAGCCGCGGCGGGAATAGACGACGGCGTCGTTCTGTAGGCCCATTTCGCCCAGCTGCACAATCTCGCCGGCCTCGGCCAGAGTGCCCAGGCGCTCCAGCACCTCGGCCTGGGAAAGGTTGGAGCGTTGGGAAAGGGTCTGCAAATCGCAGGGGCCCATCTGGTCGGCGATGGTGAAGATCACGTCTTCGCTGGCGCCGGCGTCGAGCATAGTCAGGCGTTCCAGAACCTCGGGGGCGAAACGGCGATGGCGGCGGGCCGGGTTGGGGTCGGCAATTTGGCCGCCGCCCAGGGTGTCTTCGGAGGAGCGCAACACGAAAAAGTCGCCCTTGACCATGGGCAGCGGCTCGTCAAGGAGGACCTGAACCCAGCCCTCGCTGCCGGGCTGCAGGCGGTCGGCGTCCAGCAGGCGGACGCGGCCGGTGGTTTCGGCGGTGAAGAGGTGAAAGGTTACACCTTCGTTATGCTTGAGGGCGTGGGGCGCGCCTTTGACCATGCGTAGGTTGGCGTCGAAGCGGCGGGTGGGTCGCAGCCAGCCGGGGTTGGTGAGGACTTCGCCGCGGAGCACATCGTCGCGGGAGATGCCGGAGAGGTTGAGGGCCAGGCGGACGCCCGGCGCGGCGGAATCGAGGCGGGACTTGTGGCTCTGCAAGCCGCGGATGCGGGCCTGCCGGCCGGAGGGGGCCAGCTCGATTTGCTGACCGACGGCTACCGAGCCATCAATGAGGGTGCCGGTTACCACGGTGCCGAATCCGCTGACGGTAAAGCAGCGGTCAACGGGCAGGCGAGGGCGGCCCAGGTCGCGACGGGTTTCGGTATCGTACAAGATTCCGTCGATGGCAGTTTTGAGGTCGTCGATACCGGCGCCGGTGTAGGCGGAGACGGGGACCATATCGCAGCCGTCGAAGGCGGTGCCGGCGAGGGTGTGCTCGACCTCGGCCTTGACCAGCTCGACCAGTTCGTCGTCCACGAGGTCGGTCTTGGTGATGACGACCAGGCCCCGGCGGATGCGGAGCAGGTCAAGGATGGCCAAGTGCTCACGGGTCTGGGGCATCACGCTTTCGTCGGCGGCGACGATGAGCATGGCCAGGTCGATGGCGCCGACGCCAGCGAGCATATTCTTGATGAAGCGTTCGTGGCCGGGGACATCGACGATGCTGATTTCCCGTCCGCTGGGGAGGGTCATCCAGGCAAAGCCGAGGTCAACGGTCATCTCCCGTTCTTTTTCCTCCGGGAGACGATCGGGGTCGATGTCGGTGAGGGCCTTGACCAGGGTCGACTTGCCGTGGTCAACGTGGCCGGCGGTGCCGATGACGTACATAGGAGTGGGACCTGCGGGTTTGGCGCGGCAGAACGGGTACACGATACCATATTTTCGGCGCTGCCTTGCTCTGTTCGCCGGGAGCGTCCTCAGGATGGGGGAGTTCGTTTCGTGGTGTTCATTTCGGTTGGCCCCTTTGGGCTGGTTTCGGCAGGTTGTTGGATTTGGGATTTCTTGATTTCGGTTTTCGGTAGGTTGGGCAGCCTGCTAGAGGTAAGGTGGTCGTTGTCAGCCCCACGGCCGGGGGTGGTACGCAAGGAACGATTAGCCACCGTTGAGTTCGCACGGGTCATGTAGTTAGCCGTACACGCCGCAGTGGGTAGCGCGCTGGAACAAGCTCCGTTGGTCGAGGGTCTTGCGATTTGGAGATGCTGACGGTTGTGGCCGTTGACGACCGAACTAACCGGGTGATGGTAGGTTCTGATTACCTCGTTGCAGGCTGTGGGATACCGATGATTCACGCGTGTAAGGTCATTGTGAACGTTTGTTCGCTTATTGTCAATAGGTCGGCGTCAGCGATTTTCGGAATCAGGGTTTTGGGGATTGGCAAGATTGGAGTTGCGGCCCCGCCCGGCCCCTGGATGCCGGATCAAGTCCAGCATGACGGGTGGGGCGCGGGCATGACAGCGGGGGTAAGAATCGCGGCCTTTCGCCAGAGGGGCATCCCGCCCATCAAGCGAGAGAGGCCTTCCCGGATAATCGAAAGACCCGGTCTGGTAAGGCTCAGCGGTTGACGGAGTTAGGCGGCGATAGTAGGTTATTACCGCTATGAATGAGAATGCTATGGAACAAATTACGGGCACTTCGAGTACGGTTGACATTGACTCCGAAACGGAGGCCGAGGCAACTGAGGTTGATGGCGGGATGGAAGCGGAGCCGCAGGCTCGGCGCAGCGCGGTAGTTGAATCCGTGCCGATGGTGGCAATCATCGGGCGGCCCAACGTGGGGAAGTCGTCGCTGTTCAACCGGATACTGTCGCGGCGGCACGCCATAGTGTCGGAGGTAGCGGGAACCACGCGGGACCGGCTGATTTCCCGGGCCTCGTGGAAAGGCCGCTCTTTCCTGCTGGTGGACACCGGTGGACTGGAGGATGACCCGGAAGGACACATACCGCAACGGGTGCAGCAGCAGGCAGACATGGCGATGGGGGCGGCGGACGTCATCGTGTTCATCACCGACGCCATCCAGGGGCTGACGGCGACGGACGAGGCGGTGGCGCAACGGCTACGGCGCACCGACAAGCCGGTGGTGCTGGCGGTGAACAAGGTGGACAACGACAACCGGGAAATGGCCGCCGCCGAGTTCTACGGGCTGGGAATCAATGAAACGGCGTTCATATCGGCGTACCACAATTACGGCATCTACGACCTGCTGGAGCGCATGGTGGAGCTGCTGCCATCGCCGGAGTTGGCGGACCTGTGGGACGAGGCGTCGGACGGGTCGGATGGCGAGATGGAGGGATGGCCCGACGATGAGGCCGAGGCCGGTGATGACGACGAGCCTGAGATTGCCATGCCCACGGAAATGCGGCTGGCCATCGTGGGCCGCACCAACGTGGGCAAGTCGCTGCTGACCAACACCATCATCGGGCAGGAGCGCAGCATCGTCAGCCCGGTGGCCGGCACGACGCGGGACGCGCTGGACACGGAAATCACCTACCGCGGCCATTCGGTGACACTGGTGGACACCGCCGGCATCCGCCGTCCCGGGCAGGTTGAACGTGGGATTGAGCGGTACAGCGTGCTGCGGGCGGTGAACGCGGTGCATCGCAGCGACATGGTAATACTGGTAACCGACGCCACGGAACTGGCCACGGCGCAGGACGCGCACATAGCGGGGTTGGCGTGGGACACGAACCGGGGGCTGATCGTGGCGGTGAACAAGTGGGACCTGGTGAACCGCAACCGCTTTCGCATGGAACGGAGCCTGCACCGGGTCCAGGAGCGGCTGCACTTCATGTCATACGTGCCGGTGTGCTTCACCTCGGCGCTGACCGGGGAGGGCATTGACGAGCTGCTGGACACGGCCATATCGCTGTGGGAGGAGCGGCAAAAGCGGGTGCCATACCGGGAGCTGCAATACCTGCTGGCGGACGCGGTTTCGACGCATACGCCGCCGTCGCAGCGGGGGAACATACGCAACCGTCTGCGGATTCGACGGGTGCGGCAGGTGGGCGTGAACCCGCCGACGTTTGCGTTCAGCGTGAACGACCCCAAGCTGGTGCATTTCTCGTACCACCGTTACCTCGAAAACCGAATACGAGAGAAGTTCGGGTTTGACCGGACGCATCTGCGGCTGATATTCCGGCCCGAACGGGAACCGCGGCCGGCACGGGCCGGTGTCCGGTCGCCGGGGTCGAGCACGGCGCGCCGGCGCGAATCCCGGCGATGACGCCGCTGCGCCGGGCGAGTCGGGCCAGCCTGGCGATGCTGGCAGCCGCGCCCCTGCTGGTGGCAGTGGGCATCGTTCTGCTGGCCGTGGGGTCGCAGATGCCGGTAGCCGGCCGGTACGCGGCGCTGGTGGCGGCTTGCTACCTGTTTGGCTCCCTGTCCTGGGGGTACGTACTGGTGAACCTAACCATGGGCGAGGACATCAGGGACTTTGGCAGCGGGCGCACAGGGATGTCCAACATTCTGCGGACGGCCGGCGGCAAGGCGGCGACGCTGGTGTTCGTTCTGGACGCGGGCAAGGCGATAATCGCCGTGCTGCTGGCCCGGCAGGTCATCGGCGCCGGGGCAGCGGAGGCGGCAGCGGCGCTGGCCGTGCTCTGTGGGCACAACTGGCCGGTGTTCCTGAGGTTCCGGGGCGGGCGCGGCATCATGCCGGGATTGGGGGGGATGTCGGTAATGGCCCCGTGGGTGACGCTGGCCGGGTGCGGGCTGTTCCTGGTAGTAACACTGTCCAGCCGCTACCTGTCGCTGGGGAGCATCACGGGAACCGCAGCGGTGGCCATCATCAGCCTGGGGTTGACGCTGCTGGCGCAGCAGCACGAGATTTACACGCTGTATGCCTTTGTTGGCGGCGGGATTATCATCTGGCAGCATCGGGACAACATACGGCGCATCATTAACGGAACCGAGCGGCGGGTAGGGATGCCGGGGTTGCGGAACCGCTAGATAACCTGTGCTAAACTGGCGGAACACACTGTTACAGTTGGAGTCCGCTCGTGCAGAATACCGCAACGATCCTATCCGACGCCGGCATATCCCCGGGGGTGGCTGCGGCGACTGCCGTGGCTCGGCGCATTGCCGATAACGTCGCCACGGTCATCGTCGGCAAGAACGACGCCATTGAGCAGGCGTTGGCGGCGTTTATCGCCGAGGGGCACATCCTGGTGGAAGACGTGCCCGGCGTGGGCAAAACGATGTTGGCGCGAGCGCTGGCCGTGTCTATCGGGGGCTCTTTTTCACGCATCCAGTTCACGCCGGATATGCTGCCCAGCGACGTCACCGGGGTGTCGGTGTATAACCAGGCCGACGGGGAGTTCAGCTTCCGCTCCGGGCCGATCTTCGCGCAGCTGGTGCTGGCGGACGAAATCAACCGCGCTACGCCAAAAACACAGTCGGCGCTGCTGGAAGCCATGGAGGAGCGGCAGGTAACCGTGGACGGGGAAAGCCATCTGCTGACGCCGCCCTTCCTGGTCATCGCGACGCAGAACTCCATTGAGTACGAGGGAACGTTCCCTCTGCCGGAAGCGCAGCTGGACCGCTTCCTGATGCGCGTGAACATCGGCTATCCGCGGTTCGATGAGGAAATGACCATCATCGCCCAGCAGGAACACTCGCACCCCATTAACGAACTCCAGCCGATTGCGTCTCCGGAGGACGTGCTGCAGTTGCAGCAGGAAGCGCGGTCGGTGTACGTGGACGACCTGGTGCGGGAGTACCTGGTGACGCTGGCCGAGGCCACTCGCTCGCACCCGGACGCGGCTTTGGGAGCGTCCCCGCGGGCATCGCTGGGGCTGTTCCGCACCGGGCGAGCGCTGGCGCTGATCCGGGGCCGGGACTACGTGCTGCCCGACGACATCAAGGAGTTGGCGGTCGGGGTGCTATCGCACCGCATCGTGCTGACGCCGGCGGCCCGGATGCGCGGGGTGCGCCCGGAGCGGCTGGTGGCGGAACTGCTGGACACGGTGCCAGTGCCGGGGGCGAGGTAGGCCGGCGTGTTGCCATGATAAGGTCGCTAATCAGCCAACACCGGCGCAAGATATTGTTCAGCCTGCTGATCCTGGCAGTGCTGTTCTATTCGCTGGGCACCGGGTTTCCCTTTTTCTACCGGCTGTTGTTCACGCTGCTGCTGCTGGTGGTCATCGGGTACGGCTGGGCCTGGCTGAACCTGCGAGGTCTGGACGTGCGGCTGATGCGGCTGGGTAGGCGGGGCCAAGTTGGCGATTACCTGGAAGGTCAAATCCAGCTGGTGAACCGCAGCCGGATGCCCAAGTCCTGGCTGGAAGTAGTTGAGGACACCGACTTGCCGGAGCCGGGGGGGCGCACCGTCGCGCTGGTGAGGGGACAGGTGCGTTCTTTCCGCATTGCGACCTACCTTTCCCGGCGGGGAATATATCGCACCGGGAGGCTTCGGGTTACCGCCAGGGACCCCTTCGGGCTGTTCCGGATTGACCGAACTTTCCTGGACGGCCAGCCCTACACCGTGCTGCCGCAAACCGTGCCGCTGCCGGACCTGGACCGTCGCTTCGCCAACCTGCCCAGCGACAGCGTATTTTCCCGTCGCACCCAGGCCATTACGCCGGAATCGTCCACCGTGCGGGATTATGCCGATGGCGATAGCGTTCGCCGCATCCACTGGCCCTACACAGCCAGGATGAACCGCCTGATGGTGAAAGAGTTCGACATCGGGGTATCGGCGCAGGCATGGGCGGTTCTAGACATGGAAAGGCGCTCACACGTCGGCGCGGCGCCGGACAACACCGAAGAACTGGCCGTAACGGTGGCGGCGTCGCTGGTGCAGCATTGGGACGAAACAGCAGTGCCGGCGGGTTTGGCCGCCAACGCCGCGAACTTGTGGATGCTGAAACCCGACCGGCGTCCGGCGCAACTGGGTATGCTGATGGAAACCCTGGCCGGGGTTCATGCCGACGGAGCCCTGCCGTTGGAACGGTTCATCCTGGACCTGCGCCCGCATTTGTCCGGGTTCAACACCCTGATGGTGATCACCCCGTCGCGCCGGCCGGAGTGGACCTATTCGCTGGTGGGCCTGCGTCGGCAGGGCATTAACGTAGCAGTATGTTACATAGACCCCTCTTCTTTTGTCGCCGACGATTCGGGGGCCGCTCCCGGCACCACGGGGCAGGTTACCGCCGACTACCTGGCGCAGCACGGCATCCCGGTGTACCTGGTGCGACGGGGTGAAGACATCAACCATGCGCTTTCTCATCCCCTGGCCGGGCGAACGGAGCGGGCCGGGGACGGAAGCACAGCCACCCGTAGCCCGGCGGAACCGGCCATAGTATGATTGCGTTATGGCAACGGTAACTTCACCCAGGCCCGTAGTGATTCAGCCGGCTCCGGACGGTGGGGTTTTGCCGGGCGGCACAGCTGCGCTGGGCCATCGGCTGCTGGGTCTGACGCTGGCCCTGAGGCCGCCCGACGGTTGGATCGCCGCCGGTTTGCTGACGATTAACATGGTCATCGTAGTCTGGTCGGTGGAGGTGGCAGACTGGGCGCCAACTCCTCCGCTGGCGCTGGTGATGGTACTGGCCGTGCTGGCGGCCCTGGTTTTGACCCGCGTGCCGCTATGGACGGCTGCGCTGCTGCCAGTTGGCCTGCTGATCGGAGCCGGCGTGATTATCTGGCAGCTGACGGCCGCGGCTCCGGAAGAACTACTCATCAGCTCTTCGGCCGAACTGTTCAGCCGGCTGGGCGACTGGTTGCTGGCAGCGCGCAGCGAGGGCATCAGCGTTGACCCACTGCCTTTCGCCACCGGGCTGATGATTGCCTCGTGGCTATCCGGGTTTCTGGCCGGTTGGGTGTTTTTCCGCTACCGCAACTTCTGGGGCGTTTTTGCGCTGGGCGCGCTGGGCTTGCTGTCCAACCTCACTTTCCTGCCCGAGCAGGCCAGCGTGTATCTGGGCATATACCTGTTCACCGGGTTGCTGCTGGTGGGCTGGGTGCAATCGGTGCGGGCGCGGCAGCGCTGGGACGCAGAGGGACGGGTGTACGACGGGCATCTGGGTATCCTTACCATCAGCGACACGTCCGCGGTGGCTTTTGTGGCTTTGCTCATCGCCTTTTTGATTCCAACCGGAGGGCAATGGGCGCCGGCCAATTCCTTTTACAACTTCACTCGCTCGCCCCTGGTTCACTGGGAAGAGGACTTCAACCGTCTCTTCGCCGGCTTGCCGGCCCGTCGCCCGCTGCCCTATCGCATCTGGGGCGACGCGCTGGCTTTCCAGGGCACCATCAACCCAACCGACACTCCCGTACTACAGGTCAATTCCACCGTTCCTCTGTATTGGAAGGCTCGCTCTTACGCCACCTACACCCACGAAGGGTGGCTATCCGAGGGAACCGTGCTCAAAGAACCGGGCTGGCAACCCGAGCACAACGCGGCCAGCCTCCAGCAGGAACGGTTCAACGTAACCTTTGAAGTAATTCCCAGGTACGACAGCCGCAGTCTTTTCGCCGGCGGCCAGGCCATCGGCGCCAACCGGGACGTTCGGATCGAAACCTTCGATTCGCCCCGCTACGTAATCGACCCTCACCTGGGCGCAGCGACGGGCGAGCTGCCGAAGACCCTGCGGCAGGCCGTGGATGGCGTGCGCTCCGCCGTTGCCGCCGACACTTTCGCATCCGAAGGGGCCATCGCTTCCGCCATTCCGTCCAACTTTGTGCTGGAGACCGTGGAGAGGGATGAAGAGGGGCGCGTGGTCAATGCGGTGCTGGCTGAAATTGTGCCGGCCGAACCCGACGTGCTGGCAGTGCGTGCCGCCGGCGGCAACGCCGATGCCGGCGAACCCTATCAGCTTACCACCTCCGTGTCTTCAGCCGAACCCGACGACCTGCGTTCCGCGGGACGGGACTATGCTCCGTGGGTGTGGACGCGCTACGCACAACTGCCGGCTGATATGCCGCCCCGGGTGCAGGCACTGGCTCAGGACATCACCGCCGGCCTGGACAATCCTTATGACCAGGCCAAAGCGGTGGAAAGCTGGTTGAAAACCAGTCTCACCTACAACCTGTCGATTGACCCGCCGCCCTTCGGCGTGGACGGCGTTGACCACTTCCTGTTTGAGAGTCGACAGGGTTACAGCGAATACTTCGGCTCGGCGATGACCGTCCTGATGCGCAGTCTTGGGGTGCCCGCCCGGATGACTACGGGCTACACCACCGGGAAACTGATTGACGGCGGCAACCTTTACCTGGTGTCGGACCATCACAGTCACGGCTGGAGCGAGGTCTATTTTCCCGGCTACGGCTGGATTCCCTTTGAGCCGACACCGGGCAAGCAGATACCCATCGTGATTCCTCCCGAGGAGCAGGCGAGACGCGCCGGCCTCATTGCCAGCGCCGCCGAGACCGGGGAGCTGCCCTGCGAAATTGAAGAGGACTGCGAAGAGCTGGACGCGCAATTGAGCGCCGACGAAATCAGGCCGGCGGACGGCCTAGCAGCCCGCTGGCAGAGCACCGCCCGAGAAGCGCTGCCCTGGGCCCTTGGCATCGGGACCACCGCGCTGCTGCTGGCAACGGCGGGATGGACGGCGTGGCGTCTGCTGCTGGCAACGCCCGGCGACCCGATGTCCGCTTACCGGAGGCTGCGCCGCCTGGGTGGGCTGGCATCGCTGGCGCCTTCCGCACACCAGACGCCGCACCAGTGGGGAGCAATTCTTGCCGGCGCGCTGCCGGAACAACGGGCCTCGGTGCTGCGCATAATCAACGCCTACGCGCTTTGCACCTACGCCGGCCGCTCAGCGGTTGACGGCACGGCTCGTCGGGCCTATTCCGACCACACGACGGACGCAGCCGCCGAGGATGGCATAGCAGAAGCCTGGCGTACATTGCGCTTCCCTCTGGCGCTGCACGCGCTGCGACGTCGGGAGGTCTGACGGCGGGCTTTATGAGCGGTGAATATGACTGATAGCGAAGTGTTTTACTGCTTGCGCGAATGTCCTGTGGGCTGGCTGGCCCTGCTGGGGACTGAGAAGGGATTGAGGCGCATCAGCCTGCAGCCGGACCCGGTGGACGCGTTGGCCGGCCTGGGCAATTCGGCGCAATCCGCTGCGGAGAGTCCCGCCGCATTCGCTGACGCACTGGCCGCTTTCGACGCCTATTTTGCCGGGGACATGACGGCGTTGGAAGGCGTCAAAGTAGAGCTGACCGACCCGTCGCCGTTCTTCGCGGCGGCGTGGCAAGCCTGTCGGGGCATTCCGCCCGGGGAAACCCGCTCCTACCAATGGCTGGCCGACGCGGCCGGCAATCCCAAGGCGTCGCGGGCCGCCGGGCAGGCGATGGCGAAGAATCCACTGCCGCTGGTGATTCCCTGCCATCGGGTGGTGGGCAGCGGCGGCGGTTTGCACGGCTATGGCGGCGGCGGATTGGGCGTAAAGGCGCGCCTGCTGGAGATGGAGCGGCAGCAGCGGCCGCTGTTCTAATCCCCGGTGAAGTGCGGCATCACTTTCTCGCCGAGGAGCCGCATTGACTTTTGCACCTTGTGAGTGTCCATTTCGCCCACGTTCAGCTTCAGCATCAGGTTGCGCACGCCGACGTCGCGCATTGCGGCGACCTGCTCGGCCACCTGGGACGGCGTGCCCATGATGAAGGAATGTTCCAGGACTTCGCCGGCAGGCAGGGGACGGTTGGGGTCCGGAGGAGGGAACCCGCCGGGGTTGTAAAGTTCGCGAGCCTGGCGGAAGTGGGTCCGTTCGCGTTCGAAGCCGGCCGCCGCGATTTCATAGGCTTCATCGTAGCTGTCGGCAACGAACAGGTCGCGAGAGGCCCAGCATTGATTCAAAGTCGCTTCGGTATCAGCTTCGGTGAACCCGGCGTCCAGCATGGTTGCTTCGTAACGTTCCAGCCGGCTGCTAAGAGTTTCGAGCGTCTGAATGCCAATCATCACCGGCCGTCCGATTTTGGCCATGTTGATGGTAGAGGCCTCGCTGATGCAGGCTCGTATCAGAGGCGGATGGGGTTGCTGGTAGGGACGGGGGCGCAACTGGGGAAACTTCACGTCCCAGAATTCGCCGTTGTGCTCCAGTGGCTCGCCGGTCCACGCTTTGACCAGCAACTGCTCGGCTTCGTCCAAGCGAGCGATGCCTTCCTCCATGGTGATGCCGAACCCGATGTATTCGTAGTGGTTGTAGGCGGAGCCACGCCCGATGCCCATGATAAGGCGTCCGTGGCTGAGGTTGTCCAGCAGGGAAGTCTGGATGGCCAGCCGGACGGGATGGTGGAAGGCCAGCTCCACGACGGCAAAGCCTATCCTGAGCCGCTGGGTTCGGGCGGCGATGGCGGCGCCCAGCACCAGGGGGTCGGCGTGGGCGGCGGCGCCGTCAAAGTGGTGCTCGGTGAGCCACACTGAGTGCATACCGATTTGCTCGGCCAGCAGTATCTCGTCGAGGGTGCTGTCGATGACCGCCGAGTCGTTTTCAGGATGGTGGCTGACGGGGAAGACGAACGAACCGAACCGCATTTTGACCTCACTGACCATGTGGCGCCGGGAGCATTGAACGACTTAGTGTATGATGATTATAGACCATGCAGGCGGGAATCCAACCTTTCATGTGGCAACCGCGCAATTACGCCCGTCGAATCTCCACGGCCCTGGGCTGGCTGCTGGCTTTGGCGAGTATCGGCATTCTGGCCTGTGCCGCGCCGCCGGCCGTCAACGACCCGCTGGCGCAGCCGGCCGGAGGGCCGCCGGTTAGCCTGGTGGTCAGCAACAGCGACCTGGCAGTGGGGGAAAACCGGGTGTCCTTCGGGTTGGTTGACCGGGAGTATATGCCGGTCCGTCCCGATACGGTAGAACTGCGGGCCGTGTATTACGAACCGGGCGCGCCGACGGGCGAGGTTCGCCACCGGGCCGCCGCCGAATTTCTGCCCTGGCCGCCCGAGGGACGGCGCGGGGTTTTCATCGCCAACGTTTCCTTTGACCAGGCCGGCACCGCTACCGGCGATACCGCCGGGATTTGGGAACTGCACGCAAGCTTTGAACACGATGATGGAGAAACGCTCACGATAGGGGCGGTGGTGTCCGTGGCCGCCGAACATTCGGCGCCGTTCATCGGGGACGCGGCACCGTTATCGGACACGCCGACCGTTGCCGATACCGACGAACTGCGCACCATCAGCAGCAGCCCGGAGCCGGACCCGGCGCTGTACCAGCTGTCGGTTGCCGAGGCCGTGGGGGCCGGCAAGCCGGCGGTCATCGGCTTTGCCACGCCGTCATTCTGCGTTTCGGCAACCTGCGGACCGCAGGTATCCGACTTGTCGGTCCTGGCTCGAAAGTATCACGGGCAAGCCAATTTCGTTCACGTGGAGGTCTATCGCGACCCGCACCTGATTGACCCGGGGAATCCGGCGCGGGAGTTGGTTCCGGCAGTGTCCGAATGGGGTCTGGTGTCGGAACCCTGGACGTTTGTGGTGGGCAGCGACGGACGGATTGCGGCCCGGTTTGAGCAGTACGTGCCGCCGACTGCACTGGAGGCAGCGCTGCAGGCTGCGATGCGACAATGAGAACCGGCTTTGTGTTATGGTATGTCAGCAATTGATGCTCACTGCCCGCAGGACGGCGTTCCGAAGCGTAGCATTCGGGCGACAGGAGTGATGTTTTGGCAAAGGTAACGGTTACAATCGAAGGTGATATTGACGAGGTGATGGCGACCCTGCAGGGCATGGCCGGATACGCTACCTCGACGAACGGCGCCCGGAATACCGCCAATCCCGCGGAGGATGAGCCAGAATCCCAAGCCCAGCCGGAGAGTCCGACAACCGCAGCCGAAGCGGAACCGGGGCACGGGGAAACGGTCTGGAACTCCAGCTACGTTCATACCTTCTGGCGCAACCTGTCAGACACGGCGCGCCAAGCGATGGTCAGGGTTTCCCGGTCTCCCAATCACGTTCAGAAACGGGCCCAACTGATGCACACGTTGCAACTTTCCCAGCGCGAGCTTTCCGGCTCGCTGTCCAGCCAAGGCCACAGCCTGAACCGGCTGAAGCGACGCCGGGGCGATGTCAACCTGCCCCGTCCGCTCACCTACGACAAGGTTGAAGACGTGTACATCCTGGATGGGAATTTCGCCGAGGCCATGGGAGAGTTAGGCCTGAGTTAGCATCGCCGGGGACGTCCCATTACCCCAGCCCCCTTCCGCCAGAGGCGGACGTTCCGCCCGCGAGGGAAAGGGAGCATCAGGTCTAGAAGTGGACACCACGTCCGCCGCCACCGTCAACGGCGATGGCCTGGCCGGTAATCGCGGATGCCAGGTCTGAGCAGAGGAACGCCGTGAGGTTGGCGATGTCGTCCGGCTCAATCATCCTACCGATGGGGATCTCGGCAACGGATTGGGCCAGTTCAGCATCAGGGGTAATTCCGCTGCGGGCGGCCCTCTCCTCCACCAATCCCATGTAACGCTCGGTGCGGGTACTGCCGGGGTGGATGCAATTGACCAGGATGCCGTCGCCGGCCACGTCGTCGGAGAGGGCCTTGGAATAGTTTGACATGGCCGAGTTGGTAACACCTGAGCCGGGATTGGTGGGACTGGAATTGCGCGCCGCCATCCCGCAGATGTTGATAATGCGGCCGCCGCCAGCGGCGGCCATGTGGGGCACGGACTCGCGGGCGCAGCGGATGTAGCCCATCACCTTGGTGGTGATGTGGTTCAGAATTACGTCGTCCGGGATTTGGCTGGCCCGGTCGCTGGTGCTGTTGACGGCGTTGTTGACGAGGATGTCCAGCCGGCCCAGGCCGGCTACCGTCTCACGGACCAGGTTGATGATGTCTTCCGGTTCCGTCATGTCGGCCCGTATGGGAATTACGCGGGCGCCGGTAGCGTCGCCGATTTCGGCGGCAGCGGCTTGCAGGCCAGCCTCGCCGCGGGCGCAGATGGCGACGGCGCAGCCCTCTCGGGCCAGCGCGTAGGCGATGGCTTTGCCAATGCCTTTACTACCGCCCGTAACCAGTGCGGCTTTGCCTTCCAGTCCTGGCAGCATATTCTTGCTCCTCTTATGCGGTTGGTATCCGTTCAGGGATTTAGAACGGGGAATGTCATGGCGTGGCCGCAGTTATCAGCTCGTTGACGTTGGCAGCGTTCCAGATGTCCTGCGCAGCGTTGATGATGCCTTCCAGTTTGTCTGCTGGCCATTGGATTTGCGGAAACAGCGGGCGCAACCGCTCCGCTTCGGTGTCCAGTCCCCACTCCAATTCCGTGCCCTGATATTCGCCCTGATAGGCAGTGCCGCCGGCCATCTCGATGGTGATGCGTGGCGCAAAGGCCCGACGGTCTTGGTGGCCCACCGTCTCGACCTTGTGCATCAGGCGCAGCACTGCGTCGTGATTTTCCGCAGTCGCCGCCGGGGTGTCGTCGCCGGGGTCGATGCGGGTCCGCAGGGGCGGATAGGAGCCGTTGACGGCGACGTAGGCGGCGAAGTAATGGGTGCTGCCGATGACGGCCTGCCCGCGGGAAGGGTTGGGGAAGGCCGGAGAAGGGTAAAGGGTTTCCAGCCAGTTCATGTCAATGGTGATCTTCTCAATCTCGTCGATGTTCAAGTTGTGGGCGCGGCGGATGTCGGTCATCAGGTCGATAATCGGGCAGTTGTAGCCGGCCGTGGGATATATCTTCAGGACGGTGTGGAGCAGTTCCCAGCGGCTGCTCAATCCTTCGGTAACCGGGTTGAAGCTCACCTGCTGGGGGCCGGTGAACACGTAGGACAGCTCGCCCCGGTTGTTTCCCGTGAATGCGTTGTAGAACCCGGCGGGGCCTTCCAGGGCCTCCTCGGAACCGCGCACGTCCTCTCGGGCCAACAGAGCGGCCATGACGCCGCTGCGGGTGGACTGCGGTTCGTGGAACATCATCTCACGCCCACCGGAACGGGGGCCTTCGTTGGTTCCGGCAGTGAAGGTGCAGGCCAGGGCAATGGCGGTAACCATCTGGTCTTCGGTCAAGCCGAGCAGCTTGCCAGTGGCCACCGCTGCGCCCAGGGTTCCGTAAATCGGGCTGGAGCGGAATCCCCGGGCCTGGGTTGACGCAATGAAATCGCCGGCAATGCGGGACTCTATTTCGTAGCCGGCGGCCATGGCCGTAATGAGCTGCGCTCCGGACGCATCGCCCAACTGCGCCGAAGCCAGCGCGGCCGGTATCACGCACGGGCCGGGGTGAGTGAGCATCCGGTAGGAATCGGCCTGGTTGGTGGCGTGCATCAGTTTGCTGTTGGCAAAGGCAGCTCCGCAACGGGTGGCCCGTCCGCCGTTGGCCAGTATGGTCGCGCCGCCGGTCATGTACTCTTCGGCCAAGGTCAGGTCAACCGCGGCCTTGCCGTGATGTGTGTCCGCGCCGACGATGGCCACCACCGCAGCATGGAGCAGGGAGGTTTGCATTTTGTCCACGACCGCCGGCGGCAGGTCGCCAGCATTCAAGTTGACGGCCCAGCGGGCCAGCTGACGGGAAAGGGAGTCTGGCATTGCATACCTTCCTTATGGATCAGATCGGGGGATGGGAGGTGATATTACTCGATGAGGTCGCTGAGCCAACGGCGCATCAGCAGCTTCAAGCCGGCCAGGGCCAGGACGGCCGCCGCGAAGAGCAACACCAGAGTCCAGTCCAGGTCGCGCAGGGCGAATCCCAGGGTGGTCGCCGCGGCCGGCGGATGGTCGGTGTCGGTTATGGCCATCATCAAGATAACCACGCCCACAGCCAAAGCGGCGATAATGTTGACCCACCAGTTGGATACGCCATCCGGTCCCAGAACCAGGGGCGGCAGAAGCGAATGAAACAGGATCAGAGCCACCAGGACGCCGACGGCAAGGCCGAGCAGGTGTCCGCCAATCAGGTGGCGCAAGTCGGCGCGCCGGGCGCCGGGGGTCATGGCAACGATGAAAACACTGGAAGCCAACCCCGCCGCCAGCGCCGCGTCCGCAATGGAGTCCACCAGGGTAAGCACGGCCAGCATCGCCCCCGCTGCCAGCAACGATTGGAGCAGGTATTTCCTGGCGAGTCGGAAAAACTGTACGTTGTATAGCTCTACGAAGGGGGAAAGGTGGGTACGCCGTCCGAATCGCCGAGGCAGTATTTGCAGCTCGCCCCGGGCTACCAGGTGGGCCCAGAAACCGGCGTGATAACGGCCGTGTGCGTCGCGGACGTGGCGGCGGAAGAAGAGCAGCGAGGACAGGCGCCACCGGCGCAACAGGCTGCGACGCCGGTTTGAGCCACCAGCTCTGCATCCTCGCCTTATCTTCCTCCTCCCACTTGTGGCGCCGGCACGGTCGGCCATGGGAAGCGAGACACCTAGCCGAGGCTGCGGGCAAAGTCCAGCCATACGCGGGCGCAGGGTACCGGCAGGATGTGCTGCACGAAACCGGACACGCCGGGGAATACGACGGCGCGCCCGTTGGGGAAGACATCGGCGGCGCCGCGGAAATCGCCCAGCACTTCCTCACGCAGGGCAGCAGCCGCGATGATAAGCACCGGGGTTTGCACGTCTTTGAGCAGAGGGCGCAGGTCTCCGGAGGCCTGGGCCTGGAAGCCGGCGACGACGTGAGGCGCGGTTGCCTTCATCTGTTCGGCGTACCAACGGGTATAGGCCGGGTCAACTATTTGCGGGTCAAGGCGGCGGCCGATGCTGTTTTCCACCCAGGCACCGATGCCTTCCTGTTCAATCTGCACTGCCGACTGGGCGTGATGGGCGTCGTTGAAACTGGTGGGCGAAGTGCAGGCGGTCAGGGAGAGGAGGCGCTCCTGGTGCATGGTGGCATAGCGCATTGAGATGCTGCCGCCGACGGTTTCGCCGATGAGGTGGAACTTTTCCAATCCCAGCTTGTCAACGAACTCGGCCAGGTCTCGGGCGAAGTTGTCCACTGACCAAGGATAGCCCGGTTCGGGAACGGAAGATTGCCCCATTCCACGCATATCCAGCCGAATGACCCGGTAATGACGGGCGATGATGGGTACCCACCCGAACCACATCTTGTGGTTTTTGGCCATGCCGTGGTGCATTACCACGGTTTCCGGCTGCGTCCAGGGGTCGGTGAAGTCGTCGATGGCGTAGAACAGATCGCAGCCGTCGTCCAGGCGCAGTTGCATCTTGTCCCCCTGCAGTTGCGAGTGCGGCAATAGCGAGGCCGGCTAACCGATGCCGAGCTCGTTGAAAACGGATCGAGCGATGCGCATTGCCGTGCGGGCATTCACATATCCGCCATACATGGAGAGGTGTATGAAAATCTCCATAATTTCTTCGGGAGCAAGGCCGACGCCAACCGCGCCACGGATACGGCGGCGCATTTGCGCGTCGTACACGCCCATGCTGGTCAGGGCGGCCAGGGAAATAATAGCGCGTTCCTTGTCGTCGAGGAGCGAGCGGCTGTAAATGGCACCCCAGTTATACTCGTCAACGATACGCTCCAGTTGCGCTTCGGGGCTGTTGGCGTCGGCGCCGGTGTCAGGAGTGCTGCCCATGTGATGGCGGTGCAGTTCCTGGCCCAGGGCGAAGCGTTCGTCAGCGTGCATATTGGGGTCGTATTCCAAAGTCGGCTCGTATTCGATACCGAGTTCTTCGAGGATGTCTTTGGTGAGGCGGAGGCCCGATTCAACGGCCGGCACGCCGATGTAGAAGGTGGACTGGAAGAAAATTTCCACCACCTGGTTCGGCGTCAGCCCTACGTTGAGCGCGCGGACGATGTGCCGGCGCAGCAGGTTGAGCTCTCCCTGGGTCATCAGCGCCGAAATAGTGGCGATGCAGCGCTGCTTCAGGTCCAGTCCGGGCCGTGTCCAGATGGTGCCGAACAGGGCTTCGTCGATGATGCGTTTGAGGTCCGGAGCCAGCTGGTCAACACCGGGCAGGGCCAAATGGGAGTTATCGCCCCCGGACATCGTGCGGCGCATCCCGATACCCGCCTGCAGACGTTCATTAGGAGTAGTCAAGGCTGTATTCCTCCTCACAAAATACCGATGCTTTGCAATATCACGGCGCGGGCCGCGGGGGAGCCGTCCCCATCACCGGGCCTACGGGATTATAGCACAGGGCGAGCAAGAGGCAGGTTCTCGATCCCCGACAGCCGGCGAATAGCGGGTGAGATTCGGGAGCGGCGGCCAGGGCTGGCGGAGTCGTTGACACTGCGCCGGCCAGCTGTTAGCGTATGCCGCCAATCAGAATGCCCAGATAGAAGACGCTACAATTTGCAGGTTGTCGCCGTGTAGTGGGCAAAGAGCTGCCGGTGTGAGGGATGGGAAGCCTATGTTCAATTCAAGGAAATTGAGTCCAGGCTGTTTTATCATCCGCTCCTGGCGCTTTGCAGTCGCCATTACCGCCATTGCTCTGCTGCTGGCGGTTGGGGCTGCTTGCGGCGGCAGCGGCGAAGGTGAGACTTTCGAGTTCCAACTGGTGTGCATCAACCGGAACGTAGCCGGCTGCGAGTTGGTCAACTCCTTCTTCATTCCTGAAGCAGCGAAACGCACTAACGGTCAGCTACACTTCACCCTCTCCTCATTCCTTGAGCTCGGCATCAGCGGCGGAGACACGTTGCGCATCGTTAAGGACAATGCCTTAGAAGCCAGCGAAGTCTATAGCGGGTACGTGGCAGGAGACTTGCCCCTGCTGGACGTTTCAAATCTGTGGGGTCTGCTGCCCAGCCAAGAGGCACAGTTGCAACTGGCCGACGCCATCCACGAAGACCTGGTAACGGCGTTGCAGGAAGCTACCGGCGGGCAGCCAATCATACGCCAATATTATCCCAGCCAGTTCATCTTCAGCCGGGAAGAACTGGACGTGCTGGACCAGTTCAAGAACAAGAAAATTCGTCAGCACAGCACCATCCTGGGCGATCTGCTGTCCGGCCTGGGTGCAGAAGGCCAATTCATGGCCTTTGCGGACGTTTATCCGGCCCTAGAGCGGGGCGTACTGGACGGCGCCGTGACCGGCGGAGAGCAGGGCCACAGCCAGCGTTTGTACGAAGTGACCGACTACCTCTACGGCCCCATCACCGGTTCCGTGGGAGTGGCTTACTTCATAATGAGCAGAGACGCCTGGAATCGGCTGCCGCCGGACATCCAGCAGATTACCCTAGAAGTCGGGCGGGAGTACGATGAACTAGCTCGCAAGGCTCTCGTTGATGAGTGGAACGCGTACAGTGTGACGGCAAACGTGGAATCAGGAATGATTCACCGCCCTTTCAGCGACGAGGTTGAGGCCAAGATGCGCGAAGTGGCGCTGGAAGTTGTTCTGCCCAACTGGGTCAAGCGCACCGGCGGCCCGAACAGTGACGCGGTGCAGATTTACAACGAAAAAGTCGCCCCCATCACCGGCATTCGCGTGGGCGCCGACGGGCAGTCGGAAGTTATCAATTAGCCGGGCGGCTTCATCGCACAGAGGCTACAGTTGACCACGCAAGCCACGACACCCCCTACCCCGGTAACGCTGACGCGGCTCATTTACAAGATTGACGGCGGTCTGGACTACGTATATCGGGCGTTCGGATACATTTGCGGCACCCTCCTGCTGCTGTTAGGCGTTTACATCACCTACCAGGTCATAGTTCGCAAGCTGGGCGGGCCGTCGCTGGGGAACCAAGAGCTGGTGGGCGGGTACGTTCTCGCCTTCGCCGGCACCTGGGCATTTTCCTATTCGCTGCGCACCGGTTCCCACGTGCGGATTGACGTTTTGCTGCCGCTGTTCTCCCGCATACACCCCTATCTACGCTCGGTTGCCGACTGGCTGGCGTTGGGTTCGGTGGGATTCTTTGGAGGGGTTACTGCCTGGTATTCATGGAGAGAAGTGGTGCAATCCTACTGCATACGCGCCGCGCCGCAATTCCCGTCCAGCGGCGCAGACCGTTTCGCTATGCGCCTGTTGGGGGAAGATGACCCGGAACGTCTAGCCCAGGCCTGTGCTCCCGCATTAGAAAACACCTACTTATACGGCGACTACCTCCCGGAGCTCTGGATGTTCCAGATAATCGTTGCCGTCGGTTTCACCATGCTGGCCTTCACGTCGTTGCAGTGGATGCTCAGCATGATCGCCCGTGGACTGCTGGAAATCTGGCACACTCGCAACGGGGGTGACGCGGCCGATTTGGCTCCGGCCGTTCAGATTGAGGGGGAAGAAAGCTGCGGGGTTCAGCAGGACTGAACTTTACGGGCGACACGGCACCCCTTCAAATGACCTTATCGCCGGCCTCGCGTCGCGGAGGCTTTAACATCATGGCAATCATCACCGCATTCAGCATGATGGGAGTTTTCTTCCTGATCGGGCTATACGTGGCCGGCGCTTTGGGGGTGCTGTCGCTGGTGATGATGCAGGTATTCTCCGATGCCCCGCTGTGGAATGTCATGGGGAGCAAGGCGTGGGAAACCAACCGGCTCTTCATCCTGGTGGCGGTGCCGCTGTTCCTGCTGATGGGCGAGCTGATGCTGCGTTCGGGGATGGGGGAGCGGATGTACGGGGCGTTATCGCGCTGGCTGGTGTTCCTGCCGGGCGGACTGCTGCACACCAACATTGCGTCGTGCGCGGTGTTCGCCGCCTGCTCGGGTTCCAGCGTGGCGACTTCGGCCACCATCAGCAGGGTGTCGCTGCCTTCCTTCCGGCAGCGAGGGTACAGCGAGCGGCTGGTCATCGGATCGCTGGCAGCCGGCGGCACGCTGGGCATCCTGATTCCGCCCAGCATCGGGCTGATTATCTTCGGCGTGCTGGTGGAGGAATCAGTTGGTCGGCTGTACATGGCGGGCTTTTTGCCGGGATTCCTGCTGGCTTTCACCATGATAGGGATGATGGCAGCAACCTCAGTGCTGATACCTGGCACGGCGCCGATGGACGAGGAAGTGCGCCGCCTGTATCGGGCCTGGTTCAACGGCATCGGGATCAGACGTTACTCCGAGGAACAATTGGAAGCGTTGCAGCAGGAACAGGCTACCGAAGCGGGGCTGACCGATGCCACTGAGCGCGCGGCTTACCGTCGGGGACGTTCCACGCTTTCCTATGGCGAAGCAACAGCGGAGTGGCTGCGGATGCTGAAAGAGGCAGTAATTGGCCTGCTGGCCATTATTCCAGTGCTCATCATCATAGTGGTGGTGCTTGGCTCCATCTACACCGGGTGGGCGACGCCGACGGAAGCGGCAGCGCTGGGCGTGGTCGGCGCGTTGTTGGTGGCGGTGACCAACGAGTTGTACAAGAGGCAGCAGGGCATATATGCCAGCTGGGGCGAATCCATCCGCAGCGTCAAGGTGATGTTGCTGGACGCCATCATCTCCACGGTGCGCACGTCTTCCATGATTATGCTCATCGTGATGGCTGCATTCACACTGAGCTTCGCTTTTGCGCGGCTGGGCATTTCCCATGATATTTCCGAGTGGATTACCGGCCTGAATCTTAACGCGCTGCAGTTCGTCATCATCCTGGTTTTCTTCTACCTGCTGCTGGGCACTTTCATGGAAAGCTTCGCCATGCTGGTGACCACCATCCCGATTCTGACACCGTCGCTGGAGGCAGTGGGCGTGGACCTGGTGTGGTTCGGCATCATCATGGTGATTCTGGTGGAAGCGGCGTTAATCAGCCCGCCGGAGGGCATCAACCTTTACATCCTGCACGGAGTAAGGCAGGATGTGGACGCGCAAATGGCGGAACAAACGGCAGCGGCGCAGGAGACGTTACGAGAAAGCACGATTACGGACGTGTACATCGGGGTAATGCCCTTTATGGGTTGTATGGCCTTGGTGATTGGGTTACTGTTCATATTCCCGGACATTGCGCTGTGGGCGCCGTGTATCATCTACGACGTCCCCAGCCGAGAGTTCCTGCAGTTTGCCAACATTGAACGGGACGCTGTGGGGCTCTGGGACAACATACGCTACTGCTCGTCGGAGTTCCGGCCACGGGCATATCAGTAAGGTTATCTCCGGCAGGGGATATGGATTCCGGCTTTCGCCGGAATGACGGTGTAAAGGGCAAATGCATGCTTTGATTCTGGCCGGCGGCAAAGGCGAACGGTTGCGGCCTCTCACCGACGCCATGCCGAAACCGATGGTGGAACTGAACGGCCGGCCCATCCTGTGGCACCAGGTAATCCGGCTGCGGGATGCCGGGGTTACGGACGTGGTGTTCCTGGTGGGTTACCTGGGGGAGATGGTGGCGGACTATTTCGGGGATGGCAGCGCGTTTGGCATCCGCGCCCATTACAGCCATGAACGAACGCCGTTGGGCCGGGGCGGCGCGCTGAGACAGGGGATGGCCATGCTCTCCGGCGGCGGCGAACCTGTGATTGCCACCAACGGGGACGTTGTCACCGACGCCGACCTTGCGGAGCTGCTGACGGATTATCAGCGACGCAGGGCGACAAACCCGACGCACTGCGCCAGCATACTGACGGTGCCCATGGCCAGTCCTTACGGCATCGTGGACACCGACGGGACCGGCCTAGTGAGCGGGTTCCGGGAGAAGGCGATGCTGCCCCATGCCATCAACGGCGGCGTGTATGTCTTGAGTCCCGACATACAGGCCTTGCTGCCGGAAGTCGGCGACCATGAAGTGACGACGTTCCCGGCGCTGGCGGCGACGGGGCGGATGTCGGCGGTGCTGTCGCAAGAGTTCTGGCGCAGTGTGGACTCGCCGAAAGACCTGAGGGAAGCGGCCGAACATCTGGAGAGCAAGCTGGCAGTACTTGGAGCGACACTTTGACAACGGCATCGGAAACGCAGCGCATCGCGGATACGGCCAGGGCCATCCGGGAGAACATCCAGTTGGCGATTGTCGGCAAGGATGAGGTGATTGAGTTCACGCTGGCGGCGCTGTTCAGCGCGGGACACATCCTGATTGAGGACGTGCCGGGCATCGGGAAGACCACGCTGGCACGGTCGCTGTCCTACTCGCTGGACTGCGAGTTCCGGCGCATCCAGTTCACGCCGGACCTGATGCCGTCGGACATTACGGGGATCAACTACTACAACCAGCGCAGCGGGCAATTTGAGTTCCGGCCCGGGCCAGTCATCGCGCAGGTGGTGCTGGCGGACGAAATCAACCGGGCCACGCCGCGGACGCAATCGGCGCTGCTGGAAGCCATGGCGGAGCGGCAGGTTACAGTTGACCAGGACACGGTGCGGCTGCCGACGCCGTTCCTGGTGCTGGCAACTCAAAACCCGATTGAACTGGAAGGGACGTTTCCCTTGCCGGAAGCTCAAATTGACCGCTTCCTGATGCGGGTCAGCCTGGGCTATCCATCGGAGGACGACGAAGACGCCATGCTGGAGCGATTTGAGGACGCCGATCCGTTGGGTTCGCTGCAGGCGGTGGCCTCCGCGGACGAAGTGCTCAACATCCAGAACCTGGTGCGGCGGATTTACATCAGCCCGGCGCTGCGGTTGTACCTGGTGGGGCTGATTCGCGCCACCCGCGAGCATCCCGACGTTGAGCTGGGAGCCAGCCCGAGAGCCACGCTGGGGCTGTATCGCTGCGCCCAGGCATTGGCCGGCATCAGAGGACAGGAGTACGTTACGCCGGACGACATCAAGGCTCTGGCCGTGCCGGCCCTGGCGCATCGCATCATCTTGAAAAGCATGGCGCGACTGCGGGAACGGACGCAGGAATCGGTGATAGCGGAGCTGCTGGAAGCACAGCCGGTGCCGGTGTGATGGGCCCGGCGTTGCGCAATGGGGCGGCGGTACGTACAATTGGGCAACGCTATTGGCAAAATCGGGAAACGGCCCGGCTCAGGAGATTGTTTTGACCACCGCAGAGCAGACTGAAATCACTCTTTACACGCACCCGGACTGCCCTTTTTCAGCTCAGGCCAAGATGCACTACCGGCGTCAGCGCGTGCCTTATACGGAGATTGACGTGTCCAAGCAGCCGGACCAGATTCCGGCACTGCTGGAGCTGTCGGGCGGGGAGCGAATAACGCCGATAATCGTAGAGAACGGCACCGTTACCATAGGTTTTGAAGGCGGGTTTTGAGACTTCTGACAGCGGGGCCGTGGGCCCCGTTCAACAACCTGGAAAATGATGACAGCAGGGGTGTTGCTTTGCCGGAACGCACGTGCTAATATCGGTTGCGAATGAAATACAGCCCTCCCCCTGGATTCTCGCTTGCGCGGGAGTGACGGATGTGAAGGGCGAAATTGGCAGCGAGTGTACGAGGTAAAAGATGGCAATCAACCCGGAAACCCTGAACTTGGACAAGGACAAGCTGGCCGCCCTGGAAATCGCGCTGGGCCGCATTGAGAAAGACCACGGCAAAGGCGCCGTGATGCGGGGCGACGAGCAGGTGGCGCACCTGATAACCAACGTCATTCCCACGGGGTCGCTGTCCCTGGACCTGGCGCTGGGCGTAGGCGGGCTGCCCCGGGGCCGGGTAACTGAAATCTACGGCGGCGAGTCGGCGGGAAAGTCTACGCTGGCGATTCACATTATGACCGAGACCCAGAAACAGGGTGGGCTAGCGGCCTACATTGACGCTGAGCACGCGCTGGATCCGCAATATGCTGCCAACTGCGGGCTGGACCTGGACAATCTGTTGATTTCTCAGCCGGACTCGGCGGAGCAGGCGCTGGACATCACCGAGAAGCTGGTGAGCAGCGGCGCCGTTGACTCGGTAGTGATTGACAGCGTGGCCGCCCTGGTTCCCCAGGCAGAAATTGAGGGCGATATGGGGGACATTCACGTAGGGATGCAGGCGCGGCTGATGTCGCAGGCGCTGCGCAAGCTGACATCGACCATTAACCGTTCCCGTACTGCGGTAGTGTTCATCAACCAGATTCGCGAGAAAATCGGCATCAGCTACGGCAGTCCGGAGGTAACGCCGGGCGGACGGGCGCTGAAGTTCTACAGCTCGGTGAGGATAGACCTGCGGCGCAGCGAATCACTGAAGCAAGGTTCGGAAATCATCGGCAGCCGGGTGCGGGCGCGCATCGTGAAGAACAAGGTGGCGGCGCCGTTCCGGGTGGCTGAGTTTGACATTATGTTCAACCAGGGCATCAGCAAGATGGGCGACCTGCTGGACATCGGCGTGAACCAGGGCATCATCAAGAAAGCCGGTTCATTCTACTCCTACGGCGAAACTCGCCTGGGGCAGGGACGAGAGAACTCCAAGGTGTTCCTGAGCGAGAATCCCGAAATGGCGGGCACAATCGAAGCGCTGATTCGCGGCGAAGACGAGCCGGATGAAACGCTGGCGGACGACCTGGTCAACGGCTACGGGATGGCCTCAGCCAACGGCGGGGCACCTCACATCGCCGGCGCCGGAGGGGTAAGCCTGAACTGATGGAAGCGTCCGAGTCTGACGACTATGCGCGGGCACTGCAGGTGGCCCTGCGCTACGTCAGCTTCCGCCAACGGTCGGTGACCGAAGTACGACGACGGGTTGGGAAGGAGTTTTCCCAGCCCGTCGTTGAACAAGTGCTGGCGTCGCTGAACCGCTACGGCTACCTGGATGATGAGGATTTCGCCCGGCGCTGGCGGGACAACAGGGAACGGCGGAAGCCCAGGGGAGCCTTTGCGCTACGTCGGGAGCTGCGGGCCAAGGGGGTGGCGAACAGCATCATCGATGCCACACTTGAGGGGCTGGACGAAGCCGACGGCGCATACCGGGCCGGCGAACGGCGGGCGCAACGGTGGCTGGAACGGGGCGATATGCCCCACGGGACATTCCGTCGCAAGATGTGGGACTACCTGCGGCGGCGGGGTTTTGCCAGTGGCGTAACTCGGGATACCGTAGCGCGGCTGTGGCAGGATTATGGGCCGGGGAACGGCTAACATACGTTGATGGATGGATTCCCCCCGCCCCGGGTCAAGTACGGGGCAGGCCCTGCGCGGGAATGACGGCCCAAGTGGACTTGGTTTCCGGTCTGGACTATCATTGGGCCGGTCAAACGCTTCGGCGCAGCAGCGGCAAAAGGAGGTCCGGGGGGAATGGCGGAGCAGGGAATTCTCTACGGAATTAGAGTCCTTACCCTGGAGCAGGTACATGCGCTGCCGTGGGGGACGGGATTCCTTGCAGACCTGGGCGCAGATGTCATCCGCGTCGAAAGCCCCGACCACCTGCAGGACCGCAAAGTCGGCCCATTCCCTGGAGGAACTCCGGGTGAAGAGTGGTGGAACGAAGCCGGCAACATGGTCTATTACGGCGCTCGCAACAAGCGCAGCCTGTGCATGGACGTTACCAACCCAAAGGGGAAAGAAATCTTTCTCAAGTTGGTGGAGAAGGCTGACATCGTTACCGACAACTTCCGTCCCGGCACCATGCAGCGGTTCGGGTTCGACCATGAGAGCCTCTCCGCAGTCAACCCCCGCATCATTACGCTCAGCAGTACCGCCTACGGTTACACCGGACCCTGGCGGCGGGCCGGCTCTCGGGCCCGCACCGTTGACGCGGCCTGTGGCTTGTCCTACCTGACCGGCTACGAGGGCGGCCCTTCCCAACGGGCCAGTCCCAACTACATGGACCATTCCGTAGGCAACAACGTGGCCTACGCCCTCCTGCTGGCCCTGTACCAGCGCGCCAGGACGGGCCAGGGTATGCGGGTTGACCTCACCATGCTGGAAACCGGGGTCTCGGCAGTGGGACCGGCCATCCTGGAGGCGCAACGGGGCATAACACGGGATCGTTTGGGCTGCGCCCACTGGTGGAAAGCGCCGCACAATGTGTATCCGGCCAGGGGCGACGATCGTTGGATAGTTATTGTCGTGTCGTCCGGCACGGAATGGGAATCGCTGAAGAGAGCGATGGGCGGGCCCCAGTGGGCCGAGGGAGCCAAATTCGGTACCGCTTTAGCCCGCTGGCACCACCGCCATGAACTGGACGAGTTAATCGGCAGCTGGACCTCCCAGCATGACGACCTGGAGCTGGCACGGAGGTTGCAGGAACTGGGAATCGCCGCCGGATCGGCGATGACCGCCCAGGATTTGTTAAACGACCCTCATCTGCGGGAACGCGGTTATATGTGGGAGTTCTCCAACCCCCAGGCCCCGGCCGTTGGGTCCCGTTTTTTCGCAGGGCGCCCTTATAGAGATCCCGGCAATCCCATGTCAATTGCGAAGGTCGCAGGTTTGGGACAGGACAACGCGGCGATACTGGCGGAGCTGGCCGGGTTGTCGCCGGCGGAAATAGGGGAACTGGAATCCGAAGGGGTGGTTTTTGGCGCGCCCCGGCCCGACGAACCAAGGCCGTAATTCCTGGATAGGCAATTATTGGAGCGACCATGCCCGGAATACTTTCGGAACTGCGCGTACTGGAACTGACCAACCGGCCCTCCGGCGCCTATTGCGCCAAGCTGTTGGCAGACCAGGGCGCGGACACCATCAAGGTTGAGCCGCCCGGCTGGGGCGACCAAGCCCGCCATGAGCCGCCCTTTCTTGACGAGGTTCCCCATCCCGACCGGGGGACCTCCTATCTTGCTTTCAATACTAACAAGCGGGGCATCACGCTGGACGTGGAGCAGGCAGAAGGCCGGGAGCTTTTCGAGCGACTGGCCACCGCTGCGGACATTATTATTGACAGCTATGCTCCGGGGAGGCTGGCGGAACTGGGATTGGGTTATGAATTGCTGTCCCAATCCAACCCCGGCCTGATCCTGGTTTCCATCACCTACTTTGGTCAGGACGGGCCGTATGCCGACTACCAGGGCGATGATCTGGTGGCTCAGGCCATGGGGGGATACCTTTACGCGGTAACCGGCTCGGCCAGCCAACCGCCCATGGGCACGGCCCTGCAGCAGATGGAGATTACCGCCGCGCGCAATGGGGCGGTGGCGGTAATGGCGGCCCTATTGCGGCGGGAGCAGTCGGGAAAAGGCACGCACATCGATGTCTCGACTATGGAGGCCGCCGTCAGCACCCCTTCGGGGCTGATTCACCCTTACACCTACACCGGACGCAACCCTCACCGGGGCGGCAGCGACGGCAACGTAATGGACGGGATGCACCTGCCCACCCTGGACGGAGAGGTAACCCTGACCACGGCCGGCACCGGCGGCCGTCCCATGGAGGCGTGGGCCGAGTTTCTGGAAGAACCGGGGCTGCTGGACTCCAAGTTCGCGTCACGCGCCGGCCGGATGGAGCACTGGGAGGAGCTTCACAGACTGGTGGCCCCCAAGCTGGCCCAGTGGAGCAACCTGGACTTGATGCGAGAGAGCATGGCCCGGGGCCTCGTCGTAGGGCTGGTTCAGACGCCGCAGCAGGTAGTGGAATCGCCGCACCTGGAGGAGAGAGGGTTTTTCGTCGAGATGGACCACGCCGGCGCCGGCCCGTTGAAATACCCCGGTTCGGGATTCTTCATCGACGGAGAAAACGCCATGGCATCGGAGCGCCCGGCGCCCCGCCTGGGCGAGCACAACGTTGAAATTCTGTGTGGTGAACTGGGCCTCACAATACGTGAGTTGGGACTGCTGCGGGCGGCGAGGGTCATCTAAGTCGGTCGGGGTTAGAGGCGGACGCGGGCGATGGCAATGAGCACGCCGCCCACCGTGGCGAGAATGCCCCAGAGACCCAAAAGCCGGAAGTCGAGCAGGAACAGGGATACGAGGATGGTCATCACTACGACGCCGCCGGCAATGTACATCAAGCCTCGGCTGCGCTTGAGGTTGACGACCCGGCTGATAAGCTCGCCGGCGACGTAGCCTACGCCCAGCGGCATAATGACGAAGGCCAGGCCGCCGAGGAACAGGGCGAGGAGGACGGTGAGGACAATCCCGGCGACGGTGACGATGGCGGCTACCACCGCAGCCCGGGCGTAGTTAGCGGGACGGACATCGAAGGTGGGCAGAGGTTGGGCGCGCCCGCACTCCCGGCAGCGGATGCCGACGGGAACCTGCACCAGGCACTGGGTGCAGATGGGGCGTCGGCACTGGCTACAGGAAAGGCCGGTAGGCACCTCCGGATGCCAGTAGCAGGTGATGGATGGGGGGTCGGTTTGGGGTTCAGCCATCAGAATTCCCGGGGGCGGTCGCCCACGCGGGCGAGCCATTGCCGGCGGTCGGCGATGTCGCGGTCCCGCAGCAGGCGGTTGAGGATCACTGAGCGACGGGGCAGGTCTGCCGGCAGGGGGCCGCCGTTGGACACCAGGCGTTTGAGCAGGATGAGCGCAACGCCGGCGGCAGCATACACGGCGTATTGCGGCGGCGAAACTACCAGCATCCAGCCCTCGGGCCAGGCCAGGCATACCAGCGGAAGCAGAAGCATTACCGCGAGCAGCGATTCGGCCGAGCGACGGGTGGCGAACCAGGCGCACAAGTAGGTCAGCAGGGCGGCGAGGAACAGCGGCGGTGAGATGCCGGTAAGTCCGCCGGCCCAGACGCCGACGCTGCGGCCTCCGGTGAAGCGGAGGAAGGGCGACCAGGCGTTGCCGGCCAGGGTGAACAGAGGCGTTAGCATCAGCAGCCAGGGATGTTCGTTGAGTCCCAACGCGTAGTGGCCGGCCAGGATGGGAGCGGCGCCGCGGGTGAGGTCGATGGCGATGATGGCAGGGAACCAGCGTTTGCCGATCTGGCTGGCGAGGTTGCTGCCGCCGACGTTGCCGCTGCCGTGGCGTCGCAGGTCGATGCCGCCGAAGGCTTGGCCCAGCAGGTAAGATATGGGGATTGCGCCGATGAGGTAGGCGACGGCCCAGAGGAGGATGATGGTGAGGAGTGGGGCGGGCATGGATAATCAGGCGACCGGCGCTTATGGTTGAGGTTTCTGGATTCCGGCTTTCGCCGGAATGACGGTGGGGGTACCGGAATGACGGTCGGGGATACGGGAATGACGGTCGGGGATGCGAGTGAAAGGAGTGGAGGCGGGAATGACGGTGGGGATGCGAGTGAAAGGAGTGGAGGCGGGAATGGCGGTCCTTCGGCAGGCTCAGGACGAGCGGTTGGGAACGGTAGATGAGCGGGCAGGAGTGGCAGGCTAGAGGGCGGCGGCGAGTTGGCGGGCGGCGGCTTCCAGGCGTTCTACGGTCTCGCGGGGCGGGCCGTTGACGCCGGGGAGCGGCTCGCGGGAGTTGCCGCTGTGGTGGTAGTCGCTGCCGCCGCAGGGAATGAGGTCGTAGGCGCGGGCGACGTCGGCGAGCCAATCGACGGTTTGTTGGTCGTACATTGCGTAGTGGACTTCCATGCCGTGGAGGCCGGCGGCCTTGAGTTCCTCGACGGTTTCAATGAGGGACTGCTCGGGTTCGGGTTCGCCGCCGCGTCGCTCGAACCAGGGGTGGGCGAAGACGGCCACACCGCCGATGTCGTTGAGCATTTTTATGGCGTCGACAGGGGTCAGTTTGGCGCGTTCGACGTAGGCTTTGCCGTTGCGTCCCAGGTATTCCTGAAACGCCTCGGAGGGTTCGGAGAAGTAGCCGGCTTCGACCAGAGCCTGGGCGACGTGGGGACGCCCGATGGAAGCGTCGCCGGCGATTTCGAGGACGCGCTCCCATTCGATGTGCAGGCCGAATTCGGCGAGCTTGCGGACCATGCCTTCGCCGCGCTCCAAGCGGCCCTGGCGGAATACGGACAGGGTTTCCTGGAAGTCGGGGTCGCCGGTGTCCATGAAGTAGCCGAGCATATGGACTTCGCCGCCGGGAACGTCGCAGCTGAGTTCGATACCGGGGAGGAGGCGCATACCGGGGATTTGATTCACGGCGCGCTGGGCTTCGGCCAGACCGTCGGTGGTGTCGTGGTCGCTGACGGCAAGGGTGCGGATGCCCTTGGAGGCGGTGAGCTGGACCAGTTCGGTGGGGGTCAAGCGGCCGTCGGAGGCGGTGGTGTGGGTATGGAGATCAACGGTGATGGACATGGGGCTCCGAGTTTTATACATGGATCTACAGGATGAACAGGATTTTACCGTTTGGCCGGTCTTGGATTCCGGCTTTCGCCGGAATGACGAAATAAGGGCAAGGACGGCTCAGTCAACGGTGCGGTCGATGCGGACGATGTCGGTGGCGTGGCCGGTTTGAGGATCGATGTCGATGAGCACAGAGTTGAGGATGCAGGGGCCTTCGGCGGGCTTGAAGCGCTGGGGGAGGCCGGTGCGGAAGCGTTCGAGGACGGGGGCGGTTTCGGTGCCGATTACCGAGTCCTGGGGGCCGGTCATACCCAAGTCGCTGACGTAGGCGGTACCGGAGGGGAGCAGGCGGGCGTCGGCGGTGGCGACGTGGGTATGGGTGCCGACGACGGCGCTAACGCGGCCATCGAGATACCAGCCGAGGCTCTGCTTTTCGGAGGTGGCTTCGGCGTGGAAATCGACCAGCACCACCGGCGGCGGGTGGCCCAATTGGGCGTCGGCTTCGGCAAGGCGTTGGTCGGCTTCGCGGAAAGGGCAGTCGATATTGGCGGGCATGAAGGTGCGGCCCTGGAGGTTGAGCACCATGACGTCGCCGTGCATCAGCCAGCCGCGTCCCGGTGCGCCGTAGTAGTTAGCGGGACGGAGCAGTGGGAATTCGTCCATGTGGGGGATGATGTCTTTCTTATCCCAGATGTGGTTGCCGGAGGTCATAACGTCAACGCCGGCGTCGAGGAGGTTGCGGGCGGTCTTGGGGGTGAGTCCGAAACCGCCGGCGGTGTTTTCGGCGTTGGCGGTTACGAGGTCAACGTCGAGTTCGCGGCGGAGAGCCGGCAGGAGCCGGGCCAGCGTTTGCCGGCCCGGCTTGCCGATGATGTCGCCAATCATCAGGACGCGCATATTATTTGGCGATGCTTTCCTCGCGGGTTTCGCGGATAACGGTAACCTTGATTTGGCCCGGGTACTGGAGATCCCTGGAAACCTTGCCGGCGATGTCGCGAGCGAGCGTGGCGCAGGCCACGTCGTCCACGTCCTCGGGGCTGACCATGACACGGACTTCGCGGCCGGCCTGAATGGCGAAGGCGCGCTGCACGCCGCCGAAGCTGTAAGCCGTTTCCTCCAGCTCACGCAGGCGGCGAGTGTATTGCTCCATGGACTCCCGGCGCGCGCCCGGGCGGGCGGCGCTGATGCCATCGGCGGCAGCGACGAGGAACGACTCGATGCTGGAATGGTCGTCGTCGTGGTGTTCGAGGACGCAGTTGGTAATCAGGGAGGGCACACCGCTGCGAGTGGTGAGATCGTAGCCGATTTCGGCGTGAGGCCCCTTGATTTCGTGGGTCATGGCTTTGCCGATGTCGTGGAGCAGGCCGCCGGTGGTGGCAATCTGCACGTCGGCACCGACTTCGGAGGCGAGCATACCGGCGAGGAGTCCGACCTCGATGGAGTGGGTGAGGACGTTTTCACCGTAGCTGTAGCGGTACTTGAGGCGACCGAGCAGTCGAATGAGCTCGGGGTCAAGACCGCTGACGCCGACTTCGAAGGTGGCTTCTTCGCCGGCGCGCCAGATGATTTCGTCGATGTCGCGGGTGGCGCGTTTGACACTCTCCTCGATGCGGGCGGGTTGGATGCGCCCGTCTTTGACCAGCTGGGTGAGGGCCAGCTTGGCGATTTCCCGGCGGACCGGGTCAAAGCAGGATATGGTTACGATGCCCGGCGTGTCGTCAACGACGATTTCGACGCCAGTGCGGGCTTCGATAGCCCTGATGTTACGTCCTTCGCGGCCGATGAGACGGCCTTTCATCTCATCGTTGGGCAGGGAAACAACAGAAGTGGTGCTTTCCGACACTACATCGGTAGCGAGGCGATTGATGGCGAGGGTAAGGATGCGACGGGCGTTTTCATCGGCCCGGGTTTGGTGTTCCTTCTCCAGCTCGTAGTAGCGGCGGGACAGTTCGTGGGTTGCCTCCTCCTCGCCGCGTTTGAACACGATAGAGCGGGCTTGATCGGTGGTAAGCGATGCGATTCGCTCGAGCTCACGCGTGTGCTGGTGTTTGATTTCATCGGCTTCCTGGAGGGCGGACTCGGCATCGGACTCGCGCCGGACCAGTTCGGCTTCCAGGTTTTCCAATGATTCGGATTTGTGGTCGAGTTGTTCTTCCCGCTGGATGTAGCGGCGCTCCATGCGGTTGAGTTCGCGACGTTGTTCTTTGATTTCCTGGTCTCCGGCCTCGCGGATTTTGATGGCCTCTTCCTGCGCTTGGAGCAGGATGGCGCGCTTTTCCTCCTCGGCCTGAGAGATGGTGTCGGCAGCCTCCTCTCGGCTGCGCTGCAGTTTATTGCCGTCTTTTCTGGTAGATAGCAGCAGCCAAACCACCGCTGCTATGCCTGTTGCAAACCCTGCGACCGCCAGGACGGACAGTATGATGGTTGTCATGGAACCTCCTGAGTCCGTCCGGGCAATGCCCGGGATATTTTTGCCCTAGGTTAATCCTAGTGTCGGGGCCGGGTAAAGTCAAGAAAGGGGGCGGCGGACCAGGGCAAGAGGATTGGACTAGGGGCCGCGGATGCGTTTGAGTTCGCGGATGCGTTTGAGTTCTTCGACGGGGTTGATTGATCCCACCGGGTTCAGGTGTTTCCAGTTCC
>VXTR01000032.1 GCA_009837355.1 Chloroflexota bacterium | reverse complement strand
TGCTCACAGTCTACACCCCAACCGGCATCCCGACTTTTGAGACAGGCTCAAAGGGGAAGTGTTTACCACTCCCTTGTCTGCGTGCAACAGGTGGCAAGGTTGCGAAATGTAGCAGACCGTCGACCCGGGAGAACTGCGGTTGCTTGGTGATTAAGAGTAAGACACTGTGGTATAATGGACAAGGCAAGGAGCAATCATGGCCCCCAGAATTTCCAGAAACACCGAGACCGTTACCTTTTCCCTCCACCCGGATCTGGCCCAGCGTCTGCGCCAGACAGCGGGGGAGGAGGACCGCACCGTGAGCGAACTGCTCCGGGAGGCCATCCGCCTTTACATGGAAGAGCGGCAATGGCGCGCTAGGGAGCGGCTGGAACGGTTGCGGTCCCGGCGAGATACAAGGACGAATGGGAGTCCCGAGAAATGACCGGCAAGAATGTAGTTCCAGATGAGCTTCTCAGCGTGGCTGGGGAATGCTTCATGTTTCTACTTTGGGTCGAAACGGCAATGGTTGACCTCGTCGTGCTCAAAGAAGGCGATGAAGAAATGCGTAGGCGTCACTCCGGAGCGTTGCTCAGTAGAAAGCCTTACCCAATAGATTTCTCTCGTAGGCGGATGGAATTAGGGATGAAGGATTTCGCGTTAGTCAAAGATCGGTTCATGTCCCATTGGCCGCGATGGAAACAACACAGCGAGATTAGCGATGCCATTGAGCGCGTCGTAATCTGGCGCAATGGCTTGGGGCACGCTAATGTCCAACCCTTCAGGGGGTATCTCCTTTACACACCGACTGAGGCGTCTTGGCAACGAATACGCAACTACACGAGGTGCCCTCAATGCTTCAAATACTACAAAGACTGCGTCTGCCATCACGAAGATTTGGCAGAGCCATATACCATCAAAATCGATGACAAGACCATTCAAACCATCCATGAAGACATTCGCACGGTCGATGTAGGATGCCTCTATCCTACGGCAGTTTCACTCGATGTCGCGTATCGCGGTATCGCGTGGCCGACTGAAGGAGGAGAGTACATACTTAAGGAACACCACCATTCGGGGCACTGATTTCGTCTAGAAATGGCGCATACGGGAGCGGCAGGAAAGACAGTGCCCCTGCGCGACTACTGACCAGGATGATTCTGTGAGGATAGACCAATGAAAGAGCGACTTAATCTGACCCCGGCGGCGCTCTACGCTCGGGTGTCCAGCGACCGCCAGGACGTGGACCTGTCCGTGGCCGCCCAGCTGCGCGCCCTGCGCGATTATGCCGACAAGAACGGCTACCTGGTGGTTCGGGAGTACATCGACGAAGCCGAGAGCGGACGCATCGCCGACCGGCCCCAGTTCCGCAAGATGCTGGACGAGGCCAGCAAGGCGGAAGCGCCCTTCCGGGAAATCCTGGTCTGGAAGTTCTCGCGGTTCACCCGGAAGCGGGAGCACGCCGTGGCCTTCAAGTCCATGCTAAGGCGCAAAGGCATCCGCGTGGTCTCCATCACCGAACACGCCGACGACACTCCCACCGGCAAGCTCATGGAGGCCATCATCGAAAGCGTGGACGAGTTCTACAGCGAGAACCTGGCCCAGGAGGTTACCCGTGGGATGCGGGAAGCCGCCTCCCGGGGATTCTGGATGACCACCTACGCTCCCTACGGCTATCGCCGCGTGTACGTCCAGGACGGGGCCAAGAAGCGCCCCAGGCTGGAACTGAACCCACCCCACGACGCCGTGGCACGCCGCATCTTCGACCTCACCCTCCGGGGCAAGACCTCCCTGGATATCCTCAAGACCCTCAACGCCGAGGGCATCCCCTCACCCAACGGCAGCCAGTGGCGCAAGACCACCGTCCACAAGATCCTGGCCAACGAAGCCTACACCGGCACCCTGGTCTGGGGACAGAAAAGCAAGGACAAACAGGAGCCGGTGCGGGTGGAGAATGCCTTCCCCGCCATCGTCTCCCAACAGGAGTTCGACCGCGTCAGGAAACTGCTGGAGTCCCGCGCGCCGGCGGTGACCCATCCCCGCCGTGCCGCCAGTCCCTACCTGCTCAGCGGCCTGGCCAAGTGCGAACACTGTGGCAAGGCTCTCACCGCCGCCGAAGCCAAGAGCGGGAAGTACACCTACTACGTCTGCCAGTCCATCCTCAAGCTGGGCAAGGACGCCTGCCACACTCCCAGGCTGAATGCCAAGAACTTTGAGGGCATCATCATCTCCAACATCAGGGACCACATCCTCACCGAGTCCAACATCCGCGACCTGGTGAAACTGGTGGATGAGGAGATGGACGGCGTGGCCCGGGAGCAGCGGCAGCACCTGGAGACCGTGGAGGCCGAGTTGGCAGAGGTGAACCGGAAGCTGGACCGCATCTGGCACTTCGTGGAGAGCACCGACCTGGACATGGCCGACGCTTCGGAGCGCATCCTGGAACACCGGCACCGCCGGGAGCAACTGGAAGCCGCCGCTGAGGAAGCGCGGACGGTGCTGGCGGAACGGCGGCAGTTGCTGGACAGCGCCGACACCATCGCCGCCTTCGCCGCCGACATGAGCGAGTTCCTCAGAACCAGCGAACTCACCGAGACCAAGGCCTTCGTGCGGTCATTCGTCAAGGAGGTGCTGGTGCGGCCCGGCTGCGCGACGATTGTCTACACCATCCCTACGCCGGAGGACAGTCCCATAGGGGGTAAGGACGCTGCTGAAATCGCCCTGAACGGCGGTGTTCGCAGTATTGGATACGGTGGTGGAGGCTAGGGGATTCGAACCCCTGACCTCCTGCTTGCAAAGCAGGCGCTCTCCCGACTGAGCTAAGCCCCCAATCAATCAGCCAACCCGCCGGCTCAACCCGACGGGCCGCAGCCAAGATTGTAGCACACGCCCCCCGCAACCCCCCGGCCCCACGCTATTC
>VXTR01000050.1 GCA_009837355.1 Chloroflexota bacterium | reverse complement strand
GACTTGCCCATGCGGGTGCGGGCCACGTAGAGGTGGTGGCGGCGCAGCAGGTCCTCGGGGAAGTGGATTTCCCTGGACCGGCCGGCGGTGGTGTCGCCCACCAGGGCGCCGCCCCGCACCCCCTTGGCCGAGGGCAGCAGCGCCCTGGAGCCGGAGCGTTCCAGCAGGGGCGTCTCGTCCCGGGCCCCGGGCGGGTGCCACAGGGCCGCCGCCTCGCGGACGCCCAGGACGCTGCGCTTGCCGAACAGGCCGGGCCCGGCGGGGTGAAGGTTCATCACGGGAACGATGGGACGCACCTTGCTGGCCTTGAAGCGCGCTCCGGCGGGGTGGTCGTAGTGGCGATAGGCGGCGGCCACCGGCTCCAGCACCTCCTTCGCCCGTGTCAGGCCCGCCATGGGGTCGGCGGCCTCGGGCAGCACGGCGATGAGCTCCAGCCCGCCGTCGAAGGCGATGCGGCCCACCTTCTCCTTGATGATCAGGGGGTCGTAGACCCGGTTGCGGGCCTGCTTCCAGCGCCACCAGCCCCAGCCGGCCACCGCCAGGCCCAGGGCGCTGCCCAATCCCAGCAGGGTAGCCTTGAGGATTTCCCCCTGCTGCACCCACAGGTAGCCCCGCAGCGCTACCAGGGCCGCCACGCCCAGGACGGCCATGGTCACACCGTCCAGTTGCAGGGGCCGGGTCTGGTAGGTGTAGGAGGGGTCGGGCCGCTGGTAGCCGGGGTTGCTGAAAGCCTTCTGCTGGTGGGCCTGGGACCAGTCGGGACCCAGCGAGCGCAGCAGCAGCCGGGCCAGCACCCGCTCCCCATCCTTCAGGTTGGACAGGGCGCCGATGGTGGCGATGAGGGGGTCGGAGCCGGGGTCCAGCAGGTCGTCGTCCCGGAAGGTGCGGAGCGGCACGTACTCCGGGCCGGAGGCCCTGAGCGTCATGACCCACGCCTGTTCGCCCCGGTGGACGAAGATGGGGTCCTCGTCCACGGACACCTCCTGGATGCGGGCCTGGGGGTAGTGGGCGGCGAGTTGGCCCCGGACCACCTCCCGGTCCAGGCAGCGGGCCAGCAGGGTAACGCCGTCGGCGGTGCCGGCCAGCTCCAGGGAGAAGGGTTCGGGGACGGCGATGGACTGGAGCAGGTTCTCCACGCCCAGCATGGTGCGCTCGCCGGTGCGGGGCGGCGTCACCGCCAGCAGCACCGGGGAGCTCCGCTTGCGGTTGCCCAGGAATATCCGCTTGGGGTTCAGTTGCAGGTTCATATGTTCCTTCCTTTCGCTATCTACGGGTTGGTCGTTGGTATCGGTATCGTTGGCCCCTACCGGCTAGTGCCTGGGGCCGGGCCGCCACTCGATTACCTCGGTCTCCTCGGGGGTGGCCTCGATGCGCACGGGAAAGCGTTGGCCCCTCGCCAAGAGCAGCCCGTCGCCCCGGGGACAGGACAGCAGCCAGCGTTGCAGTTCCTCGGGCAGGTCGAAGGCTTCACCCACTGTGCTGACGGCGGCGGCGTCCTGCTGCAACAGCAGCTTGAAGGCGGCGTTCTGCAACAGTGCCCTGCCGGAATGGCCGGTGATTGCTCTTGAAGAATCCTCGCTGAGGAGGTCCTGCACGTCCTGGGTGATGAACTGCAACCCCAGGCGGTGCTTGCGGGCGCGTTTCGCCATGCTGACCATGAAGGCCGCGCCCTCGGGGTGTTGCATGATGCTCCACACCTCGTCCACCACCAGCAGGCGGGGCCGGGGGTCCTGGGCGGCGGCGGCCCACACCGTTTCCGTGCAGACCATGGCGGCGGCGGGACGCAGTTCCGGCTCCAGCAGGTGCAGGTCGAACACCGTCACCAACGCTTCCCGGGCCAGCAGGTCGTCGCCCTCGTCGGATAGCAGGTCGCGCAGGCTGCCGGTGGCGAAGGGACGCAGCAGGTGAGCGATTTCCGGCGTCTCCCCTTCCAGGTAGGCGTAGAAGTCGCGGAATCCGGTGCGCTCCCGCCTTTCGGAGTAGTAGCCGGCCAGGGCGTGGTCCAGGCTGGAACGCCGCTCGGCGCTGAGGCGTTCGCCAACCATGACTTCAATCAGGCGGCGCAGGCTGCCAATGCGCTGGAGCAGCTCTTCCGAGTCGCCCCGGTCGATGACAAAGGGGTTCATGCCCTGGCCGGGGACGCCGGGGGAAAGCACCCGGCCTCCGGCGGCACGGGCCATGTCGGTGTACTCACCCTCCGGGTCGATGATGTAGGCGCGGACGCCCCGACACAGCCCCCGCAGCACGCCCAACTTGGTGGCGAAGGATTTTCCCGAACCGGAACGGGCCAGCACCGCCGTGTTGGCGTTGAGATGGGTGCCGTCGAAGGGGTCGTAGACGATGGGAGCGCAGGCCCGCAGGTCGATGCCATAAAGGGTGCCGCTGCGAGTGTCCAGGTCCGGCGGCGAAAAGGGAAACAACCTCGCCAAGCTGGAAGTGTCCAGTGTCCGCCACACCGCCACGGCGTTCAGTCCCAGGGGCAGCGCTGAAAGCAACCCTTCCCGTTGCCGGAAGGCCAGGTTGTCCAGCTTGCCCAGGGTCGCGGCGAAATGTGCCCGGGCCCTCTGGGTCAAGTCCTTCAGCGTGTCCTGGTCGTCGGCGTGTAGCGTCACCGACAGGGAGGCGTGGAAGAGCCTTTCCCGGCCGCGCTGCACCTCGTCCCGGAGACGGCTCACGTCCTCCAAAGCGATCTCCGCCTCCGGCGACATACTGCGGCCCCGCTTGAAGGAAAGGGACTGGGCCGACTCGAAACGGACCTTCTGCCACTCCAGGGTGCGGGCCGCTTGCTCCGTGGGGATGGCGCCCAAGTGCACCGACAGGTCCATGGGCGCGCCGGCGGCCATCAACCCTTGCAGGAAGCCCGGCGCGAGACTGCGGGGCCACTTGCCCAGGTGCAATGAGCGCACCAGGCGTTCCCCGATGCGGATGTCCCGGCGGTTCACCTCGACGGAAAGTTCTTCGCCTTCGTCCCTTTCCTGGGGCGAACCGCCCAAGGCGCAGGCCAGGACCAGCAGCTTGAGCGAGTTGCCGTTCAGGGGAAAGACGCCCAGGCCGGCGCGGACCAGCAGCGCCCGCAACTCATCGGCGCGAGAGTGTTCGCACACGGCGTAGAACCGTCGGTCCAGGATGCCCTCCCTGGTTTCCAACGTGGTCAGCAGCCGTCCCAAGCTGTCGGCGGCGTCCCGGGTCTGCTGGGGCAGGTCCTCCGGCTGGGCCTCGGTCAGCCTGACTCTCAAATCCTGCAGCACCGGCGGGTGCTGCCTGACCAGCAGTTGCACCGGGAAGTCCACCGCGTTCAGGGAACCGGCGAAGGCGCCCAGCTTGGGCTCGTCCAGCTCCAGACCCATCACCTCCATGACGGCCAGCTTCACCCCATCCAGGCGTATCAAGCCGTCGTCCTCCAAGTGGGACAGCATGAAAAACAGGGGCAAGGGCGGTGGGGGCTTGGGTTCCGCCGCCGCCGCGTCAACGGCGTCTTCAGCGGGTTCGCGTCGGGCCTGGCCCTTGGGTTTGGGTAACGTGAGTCTCACCATCGATACCTCCTTGCATGGTTCCGAAATCAGGGCAGTACCTCGATGATCCTGCCTACGACGCCGGCGGCGATGCCCTTGGCCAGCAGCACCACCGCCAGGCCGACCACGGCCATGACTACGGCGTTCCTGGCTCGGCTCCGGCCCTCTCCCTCGGCGCCCTCGGCCATCAGCAGGAACCCGGCCCAGACGATGCCGAGGAAGCACAGGCCGGCGCCCACGTAGGCCATGCCGGCGAGTACCGCGTCGAAGGCGGTGGTCAGCCTTTTCATCTCGTCCTGCTGGGGCAAGGCGGCGACGGAAACCAGGGCTGCGCCGCCGAAGAGAATGACGGCGGTCAGTCGCGGCGCCATAGCCAGCTCCACCAATTGGAACCACCCACCCGGGTCTGCTCCGCCTTCGGCGGAGGCAGCTTGGGCGGGGGAACGTAAAGGGCCTGGTAGGGCGCGTCGGCTCCCAGCCCCAGAGCCGGCTGGAAAGAGATGACCTCCGCCCGGGTTCGGGTGACGGGCCCGCGCTGGTTTTCCTCCGCCCGCACGTGCTCCGGGTGATGGACGTAGACGCGCACCGTCTTGACCCGCGTACTCTGGCCGCAGCTGCACCTCACCCGGCGGGTGTAGACGTCAGTACGGGCCGGGTGGTGAGTAGTCTCCAACGCCGGCGGACGGGGCACGTTCAAGGTAGCCGCCAGGTCCGCTGCGATCTCCAGGCCGTGATCCGCCCGGCGATTGGAGACTGGCAGGGCAAAAGAGGTCTCGCCATCCGGTACGAAGGTCGCCGTGGCGCGGTGGCTGCCCCACATAACGCCGGCCGTGCCGGCGATGCCGGTAACGCTGGCATCCAGCAGGGCCGGCACCGACTGGCTGAAGTGGCCGCCGTACACCGGCAGGTCCTCTTCATGCCTGGTCTCGGTGATGCACTCCGAGGAAATGACGCCGGCAATCCTTCCCGGCATCCACTCCAGGGAGGTAAGTTCCAGGTCGCACAGTTCCCCGTGGGCGGAAGGCAATGGATAGGGGATCTGGTGGCTCTTCACTGACGCCGCCCCGGACCGGCCGAGGGCGTCCCGCCAGGAAAAGGTGAAAGACGGCGTTCCGTCCAGGGGCAGGTTGAAGCTTCGGCTCTCTCCCGTCGTGAGGCCGGCATTGACCCCCATCTTCAGAGTCTCTCCCGATCTGCCACCGAAAACCCGCACCTTCAGGTCCAGGTCGTGGGCCGCCCGCAGGGTGACGACGGCGGTGTCGCCGGAGACCGCCAGGCGCTCGACGTAAATCCGGCGGCCCGGCACCGGGTCCGGGGGCTCAAAATAGGCTTCGCCCAGCCGCCAGGCGTCGCCGTAGGGGTTGTCCGCCAGTGCCGAGCCGGGCGGGAGAGCCGCCGCCAGCAAGCCCAATGCGGCAACCGCCAGGAACCGGCCCCACAACCGTCCCCGCGCCAGGCGCGGGGACGTATCCTGCTTGCTCTCCTGGGGCCGGAGCCGTCGGCTGACCCGATCCTTCCGGCGACGGCCCTTGCCAAACCAGCTGTGGGGACGGAAGGGGCGACGGCACCGGCGTCGAGCCCCCTTCACCACTTTGCCGACGCCGGAGGCGGCCTGCTTCGCCAGCAGCCGCAGGGGATCGGGTTTTGACTCCGGTTGAGGTGGCGGCTCGCTCACCACCAGCTCCGCCGGAGACCCGGCATAGCGCCGGGCGCCGACGTAGAACTTGAGCAGGTCGGCGGCCACCAGGGGCAGACCCCGCCCGCCCACCTTGCCCACGGTCATGGCGATGCCCGTGATACCCATGAAGATGGCGATGCCCAGCTTCAGCCCCGAGGGGCCGAAGGGAAAGTAGCGATAGACGCCGTAGGCCACGGCGCAGGTCGCCACCACCGCTACGATCTGCGGGAAGGTGAACCACAGCAGGGCCTTGTCCTCGGCCTGCACGTGGGTTGGTACTTCGTGCTCTCTCATGCCTTCCCTCCTAGTTGCCGGTGTTGCCTGGATCCGGAGTGCCGGAGGGGGCACCGCCGCTGCCGGGATCAGGCACGTCCAAGTCAACCGGCGATCCGACCACGGCGTTGATCACCAACTCCACCACGCCGTAGGCCACCAATGCCAGCACGATGCCGGCCAGGGCGGTCATCATGGCGCTCTTGCCGCGTTCCATCTGGTTGGGCGCGCCGGAGGCGGTGAGGTACATGTAGGCGCCGTAGATGAAGTAGCCCACGCCCACCACGCCGACGAGGCCCAGCAAAATGCCCACCAAGTTCGATATGGTCTGTGTCAGGTCTCCCATAAGGTCTTTCTCCTTGCGCGTTGATTGATCGATTTACGTCTTGGTTGGTATCCGTTGGTCAGTCACCGTTCCCTACTGGCACATGGCGCACCTCCCGGAGGGTTGGACGGCGGGCATGACTTCCCACCGCTGGTTGGCGTGTCGTGGTGGTTACGGCCCCTGGCTGCGGGGCGAGGGGCCGCCCTGGGCGGGTCGGGTGGCGTTCTGGGCGGCCGAGTTCACCGCGCCGCCGGCCGCTCCCATGGTTGTTCCCGCCGCCGCTGCTGCCCCGACCACCGCTCCCGCCCCTGCGCCGGCGGCTCCCGTGCCCACCAGCGCCAAGGAGCGAGCGGAGCGCACCATGGAGCCGGGCAGGGACATCCCGAAGTAGAGGGTGTGCAGCCAGGCGTCGAAGGTGCCGTGGTTGCCCAACATCGAAGGGACCCGCCCGGCCAGATACATGAAAGCGATAGCCATGAGCAGTTTCCAAACCAGGTCCGGTGCCGGTTCAAAATCGCCGATTGCAGCGAATTCGTTGAGGAACCGGAAGGCCAACGCTACGGCGATGAGCTGGACCGCCTGCTGGAACACGGCCGTCATAAAGAGCCTGAGCCAGTGGCGGCCCCAGCCCGCCGTATGGGGCAGAATCCACAACCCCAACGCGATGGGGGCCAGCGCGAGGAGGATGTCGATGAGGGCCAGCCGCAGGATCATCTGCACCAGCAGGTAGAGCACGAAGAAGCCGAAGACCAGGTAGAGCAGGGCGACAAAGATGGCCACTCCCACCTCGCCGGTCTCCACGGCGGCCAAGAGCGCGAACAAAGGCGCCCGCAGCAGGTCGCCCGGGGTCACGTTCAGGGTAGCGGCGATAAACTGCGACACCGCGTGCGCCACGTCGATGACCAGGGAGCACCACCACAGGGACGAGGCGGCGGCGGTGAGGCCCAGCACCAGCCGGGGCACCATCTCCCGCCAGCCCGACTGGTGGCGGCCCAGGTGTTCCTGGAGGATGAAATTCAGGCCCATCCAGCCCAGGATCACGGTGAGCGCGGCGGTAGTTACGGCCCACACCGCCCACCATGCCTGCCGCACGAATTCGTGGGCGTAGGTCAGGTCCGGCGGAGTTCCGGTGAGGATGTCTCCCATAGGTCCCTAACCTCCCCCGCAGTTTGCAACGTCGGTCTGGGTGATTCCCTGCACCACGCCGCAGAGGGTCCCGTGGACTCCCTGGATTACCCACTTGGCAGCGGCCCGCGCCCAGCGGTCCGGGTCGAGGGCGCCCAGCACCCGGTCCCACAATCCCTTGGGCTGGTGGACGGGAATCAGGGCATAGAACACCTGGCGCTCGCCGCCGGCCTTGGGCACGGCCAGCATCAGCAGGAAGGGTTGTTCGGGGTGTAGCTCGGGCTGCTGGTCCAAGGCCGGGTAGTCGAAGGTGTACTCCCAGCCCTCGGCCAAGCGCTTCTCGCCGCCCTGGACCCGGTAGGTGTTGGTGAGCCACTCGCCGGTGTCCGGGTGGCGGATGGCGTAGTAGAGAACGCTGATCTGGCCGCTGAAGATGGGGCGGGCCACGAAGTCCCCATCCTTCTTCCGCTCCACCATTTGCCGATCCCGGTTGACCAGACTGATGTCGTCCGGCGGAGGGGACTGGGCCAGGACGAGACCGACGACGGGGATAGCGACGATGCCTGACAGCAACAGGGCGCCGGTGACCAAGGTCAGCCGCCGGAGCCGGCCGGGGGCCGAAGTGAAGCGTCGGAACATGGTTGCCTCCGGTCAGTGGAATTAAGACCTAATGTTCGGCCAATAATTGTGGCGACGGACCCGGTCCGGCGGAATGCCCCATAAGGGGTGACTCGCGAGTCACCCCTTATGGGGCATTGGATCGCGATAGGCCGGCGTGGTGTCATACCCGTGTACAGGGATTGGGAGTTGATGGACAGTTGTCCAATGCTGTCCGGTTGAACCTGAAATCGGTGGAAACCGCCCTCTATCGGACGGTGTTGGCGAACACTTTGGTTCCAGGGCAGCTTCCAGTCCCGATGGACAGGCTCACGTACGAAATCGGACAGTTGTCCAGCGGCTATGGAGGGAGATTTTGGACAGCGCCACGTTGGAAATCGGACAGTTGTCCAGCGAGGAGGGCATCACGATGGCGGAGAGCGAGCAGTACCCGGAGAGCAGCCGGAGCCTGGACAGCCTGCGGGAGATGCGGTTGACGGCGCTGCTGGGGGACCTGATCGGCGAGCAGGGCAAGACCCAAGCGGCGGAGACCCTGGGGGTCAGCCCCCGGACGTTGACGCGGTATGAGGAGTCGCGGCGTTTGACTCCGACGTTGACCGGGGCGTTGGAAAGGCACCTATTGGAGGGGGGCGGGTCGGCGGCGGCCACCCAGCGGCACCGGCTGGGGATGCTGGAGGACAGGCTGACGGAGTTGGAGCGGCTGCTGCGGGAGGGGCTGGCGGCGGATGAGCGGCAGGCCAAAGCCCTCGATGAATTGGCGCAGCGGGTGGCGGCCTTGGAAGCGGCGGGCAATGGCAAGGCCCAGGCCAATGCCGTAACACCGGCGGGCGTTCCGGCGTCCGCGAGTGCGCCCTCGGTCAGCCGGCCCCGGCGGGTGTATCCCGACCTGGTTACGGCCGAGGCGGAACCCAGCGAGGAGCTGGTGTACGGCGATGTGGCCTCGCCGGTCATCGTCCAGTGGCGCCAGGCCCGGGATTTATTCGCTGCCGCCACTGATGCTATGGACATCCTCAACGCCCGGGAGCGGCGGCTGAAACTGGAGGTCGAACTGATTGAGCAGCACGAACTCACTCTGCCCCCGGCCACCCGGCCCTGGGACTGGGGCGACCGTCGCCAGGAGGTGCGGCGGCGGAATGAGATGCTGTACGAGGTGAACGTGGACCGCAAGATGCTCAAACTGAAGCGCTTCCTCACCCTGGGTTTGTGGCGCAAGTAGGGTGATAGCGGCAGCACCGGCACGAGGGTTCGGTTGCGGCGAACGATTGGCGCGGGAAGCTGTGAAAGGGCGGGTTTAGGGGTTCCCAGGACGGGGACGGGGGTGAATAATTGGATGCGTTGTCTGGCTTTTTCCAGTGTTTCCAGCCCAGAAAACTGGAGGGTCCATCCCCGACCCGGTCTTTTCGCCTGGGATCGAGCCCTGCTCTCCCGGCGGCGGTCCATCAGGGGATCAGCGCCCGCCCGCGGCGTGATGCGGAACCGGGGTCGAGCATTGCTCCTCCGGCGACCGATTCCATGCGGTGCACCACATCATTATCACCACCACCATTTGCCCAGGAGGTGGCAGACAGGAACAGGAACCTCGGCCAGGAACTCCGGCCTCTCATTCCCACCTGCGGAGCGGCTGACCCGCTTCGCCCTCTCCTCACGTTGCGGTTGATGCGCTGACGGCGCCTCGGCCGCTTCCTCACGCCTGCGGCCGGCTGAGTAAAGCTGGTTCGCGGCCTCTCTGACGGCGCGACGGCTGGCGATGATCTCGCTCTCGTCGGCTGCCCGCGCTCGTTCCGTTGCGCAGCCCACCAGGTCGGTGACCATCACCTGGGAAGGGCTGCGTCCGCTTTTCCGCCTGACGTCCGGTGAACGCATACCAGCGTTTGCTGCGACGGCGGCGCTCCCTTTCTCTCCCTCACCACTCCGTCCCGCGCCAGGCATCCGGCCCGGGGCGGAGTCCGTCTTTTCCAATCCCCTATTGCAATGAACCCGGCCCGCGCTCCCCGGATGCCGCGTGGGTCAAACACGCAAACGTCAGACACAGAAAAGGAGGCGAACATGACAAGCGTGATGCGGACAATCTCGGCGGCGGTGAAGGTGGGCCGGTCCTGCTGGCGGCACAAGCGGCTGACCCTGGCGCTGGCCGTGGGCCTGCTCATCGTGGCGCCATTGCTCACCGGGTCCGGCGGCGGGATCTTCTTCCTCAATCTCCTCGGCCTGGGCATCGCCGCCCTGGTGGTGCGGCGCATTGTCCAGGCCGGGAACCGGCGGCAGGCCAGGTGTCGGTGCAACTGCAATCGACAACGGACGAATACAAACCCATAAGGAGGCAATTCATGACCACGATGACACTAATGACGATGGAAACGCCGGCGTCGCTTCGCCGGCTGGAGGAACTGGTGGACCGCTTGCTGGCGACGCTGCTGGGCGGGGGACCGGAATGCCCGCTCAGCCTGGTCCGGACGATCCACGAAGCCCGGCGGCTGCGGCAATCGGGCGATCTGGACGCTGCGCTGGAAGTATTCATCGGAGTGGACACCGCCAGCGCCTCGGACCCGGAACTGCGGTGGCTCTACGCCGAGTGGCTGGACATCGCCCAGCGCCGGTTCGCCGGCGGCGACGCGCTGCTCTACAGCCCGGCCACCGGGAAGGCGGCGGTGTTGACGGAACGGGACGACGGCAGCCTGAAAGTCGTCTCCGTCCTCGGGATGCGCTGGCCGACGGGCAAGACGGCCTCCCGGCGCAGCCTGCGGGGATTGAAGCCCCTGGCGAAGGGGGTGGCGTGATGGTCGTATCCGATAAGACGGTGGACATTGCGGAACTCAAGGCGCGGCATCCCCTGGGCGAGGCGGTGGAGGCCGCCGGGGTGGTCCTGCGGGGCAAGGGCCGGGTGCGCCAGGGCGTCTGCCCCTTTCATCAGGAGGGGGAGGGAAGCTTCACGGTGTACGGCGACAGCCAGCGGTTCTGGTGCTTCGGCTGCGGGGCGGGCGGCGACGTGCTGGACTTCGTGGGGCGCATGGAGGGGCTGACCCTGCCCGAGGTCATCCGGCGGTTGGACGACGGTTCGGGAGCGGTGGTTTCAACCTCCCACCAGCCAAGCCAAGCACGGCCAACCGCCCCAGCAATGCTACCGCCCCGCGATCCGGCGCTGCTGACGGCGACGGTCCGGTTCTACGGCAGGCAACTTCGGCGCAGCCGGCTGGCGGTGCAATACCTGGCCTCGCGTGGGGTCGGATTGGACGCCGCGCTGCGGTTGGGCCTGGGCTACGCCACGGGCTACGGCTTGCGGGAACACCTGCAAGCCAACGGGTTCACCGGCCAGCGGCTCAGGGACAGCGGGCTGTTCCTGGAGCGAGGCGCGGAGCGGTTCGCCGGGACCATCACCGTTGCCGACGTGGCATCAGGCCGCCCGCGGTGGCTCACCGGAAGGGCGGTGCAACCCGACGCCAGGCCCCGCTTCCAGGCGTTGCCCGGCCCCAAGCCGGTGCTGGGTTTGGCCAACCTCGGCCCGGCGCCACCCTGGGCAATCGTCGCCGAGGGCGTCTTCGACTACCTCGCCCTGGCGTCCTGGGGCTATCCCGCTTCCGCCGCATTGGGCACCCAGGGCATGGACAAAGTGGCGGCGGCGCTCAGCGGCTGCCCACGGGTATTCCTGGCCTTCGACAACGACAACGCGGGCAACTCGGCGGCAACCAGCCTCAAAGAACTGCTGGGCAACCGCGCCGCCGTGGTCAACCTGCCCCAGGGCGTCGCCGACCTGGGGGAGCTGGCAACGCAGCCCAACGGCCAACTGCTCTTTCGCCGCCTGCTGGCTCAGGCGGCCAACGCCGCCCGCTAGTCAACCTACAACCAACCTTCCTCTCTACTGGCCCGCCTTCACCGGCGGGCCTTTCCTTTTCCCGGAACCAACGGCACGACGGGGTCTCCGGCCCCGCTGACGGCTTCCCTGGCGGGACGCCGCCGCAACCAACGGCACACCCAACATCACAACGCAAAGGAGCAACGAAATGGGTAACGGCAACGGCCAGAACGGCAATCACAACACCAACGGACACCACCCCAACGGCCACGTCAACCTCAACGGCAACGGCGTCGCCGACATCGGCGGCCACGATCCCGCATCTAGTGCGGGGCTGGCTCTGCTGTGGGACGGGCTGCCCCCCGCCGTGGTGAGCGCCCTGGAGCAGCCCCTGGACCCGGCCCTGGTCTCCCGGCGCGACGGCCGGGGCAACCGCAGCTACGACTACATCGAGGGCCACACCGCCATCGACGAAGCCAACCGGATCTTCGGCTACGGCGGCTGGGGCTACGAACTGATGGGGGAGGTGAGCCTGCGCCGCATGGAGAGGGTCGACGTGAGGACCGGAGAGGTCAAGGTCAACTACGCCTACAGCGCGCCGGTGCGGGTCAGCGTGGTGGGCGCGCCGCCCCGCACCGACATCGGCTTCCACGTGGTTACCGACGACAACCCCGAGGGGCACGAGACCGCCGTCAAGGGGGCGGTGACCGACGGGTTGAAGCGGGCGCTGCGCAGCTTCGGCGACCGGTTCGGCAACGGCCTCTACGGAGACCAGCCCACGAGCAACAACAGGGCCGGCGCTCCTCCTTCCAACGCCAGGGGCAACGGCAACAACGGCCAGGGCCGGCGGGACGGCAGCTACCTCCAGCAGTTGCGGGGACGGCTCATCGCTCTGGGCGCGGAGCAGGGCTTCGACGAGGAACGGGTGCGCGACGCGGTCAAGAAGCAGACGGGCCGGGACCTGGACGACCTGCCCGCCAAGGACCTCAAGCCCCTGGTGGAGAACGCCGCCCGCAAGGTCAACGAGGCCAAGGCCGCCGAGGGCAGCGGGTAGACGCCGTTGCCAACCCCATCCCACGGGGCCATCGCCAACGTGGGACGGCCCCGCTTCCCATTTAGCGGAACCAGGAGGAAGAACTATGACGGCAACCACCATGCACACTCCCTGGGGCTGGCCCCAGGACACCCTGGAACTGGCCGAGGGCGTCTGGCGCGTATCCACCGCCGGGCACGGCGGGTTGAAGCTGAGCCGGGAGCGGTGGGAGGAACTGCCCGACGTGGTGCGGGCCACTTTCCTCACCCCGACCTTCGCGGAAGAGGACTGCGAGGAACCCATCGCCCGGACGCTGCTGGGCCTGGGCGACGAAAGGGAGCGGGAACTGGCCCTGAGGGTAGCGGGTTACTTCGACCGCTACTCTCCGGCGCTGCCCCATCTCCGGATAGCGGGGGGCGGGCCATGACCGCCGACACCGTCACCCGGCAGCGCCCACGTCGGCTGCACAGCGCGACCACCCGGCTGGCAACCGAGCTGGGCAGCCTGTTCGTCACCATAGGCCTGGACGATGCCGGACGGCCCTTCGAGGTCTTCGGTTCCCTGGGCAAGGCCGGCAGCCTGCAACACGGCCTGACCGAACTGGCCTGCCGCCTGTTGTCCCTGCACCTGCGACGAGGCACGCCGCTGGAGGAGATCGTCGGCCAGATCCGGGGCATCAGCGAGATGCAGCCCTGGCCCAACGTGATGGAGGGCGGTGACACCGTCTACGTCCGGGGGCTGGGCGACGCCATCGCCCTGGTCCTGGGGGCCTACCTGAACCCGCCGGCCAACGGAGCGCCGGCGGACCCGTCCAGCGCCGCCGACTGAACCGTACCAACCGACCCGTAAGGGTTCACGGGGCCGTCTCTCTCGGAGGATGGCCCCGCTTCCATTTACCGGAACACAGAACACAACGGAGGAACGACGACCATGACTATCACTATGGACAATAAGACCGACGTGTACTCCCGTCCCAACGCCCGCTTCAACGAGGACGGCACCCTGGAGATCCGGGCCTCGGCGGTGGGCAACTGCCGCCGCGCCCTCTGGTACGAGGCCACCGGCCACCAAGTGACCAACCCGCGCAGCGACGACTCCCTGACCATGCTGGAGGCGGGCAACGCCCTGGAGCCGGTGGTGCTGCGGGCGATGGAGAGGGCCGGGTGGGACATCACCCCCACCGACCGGGACAACCCCCGGATGGTCTCCCTGCGCCTGGGCCCCACGCTGGTCGTCAGCGGCCACGTGGACGCCGCCGGCGTCGCGCCCATCTTCGGGAATGAGCCGAGCATCGTCGAGGTCAAGACCCGGGGGCCGGAAGCCTACAAGAAGTGGCGGACGCTGGGCGCCGAGCGCAGCCACCCGGAATCGGTGTGGCAGGCCGCCTTCTACACCTACGCCGCCTTCGACCAGGCGCGGGACGTGGTGATCGCCACCCTGAACACCGGCGAACGGACCTGGGACTACGAGGTGATACCGGCCCGGCGGGTGGAGCGGGCCTTCGAGCAAGCCGGCGCCCGGTTGGGTGAACTGGCGGCCCACCACCTGGTCAACGGGCCAGACCCGGACGTGCTGCCGGAGCGGGACTTCACCGCCGACGACTGGCAGTGTAAGCGCTGCCCCTTTCTGAACGTCTGCCTGCCGGGTTCGGCGGCGGAAGCGGAGGATGAACCCGCCGAGGACGCCGAGCCGGTCAGCGACGAAGAGGTGCGGAAGGCGCTGCACGAGTACGAGGAAATCCAGGACACCATCCGGGAGTTCGAGGACGAAAAGCGGTGGGTGACGGACGTGCTGCGGGCGTGGCTCAAGCAGCAGGGCCAGGACAAAGCCAGGCTGGAGGGCAGGGAGAAGACCCGCACCGTAGGCATGGTCAAGTCCACTCGCTACAACGTCAACCACAAGAAGTTGAACGCGCTCCTGGACCCGGAGGCGCGGGCCGAGATCGTCACCGAGAACGTCTCCCACTACCTGCGGGTCAGCTAGAACCCCATCTATGGATACCACGACGCTCCGGCCTGCGGGGCGCGACACGGGGCCGCCTCCTACTCATCTAAAGGAAGGAACGGCCCCGCAAAGGCAACCTGAATTCACGATCCAACGGAGGAACGATCATGGCGAAGACCATCAACAAAGTGGAACTGTTGGGACGGGTCGGCAACGACCCGGAGATGCGCTACACCGGGTCCGGCATCGCCGTAACCCAGCTGCGCCTGGCCACGGACCGCGGGCGGAGGGACGGCGAAGACGCCACCGACTGGCACACCGTAGTGGTGTGGGACAAGCTGGGCGAAGCCGTCGCCGAGTATGTGGAAAAGGGCCAGCGGCTCTACGTGGCGGGCCGCCTGGTGCACAGCTCCTGGGAGGGTGACGACGGGCAGCGGCGCTACCGTACCGAGGTCCACGCCCAGGACGTGGTGTTCCTGGATTCTTCCCGGAATGGCTCCGGCAACGGCGGCTACGCCAACGCCGGCGCCAACACTCAGGACGACGACCTCCCCTTCTAACCGGACCACCGAATAGCGACGCCCGCCACCGGCGGACGCGACACGGGGCCGCTCTCTATCGGCAGGGAGCGGCCCCGCTTTCGTTTCCCAAGCCCAACCCCAAGGAGGTGCATCATGCCCGCCAAGAAACGGACCAAAACCGCCGACACTGCGGCGACGCCCCTGGCCAGCGAAGCCGTGCTGAGGGCCCTGCGTTCCAACCTGAAGCTGCTGGGCGAGCTGGCGGCCCGTTACGAGGTCAACTTCCAGCCGGAGCGGCCCCACGAAACCCCCACCATCGCCTGCCCCCGGGACGCCTACGAGCTGCTGGGGCCGGAGATGAAGGACCTGGCCCAGGAACAGCTGCGGGTGCTGCTGCTCAACGTCAGGAACGGCGTCATCGGCCAACGGGTCATCTACCAGGGCAACGTGAACTCGTCGGCGGTGCGCCCGGCCGAGGTGTTCCGGACGGCCATCATCGAGTCGGCCCCCAGCATCGTCATCAGCCACAACCACCCCTCGGGCGACCCCACGCCCAGCCCGGAGGACGTGAAGATCACCCGGGAACTGGTGGAGGGCGGCAAGCTGCTGGACATCGCCGTGATGGACCACCTCATCATCGCGGGCGACCGGTACGTCAGCCTCAAGCAGAAGGGACTGCTGACTGACTAGCCATCCCCAAAGACCGGCGAACTCAAACTCTCCGGCCCCACGCGGGGACTCCCTCCCCGCGCCTGACCACCTAACCAAGACGAAAGGAGATTACTCATGCTGGCAACCCAAGCCACCATCAACCCCGACGACCTCTACACCGTCTCGGCCGGCGGCTATTCGGCCACCGCCGACGCCTTCGCCCGGGACCCGGACACCGAGGGTCTCTGGTTCCTCTCCATGGTGGGACCCCAGACGGCGCTCAAGGCGATCTGGGCCTCCCTGCTCAAACAGCCTCCGGACCCGGCCTTCCTCATCCAGGGCACCGAGGGCATGGCCTTCTCCGGCGGGTATCGGCGCTGCGTCGTTCCGCCGCCCACCATCGGCACCTGGACCACCAGGATCGCCCGCTTGCCCACCTCCGGCGGCTGGCACGCCCTGGTCTACACCAGGATGGCCGAGTTCGCCTTCGAGCGGGACTCCTTCCTGCTGCTGGCGCCCAGCGAGGAGGAGGCGCCGGCCCTGTACCACCGCTTCCTGGACCAGCGCAGCCCCCTGCCGCTGCACCACTCCTGGGCCAACTGGCTCTGGCGCAAGGGGCTGCGGGACGAAAGCATCAAGCCGCTCCAGTCGATGGGGGTCGTCGCCTACTGGTGCGCCCCCGACGCCGAAAGGCTGCGGGACGACCTGTCCGACGCCGTGGCCATGGGCCTGCTCACGCTGCCCGAAGGCGCGGCTTGCGGATAGCGGGAGCCTCCGGTCAACGCCAACGACACAGCAAAGGAGACCAACAACCATGGACAGAACGCTCAATCCCGTCAAGCGGGGCAGCAAGCGCCGCCGGGCGCGCAACGCCAAAGCCTGGCAGCTCTACTCCCCGGACGGCGACACCTGCCGCTTCTGCCCCCACGGGGCCGCCGACCACCTGACCTCATCGGGGCAGCCCCACTTCTACCGGCCGGCCACCGAGGCGGAGCGCCGGAACCTCTTGGAGAAGCTCTACCGCCACGACCTGCCCGACGGCGACGCCGTGCTGGTCAAGCGCGTAACCGTCGCCAACCGGGCCGAACTGCTCACCGCCTTCTGCAAGACCTGCGCCGCCGAGAAGGGCACCACCCAGGTGCTCTGCTACGTGCGCACGCTGGCCAAGGGCGAGGTGGTGGGGCTCGCGACCCGCGACCAATAGACAAGGAGGCACAACATGAGACTTGCCGCACAGGCTAAGGGCGGCTACTACCCCACGCCGCTGCGGGTGGTGGACCTGCTCGCCCAACTGATTGACAGCCCCTCGGCCTACGGCCGGCCGGGGCAGACGCTCCGGGTCCTGGACCCCTGCTGCGGGGGCGGCGACGCCCTGGCGCAGCTGGCCGACGGCCTGCGCCGCACCAACTCCCTAACCGTGGAGACCTACGGCGTGGAACTTCACCAGGACCGGGCCGAGGAAGCCCGGGACCTGCTGGACCGGGCCCTGGCCTGCGACCTCTTCGCCACCTCCATCGCCAACGGCGTCTTCGGTGTGCTGCTGCTCAACCCGCCCTATGACTACGACTCCGAGGACAAGCGCACGGAACACGCCTTCCTCACCCACTGCACCCGCTACCTGGCCGAGGGCGGCCTGCTGGCGTTCATCGTGCCCAAGCGGAGGCTCTCCGTGTCGGCCCGGTACCTGGCCTCCCACTACCGGGACCTGCGCTGCTGGTGCTTCCCGGAACCGGAGCGGGAAGCCTTCGACCAGGTGGTCTTGATGGGATGCCGCAAGGCCGAGCCCAGCCCCGCCCCCCGGGCCGAGATCCAGGTGCGTGCCTGGGCCGAGGGAGAACCGGAGGAGCTGTACGACGGCGCTCGCCGATTCTACAACCCGCCGGGCGCGGCCGCCGGGGACGTCCTCTTCGCCACCCGCACCGTGGACCCCCTGGCGGCGGTGGCCGAGGCCCGGCGGAACGGCCTCTGGGCCAGCGCCGACGTGACCGACACCCTCTGGCCGGTGGGGGACCACCGGACCCGTCCCCTGATGCCCCTGCGTCGGGGCCACCTGGCCATGCTGGTGGCGGCGGGGTTCCTGGACAACCTGGCCCTGGAGTCCGAGGGACGGCGCGTCCTGGTCAAGGGGCGCACCGGTAAGGAGAAGGTGCTGGCCGAGGAGACCGAGACCACCGAGGTCTACCGGGAGAAGCTCAGGACCACGGTGGTGGCCCTGGACCTGGACAGCGGGGACATCGCCGACATCTCCGCCTGACCCGGCCGCATTGCCCGGACGGCTGCCGGCGCAGCCGCCACACGATGGCTCCGCCCATTTCGTCGGCGGAGCCTCGCCTTTGAGCCTGTCTCAAAAGTCGGGATGCCGGTTGGGGTGTAGACTGTGAGCAA
>VXTR01000015.1:1379-3022 GCA_009837355.1 Chloroflexota bacterium | reverse complement strand
TTTTGCCGCCCTGCAGGTTGACGACTCGTCGGACGAGCAGGTCCGCCTGGGGTTCGGTCCTCTGCCGGCGAACCTAGTCCTGGGTTCACGGAACCGCAGCATATTGACCATACAGGACGATGACCTCACAGAGACCCTCACCAGAGAAGTAAACGCCCCTCCCGTTTTCGCCGACGGCGAACAAGCCAACCGGTCGGTGGCGGAGCAGGCTGCCCCGAATACCCTCGTTGGCCTTCCGGTAACCGCGACCGACCCGGAAGGCGACGTCCTGACCTATGGCATCGGAGGGGCCGATGCCGCCCAATTCTCGCTGGACTCCCAAACGGGGCAACTGCGGGTTAAGGGACGGCTGGACCTGGAAGTCAAGCCCTCCTTTCGGCTGACTCTGTCCGTAACCGACGGTCGCGGCGGGACCGACCATATCAATGTCCTGGTAAACCTCACCAACATTGAGGAGGTGCCCGTCACCAACCGGTCAACCCAGGCAGTGGGCCTGTACGCCCCAGGTAAGCCCTTTTACTTGGAGACTCCCGCCGGAGCGGCGGCCATCAGCCTTCCGCAGGACTTCAGCCCGGCACCCGTTTTTGTGCGGATAGAGTCGGCGGCAGCCAACTGCATCGGCCAATGGCCGGCCGGCGACGGCCGCGCCTACCTGACCGTGCAGTTCTTTGATACCTGGGGCAACCCCGTGGAGGACCCGAATCTTGCGAAGGCGGTGGCCACCCTGAGATTCGATCCCCAGGCGCTGGGTGGAGCGGAGGCGGCCAATGCGGCTTACCAGCGTGACGGCATCCGGGTTTACCAATACCGGAAGCCGGAGGTGGACTGGGCTCGGAAACAGTTTTCGCTGGCAATGGACGAATCGGGCGGCCTGGCCCTCACCGTTGGGGGACTCAACGGACTGACCTGCCTGGCGGCGTTTACCCATGCCGTTGCCCCCAACCAGACTGCACCCGCCGTCAGCGCCACGCCCGAACCCCAGGGCACAACCCGGAAGCCTCGTAACCCGACGGCTGAGCGTGACCTGTGGTACCCGGAATCCACGCCGGCCCCCATGGGAGTCGCGGACAGCGGCAGCAACGGCGACTCTCCGGGCGGCGGCGTGGGAGGGCCCGGCGGACCGCTCGGTGTAGCTCAGGCAGCCGGCGGCGGTGATGCTCCCTGGTGGCCCAGGCTATCCCTGCTGCTGGGCGTTCCCCTACTGCTGGGCGCGGTGGGCTGGCAGGTTACGCTGTTCCTCCGCGAACGACGCCGGCGGAGCAGGACCTTCACCAGGCCACGGAGCCGCTACTTCTGGCAATGACCCGCGCCTGACCGCGCCCCTACGGGTGCGGGGTTGGTTGGTTGCCGTGGTAGAGGCCGTTCGCGAACGGTCCCTACGGGTGCGGGGGCAATCACTCCCCGCGGCGGTAGGCGTCCAGGGCGTAGGGCGCGGGGGATACGGACAGGCCGAAGACCTCGTCCTCCGACAACCCGGCCCCCGGCAACGTCCCAGGCAACGTCCCAGGCAACGTACCGGGCGCGAACCGCAGGCGCTGGAACAGGCGGGTCAGGTGGAGCCATACCGCCGTCTCGGCGAAGCGACGGCCCGGGCAGCGCCGGTGGCCGGTGCCGAAGGGAATGAATGCCGGGCTGGCCAGGGC
>VXTR01000015.1:0-1369 GCA_009837355.1 Chloroflexota bacterium | reverse complement strand
GGCGAGGGCGACCCGGCGGGCAGCGGCAGGAAGCGCGCGGGCAGGAACTCCCCGGGCGAGTCCCAGAAGCGCGGGTCGTGGGGGATCGAGTGGATGTTGCCCAGCACCTGGGCCCCGGCGGGAATGCGGTAGCCGCCCACCGCCGTATCCACCGACGCCTTGTGGGGCAGTGCCAGGGGGCCGATGGTGCGGTACCGCATGGACTCGGCCAGGCAGGCGAACAGGTAGGGCAGCCGCGTCCGGTCCTCCACGGTGGGCAGGGCATCGCGCCCGATGACCCGGTCCAGCTCCTCGCGGATGCGGGCCTGCACCTCCGGGCGGTTGGCCATCAGCAGCAGGAACCAGTTGACCGTCTGGGCGGAGGTGTCCACGCCGGCCACCATCAGGTCCATGGCCAGGTCGTTGATCATGTCCTCGGTAATCTCGCCGGTTTCCGCCCGGGCCAGCATCACCTCCACCAGGCAGGTGGGCGCCGACAGGTCCAGGCCGGGGCGGCTGCGGGCCCCCTCCACCAAGGAGTCCATGATGGCGGTGCCGATCTCTCGCTGGCGGTGGGCTTCCCTCAGGCCGCTGTTGGGCAGCATGCGCAGCCAGGGGATGTAGTCGGCCAGGTTAGCGGCGGTGGCCGAGGCGAAGATCCAGTCCACGTAGGACAGCAGGGCGGCCCGCTGCTCCTGGAACTCCCGGCTGTCGTCGTCGTCCCGGCCGAAGAGGGCGCGGAACATCAGGGTGGAGTTGCTGCGGGCCAGCTCGGCGGCGGGCTCGAAGGGCTGCCCCGCGTCCGCCAGTTGGCCGACCCGGTCCACCAGGGCGTTGACCACCTGCTCGATGTGGCGCTCGCGGACGGTGGCCAGGTTGCGGGCGCTGAGCAGCTCCCGGTTGGCGAAGCGCTGCATCCGGCGCCAGTGCTCGCCGTAGGGGGCCATCACCAGGTCCTTCTGCTGGCTGAGGATGTCCATGATCTGGCTGACCCAGCGGTCCGCCAGTTCGGTGCGGTCGAAGGCCTCCTTCAGCAGGTCCGGGTGGCTGATGATGACCGTGGGGACGCTGCCGAAGCGCATCAGGCAGACGTCGCCGTACCGCCGGGTGATGCGGGTGATGGCCTGGTGGGAGTCGCTGCGGATGTCCAGGAGGGCGCCGAAGACGGGCAGGCCCCGGGGCCCGGGCGGCAGTTGCTCCGGCAGGACGTTCGAAGTCGGTGCGGTTGAGGTCATGTCAGTTACTCTCCATGTCCGGGTATGTCGGGGAGGGTTACGGTCAGGGTGGCGCCGTCGCCGGGGTCGGAGGCGGCCTCGATGGCGCCGCCGTGCTCGCGGACGATGTCCCAGACCAGGCTCAGCCCCAGCCCGCTGTTGCGGCCCGTCTGCCA
>VXTR01000047.1 GCA_009837355.1 Chloroflexota bacterium | reverse complement strand
TGCGGACGGGGCGGCTAGGCTTGGGCCAGCAGGGGCCGGAGCTTGTCGATCAGGGCTGCCACGTCGTCCAGGCCGTCGGCAACGTCCTCGGCCATCATCTGGTCTTCGTAGAAGTTCTCGTGGAGCGCGCTGGCCGAGCTGAACCAGCGGCGAATGTCGCCATCGCCGGTTTCGGCGCGGAGCCGGCTGGTAATGGAGAGGTAGTGGCGGTGTCGGTTGTGCTCCCAGCCGCGCTGCTCCGCGATGGCCTTGAGCATCTGGGTGGCGGCGCCCCAGGCCTTTTCGGATGCCTGGGGCAGGCCACCGGCGGCCAGTTCCCGCCGCGCTTGCGCCAGGAAACGCTGGCTGGCCTGTTGATGCTTCTCGGTGGTCACTGGGGTCTTCTCCCGCTGCCTTGCAGGTTAGCGCACCCGGCCGTCCGGCGCAATAGCGGGAGCGTGGGGCAACGGCGTTGCCGGGCGCGGTGGACGCGCCCCCGGGGAGGGAGGGTTGGCCAAACAGGTCAGCCACTGTTTGCTCCTTGCGGGCCGGGGATCGCGTCCCGGTCCGGGTGTCCGCTGCACGTTCGGCAGCGGCGGAGCTGGCTTGCATGTCACCGGCGTTGCGGCCGGCGTTCCCTCCATACCAGCGCGCAGCATAATAGTGCATCGGCAACGCACTGTCAACATCTTCATCGGGCGAAATTTGCATTGCACTCAATGCGTCGGCAACCTCTATTGTGTGCATTTTGCACCTATCGGGCTGGCCAGGCAGGGCCAAATTGCCGTCGGCGCGGGATATGGGATACAATCGGCGCCATGATTGACGGGGCGTTACAGGGATTGAAAGTGCTGGACCTGAGCGAGGACATCGCCGGGTCTTTTTGCGCCAGGCTGCTGGCCGACTATGGGGCGGACGTGCTGAAGGTGGAGCCGACCGGCGGGTCGGCGATGCGTCGGGTGGGGCCGTTCTATCACGACGAGCCGCACCCGGAGAAGAGCCTGTTCTTTCTGATCCTGAACCTGAACAAGAAGGGCGTTACGCTGAACCTGGAATCGGCGTCGGGTCGGCGGCTGCTGCGGGACTTGGCCGGCCACGTGGACCTGATTGTGGAGAGCTACCGGCCGGGCTACCTGGATGAGTTGGGCGTCGGGTACGGAGACCTGGCGGCGACCAACCCCGGGTTGGTGATGACGTCCATCACGCCCTTCGGGCAGACGGGGCCGTACAGCCAGTACGCCGGCGAAGAAATCGTGTCCTACGCCATGGGGATGGTCATGGGCATCAGCGGGGTGCAGGGTCGCCCGCCGCTGAAGCACGGCGGGTTCCAGGCGCAGTACCAGGGCGGGTTGTTCGGGGCCGGCGCGACGGCGATGGCGTTGTTCGCGCAGGACCGGCACGGCGTGGGGCAGCACGTTGACGTGTCCGTCACCGAGTGCGTGGCGTCCACGATGATGGCGACGCAGACGATTTATCCGTTCATCGGGGGCGTGCAGATACGGCGGGCGGACGGCACGATGTGGGAAAACCCCATGCCGTGCAAGGACGGCTGGATCATCGTGCAGGCCGGCGGGGGCGCGACGTGGGATGACATCGCCGATTTCTTCCGGGCGCCGGAGCTGCTGGAGCCGCGCTTTTCCGACCGGGCGCAGCGGGTTCGCAACGGGCCGGCGATGGACCAGGTGGTGCTGGAGGCCATCAAGGACCGGGAGAAGTGGGAGCTGTTTCCCAAGGCCGCCGAAAAGCGGATGCTGTTCGGGCTGGTGCAGACGCCCAGCGAGTTGGCCGACTGCCCGCAGCTGGAGTCGCGGGAGTTCTACCGGGAGACGGAGCATCCGGTAATCGGGCGAGTGAAAGTGCCGGCGGAGCTGTTCCGGATGTCGCCGGACGGGTATCAGCTGCGGATGGCTGCGCCCACGCTGGGGCAGCATAACCAGGAAGTGTTCGGCGAGGGCCTGGGCTACAGTGCGCAAGAGCTGTCGGTGATGCGGCAGACCGACGTAATTTGAAACGGAGCCGTTGAGCTATGAGCACGCTGCCGTTGGAAGGCATTCGGGTTCTGGATTCCACCTACGTGTTCGCGCTGCCCTACACGGGCGGGCAGCTGGCCGACCTGGGCGCGGAGGTCATCAAGATTGAGGGGCCGGGCCGGCCGGACATCACCCGGGGCGGCGGGCTGTACGGGACTTTTCCCGACAACGAACCGGGCGAAGACTGGTGGAACCGTCCATCGACCTACCAGTTGCTGAACCGGGGCAAGCGTTCGCTGGTGCTGGATATGTCGCGAGAGGAAGGCCGGGAGATATTCCGGGAGCTGGTGATGGTCAGCGACGTGGTGATGGAGAACTTCACGCCGCGGGTGATGCGACGCTGGGGTTTGGACTACCCGAACCTGCGCAAGCTGCGACCGGACGTCATCATGGTGTCCAACACGGGCTACGGACACGGGGACGGGCCGTATTCGTCGTATCCGGCACAGGCCACCACGCAGGAAGGCACCCACGGGCACTGCTGGATTACCGGCTATCCGGGCGACGAACCGTCCAAGGCCGGGCGGTCTTTCGTGGACTTCCTGTCCACCTGGAGCGCGATGTTCGCCATCGGGTCGGCGCTGCGCTACCGCAACCGCACCGGCAAGGGCCAGTGGGTGGACATCGGGATGTACCAGGCGGGAGTGATGTTCCTGTCGGAGTACCTGATGGACGCGATGGTGAACGGACGGGAGGGCGAACGTATCGGCAACCGGCATCCCTACCGGGCGCCGCAGGGGGCCTACCCCACCGCCGGCGACGACCAGTGGATTACGCTGTCGGTGGCGGACGACGCTCAGTGGCAGACGCTGTGCCGGCTGATGGAACGGGACGACCTGGCCGGCGATGGGGGCCTGCTAACCTTGGCCGGCCGGCAGCAGCGCCACGACGAGATCGACGGTGCAATCGGCGAATGGACTTGCCAGCAGGACAAGTACGACCTGATGCACGCGCTGCAAGGGGTAGGCATTGCCTCCGGGCCGGTGTTGAGCGGCAAGGAAGTGCACTTCGACCCGCATTATCGCAGCCGCAACTTCCTGGAGCGGGTGGAATACCCAGAGGAACGGGGGATGGGCACGCGAATCATCATGGGGCGTCCCTATCGGCTGTCGAAGACTCCGCTGGAAGTGCGGGGGCCGGCGCCGAGGTTCGGGCAGGACAACGTGGACTTGCTGGAAGCGCTGCTGGGCAAGCCGGCCGAGCAGGTGGCGCGCTGGGCCGATGACACGGTGATTACCGACGTGCCCGTTGACGGTGAACCGTCGCCGGCGCTGGACCCGCAGGAGTTGGTGGAACGCAGGCAGTTGGCGGAGTGGGACCCGGACTATCGGCAGCGGCTGGGGATTTGACGATTGGGCCGTGGGGGGCTACGCTGATAACAGGCGTGGGCCCGTAGCTCAGTGGTAGAGCGTCCGACTCATAATCGGCAGGTCACAGGTTCGAACCCTGTCGGGCCCACTTTTCCCGGCGCTGACGTGTTGTTCTGCGTTACGTAAGACCGGGGGTGTTCGATTATGATTGAATGGCTTGGCATCAGCCACCTATTTGAGCTTTCCCAAACGGAGGCGATTGCGGGCTTTTTCACCCCGCTGGCGGTTTTTGCCGCCTTTTTCCTGGCCCAGCTGATATTGCCGGGAAGGAAGGTTACAGGCTACGTCATCAATCGGGCGACCGGAGAGCCTCGCAACTACCGGCTGAACGGCATCCTAGTGTTTGCCATCGCGGTGATTGTATGGGCTTTCGAGCTGACCGGAATGCCCCGCGACTGGTTCTATCGTTCCTCGATATACGCCGTGGCCGGCGGGACGGTCTTTTGCATTATCTTCTCCTTCCTGGCAATGCTGGGCCGCCAGCAAGGAGAGACCAAGAATCCCTTCATAGCGTTCTGGGACGGGCGTTCGCTGGAGTTGTCCCTCTTCAAAGAGCGCTTCGATGTAAAAAGGTGAGTGATCACCAGACCGATGAGAGCAAGCAGACCGTCGTCGAAGACCCACCTGTTTTCGACAGGATCGTGGGGATACCACATGCAAAGCCCTCCGTCGCCATACCGGTGGGGGGAATCCTGGGGACCGTCTGAGAAGACAACGGGAACGTCGGAATTGGCACGGAAACGGATCCGTACCCGTCTCGCTTCGTAATGGGGCACCGATAGAGTGACGACGTACTGGAAACCTCCCGATACTGGAACGTGTTGCCGGTCGGGAAATCTCCTTGCCAGATGTTGCAGCAATGCTGTCCGGCCGGCGTCAGATCGTTGCCCCAGGGATAGTCCTTGCGCTCCAGGCCGCCGCGTGCGGCGAACTCCCATTCCGCCTCGGTGGGAAGACGAGCGCCGGCCCAGCGGCAATAGGCGTTGGCGTCGTTCCACGACACATGCACGACGGGATGATCCAGGCGTTGACGTATGGCGGAATCGGGACCTTCCGGATGCCGCTAATCGGCGCCCGGGACGGCATGCCACCAGGGCGTTTCCGCTGGCGACCCGGCGACGGTGCGGGCGGTGCCGGGAGACACAAAGCCGGAGAAAACAAAGGACCAACCGTACCGCTCGGCGTCAGTGACGTAACCGGTATCGCGAACGAAACGACGAAATCGGGCGTTGGTTACGGCCACGGCGTCCATCTGAAAATGATCCACCGAGACCTCACGGGGCGGCCCTTCGCCGTCGGCAGGATAGCCGTTGCCGGCCTCGGATCCCATGATGTACCGGCCGCCGGCCAGCGACACCATGCTGTCGTCGCGTCTTCGCGTGCGGGTCGTTGACGGCGGGCTCGCCGGTTGGGAAGGCTGCGTTGGACGGCCCGGGACACAACAGACTGCATCGTGGTTGTCGGGCGAGGTTTGCACGAGCGGATTCTAGGCACGACGGCGAAGACCGTCAAACGGCGTCCGCAACTACCCGGTGGGTTGTCGCGAGGGTGCCGTCCGTCTATGCGGGGACGGCTTCAATGAAATCTAGCGTGTGCCGGGCGAGGGTCTCCGGGATCTCCACCTTCATGTTGTGCCCCACGCCGTCGAAGATTTCCAGCGTGGCGTTGGGCATCGTCTGAGCCATCAGTTGCTGGGCTTCCAGCGGAGTGATGGGGTCGTGGCGGGCGGCGAGGAGCAGCGTGGGGACGTTGATTTGAGGGAGCAGCGGGGCGAGGTCGGCAGCGAGCAGGCAGGCCTGGAGGGCGAGCACGTGGGATGCCTCGGTTTTTGCACCCTCATCGGCGTACCAGTCTATGACCTCGCGGGGCGTGTCGGGGCCGAAGCGCTTGTCGGTATCGGACAGCAGCCAGGCGCGCGTACCCTCGCGTCGCAGCGTGTCGCCCCAGCCGCTGGCGTCCATGTCGGCGCCCATCTGGGCCAGGCGTGGCGTTGACGCCACCAGCGTAAGGCTGTGCAGGCGGTCGGGGAAGTCGTGGGCGAAATGGAGGCTCACGATGCCGCCGGCGGAGGCTCCTACGAGGTGAGTTTTCCCGACGTCGAGAGCGTCCATCACCCGGGCGATGTCGGCGGCGAGCTCGGTTATCACGAAAGGAACCTCGGAGCGCGAGGTCGTACCGGCGTGGCCGCGCATGTCGAAACGGACGGTCCGGTGCCGTCGCGCCAGCGCAGGCACCCACGGCCGCCAGCGATGCAGGTTGCCGCCGGCGGAATGGTGGAGCAGCACCGGTTCTGCGGCCCGCCAGGGGTCGGAATAATCGTCCACGTGGCAGTGGAAGTTCTCGCCGTTCAGTTCGAGATATGGCATCGGTTCACCTACGGAGCGGGGGCCGTGCGGCCTGGGGTGTAGTTCAATCTGGATACACAGGATAAACGGGATGAGCCGGATTATGAACCATCCGGAGCGTCCTGCATGCAGACATCTTAGGGTAACTATCGCCGAGATACGCCGTAGAGAGAAACCCCGTGCCGAGAAACCCCGCGCTCTGCCGCTTCGCCTGGTGTCGGTGGCGCGGGCCGTGCCGCGGGCCAAGGACGTGTCTGCCATTACCCACCGACAGCGGCTCAGGATTGCGACCGGTCCGGCGGTATGCGTCCGAAGCTGCGGCGGTGGTGCTATGCGGGGTACCCGGTCGTTGGGTATTATTAGGCGCGTTGGAAAGACACGCAACGACCACAGGTCGGACTGCAAGCGGGAGGTCAAGCATGAAGTATGACGTAATCGTGGTGGGCGGCGGTTCGGCCGGCTGCACCATCGCCAGCCGATTGTCGGAGGATCCCGATCGCACGGTGCTGCTGCTGGAAGCTGGGCCGGACTATCCGGTGTTCGAGCACCTGCCGGACGATCTCAAGATGGGAAACAACGTGTGGCTGTCGGCGTACGGGCCGCACAACTGGGGCTACACCGCAAAGATCACCGAAGACCAGACCGAACTGGTGATTCCGCGGGGCAAAGCGACGGGCGGATCCAGCGCGGTGAACGGACAGGTGCTGTTCCGGGGGATCCCGGAAGACTACGACCGCTGGGCGGAATGGGGCAACGACGAGTGGGGCTTCACCCAGGTGCTGCCCTATTTCAACAAGCTCGAGACAGACCTGGACTTCGGTGGGGACGACTTTCATGGCTCCGACGGGCCGGTGCCCGTGCGGCGCGCCCCCCGAAACGAATGGCTGCCACACTCGGCGGCGTTCGAGCGGGCCTGCCTGGACGAGGGTTTTCCACGGGACGAAGACCAGAACCATCCAGAGTCGACGGGAGTGTCACCGCGAGCGCGAAACACGATTGACGGCGTGCGCATGAGCATGGCGATCAACTACCTGGATATCGCGCGGCACCGGATGAATCTCACCATCCGGTGCGGCGTCACGGCCCGGCGCGTCATTTTCGATGGAACACGAGCGGTGGGCGTTGAGGCCGAGAGCGGCGGCGAAGTCTTCAATATGGAGGCCGACGAGATCATCGTGAGCAGCGGGGCCGTCGCGTCGCCGCAGCTGCTGATGCTGTCGGGTGTCGGACCGGCGGAGCACCTGCGCAGCCTGGGCATTCCGGTGGTGAATGACTCTCCGGGCGTGGGCAAGAACCTGCGCGACCATCCCGCCGCTTCGGTGCTGTACCTGGCCAAAGGCGAGAAGCCGGACGTGCAGGCTCCGGTGATCCAGGTGGGCCTGCGCTACACCGTGGAGGGTTCCGACCTGCGCAACGACATGCAGCTGAGTCCCAACCTGATGACCAGCGAGCACCGACCGGCGCACGTAGCCATCGACGAGGACCTGAACTACATCGGCATGGGCGCGAGCCTGCAGCTGGCACTGGGGCAGGGTGAGCTGACCCTGCAATCCACCGACCCACACGTGCAGCCCAACCTGAACTACAACTACTACCAGGAACCGGAGGACCTGCGGCGGATGCGCGAGGCGATCAGGCTGGGGGTGCGGATGGCGGAAAAGCCCCCGTTCTCCGACCTGATCGAGGAGCGGCTGATGCCCTCTGACGAGGAGTTAGCATCCGACGACCTGTTGGACGACTGGCTGCGCAAGAACTCCGGAACGTCGCACCACGTGTCCGGCACCTGCAAGATGGGGCCGGATTCGGACCCGCTGACGGTGGTAGACCAACACCTGAAGGTCAAGGGCGTGCGGGGCTTGCGAGTGGCGGACGCGTCCATCATGCCGGACTGCATCCGGGCCAACACCAACGCCACGACGATCATGATCGGTGAGAAATGCGCCGACTATGTGAAGGAAGGACGGTAACGTTGATTGATGCCAGGGGAGGTTCATATCAATGGAAGTTCAATGGATGAACCACACCGGGTTTGTGGTCAGCGACATGGAGCGTTCCCTGGCGTTTTACCGGGACATGCTGGGCCTCGGCATCGAACGGGACCAGATACTGGAGGGCGAGTTCATATCGGAGCTGGTCGGTTACCCCGACGCACGGTTGCACATCGTGTACCTGGGGCCGCGCGACATGCGGCACTCGGTGGAGCTGATCCAGTACCTGAATCCGCCGGGGGTACCAGTTGAAATGCCCCAGCGATTCCAAGTGGGGGCGACGCACCTGGGCGTCATGGTGGACGATCTGGACGCCTTTTACGAGGAACTTTCGGCGAAGGGCGTCCGGTTCGTCAGCCCGCCGGCCGAGCGTCCCAATCCGGTGTATCCGGCGGCGCGGAAGGGCTGCTACATGCAGGACCCTGACGGCAACTGGCTGGAACTGCTGGAGCGCGGGCCGGCGCCGGAGGGTGCGACATCGGTGTGAAAGGATAGAAGTTGCACCCCCACCCCAACCCTCTCCCATAGAGGGCGATGGGATATCAGCCGATAACCTGCTCCGCCAGGCGTTCCAACTCGTCAAGCCCGTTGGGACCGGCGTCGGGCGGGAGGGCGACCGTGACGCGGTTGGCGCCGGCTGCCTCATACCCGGCGATGACTCCCCGGTCGGGCGTGACGTTGGAGACGATTAGCTGAATGGTGCTGGGGTCGCGGCCGGCTGCCTCAGCCAACTCGTCCATGGTGGCCCGGCCGGCCCTGACCTGTTCCTCGGTAACGCGCACCGGCATCCAGCCGTCGCCCCATGCAACGACGCGCTTGAACACGTTGGCAGCGAAACCGCCGAGGAATACCGGGGGATGGGGCTGTTGCACGGGTTTGGGCGAGCACATGACCAGTGGAAAGTCGTAAAAGCGCCCATGAAATTCGGCTTCGTTTTTGGTCCAGAGTTCCTTCATGGCCAGGATGGCCTCGCGAGTCTGGCCCCAGCGACGGGGGAAGTTGCCGCCCATGATCTCGGTCTCTTCCTGCAGCCAGCCGGCGCCGATGCCGAACAGAAACCTGCCATTGGAGAACTTGTCCAGCGTTGCGATCTGCTTGGCCTGCATCAGCGGGTTGTGCTCCGGCACCAGGCTGATGGCGGTGCCCAGCTTGATGGTGCTGGTAGCAGCCGCTGCCATGGACAGGGCGATGAGCGGATCGCCGATGTCGGCCATTGAGGGCGGGATTGATCCATCGGGTGTGCCGCCGTATCGCGACGTCGTATGCACTGGCAGGATTGGGTGCTCGGGTAGCCAGAACGACTCAAACCCGAGTTCCTCAGCCCGTTTGGCCAACTCTGCCGGGTCGACCGAATTGCTGGAAGCCCTGGCGGTGACTCCGATGTCCATAGTTAGACCCTCCGCTTGATTGATGCCCCGATGATACCACCCGAGCGCGGTTTTTGATGGCAATCCAGCTCACGGTGGGCGCGGTGGCCCACTTCAACGCGGCGGTGCACATAGGGCGGATCGTCGGTCTGCCGCTGGTCGGATTGGTGATCGATCACTGGAGCATTGGCACGGCGCTGTTTCTGAACGGGTCGTGTTACCTGGCAAGCGTTTTCTCCGTTTACTGGATTCGGCTCCCACGTCGCAGCGCCCGGTCCTCCTCGGAGTCGCCGCTGGGTGCGCTGCCGCTGGCGGCCGCGGCCGGCTGGGTGGGCTGGTCGACATCGATCAGCGTTGCCGGCGGGTTATGCCTGCTCACTGCCCTGTGGTTCGGATTGGGACGAGCGTCGGGCAGGCAGTTGGCGACCACGCCGACAATGATTATTCGCCCCTACTCCGTTTCCAAGGCGATGGCGTGACGATCGAAAGGGACCGGGACCGGCCTCGTCACAGGGCCAGGGCGTAGCAGGCGCGGCGGGGGTCGGCTCCGGTGCTGAGGGACCTGGTTTCAGGGTCGCGAACCGAGACGGTTGCGCCGAGGCCGCAGTTGGCGGTGCGACGAATCCGGTGGCCGAAGACCATCAACGCATCGGCGGTGCGCTCGGGTATTTCCGCTTCCAGGTCCAGCTGACCGGGGAAATACTCGTGGGGATAGAAGGAGTTGACGTTGCCGGAGGTGGCGAAGCGGGGAGACTCAACGGCCTGCTGGGGGTCCATGCCGAACACCAGCGAGTTGAGGATGAGCTGGAGGTTGCCCTGCACCTGGTTGTCGCCACCGGGGCAGCCAACGGTCATGACCGGCTGGCCGTCTTTGGCGACGATGTAGTTGACCAGCGTGGTGCGCGGGCGCTTGCCGGGTTCCACGACGTTGGGGTGGCCCGGCTCGCAGTTGAACATTTCGATGCGGGTGCTGGGGCAGGCGCCAAGCTCGGGGAAGAATACCGACTTGGAGAAGGACCCGCCGCTGATTGTGCCGCACACGAGGTTGCCGTGCTTGTCCAGGACGGATACGTGCGTGGTGCCGTCGTCGGCTGATGAGTCGGGGCCGGCGTAGCTGGGTTCCGCCATCACCTGGGGAGCCGTCTTGCCGCTGAGGCGGGAGTATTTCCACGGGTCGCCCGGCTGGGGTTGGGCAGGATATGCGCCCTCGGGGTCGATGAGCTGGGCGCGTTCGGCGGCGTATTCCTTGGACAGCAGGCCGTCGATGGGGACGTTGGCGAAGTCGGGGTCGCCGTAGAACGCCTCGCGGTCGCCGAAGCACAGCTTGAGCGTTTCCGCGACGGTGTGGATGTATGCGGGGCTGTTGTGTCCCATGGCATGCAGGTCGAAGTTCTCGAGGATATTGAGGGCCTGCATCAGCATGGGCCCCTGGGTCCACGTGTCCTGTCCCCAGACCTGGTGGCCGTTGAAGGTGGTGGTGACGGGTCCAGCGAACTTGCTGTGGTATCCGGCGAGGTCTTCCATGGTGAAGATGCCGCCGACTGCCTGCGTCGAGTCTACGAACTGCCTAGCGATGGGGCCGCAATAGAAGGCATCGCGAGCGGCCTGAAGGCTGGCGCTGCGGGAGCCGGTTTCGGCCAGGGATGCGTCGCGCATGGTTTTGAGGGTGTTGGCGAGGCCCGGTTGGACCATGAGCGCGCCCGGAGGCGGAACCTCACGGTTGTCGTAGAACACCTCCCAACCACCGGGCGGGAAATTGTCGAACTGCTCCTGTCCGGAGGGAGAACGCAGGCGTTCCAGCATGTATTCGTAGTGGGGGATGCCGTCCTCGGCGTAGCTGATGGCCGGCGCGGCCACCTCGGCGAAGGAGAGGGCGCCGTAGCGTTCCAGCATGTTGATGAACGCGTCCACGATGCCCGGCTGGGTGAAGGACAGCGGTGCGTCCATGCCCGGGCCGGTGGGAATCCGCTCGTGCCCACGAGAACGGTAGAACTCGGGAGTGGCGGCGCCGGGAGCGCCGCCCTGCCCGTTGAGGGAGGTGAGGTCCCCGCTGGCCGAGTCGTAGAGCATGAACACGCCCTCGGCAAGCAGCGAATAGGACGCGATGGGTTCCACCACGGCGGCGGCGAGGCTGGCCGCGACCATCGCGTCGAAGGCGTTGCCGCCGGCCATGAGCATCCGCATGCCGGCCATGGAGGTGAGGTAATGGCCCGACGAGATGACGCCCTCATTGGAACGCACCACGGGACGGCCGGTGTCAGGGAGAGCGACGTCGCCCTGTTCCAGGTTGTGGGCGGCTTGCTGGATAACCATGTCAACTCCTTCTTTGCCGAGTGTTGAGCGCTGCTGATTTGTGATGCATTACGAGTCCCGTCGGCGGGTTATATCGCTCCATCCGGGTCCAACCCGAGGTCGACCCGGCCGAACTGCTGACCGCCGAAATCCATGATCAGGGTGTCGCGGTGCCCGACGGCGTGGGCATCGCGGTGAAATCGTTGCAAGGCGACGGAATCGAAGAGGGCGTGGCCGCCGCTGATGTCGAAGAGCGGGTTGATCGCCTGCAGGCAGAGTTGGATGGCGAAGGTTTTGTCACGACGGTACCTGGCGCGATCAAGCGTTGGGAAGCCTGAACCCGCCTCGGCCCGGTCGAGGATCTCACGGACGTCGCGCTTGACCAGCGCCCGGGCGGCGTCAACCTCGGCTGAGGCCTGGGACAGACGGATGTGGACCGCGTGGGACTCGGCGTGCGGCCCGGGCCGGAAGTGCCAGACAGGCGGGCGATGAATTCGTCTATCATCCCCTGGCCGATGCCCAGCATGGGCGCGACCAGGTCCCAACCAAGCAGGGTGGGGACGGGCGCGCGGTACCGGACCTGCTGGTGCAACTCCCACCCACTGTAATCGCCGTCGCCGGCGGTGGCAACGTCCAGGATGCGATGGGACGGCACGAAGGCGTCGTGGACGACAATGTCCTTGCTGCCGGTGGCGCGGAGGCCGGACACAAACCAGGTGTCCTCGATTTCGAAGTCGCTGTCGGGAATCAGGGCCCAGTTGCGCTCGCCGATTCCGGGCACGCCCAGCATCACCCAGCCGGAGAAGTCGCAGCCGCTGGAGAACTCCCAACGGCCGGAGACCCGATAGCCGCCGTCAACGGGCGTGCAGGTGGACCTGCCGATGTTCAACGAACTGGCGATGAGCGCGTCGGGGTTGGCTCCCAGGACCTCTTCCTGGGCGAGCAGGGGCCAGTATCCAATGAGCCACGCGTGGGCCACCCAGACCCCGTAGCACCAACCGGTGGATGGACAGCCGCGGCCCAACTCCTCCGCCACGTCCACACAGACCGCGTAGTCGACATCGAAGCCGCCGAACCGACGGGGAACGCCGATGCGGTAAACGCCGGACGCCAGCAGGTCGGCAACGTTATCGTCGGGAAGCCGGCGCAATTGCTCGGCATGAGCGGAGCGCTCTCTGAGAGCGGGAACCAGCGCGGAAGCGCGCTGCAGCAACTCGGCTGCTGTTGCTGTTTCCGTTCGTATTTCAGTTTTGGTGGACAATCGCTTGCACCGGGTTGACGCGTGGTAATAGTACCACCTTTGATTCACTTAAGCCGGGGCTGTGTTGACCGGGTCAGGACGGCGGTAAGCTTCAACAGCCCGCCAGACCAGCGGCGTCCATATGATCACCGGGAGCATGAGCAGCAGGCTGGCGCCGGCGTTGATGCCGATGGCGATGGAAATGCTGAACGCCTGGGCGATCGCGCCAATCTCGGCGCCGCCGATGAGATGGCCCACGCCGTTCACCAGCCCCTGGGATCCCATGATGCGGCCGCGCATCTCGGGTGGAGAACACAGCAGCAGGATACTGCTCTGCATGACGCTGAACCCGGACTGGCCCATGCCGCCGCAGAGGAGCACGAGGAAGGACACCACGAACCAGGGCGACCACGCGACGATGGCGACGCCGGCGCCGATGATCAGGGCGCCGATGACAAAGTACCTGCCGTGGTACGTGAATCTGGTGCGGCCTCCCAGGATGATTGCCCCGAGAAACGAGCCGATACCATCGGCGGCGCCCAGTATGCCGCCTAGGGCCGGACCAACTTTCAGAACATCGGTCGCCACCACCGGAATGAAGTATTGCAGGGGAAAGACCATGCCGTTCATCAGCAGCGAGACGGTCAGGACGCCCAGCACGAACTTGTTGGAGAATGAATGGCCGATGCCCGATTTGATGCCGTCCCAGAAAGCGGTGTCCCGCACCATCCGGGAGGAACCTTCCGGGAGGCGCATTTTGAAGATCAGGAAAGCCGCCACGAGATCGAGAACCACCAGGACCGCGAATGCTCCGGTGAACCCGTAGAACTGCACCATGAAGCCGCCGATGACCGGGCCGATGATCTTGCCACCATTGTTGGTGATCATCTCCAGCGACATGGCATGGGTGATGCGGTCCTGACCGGCGATGTCGAACAGTGCCGCGCGGCGGGTGGGGTCGTCGAGCACCTTGGCGGTGCCCTGCAACAGGATGGCCATGAAGATGTGCCAGGGCTCCACCCATTGCAGAAACAAAAGCGCCAGCAGGAATGACGCGATGCACAGGTAGACCACGTGCGTCCCCACCATGATGCGCCAGCGGTCGAGACGGTCGGCGAGCATCCCGGCCACCAGGGACAACGGCGGGCGCGGCCCGTTGAGGAAAACGGAGATCAAGCCCACGGCGAAGGCTGAGCCGGTGAGTTCCAGGATGAGGTAGCCCAGCACAATAAGTTCCATGCGCCGGGAGATCTCGTGGATCCACCGCGCCGCCCACAGGAACTGAAAGTTCCGGTCCCGCAGGATGACCAGGACCGGAATGTTGCTGATCCGCGCCAAGGGACTGCCGCCTCAATGGGCGCGAGGATGCGGGCAAAGGCGTGATTCCGGATGAGCCTTGCGCGGTGGCCTGCGCGCCTGGAGCCGGCACGATACGCCGACGGGAGGCCGCGAGTCAAACGACGTTGAGCCGCCGGCGCAGGTCATGGCTCGCCGCCACCATTCCGTCTACGAGTTGGTGAGACCGCCGGATACTCGGCGTCGTCCGAATCAGTTGCCATGAACGGTTGAGGTGGCGGCCTCAGGGCGGCGGTACAACTCAACGGGACGCCACACCAGGGGTGTGAACAGGATGACCGGCAGCATGAACAGGATGCCAACGCCGGCGTTAACGCCGATGGCTAGAGAAATGCTGAACGCCTGGGCGATGGCGCCCACCTCGATGGCGCCGAAGACGTGCCCCACCCCATTCACCAGGCCCGAGGATCCCATGATCCTGCCGCGCATTTCGGCGGGCGAGGACAGCAGCAGGATGGTGCTCTGCATGACGCTGAACCCCGACTGACCCATGCCGGCGCTCAGGAGCACCAGGAAAGAGACGATGAACCAGGGCGACCACGCGACGATGGCAACGCCCGTGCCGACGCACAACGCCCCGATAACGAAGTATCGCCCGTGGAACGTGAATCTGCTGCGTCCTCCGATGACTATGGCGCCAAGAAACGCTCCGATGCCTTCCGCCGCGCCCAGGACGCCGCCCAGCGCCTCTCCCACCTTCAGGACGTCGGTGGCCACGACCGGGATGAAGTACTGCAAGGGAAAGACCATCCCGTTCATTACCAGCGATATGATCAGGACACCCAGCACGAATTTGTTAGAGAAGGAGTGGCCGATACCCGATTTGATGCCATCCCAGAAAGCGGTGTCCCTGAGCAACGGGGAGAGACCTTCCGGCAAACGCATCTTCAAAATGAACAGGATCGCCACAAAGTCGAGGACCACCAGGACGACGAACGCGGCGGAGAAGCCATAGAATTGGACCATTACCCCGCCAATTATGGGCCCGATGATCTTGCCGCCGTTGTTGGTGATGCTCTCCAGCGACATGGCGTGAGCGATGCGGTCCTGGCCGGCCAGATCAAAAAGCGCGGCACGCCGCGTTGGGTCGTCGAGAACCTTGGTCGTTCCCTGCAACAGGATGGCGAGGAAGACGTGCCACGGTTCCACCAGATTGAGAACCAGCAGCGCCAGCAGGCCGGCCGCAATGATCAGGTAGCTGGTGTGGGTGCCGACCATAATGCACCAGCGGTCCATGCGGTCCGCCAGCATGCCTGCCACCAAGGAAAGAGGCGGTCTGGGCCCGTTGAGGAAGACCGAGATCAACCCGACCGCGAACGCGGAATTCGTCAACTCCAGGAGGAGGTAACCCAGGACGATCAGTTCCATGCGGCGGGAGATCTCGTGGATCCACCGGGCTGCCCACAGATACTGGAAGTTCCGGTCCTGGAGGACCACCAGCACCGGTAAGTTGGAGATTCGCGCCAACGGACTGCCGCCTCAATGGGTGGAGGTTAGACGGGAGTCGATGCGCCGTTGAAACCGTGCCACCGCCGCCACGTGCGCCCGAAACGGCACGATACTCCGGCCGACGGTTGCAAGTCAAACAAACCCAATCTTTGAGACTATTGCCAAGTCGGTCGATTTGGTATTCTCCCATCGGTCGGTCCTTTGACCGAACCAAACCGGGTCAGATCCTTAGCGAAGAGCTAGACGCGGTGCTTCTCCCCTCATCTCCCAGGCACCCGGCCGTTCCAATCCCACCAGGGCTGCTCGCCCGGGTCCAACTCAAGATTCATTTTCCCGAGCTGTGGCACGGGGCGAGTTGGCTCGTCCTCTCATATTGAAGACCGATTCCAAGCCTCCGCTTCCCAGCAGTCGTGGGCCGGTACCACCACGTTTGATCCGAATGCATTCACTACCCGGACATGTGGCTCTATTTTCAACCTGAAAATACGGCATTCTCTCAGATTGCAGATGATGCCCACCGAGCTGATTACAATCCGTGTAACTCTGCAAGAGGAAACGTGGACATGAACCGCCCCAAGGCACAGTCATCCAACGCCATCCTGAACTCCTGCTACCGTGAAAAGCCGTCTCCCCGCGTGGCAATGCCGGAACCCTCACGAGGCGATCGACGAAGCTATGGCAATTTGACGTGCGTGGAACCACGCTGGCGTCAGGGTGGCCGGACGTCCGCGGAAATTGCAAATCCAACGAATCTGAAAGACGACACCTCTCCCGGGTCGCCAAGCAGCAGAAAACTTGGAGGGTTGCGACCGCCGAGGCTGACGGTCCCCATCGCCGTACCAAGTGGTGAAGATTCGCCTCCGGATGTTGTATGCCCGCCAAGAGACCGGGGAGCGACTACAGGAGTAATCTAGGGCCCGAGTGGCCACTCAAATCTAGGATATAGGAAGCGGTCGTCGGACCCTAAAGACGCGGGCCCAAGCTCAAAGAGATGGCCCCGACCATCCGTCTCGTCCTGTGGCCCCTCTGGTGCCTGGCCACCCGCCCCGAGGATCGTCCCACCACGGCGGGCCTGTGGCGCGAAGTGGGCGACCCCCAAAGCCGTCTAGGCAGCCTGTGCGGGTTCAACCCAAACATCACCCTACCTGACCGCAAGACTTCCTGTAACCGATTTCAAAGCGTCTACCAGCACCCCAGTCTGGTTAGCGAAGTGCTGCTGGAGGCCAACAAGTGGGCACAAATGGCCCCGCCGAGCGAGCAGGGCAAGGCCGTAACAGAAGACGCGGCGCGATATCTGACGCACCGGTTGAGGGAGTGTATGCGGGAACCGTCCCAACGCTTCGAGGGAGAAACTGAAATCGAAGAGACGACTCTGCGGCTAAACGACCAAAGGCTCGTTTCGATCGTCTTCGCGTTTCATCGTGCCCGCCCGGGTGTCCCAGGGCCGGTTGCGATAGCCGTTGCGGTAGGTAACGTACTCCGCGTTACGCTCCCCGTGGTCAGCGCCAATCTGCGCCGCCACCTCGGCGTCCATAATCCCCTCCACCAGCACCTGCAGAGCTTCCCGTAGAAAGTCCACGTCGCCGTCCATGCCGCGCTTGCGTATCAGTTCGAAAAGGGCCATGCTGTTCTTGGCCATCGCTGTTCTCCCTTATCGGGTTACTTGTTGTTCCGATCAGGATGACGCGGTGGCCGCCTTCTTGCCACCCTGTTCCTCTTACACCACTTGCTGGGACTTTACTTAATCGGCCTTCCCGGTTTTTTGGGTATTTCCATCGACCACATTGGGTTAGAATAAGGCGTGTTTACCTTCATACATCCATAGCTGGGAGGTGATCCGATGGTGCAGAGCGGAGCAGAAGCGCCAACCACGCCGGGAGCTTTGGCAGGAATCCGAGTGCTGGACTTCACCTGGGTCCGGGCGGGTCCCTGGTGCACCCGATGGCTGGGAGCGCTGGGAGCCGAGGTCATCAAGGTTGAGTGGCCGCAGAGCCCCAATACTCGGGGCGCCAACATTGCGACGGGAGCGGGCACTCCCGAGGGCTTTTCGCCCAATCTCAACACCGACGGCCATTTCAGCGACACCAACTCCAACAAGTTGAGCGTCACCCTGAACACTCGCACCGCACGAGGCATTGACCTTGCCCGCCGCCTGGTGGCCATGTCCGACATCGTCATCGAGAACTTCGCCTACGGCGTACTGGAGCGGTGGGGGCTGGGCTACGAGGATATGAAGAAGCTCCGGCCTGACATCATTTACCTCTCGATGTCCGGCTTCGGCCACACGGGTCGGGACCGGGACTATCAAACCATGGGAGCCATCGCGCAAGCCCTCTCCGGTTTGACCTACACGTCAGGCCTGCCAGACAAGCCGCCTGCCGGTTGGGGCTGGTCCTACCTGGACGACACCGGCGGATTGTACGGGGCCATGTATGCTCTGAGCGCCATCTACCATCGCAACATGACCGGCCAGGGACAGCATGTCGACAGTTCCCAGTGGATCCTTGGCGTCCCCCTCAATGGTTCCGCTTTTCTGGACATCCAGGCCAATGGTCGTTCCACCATGCGAGAAGGTTACCCGCCGGGCAACCGCGCTCACTGGCCCGGCACTCCCCTGGTGGACAACTACCGGGGACGGACCGGAGCGCCGCACAACGCTTACAAGACCAGTCCGGAGGAACACAACGACTGGTGCGCCCTGGCCTGCTTCTCCGACGATGAATGGCGGAAGTTGGTAGAAGTAATGGGATCTCCCGCCTGGGCCACCACCGGGAAGTTTGCCACCCTTGAAGGTCGCCTGGAGCGCCAGGAAGAGATGGACCAGGGTATAGAGGCGTGGACCAGGACGCTGGGCAAGTACGAGATCATGGAGCGGTGCCAGGCGGCGGGAGTGCCGGCCATGCCCGTTCAAAGCAGCCAGGACCGGGTTGAGAGCGATCCCCAGCTCAGGCATCGCGAGATCTATCGGGACGCGAATCACTCCGCGCTGGGTACCTGGCCGCTTCAGAACGCTCCCTTCAAGATGTCGGAGACGCCGGCAGTCAACAGCCGGTCGGGTCCCCTGATCGGCGGGCACAACAAGGAGGTGTTTCAGGGGTTGTTAGGCATCAGCCACGAGGAGCTGGTGAGCGGCTTCGCCGAAGGCGTCTTCTGGCCCAGGGACCTCAGCATGAGCCTGTCTCAAAAGTCGGGATGCCGGTTGGGGTGTAGACTGTGAGCAAGCC